>NZ_JBITHZ010000003.1:0-340482 GCF_044458585.1 Nonomuraea sp. NPDC050451
ACCACACGGCCGGCCAGGATGACGCGCTGCTGGACATCTACCGCAAGCTGCGGCCGGGTGAGCCGCCGACCAAGGAGTCGGCGCAGACCCTGCTGGAGAACCTCTACTTCAACCCCAAGCGGTACGACCTGGCCAAGGTCGGCCGATACAAGATCAACAAGAAGCTGGGCGTCGACTCGGAGATCTCGCAGGGCACCCTGACCGAGGACGACATCGTCGCCACGATCGAATACATCGTCCGCCTGCACGCGGGCGAGGAGTCGATGCCGGGTGCCAACGACCGCGAGGTCATCGTCGAGGTCGACGACATCGACCACTTCGGCAACCGTCGTCTGCGCAGCGTCGGCGAGCTCATCCAGAACCAGGTCCGCCTGGGTCTGGCCCGTATGGAGCGCGTCGTGCGCGAGCGCATGACCACGCAGGACGTCGAGGCGATCACGCCGCAGACCCTGATCAACATCCGCCCGGTCGTGGCGTCGATCAAGGAGTTCTTCGGCACCTCGCAGCTGTCGCAGTTCATGGACCAGACCAACCCGCTGGCCGGCCTGACGCACAAGCGGCGTCTGTCCGCGCTGGGTCCCGGTGGTCTGTCCCGTGAGCGGGCCGGCTTCGAGGTCCGTGACGTGCACCCGTCCCACTACGGCCGGATGTGCCCGATCGAGACGCCTGAAGGCCCCAACATCGGCCTCATCGGCTCGCTGGCCTCCTACGGCCGGATCAACGCCTTCGGGTTCGTCGAGACGCCTTACCGCAAGGTCGTCGACGGCAAGGTGACCGAGCAGATCGACTACCTGACCGCCGACGAGGAAGACCGCTACGTCAAGGCGCAGGCCAACACGGTGCTCAACGCCGACGGGTCGTTCGCCGAGCCCCGCGTCCTGGTCCGCACCAAGGGCGGTGAGACCGAGCTCATGCGGGCCGAGGAGGTCGACTACATCGACGTGTCGCCGCGCCAGATGGTGTCGGTGGCCACCGCGATGATCCCCTTCCTCGAGCACGACGACGCCAACCGCGCGCTCATGGGCTCCAACATGCAGAGGCAGTCCGTGCCGCTGCTGAAGAGCGAGGCGCCGCTGGTCGGCACCGGCATGGAATACCGTGCCGCGACCGACGCCGGCGACGTCATCAACGCCGAGAAGGCCGGTGTGGTCGAGGAGGTCTCCGCCGACTACATCACCGTCATGAACGACGACGGCACGCGCACCACGTACCGTGTCGCCAAGTTCAAGCGCTCCAACCAGGGCACCTCGTTCAACCAGAAGCCCATCGTCGCCGAGGGCGACCGGGTGGAGGTCAACCAGGTCATCGCCGACGGCCCCTGCACCGACAAGGGCGAGATGGCGCTGGGCAAGAACCTCCTGGTGGCGTTCATGCCGTGGGAGGGCCACAACTACGAAGACGCGATCATCCTGTCCCAGCGGCTGGTGCAGGACGACGTGCTGTCCTCGATCCACATCGAGGAGCACGAGGTCGACGCCCGCGACACCAAGCTGGGCCCCGAGGAGATCACCCGGGACATCCCGAACGTCTCCGAGGAGGTCCTGGCCGACCTGGACGAGCGCGGCATCATCCGCATCGGCGCCGAGGTCGTCCCCGGCGACATCCTGGTCGGCAAGGTCACGCCCAAGGGTGAGACCGAGCTGACGCCGGAGGAGCGGCTGCTGCGCGCGATCTTCGGTGAGAAGGCCCGCGAGGTCCGTGACACCTCGCTGAAGGTGCCGCACGGTGAGCAGGGCAAGGTCATCGGCGTCCGCGTGTTCTCCCGCGAGGAGGGCGACGAGCTGCCGCCGGGTGTCAACGAGCTGGTCCGCGTCTACGTGGCCCAGAAGCGGAAGATCACCGACGGCGACAAGCTGGCCGGCCGGCACGGCAACAAGGGCGTCATCTCCAAGATCCTGCCCGTCGAGGACATGCCGTTCCTGGAGGACGGCACGCCGGTCGACATCATCCTCAACCCGCTGGGCGTGCCCGGCCGAATGAACGTCGGCCAGGTGCTGGAGACCCACCTGGGGTGGATCGCCGCCCGCGGCTGGGACATCTCCGGCATCGCGGAGGCCTGGGCCGAGCGGCTGCGTGACAAGGGCTTCGAGAAGGTGGCCCCGCGCACCAACATGGCCACGCCGGTCTTCGACGGCGCCCACGAGGAGGAGATCGTCGGTCTCCTCGACAACACCATCGCCAACCGCGACGGTGACCGGATGGTCCAGGCGACGGGCAAGGCCCGGCTGTTCGACGGTCGTTCCGGTGAGCCGTTCCCGTACCCGATCTCGGTCGGCTACATCTACATTCTCAAGCTGCTGCACCTGGTCGACGACAAGATTCACGCGCGTTCGACGGGTCCGTACTCGATGATCACCCAGCAGCCGCTGGGTGGTAAGGCACAGTTCGGTGGTCAGCGCTTCGGTGAGATGGAGGTGTGGGCGCTGGAGGCGTACGGCGCCGCCTACGCCCTGCAGGAGCTGCTGACCATCAAGTCCGACGACGTTCTCGGCCGGGTGAAGGTCTACGAGGCCATCGTCAAGGGCGAGAACATTCCCGAGCCGGGTATTCCGGAGTCCTTCAAGGTCCTCATCAAGGAGATGCAGTCGCTGTGCCTCAACGTCGAGGTGCTCTCCAGCGACGGCATGTCCATCGAGATGCGCGACACGGACGAGGACGTCTTCCGCGCGGCGGAAGAGCTCGGCATCGATCTGTCCCGGCGTGAGCCGAGCAGCGTGGAAGAAGTCTGAGGGGGAGATCGCACAAAATGCTGGACGTCAACTTCTTCGACGAGCTCAGGATCGGCCTCGCGACGGCCGACGACATCCGTCAGTGGTCGCACGGCGAGGTCAAGAAGCCCGAGACCATCAACTACCGCACCCTCAAGCCGGAAAAGGACGGGCTCTTCTGCGAGAAGATCTTCGGTCCGACCCGCGACTGGGAGTGCTACTGCGGCAAGTACAAGCGCGTCCGCTTCAAGGGCATCATCTGTGAGCGCTGTGGCGTCGAGGTGACTCGCGCCAAGGTGCGTCGTGAGCGGATGGGCCACATCGAGCTGGCCGCGCCGGTCACGCACATCTGGTACTTCAAGGGCGTCCCGTCGCGCCTCGGCTACCTGCTCGACCTGGCCCCGAAGGACCTGGAGAAGGTCATCTACTTCGCGGCCTACATGATCACGCATGTCGACACCGAGATGCGTGAGCGTGACCTGCCCTCGCTGGAGGCGAAGATCTCCGTCGAGCGGCAGCACGTCGAGCAGCGCCGTGACGCCGACGTCGAGGCCCGGCAGAAGAAGCTCGAGGCCGACCTGGCCGAGCTCGAGGCCGCCGGTGCCAAGGGCGACCAGCGCCGGAAGGTCCGCGAGGGCGCCGAGCGCGAGATGCGTCAGCTCCGCGACCGGGCCCAGCGCGAGCTGGACCGGCTCGAGGAGGTCTGGAGCCGCTTCAAGAACCTCAAGGTCCAGGACCTCGAGGGCGACGAGCTGCTCTACCGCGAGATGCGTGACCGCTTCGGCCGCTACTTCAAGGGCGGCATGGGCGCGCAGGCGATCCAGGACCGCCTGATCAGCTTCGACCTCGACGCCGAGGCCGAAAACCTGCGCGAGACCATCCGCAGCGGCAAGGGCCAGAAGAAGGCCCGTGCCCTCAAGCGGCTCAAGGTCGTGTCGGCGTTCCTCAACACCACCAACTCGCCGCGCGGCATGGTGCTCGACTGCATCCCGGTCATCCCGCCGGACCTGCGCCCGATGGTGCAGCTCGACGGTGGCCGGTTCGCGACCTCCGACCTCAACGACCTCTACCGCCGGGTCATCAACCGCAACAACCGCCTCAAGAGGCTTCTCGACCTCGGCGCGCCCGAGATCATCGTGAACAACGAGAAGCGGATGCTGCAGGAGGCCGTCGACGCGCTGTTCGACAACGGCCGCCGCGGTCGCCCGGTCACCGGTCCTGGCAACAGGCCGCTGAAGTCCCTGAGCGACATGCTCAAGGGTAAGCAGGGTCGTTTCCGTCAAAACCTGCTGGGCAAGCGAGTCGACTACTCCGGCCGTTCGGTCATCGTCGTCGGCCCGCAGCTCAAGCTGCACCAGTGCGGTCTGCCCAAGCAGATGGCGCTGGAGCTGTTCAAGCCGTTCGTGATGAAGCGGCTGGTCGACCTCAACCACGCCCAGAACATCAAGTCGGCCAAGCGGATGGTCGAGCGCGCCCGCCCTGTGGTGTGGGACGTGCTCGAAGAGGTCATCACCGAGCACCCGGTGCTGCTCAACCGCGCTCCGACGCTCCACCGCCTGGGCATCCAGGCGTTCGAGCCGCAGCTGGTCGAGGGCAAGGCCATCCAGATCCACCCGCTCGTCTGCACCGCGTTCAACGCGGACTTCGACGGCGACCAGATGGCCGTGCACCTGCCGCTGTCGGCTGAGGCCCAGGCCGAGGCACGCATCCTGATGCTCTCGACCAACAACATCCTCAAGCCGGCCGACGGCAAGCCCGTGACGATGCCCACTCAGGACATGGTCATCGGCCTCTACTGGCTGACCACCCAGAAGGAAGGCGCGCTGGGCGAGGGCCGCGTGTTCGGCTCGATCGCCGAGGCGCAGATGGCCTTCGACCGCCGCGAGCTGGAGATTCAGGCGAAGATCCAGATCCGGATGAAGGACATCCTGCCGCCGCGCGACTGGGTTGCGCCTGAGGGCTGGGAGCAGGGTGACCCGATCCGGCTGGAGACCACGTTCGGCCGGTGCCTGTTCAACCTGACGCTGCCCGACAGCTACCCGTTCGTCGACTTCCAGGTCGGCAAGAAGCAGCTGTCCACGATCGTGAACGAGCTGGCGGAGACCTACCCCAAGATCGAGGTCGCCGCTTCGCTCGACGCGCTCAAGGACGCCGGCTTCCGCTGGGCGACGCGCTCCGGTGTCACGATCTCGATCGAGGACGTCGTCGCGCCGCCGAACAAGACCGACATCATGGAAAACTACGAGCGCCGGGCCGACAAGGTCCAGCGGGAGTACGAGCGCGGTCTGATCACCGACGAGGAGCGCCGTCAGGAGCTCATCGAGATCTGGACGCACGCGACGGCCGACGTCGAGACCGACATGGTCAACGCCTTCCCGGCGACCAACCCGGTCTGGATGATGGTCAACTCCGGCGCCCGTGGTAACAAGATGCAGGTCCGGCAGATCGCCGGCATCCGTGGCCTGGTGTCCAACACCAAGGGTGAGACGATCCCGCGGCCGATCAAGGCCTCGTTCCGCGAGGGCCTGTCGGTGCTGGAGTACTTCATCTCCACCCACGGTCAGCGGAAGGGTCTGGCCGACACCGCCCTGCGTACCGCCGACTCGGGCTACCTGACCCGTCGTCTGGTGGACGTGGCGCAGGACGTCATCGTGCGCGAGATCGACTGCGGCACCGACCGCGCCGTCCCGCTGCACGTCGGCGAGCGCGACGCGTCGGGCAACCTGGTCAAGGCCGAGAACGCCGAGTCCAACGTGCACGGCCGCATCCTGGCCGAGGACGTCGAGGTCGACGGCAAGGTCATCGCGGCGGCGGGTGTCGACATCAACGACAACCACGTCACCGCGCTGGTCGAGGCCGGCATCGAGACCGTCCGCACCCGCAGCGCGCTCGTCTGCGAGGCCAAGATCGGTGTCTGCGCGACCTGCTACGGCCGCTCGCTGGCCACCGGCAAGCTCGTGGACGTCGGCGAGGCGGTCGGCATCATCGCCGCCCAGTCGATCGGTGAGCCGGGCACGCAGCTGACCATGCGTACGTTCCACACCGGTGGTGTGGCCGGCGCCGACATCACCCACGGTCTGCCCCGTGTCACGGAGCTGTTCGAGGCGCGCATCCCCAAGGGTGTCGCCCCGATCTCCGAGGCCGAGGGCCGGGTTCGCATCGACGAGACCGACAAGACCAGGAAGATCGTGATCACCCCCGACGACGGCTCGGAGGAGATCGCGTACCCGGTGTCGATGCGTTCGCGCCTGCTCGTGCAGGACGGCCAGCGCGTGTCGGTCGGGCAGCAGCTCGTCGCCGGTGCGGTCAACCCCAACGAGGTGCTGCGCATCCTCGGCCCGCGGGCCGTGCAGCTGCACCTGGTGGCGGAGGTCCAGCAGGTCTACCGGTCGCAGGGTGTGTCGATCCACGACAAGCACATCGAGATCATCGTGCGGCAGATGCTCAAGCGCGTGAACGTGCTCGAGTCCGGTGACACCGACCTGCTGCCCGGCGAGCTCGTGGAGCGGCCGCGCTTCGAGCTGATGAACCGCGAGACGGTGGCGGAGGGCGGCTCGCCGGCCGCCGGCCGTCCGGTCCTCATGGGCATCACCAAGGCGTCGCTGGCCACCGAGTCGTGGCTGTCGGCGGCCTCCTTCCAGGAGACGACCAGGGTGCTGACGGACGCGGCGATCCACGCCAAGTCCGACTCGCTGCTGGGCCTGAAGGAGAACGTCATCATCGGTAAGCTCATCCCGGCCGGCACTGGCATGCCGCAGTACCGCAACATCCGGGTGGAGCCGACCGAGGAGGCCAAGGCGGCCATGTACACCGTGGGTGGTTACGACGGCTCGGCCGCCGACTACACCTTCGGGACTGGCAGCGGCGAGGCGGTTCCTCTGGAGGAGTACGACTTCGGTCAGTACAACCGGTGATGTTCTTCTAGTCGCCGGGTGACGCGCCCGGGCTCCCGATTTCGGGGGCCCGGGCACGCTGCTTTTCAGCGCCATCGGGTACGGCGGGGGCTCAGGATCGTCTGGTGCGGCAGGGTACGGCGGGGGCTCAGGATCGTCTGGTACGGCGGGGCACGGTGGGCGCCAGTGGCCGTACGGGGCTGATGGCCCTCCAGGAGACGCCTCTGACCCTTCACCGGCTGACCGCCGCAACGGCGCCCGCTTGACCGGCCTCGTGGCTCCTACCCACCCGCTGCACGTCGCGCTGGCCGCACGTCGCGCTGGCCGCACGTCGCGCTGGCCGCACGTCGCGCTGGTCGTACGTCGGGCTGGTCGTACGCTGGGCTCAGGCCGCACACAGTCGCACGACGGGCGCACGCGCATACGCCGCGCACCCCCGAAGGTCGGGAGCAGGCCACAGACCGCGCACCCGCCGCAAACCCAGTGCTCGCTCGCGCAGGGCGGGGGCCCCTGGACGTGGATCTGGGTCATGATGGCCTCCAGGTGGGCGACGCCGCCGGGGCTCTGCTCGCCGAGTCGCAGGTCGCATATGGGGACCTGGGCCACCCAGTCGCAGAACTGGCACTTGGAGTTGCAGCAGGGGACGTTCGCGTAGATCAGCAGGGGCTTGGTCATGAGGAACCTCTCACGTGCATCTCCCTGACGGCGAAGATCTGGCTCTCGTTGAAGGGGCGCTTTTCGGGATGGGGCTCGGTGAAGCGACTCAGCAGGCGCTCCAGCCCCGAGCTGGGCGCCCAGAGAGAAGTGCATGCCCTGGCCGAACGCGAGCCGGCCGGTGAGCTGCCGGTCGAGGTCGAAGCGTTCGGGGTCGGCGAAGTGGCGTTCGTCGTAGTTCGCGGACGGCAGCCAATTGATGACCATGGAACCGGCCGGGATCGGCGTGCCGTCGATCTCGACGTCGGCCGTGGGCAGCCGGGCGGCCTGGGTGAGCGGCGGGCGCAGCCTGAGCACCTCCTCAAAGGCCGGTGCGATCAGCTCCCCGGGCCCGTACGGCACTCTCCACGCCGGGCGCGTCACGGAAGCACAGAAACGCGTTCCCCAGCGCCATGGTGCTGGTGATCTGTCCGGCGGGCAGGAGGAGTTGACGATCTCGACGTCGGTTAGCCGGTCGCCGTCCACCTCGGCCGCGGCCATCCGGCTGACCAGGTCGTCCTGCGGACGGGTGTGGCGCTCGCGCATATGGTGAGGACGTATTCCCCCATTTCGCCATGGCCTGGCCGACGATCCGCCCGATCTCGACGTCCTGGGGGTCCTCGACGTGCAGTGCGACCAGCCGGTCGGCCCAGGTGCGGAACAGTTCGCCGTCGTGGATTGGGATGTCGAGCATCTCGGCGATCACCATCACGGGCAGCCGGTGCGATGTTCTCGACCAGGTCGAACTCGTCCTCGTCGATCTCGTCCAGCAGCGCCGTGGTGAGCTCAGTGAGGCGGCCAGGGGTTGGGGGTGAGTTTCGCCCGGTATTCCGCCGTGGCGCCGTCGAAGATCTCGACGGTACGGCGGGCGGGTCGGTCAGTTCTTCGGCCGGGATTTGATCAGCGGGCTCGAAAGGGCTCCTGATGAGGCCGGCCAGACTGTCGGCGTGGGTGCGAGATCGGGTCGCGCGTCGACGATCTCGGCGTGCAGGTGGAGTTCGATGAAACCGGAAAGCAGGGCGTTGAGGGCGAAACCGTGGGACGGGTCCCACATTTCGCTCTCGTGGAGCATCCGGAGATAATTGCGAAATAGCGTGAACGTGGTGAAGCGATAACACTGGAAAGCGAGCTGGGGATCGTCGTAGGCTCTTCCGATCGTTTCCTTGTCATAGATGTAGAGTGCTCGGAGGTGTGGATGCCTGAACACGAGGGTGAACAGCTCGCGGGAGAACTCCGAGAGGCCTGCGACGGCAGGACGACTCCGACAATTTCCTGAATGGCGAGCGTTCTTATGAGGCCGTCTTTCGTGTCCCAGCTGAGATAAATGGTGCCCTTGCCGATGTCCGCCCGCCGGGCGATCTCGTCCATCGAAGTTCGCTTGTAGCCGGATCGCAGGAGCATGCTTCTGGTGACGTCCATGGTCCGGCGTACGGGATCGTCGCTGGTCCTGGCACCCGTGCTGCGTGTCGATGTGCACCTAGCGTCGGCGATGTCGCAAAGGTGTTCCTATGTCAGGCGATGCACATCCGTGCGTTTGCCTGGAATGTCGATGGGCGTTTACCCCCAGAATGAGAGTCCGGATGGACCTCAGCCATCTGCCTATGGACGTCTTGGAACTCGCCGATGACGGTGTTGCGGTCGAGTCCCTTACTGCTGGTCACGGCATAACCGAAGTGGGCGCTTCGTGTAACTGCTTCTGCTATATCCGCTGCTCCTGTTCGAGCGCCTGACGTGGTACTCGGGCGTCGCAGTGGCGGTGCCCGCGCACCGTTGCATTTTGGTGCCAATAAAGCGAATGGGGCGTCATGTAATGACGGTTATTGAGCGGAATGCGATGGCCCGCCGGTCGCTGTTCTCACGTGCGGGTTCGCGGCCGCGCAGCTGGAATCCCCGCCATGGGACGAGTCCTATGCGCTGGTGACCCGGCTGCTCGCCGAGACCGCCCGGGTGGAGGCGGATGGGCGGCGGCTGGCGGTCGAAGGAGGATCTTCTGATGGCCGCGGGTGGGGCCGGTGGGCCTGATGGGATTTTTTTCCCCGCCGCCACCGACCCCGACGGCAACGTCCTGGGGCCGTGGCGCTCGGTGACGTCAATGGAGAGCTCGGCGCGTCCGGTTCCAGGCCGGTGCTCGTGGGGCTGCGGCGGGCGCTGCACACCGGGCGCCTTCGCTCCGGGCGGGAGTTGGCGGCGGTGTTGCCGTACGGGCTGAGGGGCGAGGTGGAGGAGTGGGTACGGCGTGCGCGCGAGTGCGCCGGGCTGCGCGCTCGCCTGCCTGAGGTCGTCGCTCGGGAGTCCCTGGAGAAGGAGGAACGGCTGCGCGCCGCCGCGGCCGATCCGGCCTTCCGGAGGGGGCTGACCTTGGCCGGTGGTGAGTTGGCGGCCGACCTGGAGAGGTGGCTCGCGGACCCTGCGCGGCGCCCAAAGCCGCAGAAGCTGCTCAGGCTGGCCAAATACCTGGTCAGGGCCGCTGTGAAGACCAGCCCGTACAGCTCTGCCCCGGGCGAGGGCGGTGCCGCAGTGCTGACGGCAGCGTCGCTCGGGGCGTTGACGGTGCTGATGGCGGTGGCGCTGCGCAGGGTGGTGGCGGTGGCGCCGCTCAGGAGGCAGGCGGGCTGGCCGATGGCGAGGCCGCGGCTGAGGGTCGCGCCGTTGCGATGGCGTCGCTCCCGGCGGGAGCGGTGCCCGTCGCGGGGGCGGTGTGGGGCGGACGGTGGGGCATGAGGTGGCGGTTTGTGCTGAGCCTGTGGCGAGGCTCGAGCTGGCGCGATGGCGTGACGGGCTTGCCGATCTCGACGCCGTACGCCGCTGGCTGGCCGTTTTCGACGCCAAGCACCCCATGCGCCTGGCGGTCGCCGACTACCTCGCCACCCGGTACGGCCCCGACGCGGCCGTCCCCTTCCTCACCCTCCACCACCACATCCAGCGCGAACTGGCCGGCACCGGGGAGGCAGGCCGGGAGTTGCGCGCGTTCCTCGGCTCCTCAGCCGTCCGGACCCAACCGCTGGCCAGCTCGGCCATGCCCAGGATCCGGGTGCTGGAGCACCTCAGAGCCGAGGCGAGAAGCCTGGCGCTGGACGCGGTGCCGCGTCATTCCAGGACAGCTGGCCGCGCAGCTGGAGTCGTGGCCGTCCTGGATCGCGATCCCCGCCTCCTCGGCCTGCTGCCTGCAGGCGGTGGCCGACACCCTGGTGCTCAATGTCGTCCATGGTGGCCACGGCCGAGCCCTGCGCAGGCTCGACCACCTCGTCGGAACGCGCCGGCGGCCACCCCGAGCCCGCCCGGCTCCAGGGCCCGGACGGCGCGGTCTATGCCGAGTTCTCCGGCGACCTGGGCTGCATGCTCAACGCGTGCCCGCCGAGCACCCGATACGAGATCGACTACCCCCCACTCGCCCGGCATGCGCCCGCCCGACCAGCGGCTGCCGGCGCTCGGACCTGCACGTGACGCTCTGCCCGGGCACCGGCCTGCCCGAGCTGCGTTCCAAGCGGCTCGGCCGCCGGGTCGTGCCGTTGCATCTCGGCCTGGCCGCCGAGTTCGGGCTTCCGCCGGCCGCGCGGTTCATCGAACGGGTCTTCGGCCCCGGCTACCTTCTCCATCCCGGTTCGCCGCCGCTGGTGCGGATGGGCCGGGTCCCGTCGGAGGTCACCCGATATTCGCGCGTCGAGGCGGGGCGAGTGGTGGTGCAGCGGCGTCGCTGGCTGGCGCCGAGGCCGCGCTGCCAGTGCGCGCGAAGGGCGGGGGCGGCCTCGCTCTCGCGCTCCCGCCTGGTGATCACGCTGCCGGTGCGCGCGAAGGGCGACGGCGACGTACCTCACGCGGCTGATCGCCTGGACGGATGAGTACGGCGTACCGCACCGATCGTTCGTCCGCGCCTGGCCGGAGCAGACGGGCCAGGCGGGGCAGGACAAGGTGCGTAAAGCGCTCTTCCTGGACCTGGCGAACCTGTTCCTGGTCAAGAAATTCGAGCGGCAGATACGCGGCTGCGCGTTCGCGCTCTTCGAGGAGGCGCTGCCCGACCCGGGGCCGGAGGGGGTGACCGAATACGTGATCGAGGTGGGAGGCCGATGAGCTGGGTGAGCGTACGCGTCTTGTCGCAGGGCCCGCTCGACGACATGATCACCGGGCTGGCCGTGCCCGAGGGGGCCGAGGAGCGGGAGCTGCGGGTCCGGCAGTGGGCACCGTACGAGCTGGAGTTCCATGATCGGAGGCGGGTGGGTCGCCGCGGCTACCTGGGTGACGGGTTCGGCGGGATGTTCTGGGCCCGTGGCCGGTTCGACCCGCTGCCCGCACGGCCCCAGCCCTATCCCGGACGGGCGATCGGGCTGCCCACCCCCCGATCTGGACGAACTGCGTCTCAAGAACCCCTCGCTCACGGATGTACTGGAGAGCCGCAGGTCCGTGCGCCGCGAGCGCCGATCACCCTCGACCTGCTCGGCGAGCTGCTGTATCGCACGGCCAGGGTGCGGGAGCGCTGGACGTCCGACGGCGTCGAGTACACCCGCAAGCCGTACCACTCCGGAGGGTCCGTCTACGAGCTGGAGATCTACCCCGTCGTCAGGAACGTGGCCAGGGCTGGAACCCGGCATGTACCACTACGACGGGCACGGCCACGTGCTCAGGCCGGTACGCGAGGCCGGCCATCCCACCGTACGCCGCCTGCTGACCGTCGCCGGGCACAGTGCCGCCACTGGCTGCGGTCCCCAGGTTCTGCTGGCTGTCTCCAGTCGCGCTGGCCCGCTGCTGATTGTCGTCGGGCACGGCGCCGCCACTGGCTGCGGTCCCCAGGTTCTGCTGGCCGTCTCCAGCCGCGCCAGCCGGCTGCTGTGGAAGTACGAAGGCATGGGGTACGCGCTGACGCGGTCGGCGAATTCCTGATCGGAACCGCGGAGGCGCCACGTTGAACGACTTCCAACCCAGACTTCCCGCCGACGTACGCTTCGTGCCAACCTTCGGCGGTGTCGCCTTCCTCACCCGCGAAGGCGTCGTGCGGATGAATGGGGCCTCCCTACGGGTGGAGCGGCTGGCTGTGCACCTCGACGGGAGCAGGACCGTGGCCGAGTTGACCGGTGGAGTTGCCCGACGAGTGGCGCGTTCGAGACGAGCCTGCTGACCACGCTGCGCGAGCGCGGGCTGGTGGAGGACGCGGGGGAGCGCGGCGTGCTGCCCGTGGCGGCCGGCACCACGTGCTCGCTGGTGGCCGACGTGGACCGGTTCGGAGAGCTGGCGCCCGCCCTGGCCGACGCCATGCGCAGGCTGGGGCTGGAGGTGCTGGGAGAGCCGTCGGGCGGGGCGCTCGTGCACGTCGTGGTGGCCGATGAGGACGGGCTGGCCGCCGCCGGGCGCTTCGACCGGCCGGGCGCCGAGGGCGGGTTGCCCATCGCGCATGTGCTGCTGCGCGAGGGCGAGGCGTGGTGGAGTGAGAGCGGCGTCGTCGGGCGCGACGTCCGCCGTGGGCGGCCGAATGGCGGCGGATGGCGGCCATGGAGGCCGTGCCGCGTACCGCCGGGCGCGTCTCCGAGTCGCCCGTCGCCGCGGCCCGCGTCGCCGGGCAGGTGGTGGCGGATCTGGGGCGCTGCCTGTCCGGAACGCCTGCGTGTTCGGCGGTCCGCGCGTGCACGTGGTGGACCTCGACGGGCTCGGCACCTGTACGCACTCCTTCCTGCCCCGCCTGCGGTGCTGCCGCCCGGCACGGGGGCGAGTTCGGGGCCGCTGGGCGAGGAGGAGTTCTTGCGGCGGGCGGCCAGGTTGATGGGCTCGCGGACGGGGGGTTCGCCGGGGGAGTATGGGCAGCTCCCGCTGCACGTGTCGGTGACCACGGTGGCCGATCCGATGGGGACCCTCAGGGGGGCGCGGACGCGGGTGATCGGTGTGGGGCGGACTTCGCCGCCGCGCGATACCGGGCGGCGCTGAAGGCGCTGACCGTGCACGGGCTGCTCGCCCTCGACCCCCGCCGCCTGTCCACGTCCAAGGGGACACCACTGACCGGCGCGGGGGAACGGCCGGTCGGCGGCCTGCTGCGTGGCCCGCTGTTGGACGATGCCGACCCGCTGCTGGACGGCATCGCGGTGGGCCGGGTTGAGGCATTCGTGCGTGGCCGTGACCTCGTAGCGGGCGGTGATGTGCTGCTGCCTGCCCGCGCGGTGTTCCTGGATCGCACGCCACCGGGGCCGCTGCGGCTACTCGGCCGAGGAAGCGCTGGTCGCCGGGGGTGCTGGACCACTGCGCGGGGCTGGCCGGGCTCGACGGGCCGCTGCCGCCCGTGGACGCGGGCGGCGCGCGGGCGGCCGACGACGAGAGCGCGTGTTCGGCGGCGCTGCTGGACGCGATCGGGCTGCCGTACCAGATGCTGGACGCCACCGGCCCCTCGGGCGTGCCCGTTTACGCGGGGACGCTCGACGGGCGGCTGGTGGCCCGGGCGGGAGGCGTCACACCCTTGGCCGCGCTGCGGGCCACGCTCGAAGGGATCCGGGCCGCGTATTAGGGCATTCCCGGTCCCGCGCCCCTGCCCGAGTTGCGCCCGGCCGTCGCGCAGGAGCCGCAGGTCGCCGTCGACACTGAGGCGGCGGGGCGCGGCGTCGGCGAGCTCGCCGACGCCCTGGCCGGCGCCGGGCTGTGGGTCAGCGCCGTTCCGCTGGATCACGACCGGGAGGTACACGCGCTCATGCCGCACGTCGTCCGCGTCGTCACGGAGCCGCTCCATGGCTGAGGTCATGGGACGGGCCTGCTGGCCGAGGAGACCACGCTCGCGCTGGCCCAGCACGTTTCTCCGTTCCCCGCGGGGCTGATCGCCTACCCGGAGCCGCCCACCGTGGCCGGCGCCGAACTCCGCGTCGTCGTCGCGAGAGACGGCGGGCACGTCGGCGACGTCGGCCATGCTGAGAGCGCTGCTGAGCCTCGTGACGTCGGCCATGCTGGGGGTGCTGGTGAGCCCCGTGACGTCGGCCAAGGTAGGGATGCCGGCCAGGCCGGTCGCATGGGTCAAGTCGGGGATGTCGGGCGGGTCATGGGGCGCAATCCGGTCACGGCCGTCGCTGCGCTCGTCCATCGGCTCGATCCGGCGGCCTTCGACCAGGCGGTCGTCACCGTGGGGACGCTGCGCGTGAGCGAGTGCGCGAACGTCGTCCCCACCCTCGCCGAGGTGGGCGTCACGGTCAGGGCCGCGACGGAGGACGCGGTGACCAGGGCCGTCGCCCGCGTCGCGCGGTCGGCGGAGGAGGCGGGGCGCGGCTGGCGGAGGAGACGGGGCGCGGTCGGCGGAGGAGGCGGGGCGCGGATGCAGGTCGAGCGCGCAGCGCCCGCGGGGGCCGGACCAAGCCGTGGGCGAGCAGGTCGCGCGGGGGAGTCGGTGGCATCGTGGTGTCCAGGGTCCCGCCCGGCGTGAACGAACCCGCCGCCACCGCCCTCGTACGCCGGGCCCACGAGGCCACGCTCGGCCACGGTCGTCACCGGCCCAGGCGGCTCGGCCTGCGAGGACTTCCCCCTCTACGGTGTGCCGTCCGTCTACTGGTACGTGGGCGCGGTCCCACCCTCTGGCCTGGTCGGACGCCCGCATACCGGGGCTTTCCGCCCCGGTCCCGTGCCTACGTTGAGGGCAGGGGTCACCGCCATGCAAACGGCTGCCCTGGCAGTCCTTGCGAACCCGTCACAGTTCGCCCCTCCATCCCGATATCATGGACGCGGAGCAGTAGCCGAGCACTGATGAAAACGGTCTCGGCGTCCTGGAGTGGCAAGGCTTGTCCGCTTTGCCGCGCCGCTTTGACGTGTCGCAGAGGCCTGGGTAGTCTTGAGCTTCGTGCCCGTCTCTAGCGGGCTCTCGACCGTGCGCTCATTGCGGGCGCGGGACGGCTTCCTGGCTCGTAAACCTCGCGGGACGTCTGCGTGAACAGCGCGACACGCCCGAGCGCGGGGGCACCGAGACAAGAAAAATCAGCAGGTCATGACACCGGCAGCACCTGCGAAATGCACCACAACTGACGAAACACCGGCCAAGCACGAAACGGAGTGGCAGTGCCCACTATTCAGCAGTTGGTCCGCAAGGGCCGGCAGGACAAGGTCTCGAAGACCAAGACTCCTGCCCTCAAGGGGAGTCCGCAGCGGCGCGGCGTGTGCCAGCGCGTGTACACCACGACCCCGAAGAAGCCCAACTCGGCACTGCGCAAGGTGGCCCGCGTTCGACTCACGAACGGCATCGAGGTCACGGCCTACATCCCGGGTGTGGGTCACAACCTGCAGGAGCACTCCATCGTGCTCGTGCGTGGCGGTCGTGTGAAGGACCTGCCCGGTGTTCGCTACAAGATCATCCGCGGCTCGCTGGACACCCAGGGTGTCCGCAACCGCAAGCAGGCCCGCAGCCGCTACGGCGCGAAGAAGGAGAAGAGCTAACAATGCCTCGCAAGGGTTCTCCTGGCCGTCGTCAGCTCATGTCTGACCCGGTTTACAGCTCGCCCCTGGTGACCGCCCTGATCAACAAGGTGCTTCTCGACGGCAAGCGCTCCATCGCGCAGTCCATCGTGTACGGCGCCCTCGAGGGCTGCAGGGAGAAGACCGGCAACGACCCGGTCGTCACCCTGAAGCGCGCGCTCGACAACGTCAAGCCGACCCTCGAGGTCCGCAGCCGCCGCGTCGGTGGCGCCACGTACCAGGTGCCGGTCGAGGTGCGCGCCGCGCGCAGCACCACCCTGGCCCTGCGCTGGCTGGTGCAGTACTCCCGCGCCCGCCGCGAGAAGACCATGACCGAGCGCCTCATGAACGAGCTCCTCGACGCCAGCAACGGCCTCGGGGCGAGTGTCAAGAAGCGCGAGGACACCCACAAGATGGCCGAGTCCAACAAGGCCTTCGCCCACTACCGCTGGTAACCCCGGCGGGTTCGACGAGACGACGAGGACGCGAGAGAAGTGGCCACCACGACCGCTCTTGACCTGGCCAAGGTCCGAAACATCGGGATCATGGCCCATATCGACGCGGGCAAGACCACCACGACCGAGCGCATCCTGTTCTACACCGGCATCAACTACAAGATCGGTGAGGTCCACGAGGGCGCTGCCACGATGGACTGGATGGAGCAGGAGCAGGAGCGCGGCATCACGATCACGTCTGCCGCGACCACCTGTGAGTGGATCGGTCACACCATCAACATCATCGACACCCCGGGTCACGTCGACTTCACCATCGAGGTGGAGCGCTCGCTCCGCGTCCTCGACGGTGCCGTCGCCGTGTTCGACGGCGTCGCGGGTGTCGAACCGCAGTCGGAGACGGTGTGGCGCCAGGCTGACCGCTACGACGTCCCCCGGATCTGCTTCGTCAACAAGATGGACCGTGTCGGCGCGGAGTTCCACCGCTGCGTCGACATGATGATCAGCCGTCTGGGCGCGACCCCGGCTGTCATTCAGCTTCCGTGGGGCGTTGAGGCCGACTTCAAGGGCGTCATCGACCTCATCACGATGAAGGGTCTCATCTGGAGCGCCGAGGCGGCCAAGGGCGAGATGTACGACACCGTCGACATCCCGGCCGACCACGCCGAGGCCGCGCGCGAGTGGCGTGACCGCCTCATCGAGACCGTCGCCGAGAACGACGACGAGCTGATGGAGCTCTTCCTCGAGGGCGTCGAGCCCACCGAGGAGCAGCTGGTCGCGGCCATCCGCCGCGCCACGCTGGCCAGCGCCATCAACCCGGTGCTCTGCGGCACCGCGTTCAAGAACAAGGGCGTGCAGCCCCTGCTCGACGCGATCGTCGCCTACCTCCCCGCCCCGACCGACATCCCGGCCTTCAAGGGCCACGCGGTCGGCCACGAGGACAAGGTCATCGAACGTCACGCGGACCCGAGCGAGCCGTTCTCCGCTCTGGCCTTCAAGATCGCCAGCGACCCGCACCTGGGCAAGCTCACCTACATCCGCATCTACTCGGGCACGCTCGAGACCGGTTCACAGGTCGTCAACTCTGTGAAGGGTAAGAAGGAGCGGATCGGCAAGATCTACCAGATGCACGCCAACAAGCGCGAGGAGCGCCCGACGGCGATTGCCGGCCAGATCGTCGCGGTCATGGGTCTGAAGGACACCACGACCGGCGACACCCTGTCCGACCCGTCGAACCAGGTCGTGCTCGAGTCGATGACGTTCCCGGCTCCGGTCATCAACGTCGCCATCGAGCCCAAGACCAAGGGCGACCAGGAGAAGTTGTCGACCGCCATCCAGCGGCTGGCCGAGGAGGACCCGTCCTTCCAGGTTCGCCGTGACGAGGAGACCGGTCAGACGGTCATCTGGGGCATGGGCGAGCTTCACCTGGAGATCCTCGTCGACCGCATGCGTCGCGAGTTCAAGGTGGAGGCCAACGTCGGCCGTCCGCAGGTGGCCTACCGCGAGACCATCCGCCGCAAGGTGGAGAAGCTCGATTACACCCACAAGAAGCAGACCGGTGGTTCCGGTCAGTTCGCGCGGGTGATCATCAACCTCGAGCCGCTGGGTGAAGGCAACGACGGCTACGAGTTCGAGAACAAGGTCACGGGTGGTCGCGTCCCGAGGGAGTACATCCCGTCGGTCGACGCGGGCGCCCAGGAGGCCGCCGAGTTCGGCGTGCTGGCCGGCTACCCGATGGTGGGCGTGAAGGTGACGCTCGTCGACGGTGCCGCGCACGACGTCGACTCCTCGGAAATGGCGTTCAAGATCGCCGGCTCGATGGCCTTCAAGGAGGCCGCGCGCAAGGCCGACGCAGTGCTTCTCGAGCCGATGATGGCCGTCGAGGTCACCACGCCCGAGGACTACATGGGTGATGTCATCGGTGACCTCAACGGTCGCCGCGGGCAGATCCAGTCTATGGACGAGCGGGCCGGCGCCCGTGTCGTCACGGCGCTCGTGCCGCTGTCTGAGATGTTCGGCTACGTGGGTGACCTGCGTAGCAAGACGCAGGGGCGCGCGAGCTACAGCATGCAGTTCGACTCCTATTCGGAGGTGCCCCCGGGCATCGCCAAGGAGATCGTCGCGAAGGCCCGGGGCGAATAGTTCCAGGTCCTGAGGTGGCTGGGGCCAGTGGAGATCGTCGCCCCGCTGCCAAGGGACCCGGGGCGAATAGAGTCCTGGTCCCTGGTGGGGTGGTGAGAGCCACCCCGCCGCCAAGGGGTTCGGGAGCTCCCGGGCCCGAGTGTGTAGACGAAAGTCAGTCAGATTCTCAAGGAGAGAACCAGTGGGCAAGGCCAAGTTCGAGCGGACTAAGCCGCACATGAACATCGGCACCATTGGACACATCGACCACGGCAAGACCACGCTGACCGCGGCGATCACCAAGGTGCTTCACGACCGTTTCCCCGAGCTGAACAAGGCGACCCCGTTCGACAAGATCGACAAGGCGCCCGAGGAGAAGGCTCGCGGCATTACGATCTCGATCGCGCACGTCGAGTACCAGACCGAGAAGCGTCACTACGCTCACGTTGACTGCCCCGGTCACGCCGACTACGTGAAGAACATGATCACCGGTGCTGCCCAGATGGACGGCGCCATCCTCGTGGTCGCCGCCACCGACGGCCCGATGCCGCAGACGAAGGAGCACGTCCTCCTGGCCCGCCAGGTCGGCGTCCCCTACATCGTCGTGGCCCTCAACAAGGCCGACATGGTCGACGACGAGGAGATCCTCGAGCTCGTCGAGCTGGAGGTCCGTGAGCTCCTGTCCGCTCAGGAGTTCCCCGGCGACGACCTGCCCGTCGTCCGCGTCTCCGCTCTCAAGGCTCTCGAGGGCGACCAGAAGTGGGCCGACAGCATCATCGAGCTGATGAACGCCGTCGACGAGAACGTGCCCGAGCCTCCGCGTGAGACGGACAAGCCGTTCCTCATGCCGGTCGAGGACGTCTTCTCGATCACCGGTCGCGGCACCGTCGTCACCGGTCGTATCGAGCGCGGCATCGTCAAGGTCAACGAGCAGGTCGACATCATCGGCATCAAGTCGGAGAAGACGACCACCACCGTCACCAGCATCGAGATGTTCAACAAGATGCTCGACGAGGGTCACGCCGGTGACAACGCCGCCCTGCTGCTCCGCGGCATCAAGCGCGACGACGTCGAGCGCGGCCAGTGCATCATCAAGCCGGGCACGACCACCCCGCACACCGAGTTCAACGGCCAGGTCTACATCCTGTCCAAGGACGAGGGCGGCCGCCACACGCCGTTCTTCAACAACTACCGCCCGCAGTTCTACTTCCGTACGACTGACGTGACCGGTGTCGTGAACCTCCCCGAGGGCACGGAGATGGTCATGCCGGGCGACAACACCGAAATGCGCGTTGAGCTGATCCAGCCCATCGCCATGGAGGAAGGCCTCAAGTTCGCGATCCGTGAGGGTGGCCGCACCGTCGGCGCCGGCCGGGTCGTGAAGATCATCAAGTAGCTAGACCGTCGGGGCGGCGGTCGGCCCCGGATCTCGGAGCCGACCGCCGAACCACGTTAGGGACCTCATGTAGAGGCCGTGATCCAGCAGTTGCTTCGGCCGAAGAGATATGACCGAAGTCACTGCCGGATCACGGAAGAAAAGGCAGATCCACTGCGTCTGCCTCTTGGGGTCTAGCAGGCTTCGACCTGCACCAACACAGCGGCAACAGGCCGCACGATACTTTTTCAGACGACAGCGAAGGACACCGAGGCCACTATGGCGGGACAGAAGATCCGCATCCGGCTTAAGGCCTATGACCACGAGGTCATCGACAGCTCGGCCAAGAAGATCGTCGAGACGGTGACGCGGACTGGCGCGAAGGTCGCGGGCCCGGTGCCGCTGCCGACCGAGAAGAACGTGTACTGCGTCATCCGCTCGCCGCACAAGTACAAGGACAGCCGCGAGCACTTCGAGATGCGCACGCACAAGCGGCTGATTGACATCATCGACCCGACCCCCAAGACGGTTGACTCGCTCATGCGGCTCGACCTCCCCGCGGGTGTCGACATTTCGATCAAGCTCTGAGGGAACGCACTGACATGGCTAAGACGATCAAGGGCGTCCTGGGCAAGAAGCTCGGCATGACCCAGGTCTTCGACGCGGACAACCGGCTGGTGCCGGTGACCGTGGTCGAGGCCGGTCCGTGCGTGGTGACCCGCGTCCGCACTGCTGACAAGGACGGCTACTCCGCCATCCAGCTCGGCTTCGGGCAGGTCGACCCCCGGAAGGTCAACAAGCCGCTCGGCGACTACCTGCGTAAGCACGACATCACCCCGCGCCGTTACTTCGCGGAGATCCGCACCGACGACGCGAGCGACTACAACCTGGGCCAGGAGCTGCTGGCCGACACCTTCGAGGCCGGCCAGTTCGTCGACGTGACGGGCAAGAGCAAGGGCAAGGGCTTCGCCGGTGTCATGAAGCGGCACGGCTTCGGTGGTCTGGGCGCGTCGCACGGTACGCAGCGCAAGCACCGTTCGCCGGGTTCCATCGGTGGCTGCGCCACCCCGGGCCGCGTTTTCAAGGGTCTGCGCATGGCTGGTCGGATGGGTAACGTCCGCACCACCGTGCAGAGCCTCAAGGTTCACTCCGTGGACGCCGAGAAGGGCCTCATCCTGATCAAGGGTGCGATCCCCGGCGCCAACGGAAGCCTGGTCCTCGTTCGCACCTCTGCCAAGAAGGGGGCTGCCAAGTGAGCACCACTATTGACGTCCTCGACGCCAGCGGCGCGAAGGCCGGCACCGTCGACCTGCCCGAGAACATCTTCGGCGCCAAGGTCAACGTGCCGCTGATCCACCAGGTGGTCGTGGCCCAGCTCGCCGCTCGCCGGCAGGGCACCCACAAGGCCAAGACCCGCGGTGAGGTCTCCGGCGGCGGCAAGAAGCCGTACCGGCAGAAGGGCACCGGCCGCGCCCGTCAGGGCTCGACCCGTGCGCCGCAGTTCACCGGCGGTGGCACCGTCCACGGCCCCGTGCCGCGCGACTACTCGCAGCGCACGCCCAAGAAGATGAAGGCCGCCGCCCTGCGTGGCGCCCTCTCCGACCGGGCCGGCGGCGGCCGCGTCCACGTGGTCAGCTCGCTGGTCGCGGGTGAGACGCCCAAGACCAAGGCCGCCCTCGAGGCGCTGCGCAAGATCACCCAGGCTCCGCGCGTCCTCGTCGTGGTCGACGAGGCCGACGAGCTGACCTGGCTGAGCCTGCGTAACGCTCCCGAGGTCCACCTGCTGGACGCGGGGCAGCTCAACACGTACGACGTGCTCGTGGCGGACGACGTGGTCTTCACGCAGGAGGCGTATGACCAGGTCGTCGCTCGCCTGAGCGACAGCGGGAAGGAAGAGGCCTGATGGAGAAGATCGCCGACCCGCGCGACATCATCATCAAGCCGGTCGTCTCTGAGAAGAGCTACGGCCTGATCGATGAGAACAACAAGTACACGTTCCTGGTGAAGAAGACCGCGAACAAGACCCAGGTCAAGATCGCCGTCGAGCAGATCTTCGGGGTCAAGGTCACCAGCGTGAACACGATCAACCGGCAGGGCAAGCGCAAGCGCACCCGTACCGGTTTCGGCAAGCGTCCCGACACCAAGCGCGCGATCGTGAGCCTGGTCGAGGGCGATCGGATCGACATCTTCGGTCAGATCGGCTAGCAGCGCCATAGAAGTGAGTGCGGGCCACACGGCCTGTGCGGGGCTGAGACCGTCGCGCTTTCGCGCGGCGGGCTCACCCATGTAACCGACGAAGGATGAACGAAAAAGATGGGCATCCGTAAGTACAAGCCGACGACTCCGGGTCGCCGCGGGTCGAGTGTCTCGGACTTCTCCGAGATCACCCGCAGCACGCCCGAGAAGTCGCTGCTTGCGCCCCTTCACAGCAAGGGCGGCCGTAACGTACACGGCCGGGTCACCGCCCGCCACCAGGGCGGCGGTCACAAGCGCGCCTACCGGATCATCGACTTCCGTAGGCATGACAAGGACGGCATTCCGGCCAAGGTCGCTCACATCGAGTACGACCCCAACCGCACCGCCAACATCGCTCTGCTCCACTACGCCGACGGTGAGAAGCGCTACATCATCGCGCCGACCGGCATCAAGCAGGGCGACCGTATCGAGAACGGCCCCGCTGCCGACATCAAGCCGGGCAACTGCCTGCCGCTGCGCAACATCCCGACCGGTACCTTCATCCACGCGGTGGAGCTCCGTCCGGGCGGCGGCGCCAAGCTCGGCCGTTCCGCGGGCGCCCAGATCCAGCTGCTCGCCAAGGAAGGCCAGTACGCCACCCTGCGTATGCCGTCCGGCGAAATGCGCATGGTCGACGTGCGCTGCCGGGCGACGGTGGGCCAGGTCGGCAACGCCGAGCAGGCCAACATCAACTGGGGCAAGGCCGGCCGTATGCGGTGGAAGGGCAAGCGCCCCACCGTCCGCGGTGTCGCGATGAACCCCGTCGACCACCCGCACGGTGGTGGTGAGGGCAAGACCTCCGGTGGTCGCCACCCGGTGAACCCGAAGGGTAAGCCCGAGGGGCGCACCCGCCAGGCCAACAAGGCCAGCGACCGACTGATCATCCGTCGTCGGAGCAAGAGGAAGAAGCGGTAGGAGCAGCCGAAATGCCACGTAGCCTTAAGAAGGGTCCCTTCGTGGACGGTCACCTTCAGAAGAAGGTCGACGTCCAGAACGAGAAGGGCACCAAGAACGTCATCAAGACGTGGTCGCGGCGCTCCATGATCGTTCCCGACATGCTCGGGCACACGATCGCCGTGCACGACGGCCGCAAGCACGTCCCGGTCTTCGTCACCGAGTCGATGATCGGCCACAAGCTTGGAGAGTTCGCCCCCACGCGGACCTTCCGCAGCCACGTCAAGGAAGACCGCCGCAGCCGGCGGTAAGCGTCCCGGAAGTAGGAGAAAGCGATGGAAGCCAGGGCTCAGGCGCGGTTCGTCCGTGTCACGCCCCAGAAGGCCCGCCGTGTGGTGGACCTCATTCGCGGGCTGCCCGCTTCGGAGGCGCAGGCCGTGCTGCAGTTCGCTCCCCAGTCGGCGAGCGAGCCGATCTACAAGGTGCTCAGCAGCGCTATGGCGAACGCTGAGCACAACTTCGACCTCGACCCGCAGACGCTCGTCGTCAGCCGGGCGTGGGTCGACGAGGGCCCGACGCTGAAGCGGTTCCGCCCGCGTGCACAGGGTCGTGCCTATCGGATCAACAAGCGGACGAGCCACATCACTGTGATCGTGGAGTCCCGCGAGCCGAAGGGAAGGACCCGATAGTGGGCCAGAAGGTTAACCCGCACGGGTTCCGCCTCGGCATCACGACCGACTTCAAGAGCCGGTGGTACGCCGACAAGCTGTACAAGTCGTACGTCGCCGAGGACGTGGCGATCCGCCGCATGCTGCAGAAGGGCATGGAGCGGGCCGGCATCTCCAAGGTCGAGATCGAGCGCACGACGGACCGCGTGCAGGTGGACATCCACACCGCGCGTCCCGGCATCGTGATCGGCCGCCGCGGCGCCGAGGCGGACCGTATCCGTGGCGACCTGGAGAAGCTGACCAAGAAGCAGGTCCAGCTCAACATCCTCGAGGTCAAGAACCCGGAGATCGACGCGCAGCTCGTCGCGCAGGGCGTGGCCGAGCAGCTGTCCAGCCGTGTCTCGTTCCGCCGCGCCATGCGCAAGGCGATGCAGTCGGCCATGAAGTCCGGCGCCAAGGGCATCCGTGTCCAGTGCTCCGGTCGTCTGGGCGGCGCCGAGATGTCGCGGTCGGAGTTCTACCGCGAGGGCCGCGTGCCGCTGCACACCCTCCGCGCGGACATCGACTACGGCTTCTACGAGGCCCGCACGACCTTCGGCCGCATCGGCGTGAAGGTCTGGATCTACAAGGGCGAGGCTCCGACCAGCCGCGCCGAGCGCGAGGCGGCTGCCGCCGGCGCTCGCGCCGGTCAGCGTCGCGAGCGTGACGACCGTCGTGGTGGCGGCGGCGACCGTCCGCGTCGTGGTGGCGGCGACCGCCCCCGTCGTGGCGGCGGCCGTGGCGACCGCGCCCCCCGCACTGAGGCGGCCTCGCAGGCCGCCCCCGAGACCGGCCCGGCTGCGCAGCCGGGTGCTGAAGGGAGCTGACCATGCTGATCCCGCGCAGGGTCAAGCACCGCAAGCAGCACCGGCCTGACCGCAGCGGAGCCGCCAAGGGCGGCACCAGGGTCACGTTCGGCGAGTTCGGCATCCAGGCGGTTGAGCACTCCTACGTGACCAACCGTCAGATCGAGTCGGCCCGTATCGCCATGACCCGTCACATCCGCCGTGGCGGCAAGGTGTGGATCAACATCTACCCCGACCGTCCGCTCACCAAGAAGCCTGCCGAGACCCGCATGGGTTCCGGTAAGGGTTCGCCGGAGTGGTGGATCGCCAACGTCAAGCCCGGACGCGTGATGTTCGAGCTGTCCGGCGTGGCGGAGCCGATCGCTCGCGAAGCGCTTCAGCGTGCGATCCACAAGCTGCCGATGAAGTGCAAGATCGTTAAGCGTGAAGTGGGTGAGGCGTGATGGCTAAGGGCCTGACCGCCGGCGAGCTGCGGCTCGAGGACGAGGACACCCTCGTCCAGAAGCTGAAGGAGGCGAAGGAGGAGCTGTTCAACCTCCGCTTCCAGGCGGCGACCGGTCAGTTGGAGAGCCACGGGCGGCTGCGCGCCGTCCGCCGCGAGATCGCCCGTATCTACACCGTGATGCGCGAGCGCGAGCTGGGCATCGTCACGGTCGAGAAGGAGACGAGCGATGGCTGAGACCGAGACCACTGAGACGAACGAGCAGCGGAACTTCCGCAAGGTCCGCGAGGGCCTCGTGGTGAGCGACAAGATGGACAAGACCGTCGTCGTCGCCGTCGAGGACCGCGTCAAGCACCGTCTGTACGGCAAGGTCATCCGCCGTACGACCAAGTACAAGGCACACGACGAGGCCAACGCCTGCGGCGTCGGCGACCGCGTGCTGCTCATGGAGACCCGCCCCCTCTCCGCCACCAAGCGGTGGAGGGTCGTGGAGATCCTCGAGAAGGCCAAGTAACACCCACCTTCTCGACATATACCGCGCCTCGTGGGGGCTCTGAGAGCCCCCATGACGGCGTCCAAGGACGCGGGGCCACATGTGGTCTCGCGTCGCCTGCGGTGCGGCGCCTACGGGCGTTGTGGCCGTGGGAACAAGACAACGACGGTTCCGCCAGGCTCAGAAATGAGAACCGGCGCGACTAACAGGAGTTCAACGTGATCCAGCAGGAGTCGCGGCTCAAGGTCGCCGACAACACGGGGGCGAAGGAAATCCTTTGCATCCGTGTGCTCGGTGGCTCGGGCCGACGCTACGCCGGTATCGGCGACATCATCGTCGCCACTGTCAAGGACGCGCTGCCGGGCAGCACGGGCGTCAAGAAGGGCGACGTGGTCAAGGCCGTCATCGTCCGCACGGTCAAGGAGCGCCGCCGGCCCGACGGCTCCTACATCCGCTTCGACGAGAACGCCGCCGTCATCATCAAGGACAGCGGCGACCCTCGTGGCACTCGTATCTTCGGCCCGGTCGGCCGCGAGCTGCGCGACAAGAAGTTCATGCGCATCATCTCGCTCGCCCCGGAGGTGCTGTAATGCCGAAGCTGCATGTGAAGAAGGGTGACCTGGTCCAGGTCATCGCCGGCAAGGACAAGGGTGCCAAGGGTCACGTCATCGCCACGCTCCCGCACGAGGACCGTGTGGTGGTCGAGGGCGTCAACATGATCAAGAAGCACTCCAAGGAGACCCACCAGGGTCCGCGCGGCGCCAAGACCGGCGGCGTGCAGACCATGGAGGGCCCCATCCACGTCTCGAACGTGAAGAAGCTCAAGGACGAGAAGCCCGCCGAGAAGAAGGCCGACGAGAAGAAGGCCGACGAGACGGGTGAGGACAGCTGATGACTGCCACGACCACTGAGACCGAGCGCCCGACGCCGCGACTCAAGACGAAGTACCGCGAGGAGATCGCGGCCCAGCTTCGCGAGCAGTTCGGCATCGAGAACGTCATGCAGATCCCGGCCCTGACCAAGATCAAGGTCAACATGGGCGTCGGCGAGGCGGCTCGCGACTCGAAGCTCATCGAGGGCGCCGTCCGCGACCTCACCGTGATCACCGGCCAGAAGCCGGCCGTCGTCCGGGCGCGCAAGTCCATCGCCCAGTTCAAGCTGCGTGAGGGCATGCCGATCGGTGCCCACGTCACGCTGCGCGGCGACCGCATGTGGGAGTTCCTCGACCGGCTGCTGGCGCTGGCCCTGCCTCGTATCCGGGACTTCCGCGGCCTGTCGCCCAAGCAGTTCGACGGCAACGGCAACTACACGTTCGGTCTGACCGAGCAGGTCATGTTCCACGAGGTCGACCAGGACAAGGTCGACCGGCCGCGGGGCATGGACATCACGATCGTGACCACGGCGAAGAACGACGACCAGGGCCGGGCGCTGCTGAAGCTCCTCGGCTTCCCGTTCAAGGAGGCCTGATCCAATGGCGAAGAAGTCGCTGATCGCCAAGGCGGGGCGCAAGCAGAAGTTCGAGGTCCGGGCGTACACCCGTTGCTCGCGTTGCGGCCGGCCGCGCGCCGTCTACCGCAAGTTCGGGCTCTGCCGCGTGTGCTTCCGCGAGATGGCGCACCGGGGCGAGCTGCCCGGCATCACCAAGTCGAGCTGGTAGATAACCTTAGGGGCGGCCTCGTGCCGCCCCTGGGTGATCATATTTTCAGAAGAAGACCCGGGCGCTCCCAAGGAGCGTCCATGACCGCGCCGAAGGTCCACCGGCAGAGCGCTGCTTGGCCGACTGGAAACCGCGGCGAGGAAGGCCACTGGCCATGACGATGACCGACCCGATCGCAGACATGCTCACACGTCTGCGTAACGCGAATTCGGCGTACCACGACAGCGTGACGATGCCGTACTCGAAGATCAAGGCGCACATCGCCGAGATCCTCCAGCAGGAGGGTTACATCCAGTCCTGGAGCGTCGAAGACGCCAAGGTTGGCAAGAACCTCGTGGTGGAGCTCAAGTTCGGGCCTACCCGTGAGCGGTCGCTCGCGGGCCTGCGCCGGGTTTCCAAGCCCGGTCTGCGGGTTTATGCAAAGAAGGACAACCTGCCTCGAGTCCTGGGCGGGCTGGGCGTCGCGATCATCTCGACGTCCGCCGGTCTCATGACCGACAAGCAGGCCGGCAAGCGTGGCGTGGGCGGCGAAGTCCTCGCCTACGTCTGGTAGAGGGGAGGAACACAGCATGTCGAGAATCGGACGGCTGCCCATCCCTGTGCCCAGCGGCGTAGACATCACGATCGCCGGCCAGGATGTCCAGGTCAAGGGCCCGAAGGGCACGCTCAGTCACAAGGTCGCCGAGCCCATCACGGTCGCTCGCGACGAGGACGGCGCCATCGCCGTCTCCCGGCCCAACGACGAGAACAAGGTCCGTGCGCTGCACGGCCTGTCCCGGACGCTGATCGCCAACATGGTGCAGGGCGTCACCCAGGGTTACTCCAAGTCCCTGGAGATCGTCGGCGTCGGTTACCGCGTCGCGGCCAAGGGCCCGACGCAGCTGGAGTTCTCGCTGGGCTTCAGTCACCCGGTCATCGTGGACGCCCCCGAGGGCGTCACCTTCCGCGTCGAGAAGCCGACCCTGTTCCACGTGGACGGCATCGACAAGCAGAAGGTCGGCGAGGTCGCGGCCAACATCCGCAAGCTGCGCAAGCCTGACCCGTACAAGGGCAAGGGCGTGCGCTACCAGGGCGAACAGATCCGCCGCAAGGTCGGAAAGGCTGGTAAGTAGGCATGGCTCCGAAGACTGCGTTCAGCAAGCACACGGCTGCCCGCACCGTCTCGCGGGCCCGCCGTCACCGCCGCGTCCGCAAGTTCGTCGTCGGTACGGCCGAGCGTCCGCGCCTGGTCGTCAACCGCTCGACGCGTCACATGTTCGTCCAGATCGTGGACGACTCCGTCGGCCACACGCTGGTGAGCGCGTCCACCATGGACGTCTCGCTGCGCTCGCTGGAGGCGGACAAGACCGAGAAGGCGAAGAAGGTCGGCGAGCTCCTCGCTCAGCGGGCCAAGGAAGCCGGGATCACCAAGGTCGTCTTCGACCGCGGTGGCAACCGCTACGCCGGCCGCATCGCGGCTCTGGCGGACAGCGCCCGCGAAGGCGGGCTCGAATTCTGATGGCAACTGAGAAGAGGAACCACTGATGGCTGCAGCTCCGCGTCGCGGTGGCGGCACCGGTGGCGAGCGGCGGGACCGTCGTGACGATCGCCGCGGTGGCGCCGCCGACAAGGGCGTCTCGTACATCGAGCGCGTAGTGAAGATCAACCGAGTGGCCAAGGTCGTGAAGGGTGGTCGTCGCTTCAGCTTCACCGCCCTCGTCGTCGTCGGTGACGGCAACGGCCTGGTCGGCGTCGGCTACGGCAAGGCCAAGGAAGTGCCCGCGGCCATCGCCAAGGGCGTCGAAGAGGCGAAGAAGCACTTCTTCAAGGTGCCTCGGATCCAGGGCACCATCCCGCACACCGTGCAGGGCGAGGAGGCGGCCGGTGTCGTCTTCCTGCGTCCGGCCTCGGCCGGTACCGGCGTCATCGCCGGCGGTCCGGTGCGCGCGGTGCTGGAGTGCGCCGGCATCCACGACGTGCTGTCGAAGTCGCTCGGCTCCGACAACCCGATCAACATCGTGCACGCCACCGTGGCGGCTCTGAAGGGCCTCTCGCGGCCCGAGGAGATCGCCGCCCGCCGTGGCCTGCCGATCGAGGACGTCGCTCCGGCCCGCATGCTGAAGGCTCAGCGTGAGGGTCTCGCCGAGGCGGCGGCCGCGAAGGCGGTGAGCTAGTCATGGCACGCCTGAAGATCACTCAGGTTCGCTCGAAGATCGGTGGCAAGCAGAACCAGCGTGACTCGCTGCGTTCGCTTGGCCTGAAGCGAATCGGCGACGTCGTCGTCAAGGAGGACCGGCCCGAGATTCGCGGGATGGTCTCCGTGGTGACGCACCTCGTCGAGGTGGAAGAGGTCGACTAGTCATGACTGACAAGGCTCCGCTCAAGATTCACGACCTGCGTCCCGCCCCCGGCGCCAACAAGGCCAAGATCCGCAAGGGTCGCGGCGAGGCGTCGAAGGGCAAGACCGCCGGTCGCGGCACCAAGGGCAGCCACGCCCGTACGACGGTCCCCCTCGGCTTCGAGGGTGGCCAGGTGCCGCTGCAGAGGCGTCTGCCGAAGCTCAAGGGCTTCTCCAACGCGCTGTTCAAGACGACCTACCAGGTCGTCAACCTGGACAAGCTCGGCGAGCTGTTCCCCGAGGGTGGCGAGGTCACCGTCGAGGCGCTGGTCGCGAAGGGTGCTGTCCGCAAGAACCAGCTCGTGAAGGTGCTCGGCACCGGCGAGATCTCTGTCACGGTGAACGTTCAGGCTCACGCCTTCTCGTCCACCGCGAAGGAGAAGATCGCCGCTGCGGGTGGTTCCGTTACCGAGCTGTAAGAGCTATTACGAGGCGTGGGGGCTTTGACAAATGCCCCCACGCCCGTAGTGCGTTAGAGTTCGCGAGACGGCAGGCTTCTGACCGACTCGTTTGACCTAAGACAGACATGGCAGATCCCCGCACCATCGCATACTCACACCGCCGTAAAGGCGCGCAGGAGGGACCGTGCTGACCGCGTTTACCCGGGCGTTCCGGACACCGGACCTGCGCAAGAAGTTGCTCTTCACCCTGGGCATCATCGCGCTATTCCGTCTCGGCTCGGTTCTTCCGACTCCGGGAGTTCACGTCCAGAACCTCGCGGCCTGTTTCGATCAGGCCCGTCAGGGAGCCGCCGGCAACATCTACGGGATGGTGCAGCTGTTCAGCGGTGGTGCGCTCCTGAAGCTTTCGGTGTTCGCGCTGGGCATCATGCCGTACATCACCGCGAGCATCATTCTCCAGCTGCTGGTCGTCGTCATTCCGCGACTCGAGGCGCTGAAGAAGGAAGGACAGGCCGGTCAGACCAAGATCACGCAGTATACGCGTTATCTGACCATCGGGCTCGCCGTCCTCCAGTCGACCGCTTTCATCGCGCTGGCCCGCACCGGGCAGCTTTTCCCGAACTGCCAGCAGGACGTGCTGCTCGACCCCGACAACATCTTCCAGATCGTGACGATGGTGGTCATCATGACCGCCGGTACGTCGGTGATCATGTGGCTCGGTGAGCTCATCACCGACCGCGGCGTCGGCAACGGCATGTCCATCCTGATCTTCACGCAGGTCGTCGCGGTCTTCCCGTCCGAGCTGGCCAACATCTTCCAGGCGAACAAGTTCACCTTCTCGGTCGTCATGGTCGTCGGTGTCTTCATGATCGCCGCGGTGGTGTTCGTCGAGCAGGCCCAGCGCCGCATCCCGGTGCAGTACGCCAAGCGGATGGTCGGGCGCAGAATGTACGGCGGCACGTCCACCTACATTCCGCTGAAGGTCAACCAGGCCGGCATCATCCCGGTCATCTTCGCGTCCTCGCTGCTCTACCTGCCGCAGCTGCTGACGTCGCTCTTCCAGACCACGGACAACGCGTTCATCCGCTGGGTCTCGCAGAACCTGGCCACGGGCGACACGCCGATCTACATGGCCACGTTCTTCCTGCTGATCATCTTCTTCACGTACTTCTACGTGTCCATTACGTTCAACCCCACTGAAGTCGCCGACAACATGAAGAAGTACGGTGGTTTCATTCCGGGCATCCGTCCTGGCAGGCCGACGGCTGAATACCTGAACTTCGTGCTCACTCGTCTGACCGCGCCGGGCTCGCTCTATCTGGGTCTCATCTCCATGGTCCCGATCGTCGCGCTGGCGGTGTCCGGTGCGAGCCAGAACTTCCCGTTCGGAGGGACGAGCATTCTGATCATGGTAGGCGTCGGCCTGGACACTGTTAAGCAGATCGAGAGCCAGCTCCAGCAGCGTAACTACGAAGGTTTCCTGCGGTAGTGCGTCTCGTTCTGGTCGGGCCCCCCGGAGCGGGTAAGGGGACACAGGCCCAGTACATCGCATCGAACCTGTCCATCCCGAAGATCTCGACAGGTGACATCTTCCGTGCCAACGTCTCGGGGGGCACGGATCTTGGCAAGCTGGCCAAGACGTACATGGACCGTGGTGATCTGGTGCCCGACGAGGTCACCATCGCCATGGTCCGTGACCGTCTGTCCGAGGACGACGCGCAGGACGGGTTCCTGCTCGACGGCTTCCCGAGGAACGTCGCACAGGCGGAGATCCTGCGCGACATGCTCAAGGACTGGGGCCAGGCGCTCGACCTCGTACTCGAGCTCGTCGTCGACGACGACGAGGTGGTCAGGCGGCTGGCCGGCCGGCGCACCTGCAGCCAGTGCGGCCGCATCTGGCACGTCGAGTTCGACGACAAGAAGGACGACAAATGCGACGCGTGCGGGGGCGCGCTCTTCCAGCGTGACGACGACAAGGAGGAGACCGTCAGGCACCGCCTGGAGGTCTACCAGGAGCAGACGGCGCCGCTGGTCTCCTACTACGCCGACGAGGGCATTCTCGTGGGGGTCGACGCCACGGGTCCGGTCGAGGAGGTCACCCAGCGGGCCATGGAGGCGATCCGCCCGTTCATGGGATAGCTCCAGTTACGAGCGATTTGCGGAGGTGGCACGGGTTTCCGTGCCACCTCGCGGCTATTGTGGGGGGAATTGGGCCCCCATTGTGGCCCGTTGAGACCCAGGGGGGCAGAAGATGTTCAAAAGGAACAGACACGGCATCCAGATCAAGTCGCCGGAGCAGCTGGAGAAGATGCGGGCGGCGGGCCTGGTGGTCGGGCGCACGCTCGACCTGCTGAAGCGCTCGGTCGAGCCCGGCATGACGCCGCTCGACCTCGACGTCATCGCCGAGAAGGCGATCAGGGGCGAGGGCGCGATCCCGTCGTTCAAGGGCTACCAGGGCTTCCCTGCGACGATCTGCGCGTCGGTGAACGACGAGGTGGTGCACGGCATCCCGACCGACGCCAGGAAGCTGCGCGAGGGCGACATCATCTCCATCGACTGCGGCGCGATCCTGGACGGCTGGCACGGCGACTCGGCCGTGACGGTGCCGGTCGGCGAGGTGGACCCGAAGCTGACCGAGCTGATGCGGATCACCGAGGACGCCATGTGGCGCGGCATCGCGGCGCTGCGGGTCGGCCGCCACCTGTCCGACATCGGCTACGAGGTGGAGCGCTACGTCAAGTCGCAGGGCCGCTTCGGCATCCCCCCGGAGTACGGCGGGCACGGCATCGGCACCGAGATGCACATGGACCCGTGGATCGCCAACCACGGCCGGCCCGGCCGGGGCCCGGTGCTGGAAGAGGGCATGTGCCTGGCCATCGAGCCCATGGTGAACCTGGGCACCGAGCGCACCCGCGTGCTGGCCGACGAGTGGACCGTCGTGACGGTCGACGGCAAGCACTCCGCGCACTTCGAGCACAGCGTCGCCGTGACACATAATGGACCTTGGGTGCTGACCGCCCTTGACGGCGGGAAAGAGCGCCTTACCCAACCGCAGAACTGACCCCCGGGAGTGGGTGGGATGGCGAACAGCCCCGAGATGCGAGCCTCCGACGCCGACCGCGACCGCGTCGCCGCCATCCTCCGCGAGCACACCGCGCAGGGTCGCATCACGATGGACGAGTTCAACGAGCGGCTCGAGCAGCTCTACCAGAGCAGGACGTACGGAGAGCTGGCCAAGCTGACGGTCGACCTGCCCGACGTGGACCTGCGCAACCGGCCCGCCACGGTGCCACAGAGCCCCGCACGGCGCACCGGCATGCATCCCGGCATGCGGGCGGCCTGGGGCGCCTGGGCGTCGGCCAGCGGCATCAACTGGGTGATCTGGCTGATCGTGAGCATCACGTCGGAGCATCTGATCTACCCCTGGCCGCTGTGGGTCATGGGCCCGTGGGGCGTGATCCTGCTGGTCAGCACCGTCTTCGGCAACCCGCCGCCCGACAAGTCCAAGAAGTCCAAGAAGCACAAGTAGGGCTGTGTGCACTAGTGCACTGTGTGCATTCGTGCGCAGTACGGATATGTCTGGATTCCTAACGTGAGCTGTGTCGGGAAGCACGACTCACGGAGGAACCGAAATGCGCAAGATCCTTGCGGCCACCGCCCTCGCCGGCTCGATCGCCCTCACCGGGCTCGCCGTCGCCCCCGCCGCCCAGGCGGCCACCACCACCCAGTCGACGGTCACGTCGATCAGCAGCTGGGGCAAGTACTACTCCGCCAACCACAAGGCCTACACCTACGGCAAGACCTGGAAGCAGAACGGCAAGGTCTACACCCACTGGTACGGCAAGGAGTTCACCCCGAAGAAGGGGTACGTGTGGTTCAAGTACTACTCCGGCGGCAGCTGGCACAAGTTCGTCCAGGGCTGGGACGGCTCGTACCAGGCGACCTGGTCGAAGTTCGGCATCAAGAAGCTGTACACCTACACCTGCTGGGGCGGCCCGTCCAAGTACTGCGGCCCCGCGCACCGCATCTACTAGGACCTCACCCACTGGAACAGGGCCCGCCGGGATCTCTCCCTCGGCGGGCCTTCCGCTTTTCCGGGTGGGCCTGAGGGCCGGTGAACGTGGGGTAGACTCTTCCATGGTTGTGTCAGGACACCTGACACGCGTTTCGCGTTTTAGGCTCAGGTGTCGTACACTCCTTAGTCGGCTCACTATGACTTTCACGCGTCGGCGGCCTTGCTGGTCGCCGCTCTCTTCGAAGCGTGAGGTCGCGGCTGCTTAGTGAACCGGAGCCTCAGACGATCGATCAGTGAAACGCGAGGAATCTTGGCCAAGAAAGACGGCGCCATCGAGATCGAGGGCACTGTGGTCGAGTCGCTCCCGAACGCCATGTTCCGGGTGCAGCTCGACAACGGCCATAAGGTCCTGGCCCATATCAGCGGGCGGATGCGGATGCACTACATCCGGATTCTGCCGGACGACCGGGTAGTCGTTGAACTGAGCCCCTACGACCTGAGTCGTGGGCGGATCGTCTACCGATACAAGTAAGACGTCTGAGGAATCACGAAGGACAATGAAGGTAAAGCCGAGCGTCAAGAAGATCTGCGACAAGTGCAAGGTTATCCGCCGGCACGGTCGCGTCATGGTGATCTGCGACAACCTGCGCCACAAGCAGCGCCAGGGTTAGTCGCCGCAAGGCTCCCCGAGTCCGCCCCGATTGAGGGAGCGGGCTCGACGCATGAGGAGCCTGAGTCAGTAATCGCGTCTCACACTTGAGCAGGCGGGCCCTTTTCGAAAGGCCCGAACCACTCGGGAGACCCCCGGTCGGAGGCCGGGGCCCTCACCCCGGGCATTGGGGAGGGGTAGTGCGGCGCAAGACCTCCGCCACAAAGAAGGAGAATGCCCGACCATGGCTCGCCTGGTTGGCGTCGACCTCCCCCGCGAGAAGCGGCTGGAGATCGCTCTCACCTACATCTACGGAATCGGCCGCACCCGCGCCCAGGAGATCCTCCAGGCCACCGGTGTCAGCGGCGACCTCCGCGTGCACCAGCTCTCCGACACCGAGCTCGTCCCGATGCGTGACTACATCGAGGCGAACTTCAAGATCGAGGGTGACCTGCGCCGCGAGGTCCAGGCCGACATTCGTCGCAAGATCGAAATCGGTTGCTACCAGGGCATCCGGCACCGCAAGGGCCTGCCCGTCCACGGCCAGCGCACGCAGACCAACGCGCGCACCCGCAAGGGCAAGAAGAAGACCGTGGCCGGCAAGAAGAAGCCCGGTAAGAAGTAGTCCACAGCCGCGGACCGAAGACCTCAGGAGTAATGGCAAACAATGCCTCCTAAGAGCCGCCAGGGCGCCCCGAAGAAGGTGCGCCGCAAGGAAAAGAAGAACGTCGCTCACGGGCACGCCCACATCAAGAGCACGTTCAACAACACGATCGTCTCGATCACGGACCCCAACGGGAACGTGATCTCCTGGGCCAGCGCCGGCCACGTGGGTTTCAAGGGCTCCCGTAAGTCCACCCCGTTCGCCGCGCAGATGGCCGCGGAGAACGCCGCTCGCCGCGCCATGGAGCACGGCATGCGCAAGGTGGACGTCTTCGTCAAGGGTCCCGGCTCCGGCCGTGAGACCGCGATCCGCTCGCTCCAGGCCACCGGCCTCGAGGTGGGCTCGATCCAGGACGTCACCCCGGTCCCGCACAACGGTTGCCGGCCGCCGAAGCGCCGCCGCGTCTGAACAAGCCCAGGAGATATTGAGAAATGGCTCGTTACACGGGCGCCGACTGCAAGCTCTGCCGTCGCGAGAAGACCAAGCTCTTCCTCAAGGGCAGCAAGTGCGAGTCTGCCAAGTGCCCCATCGAGATCCGTCCTTACCCGCCGGGTGAGCACGGCCGCGGACGTCCCAAGGAGTCCGAGTACCAGCTTCAGCTTCGTGAGAAGCAGAAGACCCGCCGCATCTACGGCGTCCTCGAGAAGCAGTTCCACAACTACTACGAGGAAGCCACCCGCAAGACCGGCAAGACCGGTGAGGCGCTGCTCCAGATCCTGGAGAGCCGTCTCGACAACGTCGTCTACCGCGCCGGGTTCGCCCAGTCGCGCGACGCCGCCCGCCAGCAGGTGCGCCACGGCCACATCCTGGTGAACGGCAAGAAGGTCGACATCCCGTCCTACCGCATTCGCGAGCACGACATCATCGAGGTCCGCGAGAACAAGCGCAACCTTCTGCCCTACGAGGTCGCCCGGGCGACCGCGGGCGAGCGCACCGTTCCCGCGTGGCTCGGCGTCGTGCCCGAGAGGCTCCGCGTCCTGGTTCACCAGCTGCCGGTTCGCCAGCAGATCGACACCCAGGTCCAGGAGCAGCTCATCGTCGAGTACTACTCGAAGTGAGCCTGAGTTGAGGTGCGGGTCTCCGCACCTCAACTACGCTGTTTATCGGAGTGGCGTCATATAGCGGGCGCCACACGAAAAAGGGGAGACCCCACATGCTGATCGCTCAGCGCCCGACTCTTCTCGAAGAGTCGATCGACGACACCCGGTCCCGGTTCGTCATCGAGCCGCTGGAGCCGGGCTTCGGCTACACCATCGGCAACTCGCTCCGCCGCACGCTGCTGTCGTCCATTCCGGGCGCGGCCGTGACGAGCATCCGGATCGAGGGCGTCCTGCACGAGTTCTCGACCGTTCCCGGGGTCAAGGAAGACGTCACCGACATCATCCTCAACCTCAAGGAGCTGGTCGTCTCCTCGGAGCACGACGAGCCGGTCGTGATGTACCTGCGCAAGCAGGGCCCGGGTGAGGTCACCGCCGCCGACATCGCGCCGCCGGCCGGTGTCGAGGTGCACAACCCCGAGCTGCGCATCGCCACGCTCAACGGCAAGGCGAAGCTGGAGATGGAGCTGACCGTCGAGCGCGGTCGCGGCTACGTCTCCGCCGCCCAGAACAAGCAGCCGGGCCAGGAGATCGGTCGCATCCCGATCGACTCGATCTACTCCCCGGTGCTCAAGGTCACCTACAAGGTCGAGGCGACCCGAGTCGAGCAGCGCACCGACTTCGACCGGCTCATCCTCGACGTCGAGACCAAGCCGGCCATGAAGCCCCGCGACGCGGTGGCATCCGCCGGTAAGACCCTCGTCGAGCTCTTCGGCCTGGCCCGCGAGCTCAACGTCGAGGCCGAGGGCATCGACATCGGCCCGTCGCCGACCGACGCCGCCCTGGCCGCCGACCTGGCGCTGCCGATCGAGGAGCTCAACCTCACCGTTCGCTCCTACAACTGCCTCAAGCGCGAGGGCATCCACACCGTGGGCGAGCTCGTCGCGCGCAGCGAGCAGGACCTGCTGGACATCCGCAACTTCGGCGCCAAGTCGATCGAAGAGGTCAAGCAGAAGCTGCACGAGATGTCGCTGGCGCTCAAGGACTCCCCGCCCGGGTTCGACCCGAGCGCGGTGGCCGGTGGCGGCTACGACGACGACGACAGCGCTTACGTCGAGACCGAGCAGTACTGACACTTCCGCGGTCCCCGCGCGTCCCTCGTGGAGGCGCGGGGAAGCTGAACGTAACGGCGTCGCGCGTACGCGGCGCCGGCCCGACTCCGGTACCTGGTACGGCCGGGGCGGGTTAACCACAAGGAGAATGAAATGCCCAAGCCCACCAAGGGTGCACGTCTTGGCGGCAGCCCGGCGCACGAGCGGCTGATCCTGGCCAACCTGGCCACCGATCTGTTCCGCCACGGCAAGATCCGCACGACGGTCGCCAAGGCCAAGCGCCTGCGCCCGCTGGCGGAGCGCCTGATCACCAAGGCGAAGAAGGGCGACATCCACAACCGTCGCCAGGTCCTGACGGTCGTCAAGGACAAGGGCGTCGTACACCACCTCTTCACCGAGATCGCGACGACGTTCGCCGAGCGTCCCGGTGGCTACACCCGGATCACCAAGGTCGGTCCGCGTAAGGGCGACAACGCCCCGATGGCGGTCATCGAGCTGGTGACCGAGCCGCTGAACGCCGTCACGACCCGCCGCACCGAGGCCCCGGCCGCCGCCGCGGCTCCGGCGCCCGCCGCGGAGGAGACCGAGGCTCCCAAGGCCGAGGAGAGCGAGGCCCCCGAGGCCGCCGCCGAGGAGACCCCCGCCGCTGAGGAGGCCCCGGCCGCCGAGGCTGAGGCGAAGAAGGACGAGGCCTGATCTTTCAGGTCGGACGAGACGGGCCCGGACCCCCTGCGGGGTGCGGGCCCGTTTTCCATTGAAGGAGGATCATCGTGGTACGGCTCCGCCTCGACCTCGCGTACGACGGGACCGACTTCTCCGGATGGGCCAGGCAGCCGGGACGCCGGACCGTCCAGGGCGAGATCGAGCAGGCGCTCGGCAGGATCCTGCGCCTCGGCGAGCCCGCGATGCTGACCGTGGCCGGCCGCACCGACGCCGGCGTGCACGCGCGCGGTCAGGTGGCCCACGTGGACGTGCCCGACGGGTCGCTGGCCGAGCTCGACGGCAACAGGGGGCCTCTGGGCGTCCACGAGCGGCTCGCTGCGCTTGTCAGGCGCCTGGGTGGGATCCTGCCCTCGGATGTGCGGGTTCATCGAGTCTGCGTGGCTCCTGAGGGCTTCGACGCGCGTTTCTCGGCGATGTTCCGGCGGTACGCGTACCGGGTGAGCGACCGGATGGGCGGCGTCGACCCGCTGCGGCGGCGCGAGGTGGTCTGGCACAACCGGTCGCTGGACGTCGGCGCGCTCAACGCGGCGGCGGCGCGGCTGATCGGGGAGCACGACTTCGCGGCGTTCTGCAAGAAGCGCGAGGGCGCGACCACGATCAGGGAGCTGCAGCGGCTGGACTGGGCACGCGAGCCCGACGGGGTGCTGGTGGCGACCGTCGTGGCGGACGCGTTCTGCCACTCGATGGTGCGGGCGCTGGTCGGCTCGCTGCTGGCCGCCGGTGACGGTAGCCGGCCGGTGGAGTGGCCCGCCCAGGTGCTGACGCGGGCCGTACGGGACTCGGGGGTGCACGTCGCGCCGGCGCATGGGCTGTGCCTGGAGGAGGTGGGCTACCCGGCGGAGCCGGAGCTCGCCGCGCGGGCCCGGGCCACGCGGCGAGTGCGCACCACCGCCCTCCAGCGGACGCCGTCAGCCCTTGGTGACGCGGCGCTCGAGGACGAGTGAGATCTGGTCCCGGAACGCCCCGCTGACCTTGGGCAGCGTCTTCTCCTTGGACTCCGGCGTGTGGCCGTCGGCGTAGGTGGCGTAGCTGAAGACGATGTAGCGCCCCCACACCAGGCCGGCCGCGTAGCCGCCGGCGATGTTCACGCGCTCGCCGCCCGAGCCGTCGGAGCCCGGGAGCGGGCGGAACCAGACGTTGCGTGAGAGGTTCTTGGACTGGTCGGCGATGATGGCCGCGTCCTTGTCGGGCAGGACCGCTATGCCCGTGGTGACCGCGTAGCGGCGCTTGCTGTCGACGTAGGTGGCCCTGAGCACGCGGCTGCACTTCTGCTCTTTCAGCGCCTCCGCGAACTCCCCTGTGGCGGCCTTGTCGCAGCTCGTCTCGACCGCCGCCTTGACCCTGGTGAACGTGGTGCCCGCCGCGCTGACCTTCTTCTTCGGGAACGCCTCCGAGAGCGAGAGCTTCTGCGGGTCGGTCTGCTCGGAGTTGAGGATGGACGTGCCGTCGGGCGCGTCGGAGGGCGCGCTCGCGGCGGGCGCCTCGGAGCTGGGCTCGCCCGACGTGCTGGGCCGGGCTGCCGCCGTGGTGGGCGTGGGGGAGGTGACCGCCTGGTAGGCGAAGAAGCCGCCGGTCGCCACGCCGGCCAGGGCCAACGCGCCCAATGTGACGAGCAGGGCCCGCTTGCTCTTTCCGGGCGGGACGGGCGGCGGGGGCGGGGTCTGGAACGGTGGCTGTTTGAACGCTCCAGGCGGGAACGCCGGGCTGCCGCCCTGGGGCCGGCTGAGCGGGGCGGCGGGCTTCTGTCCCCAGGTGTCCCTGGGGAACGGGAGATCGGGCAGCTTGGCCTCGGATGCTGGGATAGGGGGCCAGACGGGCACGTCGCCGGGCTCCGGCGTGCGGGCCGGCGGGTTGGCCGGATCGGACAGTGAGAGCGGCGGGGTGCCGCGTTCGGCGGGCTTCGGGCCGAAGGAGGGAACCGTCGGATCGGTGACGTCCTCCTCGGGTGGGGCGATCGGGGCCGGCAGGAAGCCGTCCGGAGGGGTGTCCTGGTCGGCGATGGACGGGGGCTGGGCCCTGACCACCTCCGCCTGCTGGGCGGCCTCCCTGCGGGCCGCCTCCGGGTCGAAGTAGTGGGCCGGGCGCGTGACGCCCTCCGGCTGGGTGGCGTTGGGGTCGAAGGGGGAGCCCGGCTCGTCGTTGTCGGGTTCGGCCACCAGCTCGCCCGTGGCGGCGGGCCAGGGCGGCATGGCGTGCGGGTCGCTGGGGGGCGGGGGCCACACCGGCATGCCCGCCGCGGCGGCGGTGAACGCCGGTGGCGGCTCCCACGACGGGCCGCCGGGCTCCGGGTCGTCCCAGGGGCGGACGGCCCGCACCTGTTCGGCTCGCATCTGCTCGCCCAGCGTGGGGCGCGCCCGGCCGATGAGCGTCTGGTCGGGGTCCTCCGCCTCGGCGGCCGCGTGAGGCGGCCGCAGGCCGCCCGGCCTGGTGGGCTCGGACTCGTCCTCGAACCAGTCGTACGGCGCGGCGTCGTCGCCGGCCACCTCCCACGGCTGGACGCCGGGCGGCTCGTCGGGATCGGAGGAGTCGGGCGGCGGCTCCCGGAAGGAGGGATCAGCGGGTCGCGTCCCGTGGTCGGGCGGCGGCTCCCGGAAGGCGGGATCGGCGGGTCGCGGTTCGGGCGGCGGCTCCCCGAAGACGGGGACGGCGGGTCGCGTCCCGTCTTCCGGCGACTCGGACGGCGGCCCCCGGAAGACGGGAACGGCGTCCGCCGCCTCGCCCGGCGGGGCGGGCGGCGCGTCGTCGGCAGGGCCGTGCGCCGCGTCGTCGGAGGAGCCGCGCACTTCCTCGTCGGCGGGGGCGAACGCCGGTGGTACGTCTCGCCCGCTGGTCTGGCCGAAGCTCGGCGGTGGCGTCGCTGGTGCGGCCGATCCGTCGGCTTCCCTGCGATCGTGCTCAGACCCGGGTTCCTGGCCACGCATAGGGCGAGCCTAGCGAGAGTAGCGAGATCGTTATGTCGGTATGGGCTTACCCAACGGGATCCGGCATCCCGTTTGGGGGCTTATCAAATAAGAAGCCGGATTCGCTACAGGGGGCTTCCGGTGACCGAACGGTGGTCCAGAGCTTTGAAGACCGTCGCCTTGGTGATGTCGCCGATGGCGGCGAAGATCTGCTTGGAGCCCTTCTTGTCCGGCTTCGTGCCGTCCTTGTTCTGGAACCAGACCATGATCGCGTAGTGGCCGTGCGTCCAGATCTTCGCGCCGCCCGCGCCCGAGCCGAGCTGCTTGGTGACACTGTCCTTGCCCGCCAGCGGCTTCACGTAGTTGGCCGTGCTGCCGGCCTTGGCCACCTTGGACGCCGACTTGCTGGTCTTGAGGTTGGCCACGCCGACCGTGCCGATGATCTTTCCGTCCTTGTCGCGGAAGCTGGCGCGTACGAGCTGGTTGCACTTGCCGTCCTTGAGCGCCTTCTTCAAGGCGTCGCCCAGGGCGCCGTCACTGCACTTCTTGTCCTTGCTGGTGATCGTCATCTCGTACGAGCGGCCCGAGATCGTGATCTTCTTCGTCTTGCCGAAGATCTCCTTGACCGTGATCGGGTCGGGGTCGCTGGACCGTTCGGCCGCGAAGCCGTACTTGCCGGGCGGGGCCGTCGGGAGCGGTGGCGCGGTCATGCGGGTGTTGGTGGTCTGGGCCGTGACGGGCTTGTCGGCGTTCCACATCAGCGCGAGGCCGCCGCCGAGCAGGCCGAGCACCGCTATGCCGCCGAGGGCGAACCACAGCGGGGCGCGCGAGCGCGGGCCCTCGTCGTACGGGCTCCAGCCGACCCTGCTCTGCGGCGCCCTGTCGGAGCTCTGCGGCGCCCCGTCGGACTTGCTCTCCTGTTCGGAGTCGTCGGCGGCGCGTTGCTTGCGGGAGCGGCGGGAGCGGCGCGGAGTGTCGTCGCCGTCGCCGGGGAGATCCGGACCGTTCGGGCCGTCAGGGCCGCCGGGACCACCAGGTCCACCGGGACCACCGGGGCCGTCCGGTCCGCTCGGGCCGCCGAAAAAGCCGGATCCGCCGGGACCACCGGGGCCGGGACCGCCAGGACCGTTGGGGCCGCCGGGTCCGTTCGGGCCACCAGGGCCGCCAGGACCACCGGGTCCGTTCGGGCCGCCGGGGCCGCCGGGACCGCCGGGCCCGTTCGGGCCGCCGGGACCGCCAGGGCCGTTGGGGGCGCCGAAAAAGCCAGGCCCGCCAGGCCCACCGGGGCCACCGGGCCCGCCGGGACCCCCAGGCCCACCGGGCCCGCCGGGACCCCCGGGCCCGCCGGGGCCATTGGGGCCGTCCGGACCGCCGGGACCGTTTGGAGCGCGGCGTCTGCCCGCAGGCTGGAAGACACTCCCCATGCCATAGGGGGCGCTGTTTTCACGTCCTTCGGGAAAAGCCATGCGGCGAGATTACCGTGATGCGCGTCATCGGGTTCCGAAGTCCTGGGTCCACCAAGGCCCGTCCGGGCCGGACGCGACGCCCACCCCGATGGCCTTCAGGCCGCAGTCGAGGATGTTCTTGCGGTGGTCGGGGCTGCCGAGCCAGCCGCTCACCGCCTCTTCGGGGGTGCTGTAGCCGGCGCCGATGTTCTCCGCGGCGCCCCAGCGGTATCCCGCGCGCTCCATCCGGTCCCACGGCGACGAGCCGTCGGGGGAGGTGTGCGCGAGTTGCCCGGTCCGGGCCATCTCCAGCGAGTGCGTACGCGCCGAGCTGGAGAGCCCGGCGTTCACCCTGAGCGCCGGGCAGCCGTGGCGGGACCTGGCGGAGTTGGTGAGCGAGACGACCTTGGCCGCCAGCCCGGGCATGATCTGGACGCCGCCGCTGCCGTCGCTGAGCATCGCGGGGTTGTCCTGGGTGTTGAACCCGGCGATCTCGCCGTCGGGCGTCCTGGTGGCCTTGGGGGTGGCCCGGCCGCGGGGCAGCGCCTTGGTCGTGATCTCCCTCGGGATCATCTCGAGCTGCTGCTGCGCCTTCCTGGCCGTCGTCGGCGCGGGGTTGGCGGTGGCCGCCGCGGGCGGGGCGGTCTCGTTGAGGTAGACGTGAGGGGCCGGCTCGGCGTCGTCGGTGAGCCGGCCGAGCAGCACCCCCGTGAAGAGCACGGTCATGAGGCAGGCCAACACCCCCAGATGATTCCGGCGCCGAGCGCCCCGCTGGGTTGGCCGGGAGTGAGAGTTCTGCCACATACCGCCGCTAACGATAGGGATGTCTGGTCCTGGGAAAGAAGAGGTCCCAGGTAAACGAAACCGAACCGTTCTGCGTTCGGGTAGACTCGCCCAGGGCTACTGGTCGTTTTGACCTGCGCGCCTTTGGGCGAGTAGCTTAGGTTCGTTGTGTGCATAGGTCCCGCGTGACCAATGCGCGGCGCGTCCGGCGTCATCTCCCGTAATGAGGAGACGGAAGGTCCGGGCCGTCGTGTGCCCGCACCGACCGACCAAATGTAGCTGTCGCATCCGACAGCGCCGAAGACGCGAGCATAAAGAAGGCTACGACCGTGCGCACGTACTCACCGAAGCCCGCCGACGTCCAGCGTCAGTGGTACGTCATCGACGCGACCGATGTCGTGCTGGGCCGGCTGGCCAGCCACGTCGCGACCCTGCTCCGCGGCAAGCACAAGCCGATCTTCGCTCCTCACGTCGACACCGGTGACTTCGTCATCGTGATCAACGCGGACAAGATCGCGCTCAGTGGCAACAAGCTTGAGCAGAAGAAGGCGTACCGCCACTCGGGCTACCCGGGCGGTCTGCGTTCCGTCAGCTATGGCGAGCTCATGGAGAAGCGGCCCGACAAGGCCGTCGAGAAGGCCGTCAAGGGCATGCTTCCGAAGAACTCCCTCGGCCGGAAGATGGCGAAGAAGCTGAAGGTCTACGCGGGTTCCGAGCACCCGCACCAGGCCCAGCAGCCGGTGCCGTTCCAGATCACCCAGATCGCCCAGTAGTAGTTCGAAAGAGTTAGAGGAGAACCGTGGCTGAGCCCACCGGTGTCGAGACGGCCGTCGAGGCCGAGCTGGAGGAATTCTCCGGCGAGGACTTCCCGTCCGAGTACACCACCGAGTCCGCCGCCAGCGCCGACGCGCCCGTGCGCAAGCCCGTCACCACGGGCAACTCGTACGGCACCGGCCGCCGCAAGGAGGCGATCGCCCGCGTGCGCATCGTCCCCGGCACCGGCAAGTGGACGATCAACGGTCGTTCGCTGGACGTCTACTTCCCGAACAAGGTCCACCAGCAGATCGTCAACGAGCCCTTCGTGGTGCTCGGCGCCGAGGAGGCGTTCGACGTCATCGCGCGCATCGACGGCGGCGGCGTGACCGGCCAGGCCGGCGCGCTGCGCATGGGCCTGTCCCGCGCCCTGGCGATCCTGGACGTCGAGGTCAACCGGCCGCCGCTGAAGAAGGCCGGCTTCCTCACCCGTGACGCCCGCGCCACGGAGCGGAAGAAGTACGGCCTCAAGAAGGCCCGCAAGGCTCCGCAGTACAGCAAGCGCTAAATTGGCGCGCCTTTTCGGCACCGACGGGGTACGTGGGGTCGCCGGTCGCGACCTCACGGCGCAGCTCGCCATGGACCTTTCGGTCGCGGCGGCTCATGTCCTCGGCGATGCGGGCGCGTTCGCCGCTGCCGGCCGCAAGAGCAGGCCGGTGGCGGTCGTGGGCCGGGACCCTCGCGCCTCGGGAGAGTTTCTCGAGGCCGCGGTGGTCGCCGGCCTTGCGGCGTCCGGTGTGGACGTGCTGCGCCTCGGCGTACTGCCCACCCCGGCCGTCGCCCACCTCACCGCCGCGCTCGGCGCCGACCTCGGCGTCATGCTGTCGGCCTCGCACAACCCGGCGCCGGACAACGGCATCAAGTTCCTGGCCCGCGGCGGCTTCAAGCTGTCCGACGCGGTCGAGGACGAGATCGAGCGGCGGCTGGGCGAGGACTGGAGCTTCCCCGTCGGCTCGGCCGTGGGCCGGGTGCGGGACGCGTACGGTGAGGCCAACCGGTATGTCTCCCACCTGCTGACCACGATGAAGGCCGCGCTCGACGGGCTGAACATCGTGGTCGACTGCGCTCACGGCGCCGCCCACATGGTGGCCCCGGAGGCGCTGGTGCGGGCGGGCGCCAGGGTCGAGGCCATCGGCGCCAGGCCCGACGGCCTCAACATCAACGCCGGCCACGGCTCCACCCACCTGGACAAGCTCGCGCAGGTGGTCGTGTCGCGCGGGGCGGACCTGGGCGTGGCCTACGACGGCGACGCCGACCGCTGCCTGGCGATCGACCACACGGGCGCGATCGTCGACGGCGACCACATCATGGCCATCCTCGCCGCCGCCATGCACGGCGAGGGCCTTCTGGCCAAGGACACCGTGGTGGCGACCGTGATGTCCAACCTGGGCTTCAAGCTGGCCATGCGCGATGCGGGCATCACCGTGGTGGAGACCGCGGTGGGCGACCGCTACGTGCTGGAGCGGATGAAGTCCGGCGGCTACAACCTGGGCGGGGAGCAGTCGGGCCACGTCATCATGCTCGACCATGCCACCACCGGCGACGGCCTGCTCACCTCGCTCCACCTGCTGGGCGTGGTGGCCAAGTCGGGCGTGCCGCTGAAGGAGCTGGCCGCGGTGATGACGCCGCTGCCGCAGATCCTGATCAACGTCAAGGACGTGGACAAGGGCAAGGCCGCCGCCCCCGAGCTGCTGGCCGCCGTCGCCGAGGCGGAGGCCGAGCTGGGGGAGACGGGCCGGGTCCTGATCAGGCCGAGCGGCACCGAGCCGATGATCCGGGTCATGGTCGAGGCCGCGTCGGAGGAGCACGCCACCCAGGTGGCGGACCGTCTCGCCGGCGTGGTGCGCACGGCCTGCGTCTGAGCGACTGTTCGAACGGCCCGCGGGGGTTGACCCCCGCGGGCCGTTCGTTCATTCGTCCCCGGTGAGCGAGAAGACCCGCAGCCGCTGCCCCGCCCAGAAGACGCCGACCACCGTGACGACGATCAGGGCCGGTGCGGCGAAGCTCAGGGCGACGTCCGCCTGGACGAAGGCCGAGTCGGAGATCTGCTTGGCTATCGTCTGGCCCCACTGCTGGATCGAGAACTTGCGGGCGCCCTGGATGAAGTTGCCCACCACGCTCTCCCAGACGAGGGCGTAGATGATGCCGATCGTGACCGCGTGCCGGGTGACGACGCCCAGCAGGAGGAAGACGGCGGCGTACGCGATGCCGGCCACCAGGGCTCCCAGGGCGAAGCCCGGGGCGATGCCGTCCTCGTTGCCGGCCAGGATCCAGGCCGCCACATAAGTGGGCACGGCGCCGAACAGGGCCATCAGCGAGGCCGCCACCAGGAACTTCGTCTGGATGATGACCGGGCGGGAGATCGGCTTCGACATCAGGTGGATGATCGTGCCGTCGTCGATCTCCGGGGCGATGACGCCCGTGCCGGCGATCAGGCCCAGCAACGGGAGCATGGTGCTGATGGCGAACTTCTGCATCAGTTCCACGGCCGCGCTCTGGTCGCCTCCGCCGAGCACGCGGAAGAGCACGGCCAGCCCGATCAGGGCGAGCGGGAGCAGCAGGAGCAGGATGATGCGCCGCCGCCCGAGCAGGGCCCGGTAAGTGATGCCCGCGACAACAGTGTTCATTCGGCGCTCCCTCGCGGATTCATCAGGTGCTCCTGGTGATGAGGTAGGAGAAGACGCTCTCCAGGTCCTCGTCCGCCGGGGAGACCTGGTGCAGGTGTACGCCCTCCGCCTGGGCCACCCGGGGGAGGAGCCAGGCGAAGCGGCGGAACTCGTCGGCCTGGACCTCCAGGCCGTCGGGACGGAGGGTGATGCCGCCCGTCGAGTGGTCGCGGATGAGGGCGGCGGCGAGCTTCCTGTCGTCGCTCGAACGGATCACGAACAGGTGGGGCCTGTCGGTCATCAGGCGCCGGATCTCGCGGAAGTTGCCCGACGCCGCGTGCCGGCCCGCCACCAGGACCTCGATGTGCTGGGCGACCCGTTCGACCTCCTCCAGGATGTGGGAGCTGAACAGGATCGTCTTGCCCGCCGTGCCCATGGTGCGGATCAGGTCCATGAGGTGCAGGCGCTGGCGGGGGTCCATGCCGTTGAACGGCTCGTCGAGCAGGAGCACTGGCGGGTCGTGGACGAGCGCCGCGGCCACCTTGACGCGCTGGCGCATGCCCTTGGAGTACGTCTCCACGCGCCGGTCCTTGGGCTCCTCCATCTCCACCGTGGCCAGGGCCTTGCGGGCCGCCTCGACCGGGTCGCTCAGCCCGTGGAGGCGGGCGGCCGAGAGGACGAACTGCCAGCCGGTGAGGAAGCCATACACGCCCTCCCGTTCCGGGACTAGGCCGATATTTCGGTAAATGTGGTGGTTCTTCCAGACCTGCTGGCCGTCCAGCGTCACCGACCCGCTGGAGGGCGCCAGGAAGCCCGCCATCATGTGCAGGAGTGTGGACTTGCCCGCCCCGTTGGGGCCGAGCAGGCCCGTGACGCCGGGGCCGATCGTCATGGTGACGTCGTTGACCGCCACCACGTTGCCGTACCAGCGGGAAACTTGAGACAGCTCGATCTTCACCGCGAGGCCGCCTTCCTGTAACGCAGCGCGAGGGCGCCCAGGGCGAGCGCCACCAGCACCACGAGGACCGCGGCCGAGGCGGGGCCGCTCGGGTAGCCGCTCTCGATGGCGTGCGGCGGCGTGCCGAACAACCAGGACTGTACGGAGTCCACCAGCCAGAACGGGTTGGCCAGCCAGGCCCAGGAGGCCGCGGCCTCGTTGCCCGAGGCGTACAGGGACCCGTAGATCAACGGGACCGACGCCGACGACAGCAGGTAGACGGCGATCACGGAGGCCACCCCGAGCCCGCGCCGTGGCGTGAACGAGGCCAGCGCCAGCCCGAACGACGACAGCAGCAGGGCCAGCACCAGGGCCATGAGGACGGAGCCGAGGTATTCGCCGGTGGCCGGCGGCCCGGGCATGTCCACCACCAGCTCGCCGGCGTAGATCAACGTCAGGGGCACCGCCACCAGCAGGAACAGCGCCGCCGTCATCGCCGTGACCTTGGCGCCCACGTACTCGGCGACCGAGACGGGCCGCGACAGGTAGAGCGGCAGCACGCGGTAGCGCAGGTCGGGCGCGACCACGGTGGGCGCCTGCGCGGCCAGGAAGACCGCGACGACGGCCTGCATGATGACGGCGAAGCCGCTGTAGGGGAGGATGCGCTGCTGGGCCAGGGCCATCGTCGCGACGGCCACGATCGCCGGCAGGAGCATGATGACGAAGAGGGAGAACGGCATGATCTTGCTGCGCGCCGTGCGCCCGAGGCCGAAGATGCCGCGCAGGCTGTGGACGGTCAGCGCCCGGGTCGCGTAGGCGCGGCCGAGCCGGGGCCCGTCGTAGTGGCGGTAGCCGATGTCGTAGATCTCAGACACCCGCCACCTCCTCCCTGAAGACGTCCTCGATGCGGTGACGTCCCTGTTCGAGGCGGATGAGGCAGAGGTCCAGCTCGACGGCGGCGTCCCGGATCGCGTCGTACGTCTCGGGCCCGAGGACCTTGACCACCAGCAGGCGGCCCTGCTGCGAGACGGTCTGGCCGGCCTCGGTCAGCCGGGCGGCCAGCGGCTCCAGCCCCTCCTCGACCTCGACCGTGACGGTCTGCGTGGCCTGGGTGAACTCGCCGATCGCGGACGAGCGCAGCAGCCGCCCGGAGTCGATGACGATCACGTGGTCGCAGATGCGCTCCAGCTCGCCCAGCAGGTGGGAGGTGACCAGCACGCTGATGCCGAACTCGGTGCCGATGCGCCTGATCAGCGTCAGCATCTCGTCGCGGCCGCGCGGGTCGAGGCCGTTGGTGGGCTCGTCCAGGAAGATCAGCTTGGGGTCGTGCACGAGGGCCTGGGCCAGCTTGACGCGCTGCTTCATGCCCGTGGAGTAGCCCCCGACGGCACGGTAGCGCTCTTCGGCCAGGCCCACGTGGCGCAGCACGTCGGCGGCGCGCTCGCGGGCGGCGGTGCGCGGCAGGCCGGACATCTGTGCGAGGTGGACGACCAGCTCGGTGGCGGAGACGTCGGGCGGGAGGCATTCGTGCTCGGGCATGTAACCGACGAGCCGGCGGATCTCGGCGCCCTGCGCGGTCACGTCCAGATCGAGCACCCTGGCCGCGCCGCCGGTGGGCGGCAGCAGGCCGAGCAGGATCTTGATCAGCGTCGACTTGCCCGCGCCGTTCGCCCCCACCAGACCGGTGACGCCGGGCCCCACGGTGACCGTGAGCTGGTCGACCGCGGTGACGGTGGGGAAGCGTTTGGTCAGCCCCTCGGTGGCGAGGATGTGCATGTGCCCGACCGTACCCGGCGGGCCGGGGCCGCCGCCTCGTTCAGACGGATGAACGCTGTCCTACTTGAGGCCAGAATTTCCGCTGGACCAGCAGCGTGGCCGTGCCCGCGATGACCATGCCGAGGATGTTGACCGCGAGCTGCGAGACCGAGCCGGAGACCTCCTTCCAGTCGCCCAGCGCCAGCGCGACGGCCACGTAGCCGGCCGCGGGCACGGTGGTGACCGAGATGAAGACGCCGACCAGGGCCGACGACTTGGCCGCCGTGACCGACAGCACCCCGGCCGCGCCCGCGAGCAGCGCCACGATGAACGACCACCGGTCCGGCTTGACGATGAACTGGACCTCCTCGTTCCGGATGAGGTGGCCGGCGTCGATCCAGCCGAGCCAGTTCGAGACGAGCGCGCAGGCGAAGGTGATCGCGATCGCCACCGCGAACCCGACGACCAGCGTCTTCAGCGCCGCGGTGACCAGATGCCACCTGCCGCGCAGCAGCCCGAAGCAGATGGCCACGACCGCGCCGAACTCCGGCCCGAGCACCATCGCGCCGACGATCAGGATGGGGGAGTTCTGCAGGATGCCGATGCCCGCGAGCTGCGTGGCGATGGCCAGGAAGGCCAGGTACGCCCACGTCATGCGGGAGTCGGCGTGCACCCTGTGCGCGAGTTCCTCCCAGACCACGGCGTCGTCCGGCTCGCCGGGCGCCTCCTCGATCGCGTCGGTGGCGACCCTGGACAGCGACAGATCGACCTGCTCGATCGCGATGGAGCCCTCGGTCTCCAGCCACTTGAGCTTGTTCAGCACCTCGTTGGCCGACTCGCGCGCCGCGTCGCAGAGGATCACGTCGCCCACTGGCTCTCGGGCCGCGCCCGGCAGGACGACGATGTTGGTGACGCCTGGGCAGTCCTCCAACACCGCCGTCACCTCGTTGGTCCGCGCGGCAGGGCTGATCAGTCGCAGATGTAGCACAGAGGCCATTGTCGTCTATCGGACGTTGATGGCGTTTTGACACATGTGCGAGAGGTTGACGCGCATGATCCGATACCGGTGTCACGATCATGACGAGGAGTGCTGGTTCGCCGCGGTGGACGACCAGGAGTGCGGGGGCAGGTTCGCCCGTTACCTGTTCGAGGAGGTGTTCAGGTCTGGCGGAGCCGTACCCGCCGTACCGAGTGGTCGGCGCCCTTCTTGAGCACGAGGTCGGCGCGGCCCCTGGTGGGGGCGATGTTCTCGACGAGGTTGCGCTCGTTGATGTCGCGCCAGACGTTGACCGCGAAGGTCGTGGCCTCGTCGTACGAGAGCTCCGCGATGTGGCGGAAGTACGACTTCGGGTCCTCGAAGGCGGTGCGGCGGAGTTTGTGGAAGCGGTCGACGTACCAGGTGCGGATGTCCTCGACCTTGGCGTCCACGTAGATGGAGAAGTCGAAGTAGTCGTTGACCGCGAGGGACGTGGGTGGGGCCGGCTGGAGGACGTTGAGCCCTTCGATGATCAAGATATCCGGACTTTTCACGACTTGGTGTGCGCCGGGGACGATGTCGTACTCCAGGTGGCTGTAGATCGGCGCGCGCGCCTCCGCCGCCCCGGCCTTCACCTCCGCCACGAACCTGACCAGCGCCCTGCGGTCATAGCTCTCCGGGAAGCCTTTGCGATGCATGATCCCCTTGGACTCCAGCACCGCGTTCGGGTAGAGGAAGCTGTCGGTGGTGATCAGCTCCACGTGCGGGTGCTCGGGCCAGCGGGCCAGCAGGGTGTGCAGGAGCCGCGCCGTCGTCGACTTGCCGACCGCGACGCTGCCCGCGATGCCCAGGATGTACGGCACGCGCTGCTCGGGGTGCCCGAGGAACGCGCTCAGCACGCTGCTGCGCTGCTTGGACCCGGTGAAGTGCAGGTTCAGCAGCCGGGTCAGGGGGAGGTAGATGTCCGTGACTTCAGTGAGATCGATGGGGTCGTCGACGCCGCGAAGCTCTTCCAGCTCGTCTGCGGTGAGAGTCAAGGGCGTGTTCTTGCGGAGCTCGCTCCACTGCTCCCTGCTCAGTTCCACGTAGCCGTTGTTCACCTAGGCAGCGTAGCGATGAGCGGCAAACCGGATCATGGCCGGGTACGCGCAGGCGAGATCCACAGCCTGTGGATAAAGCCGTGGGATTACCGAGACTCAGTTCGGGGAATGAAGATCCGTCTTGCCGAATCACGCGTATGAACATATGTCGGCGGCTACTGTGCAGGGCTGGGAGGTCTCATGGACCGTCGTCGCTTCATCACGAACGTGATCGCCGTCGCGGGTCCCTTCGCCGGGGTCGCGTGCGCGGGAGCGCAAGGGGGCGTGAAGCCGGTGCAGGGGGGTTACGGGCGGCTGAAGCCCGTGCCCGACCTGCGTGACGGGAAGGTGCGGCTGCACCTGCCCGAGGGGTTCAAATATCGCTCCTTCAGCGCCGCCGGCGAGAAGTTCAGCGACGGGTCGGCCGTGCCGGGCAGGCACGACGGCATGGCGGCGTTCTCCGGCCCCAAGGACAGCGCGATCCTGATCCGCAACCACGAGGTCAACGGGCCCGTCGGCGCGTTCGGCGACAAGGCCAAGGCGTACGACCCGATGGCCGGGGGCGGCACCTCCACGCTGCGCGTCACGCGCTACGGAGAGGTGATCCAGGCCGCCCCCTCACTCAACGGCACCATGATGAACTGCTCGGGCGGCCCCATGGCGTGGCGGGCCTGGGTGAGCTGCGAGGAGACGGTCAACGGCCCCGACGTGGCCGACGACTTCTCCGGCGGCGACAACTCCAAGCTCACGCGCAAGCACGGCTACATCTTCGAGGTGCCGGTCAACCGCGCCGCCACCGCCAGGCCGATCAAGTCGGCCGGCCGGTTCCCGCACGAGTCGGTGGCCTTCGACCCCTCCACGGGCGCGCTCTACATGACCGAGGACAACTTCTCCTTCCCCTCCGGCTTCTACCGCTACCTGCCGCCGAAGCACCCCGTCCAGGCCGGGCGGCTGCTCGACGGCGGGCGGCTGCAGATGCTGGCCGTCAAGGGCGCCAAGCGCAAGGACCTGTCCGTGGGTCAGCAGCCCGGGGCCGCGTACCAGACCGTCTGGGTGGACATCGAGGACCCCGACCCGACCTTCACCGGCAGGCCCGCCTACGACGACGCCGTCCAGGCCGTGGGCAGGCAGGGGCGCGCGGCCGGCGCGGCCGTCTTCTCCCGGCTGGAGGGGGCCGTCTTCCACCAGGGGGTCGTGTACTTCGTCTCCACCCAGGGCGGGGCCACCGCGCCCGGCGACACGCCGCCCTCCGGGTTCGGCAAGGGGCGGGGGCAGGTGTGGGCGTACGAGACCTGGAGCGGACGGCTCAGGCTCGCCTACGAGTCGCCGCGCTCGTCGGTGCTCGACCTGCCCGACAACGTGACGGCCAGCCGGCGCGGCACGCTCGTGCTGTGCGAGGACGGCGACGGCGACAACTACCTGCGCGGGCTCACGAAGTCGGGGGAGATCTTCGACTTCTGCCGCCTGGAGCCGATCTCCGACGACCCGGGGGCGGAGTTCGCGGGCTCGACGTTCGGGCCCGGCGGCCACACCCTGTACGTCAACGTCCAGGCGAAACAGGGCAGGTCATTCGCGATCTGGGGTCCGTGGGAGCGCGGGCTGTTCTGAGTACGCTGGGGTGATGATCCTTGGCATCGGCGTTGACGTCGTGGACATCGACCGCTTCGAGGCGGCGCTGGAGCGCACGCCGCAGCTCAAGGAGCGGCTGTTCACCGAGGCCGAGATAGAGCTGCCGGTACGGTCGCTGGCCGCCAGGTTCGCCGCCAAGGAGGCCGTGGCCAAGGCGCTCGGCGCGCCCAGGGGGCTGGCCCACCTGGAGGCCGAGGTGCGCCGCGACGAGCGTGGCAAGCCCGAGCTGCGGATCACCGGCAAGGCCGCGGAGGTCGCCTACGACCTCGGGGTCAAGCGCTGGCACGTCTCGCTCAGCCACGACGCGGGCGTGGCCGTGGCCTATGTGATCGCGGAGGGATAGCTTCGGATCATGAACACCGCCTACACCGCCGACCAGATCCGGGGCGCCGAGCACGAGCTGATGGCGCGGCTGCCCGAGGGCACGCTCATGCAGCGGGCCGCCATCGGGCTCGCCGCCGTCTGCGCCGACCTCTTGGGCAGGGTGTACGGGAAACGCGTCGTGCTTCTCGTCGGCAGCGGCGACAACGGCGGGGACGCGCTCTACGCGGGCGAGCGGCTGGCCAGGCGCGGGGCGTGGGTGGGCGCCATCCTGGCCGGGTCCAAGACGCACGAGGCCGGGCTCGCCGCGCTCAGGCAGGCCGGCGGGCGGGTCGTCGGGCGTGACGCCCTGGAGCGCGCGGACCTGATCATCGACGGGCTCGTCGGGATCGGGGCCTCAGGGGCGCTGCGGGAGCCGTACCGGGCGCTCGTCGAGGAGGCGAACTCGGCCCGCGGGCCGATCGTCGCGGTGGACGTGCCGAGCGGCGTGGACGCGAGCAGCGGCCGGGTGGAGGGCCCGGCGGTGCGGGCCCGGGTGACCGTGACCATGGGGGCGTACAAGACGGGCCTGCTCGTCGATCCCGGTGCCGAGTACGCGGGGACGGTGGAGCTGGTGGACATCGGGCTCGGGGCCTATCTGCCCGATCCCGACGTCGCGGCGCTGACCGGCGGAGACGTGGACGTGCTGCTGCCGCGGCCCGGCAACGAGTCCGACAAGTACCGCAGGGGTGTCCTCGGCGTCGCCGCGGGGAGCGACCTGTTCACCGGCGCCGCCGTGCTGGCCGTGGGCGGCGCGTTGCGGGCGGGGGCCGGCATGGTGCGGTACGCGGGCCCCGGCGCCCCTGTCGCGCAGGTGCGCGCGCACTGGCCGGAGGCGGTGGTCACCGAGCTGGACCGGCCCTCCATCGACGACGTGGGCCGCGTGCAGGCGTGGGTGCTCGGGCCCGGGCTGGGCACCGGGGACTGGGCGCAGGAGGTGGCCGCCCAGGTGCTGGCGTCCAACGTGCCCGTGCTGATCGACGCCGACGCGCTGACGCTGGTGGCCAGGGACCGCGGGCTGCTGCGGCGGCCGGCGCCCGTCCTGATCACGCCGCACGCGGGGGAGCTGGCGCGGCTCATCCGCGCCGACCGGGACGTCATCGAGGCCGCCCGGCTGGAACACGTCCGCCGGGCCTCGGCCGAGCTGGGCGTGACCGTGCTGCTCAAGGGCTCCACCACGGTGGTGGCCGAGGAGTCGCGGCCGGTCCGGGTGAACGTCACGGGCACGTCCTGGCTGGCCACCGGGGGGACCGGCGACGTCCTGGCGGGGATCGCCGGGGCGCTGCTTGCCCAGGGGCTGAGCTGCTACGACGCGGCGTCCTGCGGGGCCTTCCTGCACGGGCTCGCCGGGCGGCGGGCCGCCGACGGCGCGCCGCTGACCGCGGCCGACGTGGCCGCGGCGGTGCCGGAGGCCATCCGCGCGGTGACCGGCGAAGGCCGCTCGTCGTAGGGGCGGCGGGTCGCAGGGGCGGGGGCGGAAATCGCGCTCGACCACCCGGGTGAGCTGCCACACTAGAAGGATGTACTCCTCGATGGCCACACCGGCGCAGGCGCGGGTCGATCTGGCCGCGATCAGGCACAACGTGGCCCTGCTCAAGGAGCGGGCCGGCGGCGCGGAGCTGATGGGCGCCGTCAAGGCCGACGCGTACGGGCACGGCCTGGTGCCGGCGTCCGAGGCCGTGATCGAGGGAGGAGCGAGCCGGCTGGGCACCGCGTTCGTCCGGGAGGCGCTCGAGCTGCGCGCGGGCGGGGTGACCGCGCCGATCCTGTCGTGGCTCATCACCCCGGGCGAGCCGCTGGACGAGGCCCTCGACAAGGACATCGAGCTGTCGGCCTCCGACGCGGGGCTGCTCGGCGAGATCGAGGCCGCCGCCCGCCGCACGGGGCGCACGGCCAGGTTGCACCTGGAGGCCGACACCGGCATGAGCAGGGGCGGCTCGCCGCTGGCCGCCTGGCAGGGGCTCCTCGACGGGGCGCTGAAGCTCCAGGCCGAGGGCGTCGTCGAGATCGTCGGGCTCTGGTCCCACTTCGCCTGTGCCGACATCCCCGGCCACCCGTCGATCGAGCAGCAGCAGGAGGCGTACAGGACGGCGCTGAAGCTGGCCGAGCGGGCCGGCGCGGCGGGCTCCCACGTGATCAGACACCTCGCCAACTCCGCGGCCACCGTGACGCTTCCAGAGGCCCGCTACGACCTGGTGAGGCCCGGCATCGCGATGTACGGCCTGAGCCCCATCCCCGAGCTGGGCGACTTCGGGCTCAGGCCGGCGATGACGCTCGTGGCGCAGGCCGGGCTGGTCAAGCGGGTTCCGGAGGGCTCGGGCGTGTCATACGCTCACCTGTACGTCACCGACCGCGAGACCACGCTCGGCCTCGTGCCGCTCGGATACGCCGACGGGATCCTCAGGCACGCGACGGGGCGCGCCGAGGTGCTGGCCGGCGGGCGGCGCAGACCGATCGCGGGCCGGGTGTGCATGGACCAGTTCATGATCGACATGGGCGACGACCCCCTGTCGGCGGGCGACGAGGTCGTGCTGTTCGGGCCCGGTGACGGGGGCGAGCCGACCGTTCAGGAGTGGGCGGATAATCTCGGCACGATCACGCATGAGATCGTGACCAGGATCGGGTCGCGCGTGCCGCGGGTCTACGAGCACAGGCGCTCGGAGTGACGACGGGCACTTCGCGGCGGGCATGAGCGGAGAAGGATCGGGGAGATGACGACGACAACACGGCGCAGGGTAGGCATCGCCGGCGCGCTCGTCGGTGCGGCTTCCGCCGGCGTCGCGGCGGCGGCGCTGGCCAAGCGGTACGCGGTCGGCCGGATCAGGTTGCGCCCCGACACCGAGGCCAGCGAGCCGTTCGGCGAGCTGCGGGGCAGGGAACGCACGCTCATCACCTCAGACGGGAAAGCGCTGCACGTCGAGATCGACGGGCCCGACGACGCCGAGCTGACCGTCGTGTTCTGCCACGGCTACTGCCTCAGCCTGGAGTCCTGGCACTACCAGCGCAAGGACCTGCGCGAAAACTACCGCATGGTGCTGTGGGACCAGCGCTCGCACGGGCGCTCTCAGCGCTCGGGCGCCGACGACAGCACGATCGACCGGCTGGGCGCCGACCTCGCCGAGGTGATCGAGCGGTTCGTGCCGGGCCCGTGCGTGCTGGTCGGCCACTCCATGGGCGGCATGACGATCATGGCGCTGGCCGACAGCCACCCCGAGCTGTTCGCGGACAAGATCCGCGGCGTGGCGCTCATCGCGACCTCGGCGGGCAAGCTGGCCGAGCTCACGCTGGGTCTGCCCGCGATGGTGTCCAAGGCGGTGCACAAGATCGCCCCCTCCACGGTCTCGATCCTGGGCAAGGGCGGCGCCCTGGTCGACCGCACCCGCCGCGCGGGCAGCGACATCGCGTTCCTGATGACCCGATACATGGGCTTCGGCGACTCCAAGAACGTCAGCCCGACCGTGGTCGACTTCGCCGAGTCGATGATCAGGGCCACGCCGACCGAGGTGGTCGCCGACTTCTACCCGGCGCTGATGAACCACGACAAGCTCTCCGCGCTCGACGTCCTCGACCCGGTGCCCACCGCGATCATGGTGGGCGAGCGCGACTGGCTCACCCCGCCCGACCACAGCAAGGCCATCGCCGCCGCGCTGCCCAAGGCGCAGCTCACCGAGGTGCCCGACACGTCCCACCTCATCCAGCTGGAGCGTCCTGGCGTCGTCAACGACGCGCTGCGCGACCTGATCAAGAGGGTGGAGATGCAGTGAGGCTCGCGACCGCCGAGGACATGCGCGCGTACGGCGCCCGCCTGGCCGGGCTGCTGCGCGCCGGAGACCTGCTCGTGCTGTCGGGCGCGCTCGGCGCCGGCAAGACCACGCTCGTGCAGGGCATCGCCGAAGGGCTCAAAGTACGCGGCCCGATCACCTCGCCCACGTTCGTGATCGCCCGGGTGCATCCCTCGCTGCGCCAGGGGCCGCCGCTCGTGCACGCGGACGCCTACCGGCTCGGCGGCAACCTGGAGGTCGACGACCTCGACCTGGACGCCTCGCTCGAAGACTCCGTCACCGTCGTGGAGTGGGGCGAGGGGCTGGTCGAGGGGCTGGCCGACGACCGGCTGGAGATCCACATCGACCGTGAGGCGGGCGAGGAGGCCCGCATTGTCACCATGCGCGGCGTGGGTCCGCGATGGGCCGACACGCCGTCTGAGCCGCTGGAAGGCTAAAACAGCCGTCAATTTTCGGCAATACTGGCACCCTTGACGTACCAGGCCAAAGACATAAATCATGATCGTTGGTCAGGGATTGGCCCAGATTTTCTGGGTATCAGGAGGGGCGACATCCATATTTCTGATGGATGCTGGGTGGTACGACGGCAAAGTGGGGTGCGGCCGGTGCTCAGGGTCAGGCGAGTCGCGTACGCGGGAGCCATCGTCATGGTCGGTCTGACCGGCTGCACGGCCTCCGCCGAGACAAATCCAACAGGCACGGCGACGCCCACCCCCACAGCCAGCGGCACGGCCGCCCCGACCACCACCGCCACGAGCAGCCCGCGGCCCACGACCACGACCACCAGGCAGACCATCTCGGTCCAGCTCAACCCCGACCGCGTCACCGCGGGCGAGACCTCCAAGGTGTGGATCCTGGCCAACTGCCCCGTGCCGACCGGCGGCCCGGCGCACACCGGCACCGGCACCTCGCGCGCGTTCGTCAACGGCGTCGTGCTCAACCCCGTCGCCGGGGCCTCGGCGACCCCCACCGTGACCGCCACGCCCGCCAACGGCTCGCCCTGGGTGCGTGGCGAGGCGCAGGTCTCGGGAACGGTCCGACGCGGCTCCTACCGGGTCGACGTCAAGTGCGACGGCACCAACGACATGGGCCGGGCCACCCTCAGGGTCGCCGCGGCCGAGGCCGTGCCGTCCACCGTGCCGAGCAAGGCGCCCAAGGCGGGCGGCGGGGGCACGTACGGGATGGACGCGAGCGACGACTCCTCGATCCCGATCGGCCCCGCGGGCGTGCTGGTCGGCCTCGCCCTGGTCGCGGGCATCGGTTTCGCGGTCAAGCGCCGCAAGGCGTAGCGATGGCCCGCCCTGGACGGGTGGTGCTCGCCGGCGCCGCCACGGGCCTGCTGCTGGTCGCGTTCGGCAAGAGCATGCAGACCGGCACCACGCCCACCGCGTCGATCGTGCCCGAGAGCATCGACATCCCCTCGATCGACGTCGACGCGCCGCTCATGAAGCTCGGGTTGTCGAAGGACGGCGAGGTCGAGCTGCCCCCGTACGAGAAGCCGAAGGTGGCCGGCTGGTACACCGGCAGCGCCGTGCCCGGCGAGAAGGGCGCCTCGGTGATCATCGGCCACGTCGACACCAAGACGGCCCCCGCCGTGTTCTACAAGCTCAGGCAGTTACGCAAGGGCGAGACCGTCAAGGTCGAGCGCAGCGACGGCAAGGTCGTGAGCTTCAAGGTCGACCATGTCGAGCAGGTGCACAAGGACAGCTTCCCCACCAGGCGCGTGTACCTGGAGGACGGCCTCAAGCTGGTCACCTGCGGCGGCAAGTTCGACTACGCCACGGGTGAATACCTGGACAACATCATCGTGTACGCCTCCCGCGCCTGAAAAACGGTTTGCGGGCCCCTTCCCCTCACCCAGGATCATGGACGCGTGAGTGCGAACACCAGCCCGTCCGCGTCCGGCGTGCGCCTGCCCTGGGGCGATGTGCATCCGCAGGTGCGCGCGGCGGTCGAGGACTTCCTCGGGGCGCGCGTGGCCGAGGCGGTCACCCAGTCCGGCGGCTTCTCCCCGGCGGCCGCGGTCCGCCTGCGCGCGGAGAACGGCAGGCGCGCCTTCGTCAAGGCCGTCGGCCCCGAGCCGAACGCCGACAGCGTCCGCCTCTACCGCGCCGAGCTGGAGATCGCCGCCGCGCTGCCGGAGTCGGTGCCCGCGCCCAGGCTGCTGACCGGCTTCGAACTGGAGGGCTGGGTCGCCCTGGTCTTCGAGGATGTCGAGGGCGAGCATCCCGAGCTGCCGTGGCGGCGCGACCAGCTCGACCGGGTGCTCGGCGCCATCAGGCGGATGTCGGCCGAGCTCACCCCCACCCCGATCGCCGCGCCGCCCGTGGCCGAGACTCTCGACCCGTCGTTCCGCGGCTGGCACCGCCTGCTGGAGGAGGACACGGACGGGCTCGACCCGTGGGCGCTGCGCCACCTCGGCGAGCTGGCCGAGCTCGAGTCCGGCTGGGCCGAGGGGGCGGCGGGCGACACCCTGGTCCACGGGGACCTGCGGGCCGACAACATCCTGCTCAGCGGCGAGCGCGTCTACGTCGTCGACTGGCCGTGGGCCTGCGTGGGCGCGCCCTGGGTCGATCTGGTGGCCATGCTGCCCTCGGTCGGCATGCAGGGCGGCCCCATGCCGCACGAGCTGTTCACCGATCCCGACCCCGCGGTGACCGCGTTCGTCGCCGGGCTCTGCGGCTACTTCGTCCGCCACGGCCGCCTGCCGGACCCGCCGGGACTGCCCACGGTCAGGGCGTTCCAGCGGGCGCAAGGGGTGGTCGCGCTCGACTGGCTCAAGCGTCGTACGGGCTGGTCTTGACTTTTGGAGGCGGCGGGCCGTACGGCGGGTAGGCTAGACAGCCGTGCTGGTCCTGGCCTTTGATACCGCGACACCCGCCGTCACCGCTGCGCTCCACGACGGTGGACGGGTGCTCGCCGAGCACACGACGATCGACGCCCGGCGTCACGGCGAGCTGCTCATCCCCACCATCGAACGCGTGCTGGACGAGGCGGGCGCGGCGCTGCGCGACGTGACCGCCATCGTGGCGGGCAGCGGCCCCGGCCCCTACACCGGGCTGCGCGTCGGGCTGATGACCGCGCAGGGGCTCGCCACCACGGTGGGCGTCCCCGCGTACGGCATCTGCACGCTCGACGCCGTCGCCTACGGCAGCGGGCTCGCCGAGCCGTTCCTGGTGGCCACCGACGCGCGGCGCAAAGAGGTGTTCTGGGCGCGCTACGCCGACATGCGCACCAGGCTCGACGGCCCCTTCGTCGACCGGCCCGCCGACGTGCCCGTGGACGGGCTGCCGGTCGTGGGCGCCGGCGCCGGCCTCTACGCCGAGATCCTCGGCGAGAGCGACGCGCCCCCGTACCCCTACGCCGGGGCCCTGGCCGCGCTCGCGGCCGAGCGGCTCGCCCAGGGCACGCCGCTCGACCCGCCCCGCCCGATCTACCTGCGCAGACCCGACGCCGTCGTGCCCGGGGCGCCCAAGCGGGTGACGGCGTGAAACTCCGGCCGATGACCGAGGCCGACCTGCCGGCGGTCATGTCGATCGAGCGGGCCACGTTCCCGCTCGACGCGTGGAGCGAGGGCATGATGCGCGGCGAGCTGGCCGACATGCCGCGCTCGCGCCACTACGTGGTGGCGCTCGTGGACGACGAGATCATCGGCTACGCCGGGCTCGCCGCCGCGGTCGACCAGGCCGACGTGCAGACCATCGCGGTGCTGGAGAAGCACCAGGGCACCGGCGTCGGCGGCGCCATGCTGACCGAGCTGCTGGCCGAGGCGGGGCGCAGGGGAGCGCGGGAGATCTTCCTTGAAGTACGCGCCGACAACCCGCGCGCGCAGGCCGTCTACCGGCATTACGGGTTCGAGGAGATCGGCACCCGCCGCCGCTACTACGACGACGGCACCGACGCGATCATGATGAGAAGGAATCTTGATGACTGACGAACCACTGGTCCTGGGCATCGAGACCTCCTGCGACGAGACCGGCATCGGCATCGTCAGGGGCCACACCCTGCTGGCCAACACGATCGCCTCCAGCATGGACGAGCACGCCCGCTACGGCGGCGTGGTGCCCGAGGTGGCCTCGCGCGCCCACCTGGAGGCCATGACGCCCACCGTGGAGGCCGCGCTGGCCGAGGCCGGCCTGAAGTTCTCCGACATCGACGCCGTCGCCGTCACCGCCGGCCCGGGGCTGGCGGGGGCGCTGCTGGTGGGCGTGGCCGCCGCCAAGTCGTACGCGCTGGGCCTCGGCGTCCCCCTCTACGGCGTCAATCACCTGGCCGCCCACGTGGCCGTCGACCAGCTCGAACACGGGCCGCTGCCCAAGCCGTGCATCGCCCTGCTCGTGTCGGGCGGCCACTCGTCGCTGCTGCTCGTGCCCGACGTGGCTTCAGACGTGATCTCGCTGGGCTCGACGGTCGACGACGCGGCCGGCGAGGCGTTCGACAAGGTCGCGCGGGTGCTGGGGCTGCCGTTCCCCGGCGGCCCGCACATCGACCGGGCCGCGCGCGACGGCTCGGGCGCGGCGATCACGTTCCCGCGCGGCAAGATCGACGACGGGACGCTCGACTTCTCCTTCTCCGGGCTCAAGACGGCCGTGGCGCGCTGGGTCGAGGCCCGCGAGGCGTCAGGGCAGTCGATCCACGTGCCCGACGTGGCGGCCTCGTTCCAGGAGGCCGTGGTCGACGTGCTGACCCGCAAGGCGCTGCAGGCGTGCCGGAAGTACGACGTGCACGACCTGCTGATCGGGGGCGGCGTGGCGGCCAACTCGCGGCTGCGCGCGCTGGCCCAGGAGCGCTGCGACGCGGCCGGCGTGCGGCTGCGGGTGCCCCGCCCCGGCCTCTGCACCGACAACGGCGCGATGGTCGCCGCCCTGGGCTCCAACCTGGTCGCGGCCGGGATCACGCCGTCGACGCTGGAGATCCCCGCCGACTCCTCGCTGCCGATCACGACCGTTCACGTGTGAGGGCCGTGCCGTCGATGACGGCACGACCCCCGAGGGTCAGTCCTTGGCCCTGGTGGGGCGCAGGAGGGCCTCGGCCAGGGCCAGCATGGTCTCCTCCAGGGCGCCCAGGCGCTTGGTGAGGTCGTCGGTCGCGGGCTGGACGATGCCGGTGACCGTCTCCGTGAGCTGGTCGCGGTCGGGACGCGCCGTGACGAGCTCGGTGAGCGCGTTCGCGGCGGCGGACAGGCGCTCGGCCTGGTCCCCGGCGTGCGCCTGGAGCAGCTCGCTCTGGCCCGCCAGGGCCTCGGGGAGCCGGCCCACGCGCTCGCTGACGGTCTCGATGCGGTCGTCGACGGACTCCAGGTGGGCGCTGGCCTGCTCGGCGCGGGTGGCCAGGCCGTTGAGGTGGGTGTCGAGCCCGTTGAAGCGGGTGTCGATGCCGTCGAACCGGCTGCCCAGGTGCTCCTCGGCCTCGACCAGGCGCTCGTCGATGGAGTCGATCTGGGTGTCGAGCTTGTTGAAGCGGCCCTCGTTGCGCGTGGACAGCTCGCCGAGGCGCTGGTCGGAGGCGACCATGCGCTCGTCGAGGGCGCCGAAGCGGGCGTCGATGCGTACGTCGAGCGCGTCGAACCTGTCGTCGTGGCGCCCGAGGTGCCCGTCGACGGTGCCCAGGCGCTTGTCGACGCCGCCGAGGTGGTTGTCCACGGACAGGAGCCGCTTGTCGACGCCGGCCATCCTGCCGTCGAGGCCGTCGAGCCTGGTGTCGATGTCGGCCAGGCACTCGTCGGCGGACTCCAGGCGGCTGTCGAACCCGGTGAGCCTCGAGTCGAGCCCCGTGAGCCTGCCCTCGACCCGGTCGAGCCGGGCGTCCACGCCGCTGAGCCGGGCGCTCAGGCGCTGCTCGCTCTCGCCGAGCTGGACGGCGAGGTGCTGGTCGGCCTCGTCGAGCCTGGTGGCGAGCCGCAGCTCCACGTCGGACAGGCGGCTGCCGAGCTGCTCGTCGGACTCCTTGAGGCGGCTGGCCAGCCGCTCGTCCGCCTCGACGAGGCTGGTGGCCAGGCGCTGGTCGGTCTCGTCCATCCGGGCGCTCAGCCGCAGGCCGGTCTGGTCGAGCCGGTCGGACAGTCGCTGGTCGGTCTCGTCGAGCCGGTCGGTCAGTCGTTGGTCGGTGTCGTCGAGGCGGGCTGTGAGGCGTTGGTCGGCCTCGTCGAGGCGTGTGGTCAGCCGCTGGTCCGTCTCGTCCATCCGGACGGCGAGCTGCTTGTCCTGCGCGCTCAGCCGGGCGGTGAGGTGCTCCGACAGGTCGCCGACCGCGACCTCGACCCGGTCGGTGCGGGTGCTCAGGTCGGCCATCGACTTGTCGAGCCTGGTGAAACGGCTCGCGGCGGCCTCCATGCTGGTGTTGAGCGTGGCCAGCTTGGCGGCGAAGTCGGACATCCCCTTCGTCAGGCCGTCCGTGGTCTCGAGCACCGTCTGCAGGCGGGTGAGCGCTTCGTCCACCCCCTCGCCCATGGTGCCCAGGTCGGCCCGCAGGCCGGGCAGGTCGGCCACCGGGGCGACGCGGGCGTCCACGTCTCCGATCCGCTCCCCGACGGCGTCCACGTGGTCGCGAACCGCCTCGACGTGCTGAGCCAGCCCCTCCGCCCACATCGGCGGCTTGGCGGTGATGTCGTCGAGCCGCCCGCTGACCGCCTGCAGCGTGCCGCTGAGGCCGCCGAGCTCGCGCTCGCGCACCTCGCGCAGCAGCCACTCCATGCCTTCGAGTCGCTGGCGGATCTCGTCCAGCACGGCCCCCTGCGTGCGCTGCTCGTACACATGATCCTGCGAGGCGCGCGCCAGCAGGTCCCGCATCCTCTCGGAGATGCCGGACTGGCCTCCTGCCTGGAGAAGGGTGGTGTGGTTGGAATGGTCCACCGAAAGCTCCTTTGGCTCGCCGACGGTCTGCCGCGCAGCGGTGGTATATAGGTCGATTTTCAGATGAACGAGCGGGAACGCGGGAAACCGCATCAGGGGAGAACTCCCGTCCGCCCACCTTAGCCTCTCGATCAAGGTCCGTCAGGGGCGAAGTGAAAGATCGAGGTTAACGGCAGAATGACCGGTTCAGGCAGGTGGAGAGGTGTCGCAGATGATGACCGATGGCTTATCGAGGATCCGGGTAAGGATGATAGTTGCTGATTTTTCGCCATTCAGGCGGAGATCAGAGCGGAGGCGCTCGATGTCGACGGCGGAGCCACGCTTCTTGATGGTGACATTTCCCACTAGTCGTTCGCGGAGTGCGGCGCGCAGCTTTTTCCCGGAAAAAGGGAGAACGTCCTCTACTTCATATCTGGCCGCCCATGGGGTGTCGATCGGGTCGTCACCGGTGATGTAGGCGATCATCGGGTCGAGCAGGCGTCCGTTCACGATTTCCGACACCTCTCCCACGAGGTGCGCCCGGATGGCCGCGCCGTCCGGCTCGTAGACGTACCTGCCGGCCGGGCCGACCGGGGCCTCGGCTCCGGTGGGAGTCAGGGTGTGGCCGCCGGGCAGCAGGGTGGCGCGGCGGCGCGCTCCCTCCTGGCCGGTCCAGAGAGCCGCCTCCTTGACCTCGCCCTTGTACGAGACCCACTCGGCCTCGGCACCTGCGGGGATGAACTCGTACGGGATGCCCGGGGCGACCTTGACGCACGCCCGGGAGGCTCTGGAGAGCAGGTCGAGCACCACCGGCCAGGGCGGGGAGTAGGCCATGGGGTCGAACGTCCTGCCCCGGCTCGTCCTCCTGGCCGGGTCGGCGAAGAGCACGTCGTACTCCTCCGGCCGGACCTCGGCCGCGTCCCCCACGGACACTCTGACCCTGTCGCCCAGCCCGAGCGCGTCGGCGTTGGCCCTGGCCACGGCGACGGTCAGCGGGTCGGTGTCCACGGCGGCCACGGTGCAGCCGGCGCGGGCCAGCGCGAGGAAGTCGCCGCCGATGCCGCAGCAGGCGTCCACGACCCTCAGCCCGTGCGGGGGCGCGTCCGACCGTGGACCGGTCAGGCGGCGGGCGCGGTGCTCGGCGACCTCCGTCCGCGTGGACTGCTCCAGGCCGTGCGGCGTGAAGTACATCCGCCCGGCGTCCTCGCCGAACTTGGCCCTGGCGCGCTCCCGCAGCCCCGCCTGGGTGAGAGCCGCGGAGGTCAGGGCGGCGTCGTACGTCTTGCGTAGCTTTGTGGCGGCGGCCACCGGATCCGTGCCCACCAGCTCCACGGCCTCCGCGAGCGCGCGCTGCCCGCGCGGTGTCAGCAGCTCGTCGAAGGCGTCAAGGTCCACATCACCCGACGTTAGCGCCATGTCCGACCCGGTCGGACCAAGGGCGTACCGTGTCCATAGGGGGACGGGTTCGGTCTGATCGCTCTCAGCAGACGCGTTCGTGTTGACTGTCAAGCCCCTCTTGCATATGTTTCCTGTTGGCACTCTCCCCTTGAGAGTGCCAACGTGCGACGAGGCAGGTCTGACACCCGCGACGGCAGGCCCAGCTGGTCGCCTCTTCTAGATCATTCAAATCTGAAGGGGAGGTCCGATCGTGACGACCGCCACCAAGGTTCCCGTTAAGCCGCTCGGCGACCGCATTGTGGTTCAGCCGCTTGAGGCCGAGCAGACCACCGCTTCCGGCCTGGTCATCCCTGACACCGCCAAGGAGAAGCCGCAGGAGGGCAAGGTCCTCGCGGTGGGTCCCGGCAACTGGGATGAGGACGGCGACAAGCGGATTCCGCTCGACGTCTCTGAGGGCGACATCGTCCTCTACAGCAAGTACGGCGGCACTGAGGTCAAGTACGGCGGCGAGGAGTACCTCGTGCTCTCCGCCCGCGACGTTCTCGCGATCATCGAGAAGTAAGCCGGATGTGTCGAGCCCCGGGCGCTCTTGAGGGCGGCCGGGGCTTTCGACGCTAGGAGAGGACTTTCAAGTAATGGCGAAGATCCTGGAGTTCGACGAGGACGCCCGCCGCGCGCTCGAGCGCGGTGTGAACGCCCTCGCCGACGCCGTCAAGGTAACCCTCGGCCCGCGTGGCCGTAACGTCGTCATCGACAAGAAGTTCGGTGCGCCGACGATCACGAACGACGGTGTGACCATCGCTCGTGAGATCGAGCTGGAAGAGCGCTACGAAAACCTCGGCGCCCAGCTCGCCAAGGAAGTTGCCACCAAGACCAACGACATCGCTGGTGACGGCACCACCACCGCCACCGTGCTGGCCCAGGCCATGGTCCGCGAGGGCCTGCGCAACGTGGCCGCCGGCGCCTCGCCGCTGTCGCTCAAGCGCGGCATCGACAAGGCCGCCAAGGCGATCAGCGACAAGCTGCTCGACAGCGCCCGCGAGGTGGCCGACAAGAAGGAGATCGCCAATGTCGCCACGATCTCCGCTCAGGACGCGCAGATCGGCGACCTGATCGCCGAGGCGTTCGACAAGGTGGGCAAGGACGGTGTCCTCACCGTCGAAGAGTCCAACGCCATGGGCATGGAGCTCGAGTTCACCGAGGGCATGCAGTTCGACAAGGGCTACGTGTCGCAGTACATGGTGACCGACCCCGAGCGGATGGAGTCGGTCCTCGAGGACGCCTACATCCTGATCAACCAGGGCAAGATCGCCTCCATCGCGGACTTCCTGCCGCTGCTGGAGAAGATCGCCCAGACGAAGAAGCCGCTGCTCGTGATCGCCGAGGACGTCGAGGGCGAGGCCCTGGCCGTTCTGGTCACCAACAAGATCCGCGGCACCTTCACCTCCGTGGCCGTCAAGGCCCCGGGCTTCGGCGACCGCCGCAAGGCCATGCTGCAGGACATCGCCATCCTCACCGGTGGCCAGGTCGTCAGCGAGGAGGTCGGCCTCAAGCTGGAGCACGTCGGTCTCGAGGTGCTCGGCACGGCCCGCCGCGTCGTCGTGACGAAGGACAACACCACCATCGTCGACGGCGCCGGTGACCCGCAGGCCATCGAGGACCGCGTCAAGGAGATCAGGCTCGCCATCGAGCAGTCCGACTCCGACTGGGACCGCGAGAAGCTGCAGGAGCGCCTGGCCAAGCTCGCCGGCGGTGTGTGCGTGCTGCGCGTCGGCGCCGCCACCGAGGTGGAGCTGAAGGAGAAGAAGCACCGTCTCGAGGACGCGATCTCCGCGACGCGCGCCGCGATCGAGGAGGGCATCGTCTCCGGCGGTGGCTCCGCGCTGATCCACGTCTCCAAGACTCTCGACGACCTCGGCCTGACGGGCGACGAGGCCACGGGTGTCGGCGTCGTGCGCCGCGCCCTGGTCGAGCCGGCCCGCTGGATCGCCGAGAACGCCGGTCTCGAGGGCTACGTGGTGACGCACAAGGTCGCCGAGCTGGAGGCCGGCCACGGCCTCAACGCCGCGACCGGCGAGTACGGCGACCTGATCGCGCAGGGCGTCATCGACCCGGTCAAGGTCACGCGTTCGGCCGTCCAGAACGCCGCGTCGATCGCGGGCATGCTCCTCACGACCGAGGCGCTCGTGGTGGACAAGCCCGAGGAGGAGGCCCCGGCCGCCGGCGCGGGCCACGGTCACGGCCACGGCCACTGACCCGTCTCTTCTCTCGCCACGGCCCGCACCCGAAAGGGTTGCGGGCCGTTCGGCGTTCCAGGGACGGTTGATTACGGGAGGTTCAGCGCGGGCCGAGTGCGCTCGTACAGGACTCCGATCGCGCCGTTGCCGAGGAGCGCCATGTCGGAACATCCGGCGTGGTCGCCGTCGATCCGGTTGGTGGAGTTGTCGTAGTTCCGCCAGGTCGCGCCTTCGTCGAACGACGAGCGCACGTTCATGCCCACCGGGTTGTTGTCCGTCTTCGGGGTGGCGGGCGCCGAGAGCAGGATCCGGGGGTAGGGGGCCCGGTTCCGCCGGCGCAGCAGGGCCGAATGGGTGGGCGGAGCGCTGATCGCGCCGTCGGCCTGGAAACCGCCGTCGAACGACTGCTCGCTCTGGGCCAGGCCGTGGACGGAGGTCTGGTCGTCGGGCACGGCGCCGTTGCGGGCGACAAGTTGTGGCGGACGCCGAACTCGGCGAACGAATGCTTTCAACCGCCCGGCGGCATCTGACCAGCGCGGAGACCCCACGCCGCCGCAGATTCCATGTCTGGCGTACACGGCGTTGCACGATGCCGTCCGCAAGTTGCAGATCCAGGGTCTCCGGGCGACGGCGACCGGCGGCCACCTGGCGGTCCCAGCATGCCGCGCGGGCGCAGTTCGGGGCGTCCATGGGAGCGGTCCTTCGCTACCGCACTACGCGGCACGAAAGCGAGTATCCGGCCAGCCGCACCTGGATCGACGAGGACAGCGTCCGCGATGACCTGCCGCCGGCGATCGCGGCGGTGGACGCGGCGGAACGGGCGCTGACGCGCATTGCCTGATCCCTTCGCCACGGGCGGGGAGGCTGGTGTTGGGCGCCGCCAGGGCCCTTGTGGCGCTTGCGTCCCACGCCTCCAGACGGCTCGAGGGGCCTTGTCGGTCGGCCGTGCGAGCGGTGGCGCTCGTCGTGATGGCGGCTCTGTGTCGAAACCGCCCGCGGTCAGTGGGGGATCGCCTTGGCCGTGTGGTGATCGGGGTCGCGTCCGAGGGGTGCGGGGACCGGTAGGTCCTCGCTTGAGGGTGTGGGCCCCCACCGGGCGCTGCCCGAGCTCTCCATCGCGCGAAACGCGTCCCCGGGTGATGACTTGCTGTCCGGGCGGTTGGGGGGAAGTGGGCGGAAAAGGTGGATTATTGGAGTAAACCGGCAGTGGGTGATAAGCGTCCGGGATCTGACAATTGTCGTGCATTCCAGGTTATGGGATGAAACATTATGTCACTAGTTAAGCCTTAGTGTGGTCATTTGATTACTGCCCGTTATCGTCGCTTCAATGTGACCAATCCGTAGCCGTTCGCCATGACGACAGGCCGGATCAGTGCGGGCATCATGCCTATCGTGAGCGAGGGAAGCGTCGCCGACGCCAAAATTGGGGTAAGGCTCGCGTCGAGACTTCCGGCACGGACGGATGACTCCGACCTTAGGGAACTGACGAGCCTCGCCGTACAGGGAGATCGCAGTGCGATCGAATCCCTGCTCGGTGAGTTGCGTCCGATGGTGGTGCGGTATTGCCGCGCCCGGCTGGGCAGGGTTTCAGGGCAATATCACATTGCCGATGACGTAGCCCAGGAGGTGTGCATCGCGGTCCTGTCCGCGCTGCCGCGATACCGCGACATGGGGCGGCCGTTCGCCTCCTTCGTGTTCGGGATCGCCTCGCACAAAGTGGCCGACGCGCTACGGAGTTCGGTGCGCTCGGCCGTACCGACTCAGGATCTGCCCGATGGGCCGGACGACGGGCCGGGGCCCGAGGAGACCGTGGTCCGCTACATCGAGGTCGAACACGCGCGCAGGCTCCTGGCCAGGTTGCCCGAGAACCAGCGCGAGTTGCTGCTGTTGCGGGTGGTGTCGGGCTTGTCGGCTGAGGAGACCGGTAATGTACTCGGTATGTCACCGGGTGCGGTTCGTGTCGCCCAGCATCGGGCGCTGGCCAGGTTGCGGCAGATGGCCGAGCTGGAGTCGGCTTGACGCCAGAGGAGGAGACCGACGCGCTGCTCGACGCGCTCGGTCGCGGAGAGAGGCCTGACTCAGGCGATCCAGCCGTGCGGTTGCTGGCCGTGCTGCTCGATGATGTCGGTCAGCGGCGTTCCTCCGTGTCGATGACGCCGTCGACATAGCCTCTGGCGTACTCCCAGCTGACGTAGTCGGCGGGGTCCGGGTGAAAGGCCGGCTCGTGGACCTGCGGCTGGCCTTTCTCGATCATTTGTCGTAGGTTGCCGCGCAGCAGCTCCCAGTCGAAGAAGTGCTGCTCGCCGCATTCAGGGCAGTCGAGTACGAGGCCCAGCACCCCCTGCGGTTCGAGCAGGGAGCGGAAGACCTCGACGTCGGCGAGGTCCGTGATGGCCTCGTCACGTTCGGCCGCGGTGAGTGGCTCGGCGTCGTCGAGGGCGCCCATCGCCGAGGAAGGGTCGTTCGGGTCGTCCGCGAACGGGTCGCGGGGGACGTCTTCCAGCACCTTCCCACCATATGACCGAAGCGGCCCGAGCGGTGGACATTACCTCAGCCATCCGCGCCTGGCGGCCTCCACGCCCGCGTGGAAACGCGACTGAGCGCCCAGTTCGGACATGGCGTCCGCGAACCTCGCCCGGACCGTTCGCACCGATACGCCCAGCTGGCGGGCTATGGAGTCGTCGCACATGCCCTGGGCGGCCAGGCGGAGGACCTGGACCATGCCGTCGCCCCTGCGGCCCCACGGCAGGGGCACGGCCCTGGCCCACAGCTCCCTGAACAGCGTGCGGAGCATGCCCACGACGATCGGCGTGCGGATCAGATAGAAGTTGTACGCGTGGTCGGGCAGGTTGCCGCCCCAGAACGGGGGCAGTCCCGCGACCTCGGGCCCCGCGGTCATGAACCAGCTCGGCACCCGGTCCAGCGTGCGTACCTTGCCGCCCGTCTCCAGCACCCGCGTGAGCTGGTCGCGTACGCCGGGCAGAACCAGGGTCGAAACCGGGATGATCGCGTGAACCGTGAGAAGTTTTCGTTCTTGCGCGTCAATCCATAGTTCCGCAAATTTGCGCGCAAAATCAATCATGGTGCGTTCGTCGGGAACCGCGGTAAGTAATTCCATCGGCGGAGACTGCACGGCTATGCCGACCACGCTCTCGTACAGAACGTCGGCCCCGTTCACCATCTCCACCGTGAACGTGCCGCTCTGGTAGTCGCGGCCGGCGTCGTAGTCGCGGATCAGCGACCGGATCGAGCCGAGCGCCGAGTCGATCCTGCGGCTCTCCTCCGCCAGCCGGTCGAGCCGGTCGGCGATCACCCGGCCGAGGGCCGCGGCCGGGTGTCTGGCCAGGTATTCCCCCGACTGCTCGTCGATCACGCCCAGCTTGACGAGGTCGTCGAGCTGGCGGCCGACCTTCTCGACGGGACCGTCCAGGGCCTGCGCGAGATCGGTGCGGGTCGCGCGGTGCAGGCGCAGCACCGCGGTGTACAGCGCGGTCTGCGTCGGGTCGAGGCCCAGCGTCTCGAAAGGATCAGGCATGGTACGGGGCTCGTTGCGCATTATGGGCGGCTCCGTTGGGGGGACACGGGCGTGCCGTGAGGATAACCCCGCATTACGCTCGTGTCCCCCCGTTGCGATGACTGGTCGGAGCGCGGTGTGCAACTTCGTGCAATTGCACGTTTTCACATTGCGTTGTTCCGTTCAGTAACGCAGGCTTTACCTAGCGTCGGCACCCTGCGAGGGCTGAGGCGACGGCGGGCCATCAGGACGCGGAGGGGGGTTCGGTGGCGCCAAGCGCCGCCTTGACCCGGGTGCCGGTGGCCGAGGCACGGGACGGATCACCGACCGTCCCGTGCCTCGGCACTTTTCGATGCCGGGAGTACGACGGACCGTGGGGGTCATCGTGCTCCCGGCATCGCCGTTGTCGGGCGGGTGGTGTGCTCAGGCGGGCGGCTGGGCGTCGTGCGGGGCGCGCAGGGCGGACCGCGCGGCCAGGGGCTGGGCACCGGGTGAGGTGCGCCGGCGCCCCGAGCGGTGGTGGTCTGGCCCAGGAGGTCGTGGTGTGGTGCAAGGGCGGCGATGGCACCCCCAGGGCGGTGGTGCGGTGCGAGGGGAGTGGCGGGGGCGGTGTCGGGGTGATCGTCTGAAGGGCTGTTCGGGGGTGGAGAAGGCAGTGGGCGTGGCGGGTGTGGGTGCTGCGGCGCAGTTTGGAGGCAGGGCCTAGACTTGGCTCAATCAGAGCAACGGCAAGAGGGGGCCGCAGCATGTCCAAGTTCACCGAGACAGGTTTGACCTTCGACGACGTGCTGTTGGTGCCCGGCTATTCAGACCTGCAGCCAGGCGAGGCCGACACCAGGGCCCGGTTGTCCCGTGGCATCACCCTGTCCATCCCGCTGGTCTCCGCGGCCATGGACACCGTTACCGAGGCCCGCATGGCGGTCGCCATGGCGCGCCAGGGCGGCATCGGCATCCTGCACCGCAACCTGTCGGTCGAGGAGCAGGCCCAGCAGGTCGACCTGGTCAAGCGGTCCGAGGCCGGCATGGTCACCAACCCGGTGACCTGCAGCCCCGACAACACGCTGGCCGACGTGGAGAAGCTCTGCGCGACGTACCGGATCTCGGGTGTGCCCGTGACGGACGTGGACGGCACGCTGCTCGGCATCGTGACCAACCGCGACATGCGCTTCGAGACCGACCAGTCGCGCGCCGTGCGCGAGGTCATGACCAAGATGCCGCTCGTCACCGCCCCGGTCGGGGTGTCGCGTGACGAGGCGTTCGCCCTCCTCCGGCGGAACAAGATCGAGAAGCTGCCGCTGGTCGACTCCGACGGCAGGCTGCGCGGCCTGGTCACGGTGAAAGACTTCACCAAGAGCGAGCAGTACCCGCTGTCCACCAAGGACGCCGACGGCCGGCTGATCGTGGGGGCGGCCGTCGGCGTCGGTGGCGACGCCGAGCTGCGGGCCAAGGCGCTGATCGAGGCCGGCGTCGACGTGGTGGTCATCGACGTGGCCCACGGTCACTCCAAGGGCCTGGCCGACATGGTCGGCAAGATCAAGGCCAACAGCAAGGTCCAGGTCGTCGCGGGCAACATCGCGACCAGGGCCGGGGCGCAGATGCTGGTCGACGCGGGCGCGGACGCGGTCAAGGTGGGCGTCGGGCCCGGCTCGATCTGCACGACGCGGGTGGTGGCCGGGGTCGGCGCGCCGCAGGTCACGGCCATCTACGAGGCGTCCAAGGCGTGCGCGCCCGCGGGTGTGCCGGTCATCGGCGACGGCGGCCTGCAGTACTCCGGCGACATCGTCAAGGCCATCGCGGCCGGCGCCGACACGGTCATGCTGGGCTCGCTGCTCGCCGGCTGCGAGGAGTCGCCCGGTGAGCTGATCTTCATCAACGGCAAGCAGTTCAAGTCGTACCGGGGCATGGGCTCGCTCGGCGCGGTGCGCAACCGCGAGCGCGGCGGCACCTCCTTCAGCAAGGACCGCTACGCCCAGGCCGACGTGGGCGGCGACGACAAGTACATCCCCGAGGGCATCGAGGGCCAGGTGCCCTACCGCGGCCCGGTCGCGGCCGTCGCGCACCAGCTCATCGGGGGCCTGCGCCAGGGCATGTGGTACGCCGGCTGCCGCACGATCGCGCAGATGCACACCGACTGCGAGCTCATGCCGATCACGGCGGCGGGCCTCAAGGAGAGCCACCCCCACGACATCCAGATGACCGTGGAAGCTCCGAACTATCACAGAAGGTAAGTTCATGACTCAGCAGGTGGAGATCGGCCGGGGCAAGGCCGGGCGGCGGGCGTACTCGCTTGACGAGATCGGTCTGGTTCCCTCGCGGCGCACCCGGGACCCGGAGGAGGTCTCGATCGCCTGGCAGATCGACGCCTACCGGTTCGAGCTGCCGGTAGTGGTCGCCCCCATGGACAGCGTGGTGTCCCCGGCGACCGCGATCGAGATCGGCCGGCTCGGCGGCCTCGCGCCGCTCGACCTCGAAGGGCTCTGGACGCGGTACGAGGACCCGTCGCCGCTGCTGGAGGAGTGCGCCGCGCTCGACGTGGAGGCAGCCACCAAGCGGCTCCAGGAGATCTACGCCGCGCCGATCAAGGAGGACCTGATCGGCCGGCGGATCGAGGAGATCCGGGCCTCCGGCGTGACCACCGCCGTGCGGCTGTCGCCGCAGCGTACGGTCCAGTACCACAAGGCCGTGATCGACGCGGGCATCGACATCTTCGTCATCCGCGGCACCACCGTGTCGGCCGAGCACGTCTCGGGCCGGGCCGAGCCGCTCAACCTCAAGCAGTTCATCTACGAGCTCGACGTGCCGGTCATCGTGGGCGGCTGCGCCACGTACACGGCGGCCCTGCACCTGATGCGCACCGGCGCGGCGGGCGTGCTGGTGGGCTTCGGCGGCGGCGCCTCGCACACGACCCGCAACGTGCTGGGCGTGGCCGTGCCGATGGCCACGGCGATCTCCGACGTGGCGGCGGCGCGGCGCGACTACATGGACGAGTCCGGCGGGCGCTACGTGCACGTGATCGCCGACGGCGGCATGGGCACCTCCGGTGACATCGCCAAGGCCATCGCCTGCGGCGCCGACGCCGTGATGGTGGGCTCGCCGCTGGCCAGGGCCGCCGAGGCGCCCGGTCACGGGTTCCACTGGGGTTCGGAGGCGCACCACCCCGACCTGCCGCGTGGCCGGCGGGTCGAGTTCGGGACGGTCGGCACGCTGGAGCAGATCCTGCACGGGCCGTCGAGCGTGGCCGACGGCTCGATGAACCTGATGGGCGCGCTCAAGCGGACCATGGCCTCCACCGGCTACTCCGACATCAAGGAATTCCAGCGCGTCGAGGTCGTGGTGGCCCCGATCCAGCGCTGACGCCCATGCTGGAGAGCGCGGTCGAGCGGGTGTTCCGCGAGGAGTACGGCAGGGCCGTCGCCGTGCTCGTGCGGGTCTTCGGTGACATCGACGTCGCCGAGGAGGCGGTGCAGGAGGCGTTCAGCGTGGCGGTGCGGCAGTGGCCGTCCGCCGGGGTGCCGCCGAGCCCGGCCGGGTGGATCATCACGACCGCGCGCAACCGGGCCGTCGACCGGTTGCGCAGGGAGTCGGCGCGGCCTGGCAAGTACGCGCAGGCCGCGCTCCTGCACGCCCAGGACGCGCCCGTGGATGTGGGCCCCGTCCAGGACGACCGGCTGCGGCTGATCTTCACGTGCTGCCACCCCGCGCTGGCCGTCCAGGCGCGGGTGGCTCTCACGCTGCGGTTGCTCGGCGGGCTGACGACGGCGGAGATCGCCCGCGCGTTCCTGGTGCCCGAGGCGACGCTGGCGCAGCGGCTGGTGCGGGCGAAGAGCAAGATCCGGGCCGCCGGGATCCCGTACCGGATCCCGGCGCAGGCCGATCTGCCCGAACGCCTGCGCGCGGTGCTGGCCGTGGTCTACCTGATCTTCAACGAGGGCTACACCGCCGTCCGCGCGGACCTGTGCGCCGAGGCCGTCCGGCTCGGGCGGTTGCTGGTCGAGCTCATGCCGGACGAGCCCGAGGCCATGGGGCTGCTGGCGCTGATGCTGCTGATCGAGTCGCGGCGCGCCGCCCGTACCTCCGAGGAGGGCGAGCTGGTGCTGCTGGGGGAGCAGGACCGCGGGCTGTGGGACCGCGGTCTCATCGCGGAGGGTCAGGAACTCGTACGGCGGTGCCTGCGGCGTGACGAGCCCGGCCCGTACCAGATCCAGGCCGCGATCAACGCCGTGCACAGCGACGCGGCGAGCGCGAAGGACACCGACTGGGGGCAGATCGTGCGGCTGTACGACCTGCTGGCGCAGCTCGACCCGAGCCCGGTCGTGACGGTGCACCGGGCGGTGGCGGTGGCCGAGGTGGAGGGACCCGAGGTGGCGCTGGGGCTGCTCAAGGGGCCAGATGACTACTACATGTTCCACGCGGTGCGGGCCGACCTGCTGCGGCGGCTCGGGCGCGAGGCGGAGGCCGCCGCGGCGTACGAGGCCGCGGCCGCGCGGGCGGGCAACGAGGTGGAGCGGGACTTCCTGCGCAGGCGCGCCCTGCGCGGCTGATCACTGGCGGGCGTACGTCATGACCACCGCCCCGTTGCTGTACGTCTTCGAGCCGGTCAGCGTGAACAGGGTCGGCCGGAACTCGCCGTCGAACGCCGAGATGCCCGCCCCGGCCACCACCGGGTAGCACTTGATGACCAACTCGTCGATCTCCGGCAGCAGGGCGCCGGCCAGCTTGCCGCCCCCGCAGAGGTAGATGTCCAGGCCGTCCTCCTGCTTGAGCCGGCGCACCAGGCCGAGCGGGTCGCCGGTGACCAGCTCGACGGCCGGGTCCTCGATCTTCATGGTGCTGGACACGACATACTGCCGCAGGTGGGCGTACGGGTTGGTCACGCTCTCGTCGATCTGGTAGGTGCCGCGGCCCATGAGCACCGTGTCGAAGCGCTGGTTGGGCGCGTCGAGGCCGAACACGGCGCGGAGGTGGGTGGGGACGGTCTCGGGGTAACGGGCGTTGACGTCGGCCGTCATGTCGTCGGCCCACGGGTAGAAGTCCCACTCGCCGTTCGGCCCCGCGATGTAGCCGTCGATGGAGGTGGCGACGAAGTACACGAGCTTCCGCAAAATGACTCCAGATGAAGTACTATGGTTGAAGTGGTTTAACCGTAGTACTACGAATGGAGTGGTGTCAACATGGTCAGGCAGAACGTCGCCAGGCGGGCGGCGCTGGTCGATGCCGCGATCGAGGTGCTGGCCAGGGAAGGGGCCCGCGGGCTGACGTTCAGGGCGGTGGACAAGCAGGCGGAGGTGCCGCCGGGCACCGCGTCCAACTACTTCCCCAGTCGCGACGAGCTGTTCACCCAGGCGGGCGGCCGGATCTACGAGCTGCTGCAGCCGGACGCCGCCATGACCGCCGCCCACCTGAGCGGGCCGCGTGACCGCGACCGGGTGGTCGCGCTGATGCACGAGGTGGTGGATCGCGTGGCGTCGTACCGATCGGGCTACCTGGCGCTGCTGGAGCTGCGCCTGGAGGCCACCCGGCGGCCGGAGCTGCGGGCCGTGCTGACCGAGCGGATCCGTGCCGACGTGGACGCGAACGTGCGCAACCACCTCGAATCGGGCCTCCCTGGTGACGCGACGAGCGTGCTGCTGCTCTACCTCGCCATGAACTGGCTCGTCGTCGAGCGGCTCACGCTGCCCGACGTGTTCGGCGAGGAGGAGATCCACAAGCTCGTGACCAGCGCTGTTGAGCGATTGGTGCCCTAGCATGCGGGCATGGCCGACCTACGCCACACGCACGAGCTGGCCTTCGCCGGCGACGTCGTCATCAAGCGCTACATGGACAGCAAGCCCGGCGCGGCCGAGCGCGAGTGGCGCGCGCTGAACCTGCTGGCCGAGCACGCCCCCGGCCTGGCCCCCGAGCCGATCGGCTACGAGGACGGCGTGGTGACGATGTCCCGGATCGACGGGGTGTCGCTGCGCGGGCTGCTCGCGACGGCCGTGCACGTGGCGGCCCTGGTGGAGGCGCTCACCGAGTTGCACACCGCGGTGCCGCCGCACGTGCTCCAGGCCGTGCCGCTGCGCCCGTGGCATCTCGAGGCGCTCGCCGACTGGGCCGACCGGCGCGGCACGCGCTGGGAGCCCAGGGACCCGCTGGCGGACCGGGCGGTCAGGGAGGGCACGCGGTGGCTGCGGGGCTGGTCGCCGGGCGGGTCGGGGGTCACGCCGGCGTTCGGGGCGGGCGACGGCAACCTGGCGAACTTCCTGTGGGACGGCACCCGCGTCCGCATCGTCGACTACGAGGACTCGGGGCGCAGCGACGTGGCGTTCGAGCTCGCCGAGATGGCCGAGCACGTGTCGATGTGGGTGGACGGCGAGGTGGAGATCGCGCACCGCTTCGAGCTGAGCGCGCCGGAGGAGCGGCGGATGCGCGACTGCCGCAAGCTGCACGCGCTGGTCTGGCTGTTCCTGCTCTCGCACGAGCACCCGCGCAATCCGCCGGGCACCTTCAAGCGACAGGTCGAACGCGTGCTGGCAACATTGGGCGCATGAGACTGGCGGATCACACCGACAAGGCGGCCGTGGAGCGGCTGGTCCACGACGCCTACTCGCCGTGGATCGAGGTCGTCGGCATGCGGCCGCTGCCGATGGAGGCCGACTACGGCGCGCTCATCTCGGCCGGCCGGGTGCACGTCACCGACGCGCTCGACGGGCTCATCGTGCTCGTCCCCGAGGACGGCGTCCTGCTGGTGGAGAACGTCGCCGTGCGGCCCGACCGCCAGGGCAAGGGACTCGGGCGGACGCTGATGGCGTACGCCGAGGAGCAGGCGCGCCGGCTGGGGCTGCCCGCGCTGCGCCTCTACACCAACACCAAGATGACCACCAACATCGCCCTGTACGGGTCGCTCGGCTACGTCGAGACCGGCCGCATGGGCGTCGAAGGCCGCTCCGCGGTCATGATGCGCAAACAGCTCACCCCGTGAGGACGCCCAGGAGGTGGCTGACCTCCCTGGCCACCGCGTCCCGCCCGGCCTTGAGATATTTGCGGGAGTCGACCACGCGCTCGTCATGGGCCAGGTAGTCGCGTACCGCGCCGGTGAACGCCTTGTTCAGGTGGGTCGCGATGTTGATCTTCTTCATGCCGTTCCGCACGGCCTCGCGCAGCACGTCGTCCGGCACCCCCGACGAGCCGTGCAGCACCAGCGGCACCGGCACCGCGGCCCGCAGCTCGGCGATGAGCCCCAGGTCCAGCACCGCGTCCTTGGTCGTCATGGCGTGCGAGGTGCCCACGGCCACGGCCAGGGCGTCGACGCCGGTCTTGGCCACGTAGTCGACCGCCTCGTGCGGCTTGGTGCGCGCGCCGGGCGCGTGCACGCCGTCCTTGCCCCCGACCTCGCCCAGCTCGGCCTCCACCCACACGCCGCGCTCGTGGCACCAGGCCACCACCTCGGCGGTCGTGCGCACGTTCTCGTCGTCGGGCAGGGCCGAGGCGTCGTACATCACCGAGCCCAGCCCCAGCTCCACCGCCTCCTCCACGAGCGCGCGGTCGGTGGCGTGGTCGAGGTGGACCGCGACCGGCACCTCGGCCCGCCTGGCCACCGCCAGCGAGGCCAGCGCGACGGGCTCCAGCGCGCCGTGGTAGCGCACGCAGTTTTCGCTGATCTGCAGCACGACCGGCAGGCCCAGAGCCTCGGCGCCGGCCACGATGGCGGTGGCGTGCTCGAGCTGGATCACGTTGAAGGCGCCCACCCCGGCGGGCGACTGGCGGACGATGTCGCCGATGGCGGCGAGGGGCATGACGTGCTCCTTACGTGATGATGATCTGGGGGTGTATGGCGGCGTAGACGTCGGGGTCGAAGTCGCCGGCCACGGGTGCGGCCACGGCGGCCGCGCCGAGCGCCGCTGCCCGCCTGAGGCTGTCGGGCCACGACGCCGACTCCACCAGGCCCAGCGCGAGCCCGGCAACCAGCGAGTCGCCCGCCCCCGTCGGATTACCCCGCACGGTGTACGGCATGCGCGCGGTGAAAGTGCCCTCCGCGGTGACCGCCAGCAGCCCGTCGGCGCCCATGGACACCACCACGGCCCCGGCGCCCTGGCTGCGCAGCGCCTGCGCGCCCTCTGCCGGGGTGCCGCCGGGAACGGCCCTGGCCAGCTCCTCCCGGTTGGGCTTGACCACGGAGGGACGGCCTTTGGGAGCGTGGCGGAGGGGGTCGCCGTCGGCGTCCACGATGGCCGGGACCCCCTTGTCGGCGGCGATGGCCGCCAGCGTGGCGTAGGTGTCGGCGGGGACGCCTCGCGGGAGGCTCCCCGAGATGACGACCGCGCCGGCGGCGTCCAGGAGCGATTCGTAACGCCGTACGAAGCCTGCCAGCTCGCCGGGGGTGACCTCCGGGCCGGGCTCGTTGAACAGCGCGGTACGCGTGCCCGCCTGCTCGGAGACGACCAGCGTCGTGCGGGAGTCGGCGGCGACGGGGTGCAGGGCGGCGGGCAGGCCGGCCGCTCGCAGGTCGTCCTCGATCGCCCGCCCCGTGGGGCCGCCCGCGAGCCCCGTGACCAGCACGTCCTGGCCCAGCGCGGCCAGCACGCGGGCGACGTTGACGCCCTTGCCGCCGGCGCGCCGGTGCACGGCGCTGACCCGGTTCACCCCGTCCCAGTCGACGTCGGGGACCTGGTAGGTCACGTCGAGGGCGGCGTTGAGCGTCACGGTGAGGATCATCAGGGCTCCGTGATCCAGACGCCGTCCTTCAGCACCCCGGCCACCTCCAGCGAGTCGGACAGCACCACCAGATCGGCCGCCTTGCCCACCGCGATCGAGCCGATCCGGTCGGCCAGGCCCAGCACCCGCGCGGGCGTCAGGGAGGCCACCTGGACCGCGTCGGGCAGCGACATCCCGACGTCCTGGACGCTGCGCCGGAACGCGACGTCCATGGTCAGCGTGGACCCCGCGATCGAGCCGCCCTCGACCAGCCTGGCCACGCCGTCCTCCACCCGCACCCGCATGGGGCCGAGCACGTAGTCGCCGTCGCCGAGCCCGGTGGCCGACATCGCGTCGGTGATCAGCGCCGTCCGGCCGGGCCCCGCCACCTCGTACGCCAGGCGCAGCATGGCCGGATGCACGTGCACGCCGTCGTTGATCAGCTCGACCGTCACCCGCTCGTCGTCGAGCAGCGCGGCCACCGGGCCGGGCGCGCGGTGGCCCAGCGGCGGCATCGCGTTGTAGAGGTGGGTGGCCACGCTCGCGCCCGCCTCGATGCCCTGGATCGTGGTCTCGTAGTCGGCGTCGCTGTGCCCCACGGCCGCGATCACGCCCTCGGCGGCGGCCATGCGGATGACGTCGAGCGCGCCGGGCAGCTCGGCCGCGATGGTCACCATGCGGACGTGCCCGCGCCCGGTCTTCAGCAGCTCCGAGAGCTCCTGCCGCGACGGCTCCCGCAGCAGCGTCGGGTCGTGCGCGCCGCAGCGGGCCCTGGCGATGTAGGGGCCTTCGAGGTGAATGCCGGCCAGCAGCCCCTCCTCGCACAGCTCGGCCAGCGCCGCCACGGCTCTGGTCAGCCCGTCGATCGAGTCGGTGACCAGGCTGGCCATCGTCGTGGTGGTGCCGTGGCGGCGGTGCAGCTCGACGGCCTCACGCGCCTTGTCCTGCTCGCCGGTCGGGAACGAGCCGCCCGCGCCCCCGTGGTTGTGGATGTCCACGAACCCGGGGATGACGTGCCGCCCTCCCACGCTCAGACCCTGACCTGGGGCGGATCCGCGGCCGACATGCGTGATGCGGCCGTCTTCGATGGTCAGCCACCCCTCGTGGACCCCCTCGGGGGTCACGATCCTGGCGTCGGCAAGAGTAAGGCTCATGAAGAAAGGATCACAGATCGCGTGAGGTGCATGGGCTCGTCGGGGTTCAGCCCTTGGGCGAAGGCCCGGGCGACGGCCACCCGCTGGGCGCGGATCAGCTCGGCCATGGGGTCGAGCGCGGTCTCGAAGAACGTCCCGCCGGTCTCCTCGACCTGCGCGCGCAGGCCCTCGGGCGCGCTGCCGAGCATCCACGTCACGCGCCCGGGGGCGGCGATGCTGATCGGGCCGTGCCGGTATTCCATCGCCGGGTACGCCTCCGTCCACGAGCGGGACGCCTCGCGCATCTTCAGCGCCGCCTCCTGCGCCAGGCCGACCGACCAGCCGGTGCCGAGGAAGCTGAACTGCTCGGCCCGCACCAGCTCGTCGGGCAGCGGCGCGGCCACGGCCGCCTCGGCGTCCTCGACGGCCTTGGTGAGTTCCTCGCCGAGGCTGGCCCGCAACAGGGCCAGCTGCGTGGTCGCGAACCTGGTCTGCACGACCGACTGCTCGTCGGCGTAGTCGAGCACGACGACCTCGTCGGCGGCCGTCATGATCGGCGTGTTCGGGTCGGCGGTGATGGCCGTGGTCTTCGTGGTCGTCCTGGACAGCAGCTCCAGCACCTCTGTCGTGGTGCCGGAACGGGTCAGCGCGAGCACGCGGTCGTACGAGCGCCCGATCGGGGCCTCGGAGGCGGCGAAGGCGTCGGTCTCGCCGTGCCCGGCCCGCTCGCGCAGGGCGGCGTACGCCATCGCGATGAACCACGACGTGCCGCATCCGACCACGGCGACCCGCTCGCCCTGGCGCGGCAGCGCGTCGGCGGGAACGCTCGCGATGGCGCGACGCCAGCACGACGGCTGGGACGCGATCTCGGCCTCGGTGTGGGTGGTCACCACTTGCCTCCCCGGCGATTGATTGTTTCTGCTGGTTTTATACCAGGAAAGTGCATTAATGAACACCGTTGGCCCTGGCCTGGCTGGTTGTGCCACGCTTGCCCTTGTCCCCATCGCCTAGGAGGCCTTGTGTCCCGCTACGACCGCTGGAACGCCATCCTCGAGCTGGTGGCCCAGGAAGGCAGGCTGTCGGTGGAGGAGGCCAGCCAGGCGCTCGGCGTCTCCACGGCGACGATCAGGCGGGACTTCGATCAGCTCGCCCAGCAGCAGATGCTCATGCGCACGCGGGGCGGGGCGGTCGCGCAGAGCGTGAGCTACGACCTGCCGCTGCGCTACAAGACGGCCAGGCACGCCGACGAGAAGCACCGCATCGCGACGGCGGCGGCCGAGCTGGTGACGCCCGGCGCCGTGGTGGGGCTCAACGGCGGCACGACCACCTCCGAGCTGGCGCGCACGCTCGCCACGCTGTCCACGCTGGAGAGCGGGTTCACGATCGTCACGAACGCGCTGAACATCGCGTCCGAGCTGACCGTCCGCCAGCACGTCAAGATCGTGGTGACCGGCGGGGTGGCCAGGCAGCAGTCGTACGAGCTCATCGGGCCGCTGGCCACCGGGGTGCTGGAGCAGGTGACGCTGGACGTGGCGTTCCTCGGGGTGGACGCGCTCGACGTCGAGCTCGGCGCGTCGGCCCACCACGAGGGGGAGGCGAGCGTCAACCACCTGCTGATCAGCCGGGCCGCGCACGTGGTCGTGGTGGCCGACTCCTCCAAGATCGGGAAGCGGGCCTTCTCCCGGATCTGCCCGATCGGGCAGGTCGACACGCTGGTCACCGACGCCCAGCTCTCCGACGCGCTGGCCGGGGAGCTGACGGAGGCGGGAGTGAAGGTCATCCGCGCCTGACCCCCCACGTCGGCACGCGTCGCGTTACAGCCGGACTGCCCTGAGGGTAGGTATCGAGGCGCAGGCGACAAAGCCTTACCAGGGGGAGATATGACGTCGGGAAGGTGCACGGCTCAGCTCGGGCCCGCGGAGCGGACCGCGGCCTTGGATCGCATGGCCGGGCAGGACTTCGACGTGGTCGTGGTCGGCGGCGGCATCGTCGGCGCCGGGATCGCGCTCGACGCCGCGACCAGGGGGCTCGACGTCGCCCTGGTGGAGGCCAGGGACTTCGCCTCCGGCACCTCCTCGCGCTCCTCGAAGCTCATCCACGGGGGCCTGCGATACCTGGAGCAGCTCAACTTCGAGCTGGTGCGCGAGGCCCTGCGGGAGCGGGCGCTGCTGCTGCAGCGGATCGCCCCGCACCTGGTCAAGCCGGTGCCGTTCCTCTTCCCGCTGACCCACTACGTGTGGGAGCGGGTCTACGTCGGCGCGGGCGTGGCGCTCTACGACACGCTCGGCGCCGCGGCCGGGGCCACCCGCGGCGTGCCGGGCCACCGGCACCTGTCCAGGTCGCGGGCGCTGCGACTGGCTCCGGCGCTCAAGAAGTCCGCCCTCACGGGCGCCGTCCAGTACTGGGACGCGCAGGTGGACGACGCTCGTTACGTGGTGAGCCTGCTGCGCACCGCCGCCACCTACGGCGCGCAGATCGCGCCGCGGGCGCAGGTGCTGGGGTTCCTGCGGGAGGGCGAGCGGGTCACCGGCGTACGCGTGCGCGACCTGGAGCTGGGCGACGAGCTGGACGTACGCGCCCAGCAGGTGGTGAACGCCACCGGCGTCTGGACCGACGACATCCAGGAGCTGGTCGGAGGCCGCGGCCAGATCCACGTACGCGCGTCCAAGGGCATCCACCTCGTGGTCCCCCGGGACCGGATCCACTCGCTGACCGGGATCATCCTGCGCACGGAGAAGTCCGTGCTCTTCGTGATCCCCTGGGGCCGCCACTGGATCATCGGCACCACCGACACCGAGTGGACGCTCGACAAGAGCCACCCGGCCGCCTCCCGCGCGGACATCGACTACCTGCTCGACCACGTGAACTCCGTCCTGTCCGTGCCCCTGAACCACGACGACGTCGAAGGCGTCTACGCGGGGCTGCGCCCGCTGCTGTCGGGCGAGTCGGAGGAGACCTCCAAGCTGTCCAGGGAGCACGTGGTGGCGCACCCGGTGCCGGGCCTGGTCATGATCGCCGGCGGGAAGTACACGACCTACCGGGTCATGGCCAAGGACGCGGTGGACGCGGTGGCGCACGGGCTCGACCAGCGGGTGCCGCGCTCGTGCACCGACCGCGTCCCGCTCGCGGGCGCCGAGGGCTTCCAGGCGCTGTGGAACTCCAGGTACCGCATCGCCCACACCTCGGGGCTGCACGTGGCCAGGATCGAGCACCTGCTGCAGCGCTACGGCTCGATGATCGACGAGGTGCTGGAGCTGGTCGAGCGCGAGCCGTCGCTGGGCAGGCCGCTGGCGGGGGCCGACGACTATCTGCGCGCCGAGGTCGTCTACGCCGCCACCCACGAGGGGGCCAGGCATCTCAACGACGTGCTGACCCGGCGCACGCGCATCTCGATCGAGACCTTCCACCGGGGCCTGGCCGTGGCGCAGGAGGCCGCCGAGCTGATGGCCGGGCCGCTCGGCTGGGACAGCGAGCAGGTGAAAAGGGAGGTGGAATACTACGCGAAGCGCGTCGAGGCCGAGCGCCGCTCGCAGGAGCAGGTCTCCGACCAGGAGGCCGACGCGATCAGGCTCGGCGCGCCGGAGATCGTCCCCGTCGTGGCCCCGGAGCAGTCATGAGCGAACCCTCGAAGAAGCTGTCCGATCCCCGCACGCTGCTGGAGGGCTATCTCGACCACTACCGCGAGGAGATCCTGCGCAAGCTGGACGGGTTTCCCGAGCCCGAGGTGAGCCGGGTGCCGTCCGGGTGGACGCCCGTGTCGATGCTCAAGCACCTGGCGTACATGGAGCGGCGCTGGTTCGTCTGGGACTTCGCGGGCGAGCGGGTCGAGGACCCGTGGAGCGACCGTGACGAGGACGACATGTTCGTCGCGACCGAGTCGTTCGAGGAGATCAAGGACTTCTACCTGGCGCAGTGCGAGCGGTCCAGGCAGGTGGTGGCGGGCGCGAGCCTGTCCGACCTGGCCTCGCGGATCGGCCGGTTCCAGCCGCCCGAGGAGCCGCCGACGCTGGCGTGGATCATGTTCCACGTCCTGGAGGAGTACATGCGCCACGCCGGCCACCTCGACATCGCGCGCGAGCTGGCCGAGTCGTCAACAGGGGCCTGAAGAGGGGAGGGGGCGGCACGCGGCGCTGCGGGATCCGCGTACCGCCCTATCCAGGATGGTCTGTCAGTACTGCGTGGCGTCGTGCACGTCGAGCAGGGGCTCCTTGACGCCGTCGCCGGAGTCGTCGGTCCAGTTGGAGTTACCGGTGGAGATCAGCTTGGTCCGTACGGCCAGCGAGCCCGCCCTGGTCGTCGGCTTGCGGGCGCCCGAGGTGAGGATGCCGGCCGCGCCCGCCACGTGGGGGCTGGCCATCGAGGTGCCGCTGATCGTGTTGTAGCCGCCGTTCATCCACGTCGAGTAGATGCAGGTGCCGGGGGCGGTGATCTCGACGGTGGAGCCGTAGTTGGAGTAGAAGGCCGAGGTGTCGTCCTGGTCGGTCTCGCTGCGGCACGAGAGCGTGCTGCCGCCCGCGCCGCCGGGCAGGCCGTCGTTGTCGGTCAGCGCCGAGACGGTGACCACGTCGGCGTGGTTGGCGGGGAAGAACGAGGACGTGTTCGCGTGGTTGTTGCCCGCGGCGACCACGACCACGATGCCGGCGTTGACGGCCCTGGTGATCGCGTTGCTGATCGCGCTGCTGGTGCAGCCGTTGCAGCCCAGGCTCAGGTTGATGACCTCGATGGTGGAGGCGCGGGCCACCACCCAGTCGATGCCGGCGGCGATCCCGGCCAGGGTGCCGGAGCCGGCCGAGTTGAGCACCTTCACGGCGTGGATGCGGGCGCCGGGGGCGACGCCGACCGAGCCGACGGAGTTGTCGATCGCGCCGACGATGCCCGCGACGTGCGAGCCGTGGCCATTGTCGTCGACCCCGGCGTTGTTCGTGCAGATGCCCAACACGCAGTTGGCGCGGGCGACCACGTTCAGGTCGGGGTGGGTGTGGTTGACGCCGGTGTCGATGACGGCGACGTCCGTGTCGATGCGCACGTCATCGGTGCCGTCGATGTCCAGGTTCGGGTTGTTGGGGCCGAAGATGCGCCGTACGCCGGTGGGCGTGGTCTGCGCGAAGGCGGTCACCTCGGCGTCGGGCTCGACGCTGAGGACGTTCGGGTTCCGCTTGAGCTGCTCGGCCGCGCTCGCGCTCAGGCGGGCGGTGTAGCCCTTGAACGCGTGCTCGTAGACGCCGACGAGCTGGCCGCCGGCCTGGGACACCTGGTCCTGGGCCGCGGTGCGGGGCGCCGCCCGCATGGTCGGCTTGAGCTCGACGATGTACGTCCCTTCCGCGGCCTGGGCGTCCTGCGCGGCGGCGGAGGCGGGCGGCGGCGCCATGGCTAACGCCACGGCGCTGACGAGCAATGCGAGCAGGGGGGTGCGTGTTCGCATCAGCGTGAGCCCTTCCTGTGTCGCGGACCCAGGGGACCCATGTCATGACAAATCCGCTGAGCCCGACATTACATGGTTAGTAAAGTTTTCATCAGTTGTCAGGCTCTGTCCATGGGAAAAAGGTGCCAATTTCATACGAAATCAGCACCTTTGATTGGTTGGGTTTGTGGTCAGCGGAGCGGGATCCAGGCCTGCTCTGCCAGTGTGGCGGCGTCGTTGACCTGGATGCCGTCGTACGAGAGCGTCCAGATCGAGTCGCCGATGACCAGCGCCCGGTCGATCCCGGCCTGGTACTCCTCCTTGGCCGGGTGCTTGATCATGCCGAGCTTCGTCACGCCCGAATCGTCGATCTTCAGGACGAGCCCGCCCGACTCGGTCTGCTGGTTCAGCGGGATCACCGCCAGGCCGGTCTTGGGCCAGTACAGGAACGCGTGCGGGTCCCACTCGGCCGCGGAGCCCGAGTCCTTCTGGAACAGCTGCGACAGCCTGCGCGGGCTGGCCGGATCGCTCACGTCGAACAGCGAGACCTGCGTGCCCAGCGTCCTGCCCTTCTCGCTGGCCTCCTGGCCGATGCCGATCAGCCGGCCCTCGGCGCCGGGGTGCAGGTACGCGGAGTAGCCGGTGATCTTCAGCTCGCCCGTCACCTTGGGCGCCGCCGGGTCGCGCAGGTCGAGCGTGTAGAGCGGGTCGACCTGCTTGAACGTGACGCAGTAGCCGACCGGGCCGATGAACCTGACCGAGTAGATGCGCTCGCCCTCGCCGAGCCCGCCGACCTCGCCGGTCTTGGCCATGGTGTCGGACTTGAGCATGTACACGGCGCTTGAGCTGTTCTTGCCGTCCGGGGAGGTGAGCGTGGTGGCGACGCGCAGGTGGCCGTCGTACTCCGACAGCGAGTACTGGTTCAGCAGCCGGCCGGGGACCTTGCCCGAGGCCACGTAGGAGGGCGCGCCGGGCGAGCCGATGTCGAACCGGTGGACCTCGGTCTCCTCGGGCGGGATCGTGGGCTCCGGGCTGGGCGTGGGGGTGTCCGGCAGCGGAGGGCTCGTGGGCGTGGGCTCCACGGCCGGGGCGGCGTCTCCCGAGGACGGTGCGGTCGTCGGGGTCTCGACCGCCGGTTCGCTGATCACCACCGGCATCCACCAGCGCGGGTTGCTGGCCACGTAGAGGCTGCTGCCGGTCCCGTACACGATGTCGCCGTCGGCCGCCAGGCTGATCGGGTCGGTGCCCGCGGCGGTCACGCCCTGCGCCAGGTCGATGGTGTGCACGGTCAGCAGCGAGGTGCCGGTGTAGTCGGCCGGGTGGCTGATCCGCTCGCACTTCACCGAGTCCTTCTTGACGGTGCCGGACGCGTCGGTGATCTCGATCTTGGGGAGCCAGGCGTCCGCCGGGGCCTGGCGGACCACGGCCTGGTTGCGCTTGAGACGCTCGGCCTCGGAGACGTCCTCCTTGAACTCGGGGAAGGCGATGTCCGGCTGGCTGCGGGTGACCAGCCTGACCGTGGAGCCGACCATCCTGGCGTCCACGTACGAGCCCTGCGGCTTGATCGTGCTCAGCACCTTGGGCCGGCCCGACAGGTCGACCAGCACGTATCTGGTGTCGGCCTGCGGGGCGAAGGAGGCCATCCGCTTGTACATGATGTCGCCGCCGCGCATCAGCACCAGCGCGCGGTCGCCCGAGACCAGCAGGTCGGCGGGCACGCCGCGCCCGTTCTCGCCCTCCGTGAGCTTGAGCGAGCCGGTGACCTTCCTGGTGGCGGTGTCGATGATCCGCAGGACGCCGTCCTTGACGGTGATGAGCCGGTTGCCGTCGGTCTTGACGACGTCGGGCTCGTCCACGCCGGCCTCGTGCACGTTCGTCGTGGAGTGCTCGGGGGTGCTCGTCTTGGCGTTCGCGGTGACCGAGCGGGCTGAGTCCTCCATGTACGCGAGGGGCATGACGTTGTCGAACCCGTACGGGGTGACGCGCTGGGCGGCGTGCTCACGCAGCCCGGACAGCAGGTCGTCGCAGCCGTTGTAGGCCACCAGGCGGATCGCGCCGAGCGAGCTCACCCTGGGCTTCGGCGGCGCGCCGGCGGTCGTGGAGGTGCAGGCGACCGCGGCCGTCGCGAGCGCCGCGACGGTCGCGGCCGTGCGGATCAGCGTCTTCATGCCCTCATGACGGCTGCCCCGGGCGGATGGTTCAGGAGCCCTTGTTCGGGTTGACGGTGAAGACCGGGCTGAAGTCGATCTCGTCGGGCACCTCGAGCAGCTTGCGCACGAGTTTCCCGCTGAAGTCGACCACCTGGACCTCGTCGTCGGCGCCGTTGTCCTGCTCCCAGCAGTAGAGATGGCTCTCGTCGTAGAAGCCGAGGACCTTGTCGCACTGCGAGGAGAACTTACGCAGGCGATCGCCCGACTTGGTGTCCCAGATGCAGTGGTCGCCGTCGCCGCCGTTGGGACAGTTCGTGACGAACGTCTTGCCGGAGGGCGAGAAGATGTCCTGCGTGCCGGCGGACAGCGTGCCGATCTCGCTCGCCGAGTGCGTGGCCTTGCCCAGGGCGTTGAAGAAGCGCAGGCTGCGGTTCTTCTCGTCGCCGTAGACGTTCACGGTGCCGTCCTCGGCGCCGTCGAAGCCGAAGGCCGTCTGGCGCACGGAGGTGTCGCTGACGTCGACCTGGGTGGCCTCCTTCCTGGCCACGTCCACGATGACGAAGCCCAGGTAGAGCCACTTGTTCCCGACCTTGCGCTCGGTGTTGAGCAGGATCTTCGAGCCGTCCCTCGACCACGCTCTGATGCTGCTGATCAGCGGCTCCTTGACGGTCTTGATCGTCGAACGGTCGCCCGACTGCCGGTCGGTGAGGACGATGAAGTCGAAGTCGTCGGAGCTGTAGCTCCTGCCCCTCTCCGCGAGGTAGCGGCCGTCGGGGGAGACCATCGACTCCCAGTTGGCGGCGTACTTCGTGAACGAGCCGCGCAGCGACCCCCTGGCGTAGTCGATCCAGTCGTCCTTCTTCTTGTCGTAGATCTCGTAGGAGGTCAGCACGATCGCGTCGCCCGGGTCCTCGTAGAGCGAGATGTTGGCCCCGGGGAGCGCCTTCTTGGCGCCCGCCCTCGGCACGGCCGACTCGGTGGGGGACGGGCTGGCGCTCGTCCTGCTCTTCGTCGATCTCGGCGCCGGGGTGTTGACCGGGCCGGCCAGCGTCGACGACTTGTCGACCTGGATGTACACGACCACGCCGGCGAGGATCAGCAGCGCGACCGCCACCGTGATGCCGGCGACCAGCGGCGCCCTGCTCTTCCTCGGCGGCCGCTGCTCGCCCCAGCTCGGGTGCGTGGGCTGGCCGTAGCCTCCGGGAGGCTGCCACGGCGGCTGGGGGGACGGGGCGACGGAGCCGGTGTGCGGGACCGGGCCGGAGTGCCCGCCGGGCCCCGGGTACGGGACGGGACCCGACGGCGGGACCGGGTGCGGGCCCGACGAGGGCATTGACGGCGGCCCCGAGTGCGGCCCCGGCAGGGGACCGGACAGGGGCCCTGACGGCGGGCCCGAGTGCGGCCCCGAGTGCGGCCCCGAGTGCGGACCCGAGTGCTGGCCTGAATGCGGGCCCAGCGGCCCCGACGGCGACGCGAAGGGCGACGACGGCGCGGGGGCGGCCTCGGCGGCGGCCTGCGCGAGGATGCCGGATCCGGGCGCGTGCTGCGGCCCGGAGCTGGGCGCGGCGCCCGGCGCCGGGTGCCGCAGCAGCTGCATGATGACCTGCTCGGCCGTCGGCCGCTGCGCCGGGTCCTTGGACAGGCACGCGGCCACCACGTCACGCAGCTGCCCGTCCAGCATGCCCAGGTCGGGGTGCTGGTTGAGAACGCGGTTGATCACCGCGGGCATCGTGTCGCTGCCGAACGGCGCCTGCCCGGAGGCGGCGAAGACCATCGCGCTCGCCCACGAGAACATGTCGGCGGCCGGGCCGACCGTGTGCCCCATGATCTGCTCGGGCGACATGTACGCCGGCGTGCCCACGACCATGCTGCTGATCGTCGAGGTGGCGTTCAGCGCCCTGGCGATGCCGAAGTCGATCACCCGGGGCCCGTCGGCGCCGATGATCACGTTGGCCGGCTTGAAGTCGCGGTGGACGATGCCGGCCTGGTGGATGGCGGCCAGCGCGGTGGCGGTGCCGATGGCCAGGCGGTGCAGCACGGTGCCCGTGCGCGGCCCGTCCTCCTGCACGACCCGGTGCAGCGAAGGCCCCTCGATGAACTCGCTGACGATGTACGGCCGGTCCTGCTCGACCCCGGTGCCGAGGACGGCGGCGGTGCAGAACGGCGCCACCTGCTGGGCCACCTGGACCTCGCGCGTGAACCTCTCGGCGCTCACCTGGTCGCCCGACAGGTCGGGCCGCAGCCACTTGACGGCCACGCGGGAGTCATTGTGGCCTTTGGCGAGGTAGACGACGCCCTGACCGCCCTCGCCGAGCCGGCCGAGGAGATCCAGGCCCCCCAGCCGCTGTGGATCTCCGGGGCGTAGCGGAGCGAAGGTTGCCATGTAGGGATTCTGTCGCTATGGCGCGAATCCGCAAAAACTACCCGTCGGTAGCCGGGCGGAATATCCTTCTGGCATGCACGTGACGTCCAGCGGTAGGACACGGCACATCATCGCCCCCTTCACCGGCGAAACCCTCGCTGAGCTGCCCGTCTCGGACGTCGACGACGTCCGCAGGGCGTACGAGAAGGCCAGGGCCGCCCAGGCCGAGTGGGCCCGCAGACCCGCGACGGAGCGGGCGAGACCGTTCCTGCGGCTGCACGACGCGATCCTCGACCGGCGCTCCGAGATCCTCGACATCGTCCAGAACGAGACCGGCAAGGCCCGCAAACACGCCTTCGAGGAGGTGCTCGACGTCGCCGGCTGCGCCCTCCACTACGCCCGCCGCGCGCCCGGCCTGCTCGCGCCGCGCGCCCGCAAGGGCGTCTTCCCCGGCGCCACCCGCGTCGTGGAGCTGCGCCGGCCCAAGGGCGTGGTCGCGCTGATCTCCCCGTGGAACTACCCGCTCGCGCTGGGCGTCACCGACGCGGTGCCCGCGCTGCTGGCCGGCAACGCGATCGTGCACAAGCCGGACACGCAGACCGCCCTGTCCACGCTGTGGACCATCGACCTGCTGGCCGAGCTGGGCATGCCGCGCGAGATCTGGCAGGTCGTGCTCGGCGAGCCGGCCGAGATCGGCGACGCGCTGCTGGACGACGCCGACTACGTGGCGTTCACCGGATCGACGCGCGGCGGCAGGAAGATCGCCGAGGAGGCGGCCAAGCGGCTCATCGGCTGCTCGCTGGAGCTCGGCGGCAAGAACCCCATGGTGGTGCTCGACGACGCCGACCTCGACGTGGCCGTCCAGGGGGCCATCCGGGCCTGCTTCACGAACGCCGGGCAGCTCTGCCTGTCGATCGAGCGCCTGTATGTGCACGCGTCCGTGTTCGACGCCTTCGCCGAGCGCTTCGTCGAGCAGGTCCGTGGCATGAAGCTGGGCGCGGGACACGACTGGTCGGTGCAGATGGGCTCGCTCACCTCGCAGCGCCAGCTCGACACGGTCAGCGCGCACGTGGACGACGCCCTGGCCAAGGGCGCGCGGCTGCTGACCGGGGGCAAGGTCAGGCCCGACCTGGGCCCGCTGTTCTACGAGCCGACCGTGCTCACCGGCGTCGCCGAGGACATGGAGCTGTGCCGCAACGAGACGTTCGGGCCGGTGGTCGCGCTCTACCCGTTCACCTCCGAGGACGAGGTGGTCGAGCTGGCCAACGACACCATCTACGGCCTGAACGCCTCCATCTGGACCTCCAGCCTCCCGCGCGGCCGCGCGCTCGCCGCCCGCGTCAAGGCGGGCACGGTCAACATCAACGAGGGGTACGCCTCGGCCTACGCCTCCTACGACGCCCCCATGGGCGGCATGAAGGCGTCCGGGCTGGGCCGCCGGCACGGGTCGGAGGGCCTGCTGCGCTACACCGAGTCCAAGACCGTGGCCTCGCAGGCGGGCTGGCTGGGGTTCGAGCCGCCGTTCGGGCTGCCGTACGAGAAGTGGGCCGCCACCCTGGCCACCACGCTCAAGACGATGCGGCGGTTGCGGTTGAAGTGACGTCTACGCTGTAAACGTGAACGATCAGGGCACGGCCGGGCGCATCGTGGCCGTCGCGCGGCAGATGCTCCTGGAGGGCGGCGCCGACGCGGTCAGCATGCGCCGCGTGGGCGACGCCGTGGGCATCACCGCCATGGCCATCTACCGCCACTATCCCAACCGGGAAGCCCTGCTGCGCGCGGTCGCCGACCGCAGCGCCCGCGAGCTGGCGCAGGCGTGGCGGCAGCGGTCCCCCTCGGGGACGTGGGACGAGCGGTGCACGGCCGCGCTCGACGACTTCCTCGACTTCGCCCTCGGGAGCCCGCACCTGTACCGGTTCCTGACCCAGGACGCCTGGGCAGGGGCGCGGCGCTTCCCCGAGGACTTCCGCGACGGGCAGGGGCCGCCGTTCAGCGTCGTCGCCGAGCTCGTGGAGGAGGGCATGCGTACGGGGCGGCTGCGCGAGGACGATCCGCTGGAGACGGCGATGACGATCACATCGAGCGCGCAGGGTCTGGTCCAGCAGTACCTGAGCGGGCGGATCGGGATGGACGAGGCCGACTTCCGCGCGCTCTGCCACCGGTCGACCGGGCGGATCATCAACGGGCTCGTGCGGAATAACCCGTCCTGAGCCGGTGTAGTTGACGTCCATGGAGATTCGTTATCTCGGAGGGCCGACGGCGGTCCTGGAGGTCGGCGGGGTCCGCCTGCTGACCGATCCCACGTTCGACGCGCCCGGCGACTACCCGATCGGGAACAGGGCGCTCACGAAGACCGCGGGGCCGGCCCTCGGCACGGCCGAGCTCGGGGCCGTGGACGCGGTGCTGCTCTCCCACGACCAGCACCCGGACAACCTCGACAAGGCCGGGCGGGACTACCTGACGTCCGTTCCGCTGGTGCTCTCCACCGGGTCGGCGGCCGAGCGGCTGGGGGCCTCCGTGCGGGCGCTGCCCAACTGGACGTCCGTCACGGTGGGCGACGGGCTGCGGGTGACCGGGGTCCCCGCCCAGCACGGGCCCGACGGGACCGAGCACCTGGTGGGAGAGGTGACCGGGTTCGTGCTCAGCGGTGACGGGCTGCCGACCGTCTACGTGAGCGGGGACAACGCCTCGCTGGACGTCGTACGGGAGATCGCCGGGCGGTTCGGCCCCGTGGACGTGGCGCTGCTGTTCGCGGGCGGGGCGCGCACGCCGCTGGTCGACGGCTACCTGACGCTGACCAGCGACGACGCCGTGACGGCGGCCGACATCCTGGGGGCCCGGCACGTGGTGCCGCTGCACTTCGAGCACTGGGCGCATTTCACGCAGGGGCGGGACACCGTGGAGAAGGCGTTCGCCGGGTTCGGCGACCGGCTCCGGCTGCTCGCTCCGGGCGAAAGCACTGCTGTTTGATCGGTCGGCTCGTGGCGAACGGCGCCGCCCGGCCCTGCCCCGGCCTGGCAGGGTGGAGCCGTGAGCTGGAACACGCGGGCCCTCGACGTGCTGGCGGCGGGGGAGCCCACCCCGCTGATCGACTTCCCGGTCCAGGCGCCCGGGATCAGACTGCTGCTGAAGGACGAGTCCGCGCAGCCGACCGGGAGCCTGCGGCACCGGCACGCCAGGGCGCTGTTCCGGCAGGCCGTCCTCGACGGGCTGGTCAGCGAGGGCACGACCGTGGTGGAGGCCACGGGCGGCAACGCGGCCGTCGCGCAGGCCTGGTTCGCGCGGCGGCTCGGGCTGCCGTACATCGTGGTCATGCCGGGCGAGCGCAGCCAGGCGCGGGCCCGGGCGGTGGAGGCGCTGGGCGGGGAGTGCAGGTTCGTGACGCCGCCGCTGGCGATCTACGACGCGGCGCGCGGGATCCCGGGGCATTTCCTCGACCAGTTCGGGCGGGCGGCCGAGCACGACCTGGGGGAGGAGCTGTTCGCCCAGGTGCGGCCCGACTGGGTGGTGACGGGCGCGGGCACGGGCGCCACCTCCGCCACGCTCGGGCGGTGGATCCGCGATCACGACGTGCCCTGCCGGGTCGCGGTGGCCGATCCCGATAATTCGGCATATTTCCCGGGATGGACGCTCGACGTGCCCGACTACGCGACCGGGATGCCGTCGCGCATCGAGGGCATCGGGCGGCCCCGCGTCGAGCCGGGGTTCCGGCCCGACCTGGTCGACCTCGTCGTCCCGGTGCCCGACGCGGCGAGCGTGGCGGCGGCCCGGCACATCAGGGCGGTCACGGGCCTCGCGGTGGGCGGCTCGTCGGGCACGGCGCTCTGGGCGGCGCTGGAGCTGGTCGAGCGCATGCGGGCCAGGGGCGAGACCGGCACCGTGGTGTCGCTGGTCGGGGACGCCGCCGATCGGCATCTGGCGACTTGTCACGATGACGCGTGGGCCGCCGCCAAGGGGCTGGACGCCGGGCAATACGCCGATGAGCTGCTGCGCCGGGTAGCGCTCAGGCCAGGGGATGGGTGACCCAGACGTTCGGCTCGACGTACACGGCGTGGTCCTGCTCCACGTCGCAGTGCACCAGGGTGAGCGCGCCGGGCACCTCCACCGGGCCCGGGCGGTCGAACGGCAGGTCCGTCCACTGGCGCCACTCCGCCAGCGTGCCCGAGACGACCATCGAGCGCGGGGCCACCTTGACGATCTTCCCGCCCGCCCGCACGTGCACGCGTAACCAGTCGTCATGGGGCAGGCCGTCGGCGCGGGTCCTGAAGGCGTACTCGTTCATGGGGGTGCGCGGTTCGAGGTGTTTCCTATTGGGCCTGACCGGCGCCACCAGCTCGCGGTAGCCGAGGCCGGCGGCGTGCTCGCGCATGGCCGCGAGCACCAGGGAAGAGAGCCCCGTCCCTTGGAGGTCGCGGCGGACGGAGATCTCCAGGGCGGAGATGCTGTCGGGCCGCCGGCCGCGCTCGCGGGCCAGCCAGCCGTACCTGATCACGCCGTCCCACCCGTCGTCGGGCAGCTCGGAGCCCCTGGAGAGGAACGGGATCATGCACCCCCGCGCCGCCAGCCGTCCCGGCTCCTCGTCGGAGTCGGCCACCAGCACGTAGTCGGCGTAGGTCGTGGTGGCGAACGGATAGAACAGGTCCGCGATCGGATCCTCGAGCACGAAATCGTGCCACGTATGGTCCATTTCGAACAGCGACGTCGCGAACTCGGGACGCTCCGCGAGCGTCGTGATCTTGAGGGCCACGAGAATCATTCTCACATTACGGCCGACCGGTACGCGCTTGTATAAATCAGGGCGAATGGCGTGCGCTAGCGTCGGCCGCATGACAGAACTTGACGCCAGGCTGCGCGCCATCACCGACCTGATCGTGGCCGAGGCGCGCGAGGGCGGCGGCAGGCACGAGTACGACGGCCGGATCCAGGACCTCTCGCCCTCGGGCGTGCGGTCCGGGCTGGCGCGACTCGGCGAGGGGCCGCTGCCCGCGGACGCGCATGACGCCGAGCACCTACAGGTGTTCGAGGAGAGCCTGCGCACCCAGTTCGGCGAGCTGGAGCTGCATCGCAAGAACCCGCTGATCCACCTCTCGAACCTCGATCTCGCCTGCTACGACCGCGACTACGCCCCCGAGGAGGAGCGCGCGGCGGCCAAGGCGGCCCACCTCGCGCTCTGGCCCGAGGCGGTGGACCAGGCGATCGCCTCGCTCGACCAGATCCCGGCCCCCGTCGCGCAGTCGCTGCTCGCCGCGACCAAGGGGCTGGCCGCCGGGGTTACCGACGAGGCCGCGCTCAAGGCGCACAGCCTGCTCGTGGCCCACGTCGAGCGGGCCGCGGCCGAGGGCGACCCCGACGCGGCGCTCGGCGGCGAGGCGCTGGCCAGACTCATGGGCACGGCCGAAGGGCTGCCCGTCGACCTGGGCAGGCTCGCCGAGCGGGCCGACGCCGAGCGGGACCGGCTGATGGGGCTGCTCGCCGAGTCCTGCGCCAAGCTGGGGGAGCGGGACCGGGCGCCGCTGGACGTCGTACGGGAGCTGGTCAAGGACCATCCCGACGCCGACGGGGTCATCGAGGCGGCGCGGATCGGCACGGAGAAGGCCATCGCGTTCACCCGTGAGAAGGATCTCGTGCCCTACCACGACGGCGAGTGCCTGGTGGGGCTGGCACCGGAGTCGCGGCGCTGGGCGATGGCCATGATGGCGTGGAACTCGCCGGGCGAGCCCGAGGGCCCGTCCTGGTACTACATCACGCCGCCGGACCCGTCCTGGCCGAAGCAGGACCAGGAGGAGTGGCTGGAGGTCTTCAGCAACGTGACGCTGCCGGCGATCAACGTGCACGAGGTCGCGCCCGGGCACTTCTCGCACGCCCGCGCGCTGCGGCGGGCGAAGTCGGACGTGCGCCGGCTCCTGCAGTCCCTCGCGTTCATCGAGGGGTGGGCGCACTACGCCGAGGAACTGTGCGTGGAGGAGGGCTTCGAGTCGGGCGACCCGCGGTTCGAGATCGGCGTCTGGGTGGAGGCGCTGCTCCGCGTCACCCGGCTGGCCTGCGCGATCGGCGTGCACACCGGGCAGATGACGGTCGAGGAGGGCGCCAGGCGCTTCGAGTCCGACACGCACCTGGCCGGGCCGGCCGCGCTGTCGGAGGCCAGGCGGGCGACGTTCGACCCGACGTACGGGCGTTACACCTGGGGCAAGCTGCTCATCCTCGACCTGCGGGTGCGGGTGCGGGCGCGGGCGGAGTGGGGCGCGGACTTCACCCTGCAGCGCTATCACAAGGCCCTGCTCGACCTCGGCTCGCCGCCCCTGGGTCTGATCGACCGCATCCTCTAGATCGTCCCCTGGGACCCTGGGGCGGCGGTGGCACGTCCGGTAGCGTCGGTCGCGAGCGAGGGGAGGATGATCCTGTGCGGGAGCTCTCCGGCAAGGTCGCCGTGGTGACCGGCGCGGCCAGCGGCATCGGGCGGGCGCTGGCGCTCAGGTTCGCGGCCGAGGGCATGGCGCTGATGCTCGCCGACGTCGATCCCGGCGGCCTCGCCGAGACGGCCTACCAGGCAGGCGACGGCAAGGTGCTCACGCAGGTCACCGACGTCTCCGACGCGGCGGCCGTACGGCACCTGGCCAACCGCTGCTTCGGCGAGCTCGGCGCCGTGCACGTCCTCTGCAACAACGCCGGCGTCTTCCAGGGCGGCCGCATGTGGACCCGCGGCGAGGAGGACTTCGCCTGGCTGCTGGGCGTGAACCTCTGGGGCGTGCTCCACGGCATCCACGAGTTCGTCCCGCGCATGATCGAGCAGGACACCGAGGGGCACATCGTCAACACGGTGTCGGTGGCCGGGCTGTTCACCACGCCGGGCTCGGGCGGGTACGCGGTCACCAAGTACGCCGCGATGGCCGCGTCCCAGGCCCTCGCCGAAGACCTGGCCGCCACGGGCTCCAAACTCCGGGTGACCGCGCTCTGCCCCGGCGCGGTCAGGACCCGCATCGCCGACTCCGAGCGCGTACGCCCGGCCGGCCTGGTCACCACCCCCACCCAGGACGAGGTGGACGCGCAGGAGTGGGTCGGCCGGGCGGCCGAGCGCGGCATCGAGCCGGCCGAGGTGGCCGGCCTGGTCGTGGCGGCCATCCGCGAGGAGCGGTTCCTGGTGCTGACCGACCCCAGGTACGCCGCCCGGCTGCGCCTGCAGACCGAGACCCTGCTCACCGGGAACCTGCCGCCCTACCAGTGACGTTCGTGGGCCAGCACCCGCACCACCGTGCCGCTGTGCGGCCTGACCAGCAGCCGGACGTGGTCGCCGGGCAGCACGTCCTGGTAGAGGCCCTGCGTGACCAGGAACGACCTGGCCTTCTCCGAGCTGCCGTCGTGGACGGCCACGTGATAGGCCCGCCTGCTGCTCATCGTCTCGGGGTCCTGATCGACGACGGCCCAGCGCTTGACGACGAAACCGGAGACCTCCTGCCGCTTGGGGCCCGGCGCGGCGGACCCGGGCGGCTCGATCCCGACGCCGTGCCAGCCGCTGCCCGTGAAGATCCACTCCTGCTGCGGATCCGTCGGCTCGGCGTCCGGCCCGGCGACCTCCCGCCCAGCCGGCGTCAGCAGGAACCCCCGGCCCGCCATGAGCAGCCCCACCCCGGCCACGAACGACACCATCGTCGCGATCATCCCCGGCCACGACAGCCCGGCCGCGGAGATGGTGGCGTACCAGGGGATGAACAGCCCGGCGGCCAGGAGCACCGGAACGATCATGCTCGGCCAGCGCCGCCGTGCCAGGCCCAGGTCGATGGCGGTCTGCCGGGCCAGCGGGACCAGGCCGCCGTCCAGGTCGGACCCTTCGGGCATGACCGCCATGACGGGCGCGTACGGCTTGCCCGCCAGGCGGGCGACCACCCGTTCCAGGACCCATCGCTCGTACGGGAGGAGCGGCTCCTGCCTCAGGGGCGCCACCGAGAGGCGGTCGTCCTCGATCGTCAGCCACCCGCGCCCGGCCAGCTCGAACAGCGCCGAGTGGAACACCTCCTGAGCCCGCATGCCGCGTAACAGCTCGACCACGGGCAGCGGCGCCTCGTGTCGCGGCGCCCCACGCGGGCGGTCGCGGCTGGACACCTTGAAGGCGGCGGCCAGCGTGGCGGCCCACAGGGCCCACGCCGTCGCCGGCCAGACAAGATCCATTGTTCTGTGTTAGCACGAGTGCCGGTGGCAGGCCAGGCGTAATGCACAAGGCCGATAGACTGTAGTCACCGCATTTCGCCTTTGGGGGGTTCTCACGGTGTCTGAATTCGACACAGTGCTGGTGGTCGACTTCGGCGCACAGTACGCGCAGCTCATCGCCAGGCGTGTGCGCGAGTGCCACGTCTACTCCGAGATCGTGCCCTCGACCATGCCGGTCGAGGAGATGATGGCCAAGAACCCCAAGGCGATCATCCTGTCCGGCGGCCCGTCCTCGGTCTACGCCGAAGGCGCCCCGCCGGTGCCTCACGGGCTGTTCGAGACGGGTTTGCCCACGTTCGGCATCTGCTACGGCTTCCAGGCCATGGCGCAGGCGCTGGGCGGCGAGGTGGCCCGCACGGGAGTGGCCGAGTACGGCGGCACCGCGCTGGAGGTGCTCGACGAGGGCGTGATCTTCTCCGGTCTGCCGGCCGCCCAGACGGTCTGGATGTCACACGGTGACAGCGTCGCCGCCGCCCCCGAGGGCTTCACGGTGACCGCCTCGACGAGCGAGACCCCGGTCGCCGCCTTCGAGCACCCCGAGCGCGGCCTCTACGGCGTGCAGTTCCACCCGGAGGTGCTCCACTCCGAGCACGGCCAGGTGGTGCTCAAGCACTTCCTCGACGCCGCCGGCTGCCGTCCCTCGTGGACCATGCTCAACATCGTCGAAGACTCCGTCGAGGCCGTGCGCCGCCAGGTGGGCGACGGCCGCGCGATCTGCGCCCTGTCCGGCGGCGTCGACTCCGCGGTGGCCGCCGCGATCGTCCAGCGCGCCATCGGCGAGCGGCTGACCTGCGTCTTCGTCGACCACGGCCTGCTGCGCAAGGGCGAGGCCGAGCAGGTGGAGCGCGACTTCGTGGCCGCCACGGGCGTGAAGCTGCGCGTGGTCGACGCCGCCGACCGCTTCCTCAAGGCTCTGGAGGGGGTCTCCGACCCTGAGGAGAAGCGTAAGATCATCGGTCGCGAGTTCATCCGCGTCTTCGAGGACGAGCAGCGCGCCATCATGGCCGACGGGCCGGTGGAGTTCCTGGTCCAGGGCACGCTCTACCCCGACGTGGTGGAGTCGGGCGGCGGCACCGGCACCGCCAACATCAAGTCCCACCACAATGTGGGCGGCCTGCCTGACGACCTCCAGTTCAAGCTGGTCGAGCCGCTGCGCGCGCTCTTCAAGGACGAGGTGCGCCGGGCGGGCGAGGAGCTGGGGCTCCCGTCCGCCATGGTCTGGCGCCAGCCCTTCCCGGGCCCCGGCCTCGGGATCCGCATCGTGGGCGAGGTCACCCGCGAGCGCCTGGCCCTGCTGCGCGAGGCCGACGCGATCGCCCGTGAGGAGCTGTCCCGGGCCGGTCTCGACCGGCAGATCTGGCAGTGCCCGGTGGTGCTGCTGGCCGACGTCCGGTCGGTGGGGGTACAGGGGGACGGGCGTACGTACGGGCACCCCGTGGTGCTGCGGCCGGTGACGTCCGAGGACGCGATGACGGCCGACTGGGCGCGGGTGCCTTACGACGTGCTGTCGCGCATCTCGACCCGGATCACCAACGAGGTCCGGGAGATCAACCGGGTCGTGCTCGACGTGACGAGCAAGCCGCCGGGCACCATCGAGTGGGAGTAGTTCGCCGGCCGGGCTGACCGGCCGGGGCGGGAGAGCTGAGGGTTCAGACGCGACCGGGGCTCAAGTTGTGCTCGGGGCTCAGGCGGCGACCGGGGCGAGGGCGCCGATGGGGGAGTCGATCTCGGCGTGGACGAAGGCCGGCAGCTCGAACCAGATGGCCTTGCCGCGAGCCGTACGCTCGCCGCCCCAGCAGCAGGAGAGCACGTCGACGAGGAACAGCCCGCGTCCCCTCTCCGCCTCCGCGTCGACGACACGCATGTGCGGCAGGTCGGGGTTCTCGTCCTCGACCTCGCAGCGCAGCAGGCCGTCCTCGGCGGAGAGGCTGAGGCGGACCCGCCCGTACGCGTGACCCACGGCGTTGCCGACCAGCTCGCTGACGAGCAGTTCCACGGTCTCCACCTGGTCGTCGAGGCCCCAGTCGGCGAGCTTCTCGCGGGTCAGCCGACGGGCATCGCGCACCGAGCCGAGGTCAGGCGAGAGCCACCACGAGGCCGTGCGGCACGTGGTCTGGCGGCGGCCGGTCACCGCGGTCAGGATGCTGCTCATCGAAAGCCTGTTCATGTCCTACCCCGAGTGGGTCCTCTTCCTTGCCTCTCGATCAGTGAGCCTGGGTTGCTCACACCATCGAGAATGCCTCAGTGAGGTGCCTCGGGAAGAGGTGAAAACTCCCCGTATAGGTACCTATTCCACGTACGTAGGCAGCCCACGGCAGGGACCGGTGTGCTTTCTGATGCGAAGGGTGCTCTATGAGGTGGTCTGGGGGACGACGCAGTTGTTGTTCGGAGGCTTCCCCTCCGGCCAGGCGACGCCCTTGAACGTCAGCTTTCCCGCCGCCGGGTCCAGCCGGACGACCGGGAGGGCCTTGTCGTACGGGTTGCCCGCGCCGGTCAGGCAGATCAGGCCGCTCGCGCCCTGGATCCGGTAGGCGGCGTGCAGATCGGCGAGCACGTCCTTGACGTCCTGCTGGGAAGGAACCTCTGTGGGGCTGAGCGCCACCGCCTTCGCCAGGGCCCGGTGGGCGGTCAGGACCACGTCGTGGGTGATGATCGTACGCCCGTCCTCGAGCGCCACAGGGCCGATCTTGGCGGTGGCGATGAGGTGCTGGAGCCGTGCGAGGGACTCCTGCGGCTCGGCGAGATAGCGCGGGAGGTCCTCCCGCTTCGGCTTGGAGCCTTTGTTCTTCCGCCACCATTTCTCCACCTCGATGTTCCAGGCGCCGGGATGGGCCGGGGCGGCGTACTCGACGGACACGGACGGTTTGCCGCCCCCCGGGTCGCCTCGGAGAAGTTCGAGGTCCTCGGCGTCCAGGCGGCTGTCGAGTGTCGTCGCGTCGGAGCCGGTGATCACGGTGTAGGACTTCTTGCCGGAGCAGTAGGTGTTCGCCAGCGTCTTGACGAAGAGCTTCAGGTGGAAGGCGCGGCCGGCGAAATAGATGAAACGGGCGTTCGACTGGCAGATGTTCAAGGCGAAGTCCTGGAACCGGTTGGGCGTGCGGCCGGGCTCCTCAAGGCCGGGTGACTCGTACGTCATGTCCTGGACCCCGGTGCCCTTCTTGCCCTTTCGGGCCTCGGTGAAGGCGTCGCGCAGAGACTTGTCGTAGTTGTCCTTGGGCCGAGTGTCCGCGATGAGCGCGCTCTCGGCGCCCGCCAGCTTCGGGTCGGACTTGAGCAGCGCCTCGGCCTGCTCCTTGGAGGTCGAGACCACGCGGGCCAGGCCGGGGAACGGATCCTGGCTCCGGTCCTGGGTCTCCGGATTGGCGAAATCGGTCGAGGTGACCAGGCCCGCGACGACGGGGATCCCCAGATCCTTCGTCAGGTGGCGCATCGCGTTCCACGTGTTGGTCAGGCTGAGGTTGAACCCGGCCACGACGCGGAGCTGCGGTTCCCTCTCGGTGAGATACTTCACGGTTTTCTGCCAGTGCCCGTAGTCGCGTCCGGGGTTGGCGAGGACGAGGCGGATCGGGGGCTTCGCGGCGTCGGGGGTGTTGGCCTGCAGTTGGGCCAGATAAGCGCCCTGCACCTCGCTCAGGATCTGCCGGCGCACGGCCGGGATGTCCGACTGCATGGGGATCATCAACGCCACGGTGGCGTACGGTTTCGCCCCGATCCGGTCGTTCTCCGCCTCGATGCGCGCGAAAACCTCCGGCATGCCGTCGACCTCCGGCATGAACACGCCTGTCCCGTCCGACACGCCGATGCAGTCGCTGCCCATCACGACGAGCCCTTCGCCGCAGCTCGCCGGCTCCGGCGGCGGGAGAATCACCGTGTACGCGACGAAACTCAGGACACCAGCGAGAGCGAACATCTCGGTGGCGAGGGTCACCGGTCCCGGCCCCCTGCGGGGCGGTTCCGGCGCCGGACCTGATCCCGAGGTGACCGGCAGCAGCCGGCTGGGCACCGGCTCGGCGCCGCCGGCGATGATGTTCTCGATGGCCTCTTTCCGCCGTGCGAACAGCGCCGGAATCTCCTTGGCGAGTTCGCCCGGAGCCGCGGGCGGGTTGGCTCCTCTCGCGACCGGTGCTCCGCCCCGCGCCGAAGTCGCCACGACGACGGGATATACGCGCAGGCCGCGGGATCCGTGATCGTACGCGGCGAGGAGGGCGTCCCTGATCCTCCGCCGCGCCGGGACGAGGTCGACGTCGGGCAGGAGAATGACGGGGCGGCGCACCCGGTTGAGCCGGCGGAAAATCCCGTGGTGCGCGTTGATGTCCGCCAGCAGGGCCTTGACGAGCAGGAGCTCCTTCTCGTCGATGCCCTTGGACGGCGGTTCGATCAGCAACCGGCGCAGTTCCCTGACGAGCTCTTCGCTGGTGTCCAGCGGCCGTTTGAACGCCTTCTTCCGGAACCAGCGCAGGGTCCGGCGGCCGCGTCCCTTGAAAGCGCCGAATATGCCGATCACCACGCCGACAACGCCGTTCGCCAGGTTTCCGAGGTGGGCGTTGGCGAGCACCTCTTTGACCGCCTGGCGAACCTCCCAAAGGATCTTCTGCCGGGCCTTGTCGCTCGCCTTTCTGATCTTCTCCTTCAGCTCGGCGTCCAGTTCGCCCAGCTCGGCGAGGCGTTTCTGCTCCGGATCCTGGAGATTCCACTCCGCGAGGGCGTACGCGGCCTCGAAGCGGGGGAAGACGAGGGGAAGCCGGCAGGCGGGACGCGAGAACCTGTGTGCGACGGCCCGCAATTCCGCCGCGAACTGCGGCAGGTCGGCGTCCGGCGGGGTTGCGCACGGCTCGTTGATCGGCAGGACGCCCGAATACTCTTCGTAGTACTCCGCGGGCCACGATCGAATCGCATCGAGGTCGGCCGCGTGCTCGTCCGAGGGCTCGAACTGAAAGGCCAAAGGTCCGGTCCGGCGGCCGAACCGAACCTTCCTCCGGCGGAACCGACGTAGGATCACCAGCTCCGCCAGCGCCGCGTGCAGGTGCTGAGCCACCTCGGCCCCCATCGTCGTCAGCGAGTGGGTTGGACTTTAACCGATCGTGACCACGTCTTGACTGGGTTTGGGGAAATGCCCTGTACGGCGGCGCTCGCCGTACAGGGCGAGGGTTTTTCCGGCGTCAGCTGCTCTTCTTGTCCTTTTCGGCGAGGGTGCCGCAGGTGAAGTCCTTTTCGCGGTCTGGATCGAGCTGGATGTCGATCAGGATCGTGCTCTCCGAGAACTTGCGGAAGGTCATCATCTTGTCGCAGTCGTAGAAGGCGTAACCGCCCTCGAACTCGCCCAGCAGCATCATCCAGCGCCCGTCGTAGAGCGTCTTGCCGCTGCTGTCCTGGAGCCTGGCCCACTGGTCCTGGAAGCCGAGGCTGTCGAGCAGCGTGTTGGCCTGCCCGGTCTCCTGCACCTGCACGGCGCCGAAGACCATCTGGATGATGAGCAGGTATCCCAGCCCGACGCCCGTGAAGGCCCCGATCAGGACCTTCATCCCGGCGCGGCCGATCGACTTGCGGCGCAGCAGCCGGAAGGGCACCACGTAGGCCAGGAAGCCCAGCACGATCGCGAAGACGACCTCACCGCCGCCCAGGTGCTCTCCCGCCGCGGTGTACACGTAATAGAGGAAGCCCAGGTAGGACAGGCCGGCCCAGATCGCGGCGATCACCGCGACGATCCACGGGCGTGTCCGGACGGCCTGGAACACGCGCCCGGCCCAGCCGCGGGTGATGAGGTTGAGCAGCCAGCCCAGTCCGATGACGAGGCCGATGAACGAGGCGCTGATCAGTATCAGCGGGAGCAGGGTGCCCAGGAGCCGCCCGAAGAGCACGGACTGGTCCATGCCGGCCTGCTCGGGCGTGATGCCGAAGACGCTGTACATCTCCTTGAAGCCCATGTACAGCAGCGCGTACAGCGTGACACCGGCCGGGACCACCACCGAGCCGATCTTCTCGAGTACGTCGAGGACGCCGCCGTTGTCCTCCTCGACCTCTGGCGTGGCCGTCGGGGCCTCGGCCGGGGGAGCGTTTTGCGTCAGCGGCTGAGCCGGGATGGGCTGATCTAACGGGTAAGACTGATAAGTCATGATAAATCGGAATCCATGCCTGTTTGACGGAGTGTGGGAGTAATTGCAAGATCATTGACCGCTGGAGGGCAGTGCGGATTGACCCATCCCGATCGCCCAAATGGCGATCCAGCACAAAGCCCTCAGGGCGGGCGCGCCAGGATCTAGGGGAACGCGGCGACGCCGCAGTCGTTACTTCAACTTCCCTCGAAATGTTCCCCTGATCTACGCTGATCGTCCGAGGTCGCCGCCTCGGCGGCGGCGCTCAGCCCCATACCGTAGCGGTCGAGGCCGCGCAGCCGCGACAGAACCCCCTCGATGCCGATATATGACCGTAAGCAGCCCGAAGCTGCCACAAGCGCGCGGCATTTTCGCTGACTCGCACATTTACCGGACCGGTCCTGTGGCTAGTCGGAGCCATTCGCGTCATTACGTATTCACCGGCAACCGGTGCTTCGAGGAGCCTAAGGTGCGGGCGGTGTGTCGTCCGCGTGTTCGCCGATCAGGGGGACGAACCGGGCGGGTGTCAGCAGGCGTTCCTGGACCAGGCGGTCGTGTCGCTTGCCGAAGAGCACGACGGTCTCGTTCAGCTCCTCGTGGATCGGCATGACCAGCCGTCCGCCCTCGGCGAGTTGCTCGGCGAGCGGGACGGGCACCGTCCGGGCCGTGGCGGACACGACGACGGCGTCAAAAGGCGCGTGCTCGGGCAGGCCGGCGGTGCCGTCGCCGACCAGTACCTCGGCGTTGGTCACCCCGGTTGCGGCGAGGTTGGCCCGCGCGTGCCGGGCCAGGTCGGCGTGGCGTTCCATCGAGTACACCCGGCGGGCCATGCGGGCGAGCAGGGCGGTCTGGTAGCCATACCCCGTGCCGATCTCCAGGACCTTCTCCGTGCCCGACAGCCGTAGGGCGTCGATCATCTGCGCGATCAGGGACGGCTGCGAGGTGGGCTGGCCGTGGCCGATCGGGATCGGTTCGTCGAAAGGGGCGCGGTCGGCATAACGCGGCGGCACGAACCGGTCGCGCGGTGTGGTGGCGAGGGCCGCCAGCAGCCGGGGATCTTCCACCCCGGCCCACTGGGCGGCCTTCACCAGCGTCTCGAACTCCATCGGCGGTCACCCGCCGACGCGCTGCTCCGAGCCATGTCCACCTGCTTCCCCACAGGTCAGGCTCGATGCTGTCGAGGTCAGCAGTTCTTGCCGCGGTTGACGCAGCGGACGACGGTGTTCATGAGCCGCTGCGACATCACGCCGATGGCGCCGGCGTGGTCGGTGCTCGGTTCGTTCTGTTCGCTCGCGAATCCGTCCACCGTGAAGGGGACGTCTCCCGAGGTGGGCACGTCGTCGTAGGTCAGCGTCATCCGGAGCTGCGGCACGGCCTCGGTGCCGCCGGGGCAGGCGCCGCTCTCGTCAGGGAAGACGAGGTGCGTACGGTGGTCGGCGCTGTCGAGGTTCTGGCCGTCCCAGCAGCTGGGCATGTCGAAGACGCGGACCAGGTCGCTGCCGGAGGGGCAGATCGGATACTTGTCGGTCAGCCGGTCGGTGAAACCTGTGCAGGTGAACGTCGGGCGGGCGTTCTCAGCGCCGTTGCTGGCCGCCCTGGCGTCGCCGGAGATCATCCTGAGGAATCGCGGCGCCGCCGTCACCTCCGAGGTCAGGTTGCCGCGGTATTCGAGCCTCACCGAGGTGGGCTGTACGGGGGTGCCGACGTTGTTGGTGTCGTCCCCGGCGGCGGATTCGTCGTCGGATCCGCGTACGCGCAGGGTCGGCCAGAAGTAGGCGGACCGGTCGTCGCTGGTGCGGCAGGTGGTGTCCGCGGCGGCCAGGCTCTCGTTGGTCGAGAACGCGTCCGTGGACATGTTGCCCACGTAGTCCTGCTTGAGCTGGGCCCCGTCCGACATGCCCGGGGCGAGGATGAGGTTGTCGGTGTTGGAGTGACCGGCGCTGTTGGTGCCGCATTGGGAGACGTACGTGCCGGTCGAGGCGTCCTCGCCTGCTTGCGCCTCCTCCGCCTTGGGGACGTCACGGATGTCGACGTAGTCGTCGGCCGACAGCCCGGCGTCCGCCGAGTTCTGGGCGGAGTCGCCGAGTGAGCAGGTGGCGAGCTCGTCGAGGCCGGTGGGGCGTTCTGCGACGCGTCCGATGGCTATGGCGATGCGGTCGATGGCGGCGGCACGTTTGTCGGTGAGCGGGCCGAGGATGGCGTTCTGGACGAAGTTGGGTCCTCCTTGTCCGGTTGAGGTGGCGAGTCGGTCGTTGGCCTCCTGTAGTTGTTTGTCGAGTTGGGCGAGGTTGCGGTCGACCTCGGCCTTGGCGGCGGCGGGGATGTCGGGCAGCTTGTCGGCCACGTTCGGGCAGACGATGGTCTGCGCCGCCGGGTCCGCGGTCTGGCTGCCGCTGGGGTCAGGCGTGGCGGAGCCGGTAGCCGGGGGTGCGGTGGTTTGTTCCGGTGAGGTGGCTTGGTCGGTTGGGGTGGCTTGGTCGGTTGGGGTCGCTTGGTCGGTTGGGGTGGCCTCCCCGGATGGAGTGGCGGAGTCGCCGAGTGAGCAGGTGGCGAGGCCGTTGAGACCGGTGGGGCGTTCTGCGACGCGTCCGATGGCTATGGCGATGCGGTCGATGGCGGCGGCGCGTTTGTCGGTGAGCGGGCCGAGGATGGCGTTCTGGACGAAGTTGGGTCCTCCTTGTCCGGTTGAGGTGGCGAGTCGGTCGTTGGCCTCCTGTAGTTGTTTGTCGAGTTGGGCGAGGTTGCGGTCGACCTCGGCCTTGGCGGCGGCCGGCACCTCAGGCAGCTTGTCGGCCACGTTCGGGCAGACGATGCCCTCGGCCGCGACCGTGCTCAGATAGACATCCACCGCCCCCGCCTGCGCGTACGGCGGGGATCCTGACAGGACGAGCGCGACGCTGCCGCTCAGGCAGACCGCCCCCAACCACGGCCTGAAACGTCTTTCCCCCGATGGACTCCACATGCGACCACTCCCTCCGGTTTCGTGACGTGGGCAAGGAAAGTCCGATCTTCGACAGGTACGGGGGTGCTTACGGGAGGGTTCACCGCATGAGTCCGCTAGGAGCCACAAAACCGCCTCCTACCAGCGCGAATGCGTATTTATACACATTCGCGGATTGAACCCGGCGCGAGACGCGGGTCGTACAACCGGGCGTCGAACACCGCTACGAGCCTCACCCCTGAGGCAACTGAAAGGGTCAATCATGACGAAGCGCATCCTCACCGCCTCCGGCCTCGCGCTCGCGACCGCGCTGCTCGCCGCCTCCGTCAGCCCTGCCATGGCACAGGCGGACACGCAGTCGAGCACCGACGTCTATCTGGCGGCCACGCTGCTGGGCAAGAACGAAGTGCCCGCCCCCGGCGCGAAGGTGGGCGACCGGAACGGCAGCGCGATCGCGGTGTTCCGCATCCACGGACAGCAGGTCGACTATGCGATCCGGTGGCAGAAGGTGGCCGCTCCGACCGCGTTCCACATCCACCAGGGCAAGGCCGGCAAGAACGGCGACGTCAAGATCCCGTTCTTCGGCGCGGCACTGCCCGCCTCGCTCAGCGCCGTCAAGGGCACGGTCGCGGTCAAGGACTCGGGCCTGCTTGCCAGGATCGCGAACAACCCCAAGGGCTGGTACGCCAACCTGCACACGGGTGAGTTCCCCGGCGGCGCGGTCCGAGCCCAACTGCACCGCGTACGTCCCGTTTCGCTTGAATCGGTGCTGGCCGCCGGCTCGTCCCACCACACGCTCACCGCGCTGGCCGACGGCCGCCAGGAAGTGCCCGCGCCCGGCACCAAGGTCGGCGACAAGGACGGGCAGGCCGCGTGGCTCGTCTGGGTGAAGGGCGCCAAGGTGCACTTCGCCACCGCCTGGAAACGCGTCGCCCCGCCGACGAACGGCCACGTCCACCGCGGCGTGAAGGGCAAGAACGGCCCGGTGGTCGTGGACTTCTTCGCCGCCGCGAACGGCCTGCCCGCCGGCATCAACGGCATCGCCGGCACCGGCACCGCCTCGGCCAAGGTCGCCGACGGCATCAAGCGCAACCCCAAGGGCTGGTACGTCAACCTGCACACTGCGGAGTTCCCCGGCGGCGCGGTGCGCGGCCAGCTCCACAACGGCGGCTGGTAACAGCGCACACGAACGCGCCGCGCGGGATCCCACCCGCGCGGCGTTCGCGTGTCCCGGCTCAGGCGCTGATCAACGCCACCAGGACGAGGATCGAACCGCCCATCACCGCCGCGTGCCGGACATTCTGCAGACCCGGCATCACCCAACTCGGGAAGGCGCTCCCGGCCGCCTTCAGCAGCGCCGGCACGTCGACGCGCTGCAGCATCGGGTCGCCCTTGCGCTCGAAGGCCTTCTGCACGGACTTGGCGGCGGTCAGCTGGCTGTAGAGGATCAGCACGTTGCCGACCAGCACGAGCGGCTGGAAGACCCAGGACAGGACCTGTCCCCAGTGGCTTCCCATCAGGTTGAGCACGGCCAGGACCGTCATGACCAGCGCGACCGTGGCGGGCACGATGGTCTCGTGGCCGCCGGCGTCGAAGTTGATGTTGTTCTCTTTCAGGACGCGAGCGGGGACGCCCTGACGCTCCAGCTCCCGCTCCGCTGCCACCGCTGCCTCGTGACCGTAGCGGTGACGTACGAAGGGGATGGTCACGAAGGCGAGGGCGACGAGCAACTGCAGAACGGCGGCGAAGGTCATCATGGTGGGGGCTCCTCATCGGGGCATCGGGGGTGCTTCTCGATGAGGAAGACGATGCCGACCACCACTGCTCCCAGACTGACCGCGCGCTGTCACGGCCCCGCCGCCGCGTATCAGCGGCATCCCAAGCACCCCTACGCCAGCAGACGATCTTGAGGTCGCGACACCACAGGTGTCGATGTGGAGATGCCGTGCTCTGATGACATCTCTCGCTCGGGTTCGGTGCGGTCCCGCCGCCCCGATGGGCGGAGGGACCAAGACCGCTGAAACCGATCTATCCGAGCACCGGGTAGTTCGCGCGGAACACGTTGTGCGGGTCACGGACCCGCTTGATCTCCCGCAGCCGCGCGAGCGCGCTGCCGGAGAAGGACTTCGCCGCCGTGTCACCGGGGGACAGCACGGTGTACGGCTTGCGGCCGCTGACGTAGGCCTCCAGGTCGGCCACGACCTCGGCCTGCTTGGCGCGCGTCGCATCGGCCGCGTGCGGCAGGCCGAGACCCAACAGGCCGAGCAGGTACGGCTCAGCCATCGCGCCGCTCGCACCGGCCCCGCCGCCCGGCTCGGCGAGCGCCCCGCCCAGGTGCCTGATCTGCACGTTGATGAGCGGTTCGACCGGCTTGGCCAGCAGGAGCTCCACCGCGTCCGCGTCCAGGCCGGTGAGCAGCTCCGCACGAGCGATGGACGGGACAGGGTCGGTGGGCTCGGCGGCGATGCCGCCCAGGTCGGCAACCGGGACGACGCCGCGGCTGTCGGAAATCGCGCCCTGGATCTTGTCGAGGCGCGCCAGCAGGTCCTCCCCCTGAGCCGCCTCACCCAGGTAGGCCAGATCCAGCGTCACCATCGGCGGCGCGCCGGGAGGCTGGAGCCGGTTGATCCAGACACTGAGTTCACGCGGCGCCTCGGCGGTGATCTCCAGGAACGCGTCGTACACCTCCCTGGTCCGGTGCTCCGGCCAGATCACGCGCCCGCCGTACAGGACCGGCACGGGATACAGCTCGAGTTCGAGGGCGGTCACCACCGCGAAGTCCCCGCCACCGCCGCGCAGCGCCCAGAACAGCTCGGGATCGGACTCGGCGGTCACCCGGCCCGGCTCCCCATCGGCGTCCACGATGTCGATAGCCCGCACGCTGTCGGAGGCGAAGCCGTACCTGCGGCTGAACCAGCCGACCCCGCCGCCCAGGGTGTAGCCGGTCACGCTGACCCCCGGCGCGCTGCCGGCCAGGCCGGTCAGACCCAGCGGACCGGCCGCCGCCAGCACCTGCCCCCACTTCACGCCCGCGCCCACCCGGACCACGCGCTCCTCCGCGCGTACCTCCACCTCGTTCAGCAGGCCGGTACGCAACAGGATCAGGCCTTCCACATCACCGGAGGCGCCATGCCCGCTCGGCTGCGCGGTCACCGTCATCCCCGCCCGCCGCGCGTAACGCACGAGCGCCGCCACGTCATCGGCATCCGAGACCTCCGCCACGGCCGCCACCGGCTGCCTGACGGTCAGATTCCACGCGGTGGCCGCCTGTTCGAAGCCGTCGTCATCGGGCAGGAGCACGCGCCCCTTGAGGACATCGCGCAAATCGTTGATCGTCATAGTCGTCTCCTTTTTCGAGTTCTCACAAATGCGGGGGAACACCGTGCTGCGCCCTGACCGCGCTGTTCCGGTCCGGCGCGACCGGCTGCTGGATGGCGGGACGCTTCGAAGAGCTCCGGCCGCCGGACCGCGTGGTTCACGCGATCAGCAGGAGCGCGCTGATCGCCGGCATCACCGCGGCGGTGGCGCACGCGAACGCCGACACGCGCCAAGGCGGCGTCAGGCGGGCTGCGGGGCGGGCGTCGCCGGAGCGGCTGCGACCTTGCGGGTCTCGCGCATCATCAGCAGGCCGTTGACCACCATCAGCGTCGCGGTCAGGCCGTGGACGCCGAGCGCGGTGGCCACGGAGCCGTGGTGGGCCAGCACGGTGGTCATGTCGCCGTACGCGGCGAGGGCCTCCACCAGCAGCACCCAGCTCAGCGCCCGGCGGTGGCCCGTCACCAGCAGGATGCCCAGGACCAGGGCCAGGACGACGTCGCGGATTCCCTTGATGATCAGGAAGCCGTCGCCGTCGCCGGACGGCCAGCTCGGCAGGCCGAAGCCCGGCGCCGTCGTCTCCGGGCTCAGAATGAACTCCGTCCCGAACCAGAGGATGAAGAGGATGAAGGCGGCGGCCAGGACGGTGTTGATCTTCTTCAGCGACATTGTTCTTCTCCTTGCGAGGTGAGCTTCGTGGAGCTTGGTGGGGTCAGGCGGCACGGACGCGGCTGATGTGGCGGGCGTAGCGGGGGCGGCCGATGATGTGCCAGATGCCGCGTACCGGAGCGGGAAGGGCGGACAGGAGCGTGGCGCGCTCGGCCGGGTTCGCGTCCTCCAGGACGAGGCCGAAGAGGGTGAGCAGGGTGAACTTGGGCGTGTTGGCCACCAGGTGGTCGCCCAGGGAGGCCCATTCCTTTTCGGTGATGTGCTCGGCCGCGAGCGGAAGGAGAGTGGCCTCCTCGTCGTCGAGGTGCTCGAGAAGCACGGCCCGGTGGTCGGCCAGGGCGGCCACGAGCGTGTCGCGCTCGTCCGCCCCGGCGGCGGCCTCCCACGCAGGGACCGCCGCGTCCAGCCTGGTCAGCGTGGCCGCGACGCGCTCGTGCTGGGCCTCCATGCGCAGCACGATGTCGGCCTCCAGATCGACCCGGGACAGCAGCGGCGGCCACAGCAGCTCGTCCTCGCCCTCGTGGTGGTTCTTCAGTCCCAGCCGGTAGTCGCGGAAGTGGTCGGCGACCACCTTGGCGCGAGCGGTGTCACCCGGGGCGACCGCCGCGACGAGCTCCATCAGCAGCCGCGACTCGCGACGGAAGGCGCGGTGGACGATCTCCATGTCCTGGGTGTTGACGCTCATTTCGTTCCTGCCCTTCATCGGTTCGACGTGTTAAGGCTGCTCCCGGCGCTTGGAAGGCACTTGGAACCGATTTGGAACACCCGCGCGCGTAGGATGCTCCACGTCATGGTCTTGATCCGGGTTTTGGGCTCTTTCGGCGCCGAGGTCAACGGCGAGTCCGTCCCCCTGGGCGGGCCGCGGCAGCGCGGCGTCCTGGCCCTCCTGGTCGCGGCACGCGGACAGGTCGTGTCGGTCGACCGGATGATCGAGGACCTCTGGCGCGGCGAGCCGCCATCCCGTGCGCTGGCCTCCCTGCAGGCGTACGTGTCCAACCTGCGCCGGCTGCTGGAGCCCGGCCGCCCGCCCCGAACCCCGGCCCGCCTCCTGGTGAGCGCCGCCCCCGGCTACGCGCTGCGGCTGCCGCCGGAGTCGGTGGACGCGTGGCGTTTCGAGGACCTGCTCGACGAGGCCCGCACGCCCACCGAGCCTCAGTCCGCCCGCGCCCGGCTGGCCGAGGCACTGGGCCTATGGCAGGGACCCGCGTTCGCCGAGGTCGCCGACGAGCCGTGGGCCGCCGCCGAGACCGCCCGCCTGAACGAGCTGCGCCTGGTCGCCCGCGAGCTCCACGTCGCGGCGGGCCTGCGGACGGGCGACCCCGCCTTGGTGGTCCCCGAGGCCGAGCGCCTCACCCGCGACGAACCCCTGCGCGAAGAGGGCTGGCGCCTGCATGCCCTGGCGCTGTGGAGCAGCGCCCGCCAGGCCGACGCCCTGGCGACGCTCCGCCGCGCCCGCGCCACGTTCGCCGACGAACTCGGTCTCGACCCCGGCCCCGACCTGGTCGCGCTGGAAGAGGCGATCCTCGCCCAGCGCATCGACATCCTCCGCACGGCCGTCCCCCCACCCCCGACCACCACACCCCCACCCGTCACACCCCCACACGATGCGCGCCTGCACGACGCGACCCTGCATCGCGCTGCCCCTTTCGTGGGGCGGGAGGGCGAGCTTGCCGCGCTGGTCTCGGCCGCCGGGGAGGCTGCCGCCGATGGGGCGCGCGTCGCTCTTGTCACTGGGGAAGCGGGGCTGGGCAAGTCGACGCTCTTGGAGCACCTCGGCGCGCAGTTGGAGCGCGACGGCTGGCTCGTCGCCGCCGGGCGTTGTCCGGAGGTCGACGGCGCGCCGCCCGCGTGGGCGTGGGTCGAGGCGCTGCGGGCTGTCGCCGCGACCGTTTCTCCGGGGGAGTTCGCGGAAGACCTGGCGCCGCTGCTCTCCGACTCCATGCCGGTGGACAGCGACGCCGCCGCCGGGCGGTTCCGGCTGCGCCGGGCCGTGTGGGGCTGGCTCGCGGCGGCCGCCACGGAACGGCCGGTCGCCGTCGTGCTGGACGACCTGCACTGGGCGGACACGACCACGCTGGGGCTGCTCGGCGGCGGCGTCGGCGTGCGGGCCCCGATCCTGGTCGTCGCGGCGTACCGTCCGGACGAGAGCGAGCACCTCACCGAGACGCTGGGTGCGCTCGCCCGCACCGCGCCGCTCCGGATCGCGCTGCCCGGGCTCGACGGCGCGGCGGTGGCCGAGCTCGTACGGGCCGAGAGCGAGGCCGACGACGCGACGGTGGCGGGGATCGCCGAGCGCACCGGCGGCAACCCGTTCTACGTGCGGGAGAGCGCGCGGCTGCTGAACGGCGAGGGTGCGCTGGTCGCGCTCTCCGAGGTCCCCGAGGGCGTACGGGACGTGCTGCGGCGCCGGCTGGCAAGGCTCCCCGAGAGCGGCGTGTCCGTCCTGCGGCTGGCGGCGGTGGCCGGCAGGGAAAGTTCGGTGGACGTGCTCGTGCAGGCCGCCGACTCCGACGGGGACGGCGTGCTGGACGCGCTGGACGCGGGCGTCATCGCCGGGTTGCTCGACGAGCCGGGGCCTGGGCGCGTCCGGTTCGTTCACGCGCTGGTCAGGGACACGCTGGTCGCCGACGTCAGCCGGTTGCGGGCCGCAAGGATGCACGCCCGGATCGCCGCCGCCCTGGAGGGCACTGGCGACGTCGCGGCGCTCGCCCATCACTATGCGCGAGCGGGATCGCCGAAGGCCGTCGGCTATTGCGTGCGGGCCGCCGAGCTGGCCGAGGCGCGCTACGCCCACGACGTGGCGGCTGCCCTCCTCACCGACGCGGTCGCCAACTCCAGCGAACCGGACGAGCGCGTCGGCCTGCTCGGCAGGCTGCTCCGGGCGCAGATCAGGGCCGGGGCCGTCGCTGCGGCCAGGGACACGCGCGAGCAGGCCGTGGAGTACGCCGAGTCGATCGGCCGCGACGACCTGATGATCGCCGCGTTCACCGCCTGGACCGAGCCCACCCCCTGGCAGGCCCGCACGTACGGCACGGTCGACCGTCCCATCGTCGGCCGCCTCAGCCGCCTGCTCAAGCGGACCGGTCTCGCCCCCGACGTGCGGTCCCGCCTCCTCATCGCGTACGCCAACGAGCTGGTGGGCGAGGACGATCCGACGGTCATGGCGGCGGCGCGGGAAGCCCTCGACCTCGCCACCGACCCCCGCCTCCGGGCCGCGGCGCTCCTGGTCCTCGCCAGCGACCTCGGGCGGGAGGAGTACTCCCGTGAGCTGGTGGAGATCGGCGTCGAGCACGACCTGCCCGTCTACCGCGTGACCGGGCTGATCAGCCAGGCCGCGAACGCCGCTGCGGCCAACGACCCGGCGGCGATGCGCCGCGTGACTGAGGAGGCGCTCGACCTCGCCCGCGCCTACCGGATGCCGGAGGCGATCGGCGCCGTCGAGATCGCGCTGGCGACCCTGGTGCTCATCGAGGGCCGGTTCGCCGACGCCGAGCGCCTCTACGTAGAGGCCACCGAACGCATGGAACGCGCCGGATCGGTGCACGTCGGCTTCGTCCGCCTCGCGTTGGCTGCGATCTGGCTGAACGACGGCACGCTCGGCGACCACCTGGACGACGTGCGCGCTCTCCACGAGGCGCTCGGCCCGATGGTCGCCGACCTGCTCGCGCTCGCCCTCCACGCCGCCGGCCGCAGCGACGAGGCACGCCGGGCCCGCACGTCACCGAGCCCGATCCGGCCCGACTTCTTCTTCACCTTCCTGACCACCCTGCGCGCCATGGCCGTCATCGCACTGAACGACACCGGCGCCGCTGAGGAGTGCTACGCGGCCCTGCTTCCCCATCGCGACGGTCCTCCGGCCGGCGCCACCAGCCTGTCGCTGGCCGTGCGCCCGCCCGCCCACACGCTCGGCGAGCTGGCGCTGCTGCTCGGCCGCGACGACGAGGCCGCCGCCCACTTCGCCCGGGCCGCCGCCATCGCCGACCGCTGGAACGCCCCCCACTGGTCCGCCCCGGCCCGCGCACACCTCTGACCAGCCCAGCCCGGACGGAAGATTCGCAAACCTTTGCGCTGCCCTCGAGCGGTGCAGGACCCTGATGGTGGATCACTACGTCGGCGGTCGCGCTGGTGATCGCGGCATCCCGAGCCGCCAGGCCCGCTACCGGCACGTCGAACACCCGCAGTGGGCCGCCGGTGCCGACGAAAGCGATCAAGGCGGTGGAGAAGATGAGCGTGTGGCTGAGTCGCATGGGCACCGAGAGCCCCAGCATGCGCTGGAGCCCCTGACGTGGACGCAGGGGGAGCGTCCGTAGGTACCTACGTAGTCCGGAATAGGTGCCTATATGGGGATTTTTCACCTCTTCTCCAGGTAGCCCGCCGAGGCATTCTCATGGTGTGAGCAATCCACGCTCACCTGATTGAGAGGACCGAAGGGGACCGGACGGCAGCACCTCAGCTGCCACCCGGGGTGTAAGGGCAATGAACAGCATTACGCGGACCAGCATCTGCACAACGGCCACCGGCCCGGCGACCCGCCGCACGGCCTCGTGGTGGCTGTCATCCGACCTCAGCTCGGTGCGCACCGCGCGCCGGCTGACCCGCGACAAGCTCACCGACTGGGGCTTCGAAGACCAGATCGAAGTCGCGGAGCTGCTCGTCAGCGAACTGGTCGCCAACGCCCTGGACCACGCCCACGGACAGGTCCACCTCAGCTTCTCCGCCGAGAACGGCCTGCTGCGCTGCGAAGTCGAAGACGAGAACCCCCAGCTGCCCACCCTGCGCACCGTCGACCTCGACGCCGAGCGCGGACGCGGGCTCTTCCTGCTCGACATGCTCTCCGGCTCCTGGGGCGGTACGCCCACCGCCCGCGGCAAGGTCATCTGGTTCGAACTCCCGGCATTCGCCGACGCCGAAGCCGGCTCCCTCGACGCCTTCATCCTCATGGCAGCCTGAGCCCTCAGCCGGACAGGCCGGTTCCACGCGCAGGGGGTGGTCAGGCGGACACCGCCACCGTCCGAGCCCGCCCCGCCGGCCTACTCCCGATCGTCCCGTCGCCCAGACGCCCCCGGCCCACCCGGGGCTTCCGGCTCGCCCGGCGCTCCCGGGTTGCTCGGCGAGAGATCCGGCGTCACGGGCTCCGAGAGCGATGCCGCATCGCCCGGCTCAGACGCTCGACCATCGGGCCCGCGAGCCGTGGGCGCATCCGCTGACGGCGCATCCGGCGTGGGCGCGGCGGGTGACGGCGCGTTTGGCGCAGGGGCGTCCCCTGTGGGCTCGCCCGGCAACGCCTCGCCCGCCGAAGCCCCATCCGCCGCAGGGCCGGCCGCTGAAGGGCCGCCTGGGGCGGGGGGGCTCGTTGGAAGGACGTCCGGGATGGTGTCGGTGGCGTTCGGAGCAAGCGCGGGCGTGCCGGGCGGCGTGAGTGCAGGCCGGGGCTTGGGACGGAGTGCGCGTCCGACCCCCCGTACCGAAGCGACCACCACCCGCCCCCCACCCCCCACCAGCAGCGGCACCAGCAACACCCCCACGAAGATGGGCGAGGCCATGTACCGGAAGTCCTGAGCCGAGATGTTGGCCAGCACCGTGAGCTGCTGCCCCGCCACCACGGCCGCCACCCCCAGCACGTACCGGTTCCGCAACGCCAGCGCCCCCAGCGCCACGGCCAGGTACGACGCGTACGCCCACAACGCCCCCCGCCACAGCACCCAGTCGTACTGCGGCGCCAGCGCCCCGGTCAGCCACGGGTCGGCCACCTGGTTCAGCTCCCACGACTTCGGCCGCAGCGAGAAGACCCACCGCCCGGGGAAGTCGGGCACCTTGTTCGGCCCGACGTAGGTGTCGGCGTTGGGCCGCCGCGAGAACCGGTACGTCATCCCCCCGATGGCGAACTCGTCCTGCACGGGCCGCCACGCGATCGCCCCCCGGCACAGCCGGGTGTCGATGATCATGCGGGGTTCGGAGGTCAGGAGCCGTTTCCACAGGTCGAGCAGCTCGGAGGCGTGCGCGTCGGCCTGCGGCCAGCTGAAGTCCCGCCGCCAGATCAGCGGGTTGATCGTGTAGCAGGTGCCGCCGTCCCACCACCGCGTCAGCGGCGCCACGGTGGCCATCAGCGCCTTGTCCTGCTCGGTGAACAGCTCGGGATGGTCCCGGTACGCCACCGCGATGTCGCCGAAGGCCGTGTGGTAGACGTACGTCTTCGCCGGGGCCATGATGCCGAACTGCGGGAACACGAAGTTCGTGAGCACGAGCGGCAGGGCAGCGGCGAAGGTGCCGGCGAGCAGCAGCCGTACGCGCATGGTCGTGACGATCACCAGCAGCGCGAGGACGGCGACGCCCACGACGAGGAAGCCGTTCGCCCGGAACAGCCCCAATGCCGTGAAGAGCAGCCCGAGCCCGACGAGCGTGGGCACGGTGACGGCGCGTCTGGCCGCGATCCGGGCGCACACGCCCGCGACGGCGATCGCGCAGATCGTGAACGGCACGTCCTTCCACAGCGTGACCGAGAACGCGCCCACGGGCGGCGCCAGCGGCATGAGCATCGCCACGAGCGTGGTCGGCAGGCGCGGCGCGCCGAGCGCCTTGAGCGACTGCGCCAGGTACGTCAGCGCCGCCGCCATGGCGGTGGTCTGCGCGAACGTGACCGCGCCCAGGTCACCCGTCTTGGTGAAGCTCAGCGACAGCAGCGCGTCGTAGAGCACCGAGTGGTCGCTCACCCAGGGGCCGACGACGGTGTGGCTGAGGTAAAGGACCGAGTCGCGGCTGAACAGGCCGGGGTAGAAGGCCGCCCACCAGCAGGCGAGGACGGCCTGGACGATCAGGAAGGTCGGGATCGCGACCCACGGCCTTGGTTTCGCGGTGCCCATGGCCCGTCAGGGGTAGCTCACTCCGGGCTCAGGTTTTTCGCCGCGTAGCAAGGTCGGCACCGTGACAAGGTGGTAGCCCTGCTTCTTGAGCTCCTTGAGGATGGAGGGCATGGCCTTCACGGTCGCCGGGACCGTGTCGTGCATAAGAATCACTCCGTCGCGCTTGGCCAGCCTGAGCACGGCGGCCTTGATCTTCTTGGCGTCACGCAGCTTCCAGTCGAGCGTCGTGCCCGTCCAGAGCACCTGCGCGAGCTCCACCTGGTCGGCCAGGCCCAGCACGCGGTCGTCGGTGTGCCCGTACGGCGGGCGGAACATCGACGGCCGCAGCCCCGTGGCCTGCTGGATCGCGTCCTGCGTGGTCTTGAGCTCGTCGAGGATCTGCTCGTCGAGCAGCGTCGGCAGGGAGGCGTGCGACCAGGTGTGGTTGCCGATCGTGTGTCCCTGCGCCAGCGTCTGCTTGGCGATCTTAGGCCGCTGCTCCACCTGCTTGCCGACCAGGAAGAACGTGGCCTTGGCCCCCTCCTGCCTGAGAATCTTGAGCAGGGTCGGGGTGCCCTCGCCCGGACCGTCGTCGAACGTCAGCGCCAGGCACTTGACCCGGTCGCAGTCGACCGTCGCCGCCTGGGCGGGCAGCGAGGTCGTGGCCAGCACGGCCGACAGCAGGGCATTAATCACCACGGATCACAGCCTATGGCCAATGCCCGCAGACCGTGGAACACGCAGACGTCTCGGTCTGAACACGCTCATCTCCCGAGCCGGGCCCGCAGGAACAGCGTGATGCCCTTGAGCGACTTGACCGGCAGGTACCGCTCGGCTCGCACGACCGCCGACAGGCCCGCGTTGACCAGGAGCGGCATCTTCCGCAGGTCGCTGCCCCTGGACCGGCGCCGGTGCCGGGCGACGAGGGGGCGGAGCAGCACGTTCCAGCTCCAGACGCGATCGACCTTCAGCCCGGCCTGCTCCACCACGACGGTCAGCGATTCGCGGGCGTAGCGCCGTACGTGCCCCACCGCGTCGTCGTGGGCCGACCACAGCGCCATGTCGCACGGGACCGCGATCAGCGCGTGCCCGCCGGGCGCCAGCACCCTGGCGATCTCCTCCACGACCAGGTGGTCCTCGCGGACGTGCTCCAGCACGTCGAACGCGGTCACCAGGTCGAGGCTCCCCGGCTCGAACGGCAGCGCCCGCGCGTCGGCGCGCACGGCCTTGAGCCCGCGGTCCCTGGCCACCTCGACCGCAGTCGCGCACGAGTCCGTCGCGGTCGCCTCCCAGCCCTCCTCGACCAGCACTCTGGTGTTCCCGCCGCCGGCGGCGCCGATGTCCAGCGCCCGCCCGGGACGGCCCAGCCCGCGCAGCTCCCTGCGCAGGATGGCCCGGCGCTCGCGGTACCACCAGTGGGTGTCCTCGAGCGCGATCAGGCGGCGGATCTCAGTGGTTTCCATCGATCAGTTCCTCGTACGGGAGAAGACCCAGCGGTCCAGGGCGGTGAAGCGGATCAAGGTGAGCAGGCAGTACGTGCCGGCGACCGCGCCGACCTCGGCCAGCCGCCCGGCACCGCGGGGCAGCGCGAGCACGGCCATGGTGGTGAGGGCGTAGTTGGCCAGGAAGAGCGCCGCCGCCCGCACGTGCGTGGCGGTGCGCCGGTGGAATGTCCGGCGGCGGTTCGCCTCGGTGCTGACGACTCCGGCGAGGACGAGCGCGGCGAAATTCGTCACCGCCGGCGGACAGATATCGCGCAGCGGCAGATAAGCGAGCGCATACAGAATTGCGTTAACAACACCCATCGCGGCGAACGAGGTGAATTTCGCCATCGTCACCGCGCGCGGGCGCGCCACGACCGCGTCCGGATGCGTGGGCGTGAGCTCGGACCGCGCCACCTCGACGCGGGCCCGGCCCATCGACATCGACCAGGTAACCCTGGCCAGCCCCTTCAGGTCGTCGACGGCCGTCCTGAAGATCTTCACGCGCGAGTCGGTGTCCTCGATCCAGTCCACGGGCACCTCGTGCACGCGCAGGCCGTTGTGCTCGGCCAGCAGGAGCAGCTCGGTGTCGAAGAACCACGAGTCGTCCTCGACCTTGGCCATCAGCGGCCTGACCACGTCGGCTCTGGCCGCCTTGAAGCCGCACTGGGCGTCGCTGAAGCGGACGCCGAAGCCGTACCTGAGCAGGGCGTTGTAGGCGCGCGACACCACCTCGCGGCGCAGCGAGCGGCGGGTGCGCGCGCCGCGCGCCAGCCGCGTGCCGATGGCGATCTCGGAGTGGCCGCTGGCCACCGAGGCGACCAGCGGGAACAGGGCGCCGAGGTCGGTGGACAGGTCGACGTCCATGTACGCCACGATGTCGGCGGGGCTGTCCTGCCAGGCCGCGCGCAGCGCCGCGCCCCGGCCCCGGATGTCGAGCCTGCGGACGTGTACGCGCTCGAACTCCCCGGCCAGCTCGTTGGCGACCGGCCAGGTGGCGTCGGTGCTGCCGTTGTCGACGATCGTGATGCGCCACGGCAGCGGGAAGCCGTCGCCGAGGAAGCGCGCCAGCGTGCGGACGCAGCCGGGCAGGGCGCGCTCCTCGTTGAGCACGGGGATGACGATGTCGACGCTCGCCAGCCGGGCCGTGGTGTCGAGAACGCGGGGGCTCGGCTCCGTCGCGGCACGCGTTTGCATAGGAGTCCCTGATCCTGATCGGTGGCCGTACGTCCACGGAAATGTTCCTGGGGCCGTCCAGCGGGGCGCGCGCCGTTTCTCTTGCAGCATTCCGGGAGAGGGAAAGACCTTTACCGGGCGGTGAGCTGATAAACGGAGGAGGTCGAATTACGGAAGCGCAGTCGCGCGTATTTCCCCAATTCCGGGTTCGTCCCGGTGAAGAGCCACTTGACGCCGTAGTCCGCGGCGAGGCGCCGGACGTTCTCCGCCGTGGGCGCCCGGAAGACCGCGTCGTTCGCCGCCAGCCGTACGGGATCCGCGAAGGGCACCTCGAGATACGGCGAGACGAACAGCTCGGCCCGCGACAGCGTGCTCTCGGCGTACGCCCATCCCTCGACCAGCACCCGCCGCTCGGTGAACCCCGACACCCAGTAGTGCCGGCTGTCGCACCCGGGCGCTTCGACGGGGCGGCAGTGCAGGTCGGTGGCCACCACGTCGCCGGGCGAGGAGTGCGCGCGCAACCACCGCCCCGCCCTCAGCGCCCCCGCGGGGATCTCCATCTCGCGGTCCTCGGGCACCACCCGCAGGGCCAGCTCCCGCGCGGAGGCCGGCACCGCGTACCCCGCCAGCAGCGCCACCACCGCCAGCACGGCCCCGCGCCGCCACAGCAGCACCGCCGCCGCCACCACCCCGAGCACGAGGTACGGCACCACCACCCGCGCCACCGCGCCCCCGGGCACCTCGATCCACGCGGCGATCAGCGCGACCCCCGCCCCCGCCGCGACCATGGCCCACGGCACCCGCCGCCCGGCCACCCCGCACACCGCGGCCACCGACAGATAGGGCCGAACGCTCTCCAGGAAGTAGAGCTGCGAGTCCGACGGATGCCCGAGCACCACCGCCGCGCCGACCCCCGCCGCCGCCATGCCGAGCAGCAGCGACATGGACGGCTCCAGCACCCGCCTGCCCAGCAAGGCCACCCCGCCCCACACGCAGAGCAGGCAGAACAGGTGCACGACGGTCAGGACCAGCAACGGCGTCACCGGCACAGCGGCCAGCTCGGGCGCCCTCACCCCCGTCACCAGCCCCCAGAGCCCCCGCATCGCCGAGAACGGCGCGATCGTCGTCCCCTGTGACCCCCGCCCGAACACCACGAACTGCGCGACCAGCAGGCACGCCAGCGTGATCCCGGCCGCGCCGAGCCACGCGCCGGGCACCCGCCGCTCCACCGCCCACCGCACGGCCACCACGACCAGCAGCCCCGCGAGCAGCAGCGGCAGGAACGTGGCCTTCGCCCCGGTCAGCGCCAGCAGCAGTACGGCCGGCGCCACCCAGCACCGCCGCCCGCCGGTCAGCAGCAGGACCACGGGCGCGAACAACAGCGCCCCGAACGTCTGCGTCGGGCTGGCCCAGGCGGTGAACATCGGCCGCGTCGTGAAGACCACGTCCTCCTGAAGGACCGGGCCCAGCAGGAAGTACGCGACCCCGGCCGCCGCGACCCCGGCGCCCCAGCTCCCGCCCAGCCGCCGCCCGAGCACCGCCACCAGCACGACCATGGCCGCCGTCATCGGCAGCGTGGCCAGCCGGTAGACCAGCGTCACCGGCTCGATCCCGGTCACCCAGCTCGTGGCGGCCAGCTCGGCGTAGACGAACCAGTGGTAGGAGAGCCGCTCGCCCAGCACGGACGGCAGCGTGGGCGGCACGTGGTGCTTGACCTCGCCGACCAGCGCCAAGTGGTAGGGCAGGTCCACGTACGCGGCGGCGACCGGCACGCCGTAGAGGTGGAGCGTGCTCCACGCGATCAGGTAGGCGACGACCGCCGCCAGCGCCCACGCGCACCACGCGGGCATGTGCTCCCGGGCGGCCCCGCCCCGCCAGTGCCGCCGCAGCCGGGGCACGCAGGCGAACGCGCAGAGCACTCCCGCGGACGGCACCAGCACGAGCAGCGGCGCCCCGGCCGCCCTGGCCGGGATGTAGGCCAGGACCTCGACCGCGTACCCCAGCGCCAGCCCCGCCGCGACGTCCTCGGCCGTCGACCTCCCGCCGCCGGTCAGCGCCCGCCACAGCAGTGTGCCGGGCAGCGCCACCCCCGCCCCGAGATAGGCCGCGAAAACGGCCAGGTCGCGGGCGGAGACCCCGCACCACAGGAACACGGCCACCGCACCGGCGCACACGACCGCCGCGGGCGCCCACCCGAGCCACCGCCTGGACGACGCCGGCCGCCGGGCGAGCCAGGCCGCGGGTGGCGCGAACGTCATCTGATCACGGTCACCAGTCGCGTGAACTCGGCCGGGAGATCGAACCCGTCCCACACCCGGTGGAAGCTCAGCGCGCTCCCGATCGGCACCATGCGATCGACCCCGCGCCCGCCCAGCTCTCTGGCCAGCTGCTCCAGCTCGGCCCTGGCGAACCCGAAGTGCGTCATCGTCTGGTCCCGCCGCTCGACCAGCGAGGCCAGCTGGGCCAGCGACCCGAGCCTGGCGTGCGCGAACGTACCGGCGCCCAGCCACTGCCTGGGCGCGGCGGCGGCGGCCGACAGCGTCACGTTGGCCAGCGCGTTGCCCCGGAACTCGATGCTCTCGGCCAGTCCGTCGGCGGCCAGGCCGTAGGTGGAGACCCGCTTCTCCACGGCCATCGCGGCGTCGACGCCCCACCCGCGGACCGCGACCACGCGCGACACGTGCTCGCAGAAGTCGGTCCGCGCCGTGTCGCAATCGCCCTCCGCGCCCACCCAGAACACCGTCCTGGGCGAGGAGCAGGCGGCCTGGTCGAACCAGTAGGTGTCGTTGACGAAGCCCTCGGCCACGGTGACCCGCGCGGCCCTGGGCGCGCACAGCCAGGCCGCCGCCCCCACGACGGCGAACGAGGAGCGGTCGGGGAAGACCAGGTCGCGGGCGTGCGGGGCGAGCGGGTGCCGCCGCATCTCCTGCACGGTGCGGTCGCCGCCCCACACCACCCGCAGGTCGCAGGCGGCGGAGAGGGCGGCGGTGACGCAGTCGCTGCGACCGTAGGAGACGATGCGCTGGGTCGCCGCGATGACGTGGTCGGCGTCGGTCAGCGCGTCGTGCAGCGTCTCCAGGATGACCTCGGCGACCGCGCCGGAGCGCGGCGAGAGGCGTACGACGTTGCGGTTTCCCATCAGGGCCGACAGGGCCCAGGAGTAGACGAAGACGGTGTCGACGTTGGCGGGCGGGATGTGGAAGACCATGCCGCGCGGGACGCGTACGTGCTCGTTGGCGAGGCCGTCGACGGTGCGGGCCAGCTCGCTGGGGCGCAGGAAGAAGCCGAGCGAGCCCAGCTCGGGGTGGCGCCGCGCCAGCGCGGGCCGCAGCAGCCGCTTGCCGAAGGACGCGAGGAACCCGCGCACCCGCTCGTCGCCCACGTCGAGCCCGCCGCGCAGCTCGGCCAGCAGGTCCTCGGCGGACGCCGGCGCGGCGGCGGGAAAGCGCACGTCGAGCTTCGGGTCGTCCAGCATCAGGCCCGTCCCATGGTGTCGCTGCAGCCGCGCGCCTCGGCCCTCGGCAGCCGGCCCAGGACCTCGAACCGCTTGCCCGGCCAGCATCCGTCGTCGACGCCGCGCACCACGCCCAGGTCCTCGGTCAGCAGGACATGGCCCGGGTAGGACGTGGGCAGCGTGCTGACGACCTCGATCAGCCCCGGCTCGCCGACGGGGGCCTCCTGCCAGGTCTCCGGGTCGCGGACGACGACATCGGCGAAGTCGGGGCAGTAGAGCCCGTCGCCGTCGGGCCCCTCCAGGAAGACGGTCCCGATCTGCTCGACCATCCCGTAGAAGTTGTGCACCCGGGTCAGCCCGCACTCGGCCGCCAGCCGCCGCCGGAACTCGGCGTTGTCCACCGCCTGCTCGGCCAGCCGCTTCCAGCCGCCGGAGTGGACCAGTACCCCCTGCGACAGGTCGGCCCCGAGGTCGCGCAGGTGGAGCCAGACCATGAACGTGAACCCGAAGATCAGGAACCGCTCGCCGCCGTGGCGCGCCAGGAACCCCTTGACCGCCTCGGCGTCCATCCGCCCCCGCTCGTCGAGCACGAACGTGTGGTCCCTGCCGAAGTTCATCATCCCGAGCACTCCGGCCCCGCGGGCGCTCAGCGTGGGGTCGCGGACGACCGAGCGGCTGTCCACGATCAGCATCGGCAGCCGCCGCCCGCCCAGCACCTCTCTGAGCGTGGCAGCCAGCATCCGGGGCTGCGTCGCGGCGGCCTCGCGGTCGAGGTAGACCCGGCTCGGCCGCTGCCCGGTGGTGCCGCTGGAGGTCAGCACCCTGAACACCTGGTCCTCGGGCACGCTGCGCAGCTCGTGCGTCTTGAACAGCCGCACCGGCAGCCAGGGCAGGTCCGCGAGCCGCTCGTACGGGGGCCTGGCCTGAATGGCGTCGAGCACGCGCCGGTAGGGGGCGCACGCCCGCCGATGCCGCTCGGTCAGCGCCGCCAGCTCGCTCACCAGCGCCGCCTCCCGCTGAGGCTCCGCCAGACTGAAAACGCTCATCCGCCACCCTCCGCCCGGTCGGGGACACCCGTGAGCCCGGCGCGCCGCGCCGGGCGGCCGCCCGGGGAGCGTGGCGGGGCCGTCATGTGCGGGACTCCAGGGCGCGGTAGTCGACCTTGCCGGTGGCCAGGAGCGGAAGGCTGTCGACGGCGCGCACGTCGAACCCGCTCCAATGGACCCGCAGCTCGGCCCCCAGCTTGCGGGCCAGGCCCGCCCGGCCGGCCGCGTCGAGGCCCTCGGCCCACACGGTCACGCGGTCGTCGCCGCTGGTCGCCGCCACCGGGACGGAGCCGCGCAGCAGGCGCTCGACGTCGTCGAGGTTGACCCGCACGCCGAAGATCTTGGCGATGCGTTTCAGCCGCCCGGTGAGGTAGAGGAAGCCGTCGGAGTCGAGCCGGCCCAGGTCGCCCGTGCGCAGCACCCCGCCCAGGTCGTCGCCCCTGGCCAGGTCGGCGGCCGTCTCGGCGTAGCCCATCATGACGTTGGGCCCGTGGTAGACGACCTCGCCCTCGTCGATGGTCAGCCGACCGCCGGGGATGGCCGGCCCGGCGGAGCCCGGTTTGTCGGACAGCCGGTCGGGCGGCAGGACGGCGATCCGGGCCGTGGCCTCGGTCTGCCCGTACATCACGAAGAACCGGTCGGCCTGGCCCGCGAACTCCTGGACCAGGTCCTGGCCGAGCCGCCCGCCGGCCTGCGTGAGGGTGGCGAGCGCGGGGTGCTCGGAGCGGTCGTAACGCAGCCGCCGCAGCATCTCGTACTGGTAGGGGACGGCCGCCAGCGACGTGCACCGGTGGGCGTCCAGATGCGTCCAGAACGAGCGCTCCAGCAGCCCCGCCTCCGTCAGCATCACCGTCGCCCCGGCGACCAGGTGGCTGTTGAGCACGGACAGCCCGTAGCTGTAGTGGAGCGGCAGGCTGGTGGGTGCGATCTCGTCGGGGACGATCGACAGGGCCGTGGCGATGGCGGTGGCGTTGGCCAGCACGGCCTGGCGCGACAGGCGGACGAGCTTGGGGTTGCCGGTCGAGCCCGAGGTGGCGAGGAGCACGGCGAGGTCGGGATGCGGCTCGGGCGCGTCGCGGCGCGGCGGCGAGCCGTCGGCCGCGTGCGTGAACCCGACCAGCGCCGCCGGCCGGAACCGGGCGATCAGCTCGGTCAGCGCCCCGGGAGCCAGGTCGGGGTCGAGCAGCGCGATGGGCCGGCCCGACCGCCAGGCGGCGAGGTAGCGCAGGACGGACGTGAGGTTGTTGCGCATGCCGCAGAACAGCGGCCCGGGCCGCAGCCGGGTCAGGGCCTCCGCGGTGCGCGCGACGTGGCCGGCCAGCTCGTCGCCGCCGAGGCCCGCCGCCTCTCCCGCGACGACGAGCCGGGCCTGTGGGTGCGGGATCATCACAGCACCAGCCCGCCGTCGACGCCGATGATCTGGCCGGTGACGAAACCCGCGTCGGGCGAGAGCAGGAACGCGGTCACGCGCGCGACGTCGGCAGGCGTGCCGAGCCGCCCGAGCGGGGTCGCGGCGACCGTGGCCGCCCGGCTCTCCTTGTCGAGCGTGGCGAGCATGTCGGTCTGGATGTAGCCGGGGGCCACGGCGTTGATCCGGATGCCGGTGGGCCCCAGCTCCTTGGCGGCGGCCTTGGTGAGGCCGATCACGGACGCCTTGGTGGCGGAGTAGACCGCCTGGCCCGCGCCGCCCATGCGGCCCATCATCGAGGAGACCAGGACCACCGCGGGGGAGCTGCCCCGCCGCAGCAGCCTGAGCGCGGACTGCAGCGTGTACGTCGCGCCGACCGCGTTGACCTGGAAGAGCCGCTCGACCGTGTCGTGGTGGGCCATGCCGAGCGGGCCGGCCGCGTGGATGCCGGCGTTGATCACGAGGGCGTCGAGGCGGCCGTGGCGCTGGTAGATCTGCCGCATCACGGCCGAGACGGCGGCGGCGTCGCCGACGTCGCAGGCGACCGAGTCGGCCGCCCCGCCGGTCTCCTCCGCGACCTCGGCGGCGGCCTTCGCGGCGCGCTCCTCGTCGCGGCCGTGGAGCACGACGTCGTGGCCCGCCCGGGCCAGCGTGGTCGCCACGGCCCGGCCGATGCCCGCCGTCGAGCCCGTGACCAGGACGACCCTGGCCTCAGATGGCGGCGGCGCCGATGCCATGCTTCTCCAGCAGCCCGGCCGCCTCGGCGAACGAGCTCATGTCGATCATCTCGTCGGTGTCGATCATGACGGAGAACTCGTCCTCCATCGCGGCGATCAACGCCATGTGGGCCAGCGAGTCCCACTGGGGGATGGCGCGGTATTCGAGCCCGTCGACGTCGGCGTCGGCCGGAAGGTTGAGCGCGCTGCGGAAGACGGCCCGCAGGCGGTCGAGATGACTCATGATCACTCACTCTCTGTCCTCAAGCCACGACGTAGTGTAGCGGGAATTGCGAGCCAGGAGAAAACCAAGGCCCCCTCTCGGGTAATGGAACCGTATAACGAGGCGTGGCACCCGTTGAGGGCTGGGAATGTCGGACGGGACACGGTCCACCGTACGGGGGGAATGATGGACGAATCCAATCACTGGTACGGGCACTCTCGCATAATCGGCCGATACTGCGGCCTGTCGGACGAGACGCCGAAACGCATCCAGGGCTTCCTCCAGCACGGATGGAACTATCTCCACGGATTTCCGCCCAACGACCACTGGTGCAGCCCTGGATATCCCCGTTTCATCTGGTCTGACGTGCTACGTCGCCGAGGCTGGTCGATGGGTCGCAGGGGACACTACCTCATCGGTGCGCCGTGGATTTACCTCCTTCATCTGGAGCCTGAGCTGGGCGTGGTCCCTGAACGCAAGGGTACGATCTGGTATCCCTTTCATGGCTGGGAAAAGCATTCCGTCAGCGGTGACCATGCCCGGTTGGCCGACGAAATCCGAAATGTCGAGACCGGTCCGGTCACGGTCTGCCTTTATTGGCTGGAATTCGCGAATCCGGACATTCGACGAGCGTACGAATCAAGGGGATTCCGGGTCATCTGCCATGGCGAGCGCGGCTCCCGGTGGGAGGGAAAGGGACGCGACTTCCTGCGCAAGCAGCTGGTCCAGTTGCGACGCCACCGCAGGGTGGCCTCCAACCGGCTCGGCAGCGCGCTGTTCTACGGCGCCTCGGTGGGATGCGAGGTGGCGGTGTACGGGGATCCGATGCAGTTCGAGGACGAGCGTCCCGAGTACGGGGGGACGGCGCGCCGCATGCGGCTCTGGCCGGAGCTGCACGGCACGCGCGTCGACACCGGGCTGGCGTCGGAGGTGGCGCGGCGCGAGCTGGGATTCGAGTATCAGGCGACACCGGAGGAGCTACGGCGAATGTTCGGATGGAAGCGAGGGGCCCGCACGTGATCACGGGGGAGGCGCCCGAGAACGTTCGGCTGATCGGCGGGGAGATGCTGCTGTGGTCCGACATGTCCAACATGGGTGGCATCACGGACTGGCGGGGCGCGGCGCTGGAGCTGGTCGGCCGGCTCGTCCCGGACAGCGGCAGGGTGCTGCTGGTCGGCCCGCATCCGCAGGTGCTGGTGGACGACGTGGTCACGCGGGCCCCGTCGGCCGCCGTGCTGCTGCGCTCCTACCCTGACGCCTGCGCGCTGGGCGAACGGCACCCGGGGCTGGCGGTCTTCTGCGGGCGGCTGGAGGTGTTCGCCGCGGAGGAGCCGTACGACCTGGTGCTGGCCCTTGACGGGCTGCTGCGCACGCACTCCGCGGAGGCGCCGGCGGCGGCCTGGAGCGAGTCGCTGGGGGCGCTGGCCGAGCTGGTCGCGCCCGGCGGGCGGCTGGTGCTCGGCGTACGCAACGACCTGGGCGTCGACCGGTTCCTGGAGGCCAGGCCCGCGGACCGGGAGGGCGCCGACGACCAGTGGGCGCCGCACGGCTTCGACCCGAGCTACCCCAGCGGCCCTGAGGCGCTCGACCGCGGGCTGGAGTCGGCGGGGCTGCGCGTGCGGCGGTGCTACGCGGCCTATCCGGGCAGGCAGGCGCCCCGGGCGTTGCTGTCCCGCGAGGTGCTGGCCGCCGACCTGCCGGACGCCCTCACGTTCCCGCTGAGCGCGCGTGGCGGCGACCGGATGCTGGTGGCCGACCCGCTGCGGTTGACCCGGCTGGTGTTCCGGCACGGCCTGGGCGAGGAACTCGCGCCGCTCTGGCTGGCCGTGGCCAGCGCCGCGCCCGGCGACGATGACGACGTGGAGCTGCCGCTCGGGCTGGTCGAGGAGGGCTCCGCCCTGTACGAGCTCACCGGCGGCGGCGCCAGGCGGCTGCCCGACGGTGAGGAGCGGCCGGTCCCGGCGGGCCGGGTCGTCGAGGAGATCCTCGTCGAGGCGTGCGCCCGCGAGGACGTCAGGACCGTGCGCGAGCTGCTGGCCCGGCTCTCCGAATGGCTGGAGGCGGGCGGCGACGTGTCGGCCGCGACCGACAGCCTGGTGTACGACGGCGAGCGGTTCGCGGCCATCAGCCCTTCCACCGGCCCGTCCACCCCGCCCGCCCCGAGAGTCGTCCTGTGCCGGATCCTGTGGCGGTTCGCGGTCAGGCTGCTGGCGGCCGGTCACCACCACCCGTGGCCGTGGCCGCTGGAGGCCGACCAGCTCGCACTGACCCTGTGCGGCATGGCCGGCCGCCCCTGCGACCAGGGCGACCTCGACCGTGCCCGCAAGCTGGACGCGGAGCTGGGCTGCCCCGCCGAGGTGGCGGAGCACGCCCCCACGTACCGGGATCTGCTGGGCGCACGGGACCGCCTGGCCGACCAGCTCACCGCGGCGCTGGCCAGGATCTCGCGCCTGGAGACCAAGCTCTCCTACCGCGAACGCGAGCTGGTCAGGGCGAAGGCCAAGCTACGCAGGACCCAGCGCAAGGCCAGCGCCTTCCGCAGGACGCTCGGATATCGCCTCTCCCGCCGCCTGGCGCGCCCCGGCAAGGTCGCCCGCAGGGTCATCCGCCTCCTGTCCGGCTGAACGCAGACACAAGGAAGAGGAATAGGTGTGCCGGTTCTTTCGGTGATCGTTCCGTTCTACAACGTCGAGAAGTACATCGGACCCTGCCTGGATTCCATCGCCGCCCAGACGCTGGGCGATCTGGAGGTGATCTGCGTCGACGACGGCAGCGGCGACGGCGGCCCGGCGGTCGTCGAGTCCAGGCAGGCAGACGACGGCCGGATAAGCCTCATCAGACAGGACAACATGGGCGTGGGCCGCGCCCGCAACGTCGGCGTACGCCGGGCGACCGGCCGCTACCTGGCCTTCGTGGACGGTGACGACACCGTTCCGCGCGACGCGTTCAAACGCCTGGTGACCTCGCTCGAAGCCACCGGCTCAGACCTGGCCTGCGGCAACGTCATGCGGCTCTACCGCAACCTGCTCATCCCGTCGTGGGCCCACCGGGAGGCGTTCGCCAAGCCCGTGAAGAGCACCCACATCACCCGCCACCCGCTGCTGATCCGCGACCGCATGCTGTGGAACAAGGTCTACCGCCGCTCCTTCTGGGAGCGCCTCGGCCTGAGCTTCCCCGAGCGCATGTACGAGGACCAGCCGGTCGCGATGGCGGCCCACGTGGGAGCGGGGTCGGTCGACGTGCTGGCCTCGATCGTCTACCACTGGCGCCAGCGCGACGAGCCGGGCACCTCGATCACCCAGCGCTGCCTGGAGCCCGACAACCTGCGCGACCGCCTCCTGTCGGTGCTGGAGACCGCCTCCCTGCTGGGCCGCGGGGCGCCGGGGCTCAAGGTGGACTTCGACCGCGACACGCTGGACATCGACCTGGCCGTCGCCGTGGAGGCCATGGCCGCCATGGGCACGACGGCGGACCCGGCCCTGCTCGACATGATCGTCCGCTACCTCGACGGCGTGTCGCGCGAGGCCTGGCAGAGCATCCCGTTCGCGCAGCGCCTCCAGGTCCACCTGCTGCACCAGCGCCGCCTGGGCGAGCTGTCGTACGTGTTCACCCAGGACCGCTGCGGCCAGCTGCAGCCGCGCGTCGGCGCGGCCGGGCTGCTGCGCAGGCGCTGGTACGGCAGGCACCCGTCGATGCCGCCGCACCTGTCGGAGGTCTCCGGCGAGCTGGCCCTGGCCGCCCGGCTGGTCGACCTCGACTGGCGGGACAGCGTGCTCTGCGGCGCCGGCCGGGTGGCGGTGGGCCGGTTCGACGTGGGGGAGCTGCGCCGCATGCGCGTGCGGGTCTGGCTGGAGGAGCGCAGGACCGGCGAGACCATCCCGCTGTCCGACGAGGAGAGCGCGCCCACCTGGGAGAACGTGGTGCAGGAGGACGGCGGCGCGCTGCCGGAGCACGCGTTCCCGTTCCGCTTCGCGTTCGACCCGGCCGCGTTGAAGCCCGCGCAGCTCGCCAGGCGCGGCCGCTGGGACCTGTGCGTCCAGCTCAGAGGGCATGGGCTGCGGCTCGCCGGCCGGGTGGCCGGGCCGCGCTGGCTGCCGCCCCTGATTCCCGCGCCAAGGCGTAGGTCGGGCGTGTGGCTGGTGCCGATCCGCAGCGCCAAGGGCGCCTGGGGCCTGCGCCTGCGCAAGGCGCGGGCGACCATCGGCGAGTGCCGGGTGGACGGCGGTGACCTGGTGGTCTCGGGGGAGATCACCGACATCGGCGACGGCGAGCCGGTGCTGCGGCTGCGGCGCAGGAGCGACGGCGAGGAGATGTACTTCCCGGTGACGCTGGCGGGGCGCGACTTCCACGCGCGGGTGCCGCTGGCCGACATCGACGAGAGCGTCGGCCACGAGTCGTGGTGGGAGGTCGTCATCGACCAGGGCAAACCCATCCGCCCGCTGGTGCGGACCGGGCAGCGGCCGGTCGCGACCGTCGCGGCCCGGCGCTTCCTCGTCGACCGGGGCGAGGACGGCTGCCTGCTGCTGGCGGAGCGCTAGCGCAGGATGGCCGCCAGGGTCTCCACGACCCGGTCCTGCTGGGCGTCGGTCAGGTCGGGGAACAGCGGCAGCGACAGCTCCTCGGCGTAGTACGCCTCGGCGCGCGGGCAGAGCCCACGCCGGTAGCCGAGGTCCTCGAACACCGGGTGCCAGTACGCCGGCAGGTAGTTGACCTGCACGCCGATGCCGGCGGCGCGCATGCGTTCGTAGACCTCGCGCCGCCGGCCGTCGCCGACCCTGACCGGGTAGAGATGCCAGCTCGGCCGCACGTACGCGCGCTGCGCGGGCAGGGTGAGCCCCGGCACGTCGCGCAGCAGCGCGTTGTAGCGCGCGACGAGCTCGGTGCGCCGCTCGCGGAAGCGCGCCAGCCGCCGGAGCTGGCTGACGCCCAGCGCGCACAGCACGTCGGGCAGCCGGTAGTTCAGCCCGAACTCGTGCACCTCCTGGTGCCACCCGCCCACGTCCGGCTCGCGCTGGTCGGCGGGCTCCCTGACCAGGCCGTGGTTCCTGAATCGGGCGGCCCGCCGGAACCGCGAAGGGTCGGCCGCCGCCACCGCCCCGCCCTCCGCCGTGGTCACGGTCTTGGTCGGGAAGAACGAGAAGGCCGTCAGGTCGGCCAGCGCCCCCACGGGCCGGTCCTTGTACGCGGCCCCGATCGAGTGCGCCGAGTCGGCCACCAGCACCGCCCCGGCCGGGCCGGCGACCGCGCGCAGCTCGTCGTAGTCGGCGGGATGGCCCGCGTAGTCCACGGCCGTGACGACCCGCGTCCTTGGGGTGACCAGGGCGGCGACGGCGTCGGGGTCGAGGTTGCCCGTGTCGGGCTGCACGTCGGCGAAGACCACCCGGGCGCCCAGCAGCGCGGCCGTGGCGGCCGTCGCCACGAACGTCAGGGGCGAGGTGACCACCTCGTCGCCCGCCCGCACCTCGGCCGCCACGTAGGCGACGTGCAGCGCGGCGGTGCCCGACGTGACCGAGACGCACGGCACGCCGCCGGTCCAGCGGGCCAGCTCCGCCTCGAACAAACCGACCGCGGGCCCGGTGGTCAGCCAGTCGCCGCGCAGCACCTCGGCGACCGCCTCGACGTCGGACTCGACGATCGACTGCCGTCCGTAGGGAAGCATCAGCGGGCCACCATGGCGCGCAGGTCGTCCACCGAGAGCCATTCGTCGTTGGTGTCGGAGCGGTAGGAGAAGCCCTCGGGCAGCGGCTCGCCGGTCTGCGGCGGCATGTAGCCCCAGGTCGCGATCGTCGGCTGGACGATGTAGCGGTCGGCCAGGCGGAGCGTCCTGCGGCCGTCGTCCGGCCCGATCATCTCCTCGTGCAGCTTCTCGCCCGGCCTGATGCCGATCTCGTAGATCGGGCTGTTCGGCGCCAGTGCCTCGGCCAGGTCGGTGATGCGCATGCTCGGCAGGCGCGGCACGTAGAGCTCGCCGCCCCGCATGAGGTCGAACGAGTCCACCACGAACCGGACCGCCCGATCCAGCGTGATCCAGAACCTGGTCATGCGCTTGTCAGTGATCGGCAGGCTGGCGCCCTGCTCGGCCAGGCGCAGGAAGAGCGGCACGACCGAGCCCCGGCTGCCGACGACGTTGCCGTAGCGGACGACGGAGAAGCGGGTCTCGTGGGCGGCGGCGTAGTGGTTGGCGGAGACGAAGAGCTTGTCGGCGACCAGCTTCGTGGCCCCGTACAGGTTGATCGGGCTGGAGGCCTTGTCGGTGGAGAGCGCGACGACCTTGCGCACGCCGCTGTCGATCGCGGCCTCCACCACGTTCTGTGACCCCGCGACGTTGGTGCGGACGTACTCGAACGGGTTGTACTCGGCCGTGTCCACCTGCTTGAGCGCCGCCGCGTGGACCACGTAGTCGACGCCGTGCATGGCGCGGGCCAGCCGGTCGCGATCCCTGACGTCGCCGATGAACCAGCGCAGGCGCTCGTCGTCGCCGAAGAGCTGCCTGGTCTCGTACTGCTTGAGCTCGTCGCGGGAGAAGACCACCAGGCGCCGCACCCCCAGCGAGTCGAGTGCGTTGCGGATGAACGCCTTGCCGAAGGACCCCGTGCCTCCGGTGATCAGAATCGACGATCCACTGAGAATGCTCACGTGGCCCCCTGGATTCGCGCTTACGCGCCGTAGTCGTTCGAGCAGGGCGGTAGCATAGCGCGATCGGCCAGCGACACACGGTCACACGGGGGATTGGGGCTTCGGTGCGCATTGTCGGGATTGTTCAGGCACGGATGGGCTCGACACGCCTGCCGGGCAAGGTGCTCCGGGAGCTGGGCGGCCGGTCGGTGCTGGAATGGGTGGTCCGCGCCGCCCGCGAGGCGGGCACGCTCGACGAGCTCGTGGTGGCCACCACGACGGAGCAGGCCGACGACGCGGTGGTGGCCGAGTGCCGCCGTCTCGGCGTGTCGTGGCACCGGGGGCCGGTGGACGACGTGTTGACGAGGTTCATGGAGGCGCTGGCAGGGCGGCGGTGGGACGCGATGATGAGGTTCACGGCGGACTGCCCGCTGCTGGACCCGGCCGTGATCAGGGAGGCGGCGCTGGTGTTCCGCGCCGTGCGCGGGCTCGACTACCTGAGCACCGCGCTGACGCGGACGCTGCCGCGCGGGCTCGACGTGGAGATCGTGAGCAGGAGCGCGCTGGAGCGGGCCGACGCCGAGGCCGCCGACTTCCACCGCACCCACGTGACCTCCTTCGTCTATTCGCATCCGGACGACGCGCGGCTGCTCGGGCTGGCCTACCAGCCGGTCGCCGGCGACCTGCGGGTGACGCTCGACACCGAGGACGACTGGCGGCTCATCTCCCGGGTGGTCGACGGCCTCGGCGACCGGTGCGTGCCGTTCGGGACGCTGGTGAGCTGGCTGCGGGAGCGCCCCGAGGTCTGCGGGCTCAATGCCCACGTGCGGCAGAAGGAGCTCCAGGACGCGTGACCCGGGTCGGCTTCCGGTGTGACGCCGGGGTGCGCAGCGGGGTCGGCCACCTGGTGCGGTGCGTGGCGCTGGCCGAGGAGCTGTGCGCGCGGGGCGTCGAGGTGGTCTTCCTTGGCGAGGTGCGCGGGTCCGCCTGGGCGCTGGCCCAGCTGCGCGAGCGCGCGCTGCCGCTGGTGCCCGCCCCCGAGGAGCCGGCCCGGCTGGCGGCGCTGGCCCGGGAGCTCCGGCTGGACGCCGCGGTCCTCGACTCGTACGACCTGCCGGAGGGGACGGGGGCGGCGCTGCGGGGAGCGGGCCTGACCGTGCTGGGGATCGTGGACGGCGACCCGCTGGGCCAGGAGGCTGACCTGTACCTGGACCAGAACCTGGGCGCGGAGCACCGCCCCTTCCCTCTGCCCGCCCGGCGCCTGGCCGGGGCGCGTTACGTACTCCTGCGTGACAGCGTGCGCGGGCGCGGGCGGACGCGTCCGGCGGGGCCGGTGCCGCGCGTGCTCTGCTTCTTCGGCGGCACCGACAGCGCCGGCGTCGCCCCCGCCTGGGCCGGGGCGCTCCTGGCGACCGGGCTGCCGTTCGAGGCCACGGTCGTCAGCCCCACGCCGTTCGAGGCGGGCGGGCCGATCGCCGTGATCCCGCCGACGGATCGGCTGCCCGAGCTCATGGCCGGGGCCGACCTCGTGCTCACCGCCGCCGGATCGGCCGTCTGGGAGCTGCTCCACCTCGGCGTGCCCACCGCCCTGACCTGGGTGGCGGACAACCAGCTCATCGGCTACGAGGAGCTCGTCGGCCGGGGCGTCGCGGCCGGGCTCGGGCGCGCGGCCGACGCCGCGGCGGTCGGCGTGCTCGCACGGCTGCTCACCGACCCCGCCGCCCGCGAGGAGCACGGGCGGCGGGGCCGTGGCCTCGTGGACGGCAAGGGCAGGGAGCGCGTCGCCGACGCGCTCCTTAGATCAGATCCCAGGTGAGCGGCGTGCCGTAGGGCACGTCCTTGCTGAACTGCCGCCCCATGACCACCGTGGCCATGTCCGGAGGCAGGCCGCCCGCGGGCCGGATCGACCGTACGTTGTCCGGGGTCACCACGTCGCCCTTGCGCACCTCCTGCACCACGTAGAGCGACCGCCGGAAGCGCAGCCCCTCGAGCTCGGACGGCCGGGGCCCGATGATCAGGTCACCCAGCGACAGCCACGCCCGCCGGCTCTCGACCACCAGCGCCGCCAGCTCGTCCGGCTCCAGCGAGAAGGCCGCGTCCACCCCGCCGTCGGCACGCGACAGGGTGACGTGCTTCTCGATGATGCACGCCCCCAGCGCCACGGCGGCCAGCGGCACCCCGATCCCCGGCGTGTGGTCGGAGAGCCCGACCGCCACGCCGGTGAGCGCGCTCAGCACCATCAGCGACCGCAGGTTGCTCTCGTCGGGGGAGGCGGGGTAGCTCGCCGTACAGGACAGCAGGAGCAGTTGGGTGCAGCCCGCCTCCCGGGCGGCGGCCACCGCGGCGTGGATCTCGCCGAGCGACGCCATCCCGGTGGAGATGATCACCGGCTTCCCGGTGGCGGCCACGAGCCTGATCAGCGGCAGGTCCACGATCTCCGATGAGGCGATCTTGTACGCCGGCACCTCCAGCTTCTCCAGGAAGTCGACCGCCGTGGGATCGAAGGGCGTGGAGAACGCGGTGAGCCCGTGGTCGCGCGCCCGCTCGAAGATCGGCTTGTGCCACTCCCACGGCGTGTGGGCGCGCTGGAAGAGCCGGTAGAGGCTCTCGCCGCCCCACAGGTCGTGCCCGTCGCCCACGCGGAACGCGGGCCCGTCGCAGTCGATGGTCAGCGTGTCGGGCCGGTAGGTCTGCAGCTTCACCGCGTGCGCCCCGGCCGCCGCCGCCGCGTCGACGATGGCCAGGGCCCGCTCCAGGCTCCCGTTGTGGTTGCCGGACAGCTCGGCGACGATGAACGGCGGGTCGTTCCGCCCGATCGGCCGCCCCTCGATGGTGATCATGGCTGCTCCTTCACGAGCCGGATGGCCACGACGTCGCGGGACTCGCCGTCGACGTCCCGCAGGTAGGCCCCGACCTCCAGGAAGCCGAACCGCCTGTGCAGTCGCCTGACCGCCTCGTTGCAGGCCAGCACCTCCCCGCGCAGCGTCGTCAGGCCGAGCGTCCCGAAGGCGTGGTCGATGGCGGCCCGCTCCAGGCCGATCCAGGCCCGCAGCAGCTCCCCCGACTGCTCCAGGCCCTCCAGGTCCAGGTAGAAGCCCCAGGAGGCGCTCTCGGACGACAGGCCGAAGAAGGTCACCACGCCTGCGGGGTTTCCTTCGTGCTCGTAGATCAGTACGCGCTTGCGCGTGTCGGCCCGGGTGGCCTCCCACCACTGGGCGTGCTCGTCCTCTCCGATCTTGTGCGTGGCGAAGCTGGCCGCTCGTACGCGCGGATGGTTGCGCCATCGCCGCATGGACGGCAGATCTTTGTCCTCGACGCCTCTCAGCACCGCTCCCCCTACTATTGGTGTCCAATCAATTGCACAACGTAGCCGATTATGCGTCCGGTAAAGAGCTGATCAGGGACACGGAATCCGTGGAGTGGTCAAGGCATGCTGCCCTCGAACCCACATCCCGAGAGCCAAGGAGCAAATCGGATGATCCCCCTGCTCAGCGTGGTCGTCCCGATCTACAACGTCGAGCCGTACATCACCGAATGCCTGAAGTCGCTGGCCGCCCAGACCATGGACGACATCGAGGTCATCCTGGTCAACGACGGCTCCGACGACGGCAGCCGGCGCGTCGCCGCCGACTTCGTCGCGCGGGACGGCCGCTTCGTCCTCATCGACCAGCGGGACAACCTCGGGCCGGGTCCCGCGCGCAACGTGGGGATCCGGCAGGCCCGCGGCACCTACCTCGCCTTCGCCGACAGCGACGACGTCGTGCCGCCGGAGGCGTACGCGCGGCTCGTCGGCACGCTCGCGGAGACCGGCTCCGACCTGGCGTGCGGTGCGGTGGCGCGGCTCGTGGACGGCGTGCTGGAGGAGTCGATCCTGCACGAGAAGGCGTTCAGGCGGCCGGAGCTGTGCACCCACATCACCGACAAGCAGGTGCTGGTCAGGGACCGCACGGTGTGGAACAAGGTCTACCGGCGCGACTTCTGGGAGCGCAACGCGCTGGCCTTCCCCGCCGGCATCTACGAGGACGTGCCCGTCGCCATGCAGGCGCATGTCCTGGCCAACAGCGTCGACATGGTCGGCGACGTGGTCTACCACTGGCGCAAGCGGGACGCGGGGGAGACCTCGATCACGCAGCGCCGGGCCGAGCTGCCCAACCTCTGGGACCGGCTGGCCGCCATCCGCGCGGTCCGCTCCTTCCTCGACGAGCGGGCGCCGGAGCTGCTCGACGGCTTCGACGCGCTGGTGCTGGAGAAGGACATCGTGTTCCTGTTCCAGGCTCTGGAGGGGAGTGAGGAGTCGGTGGCGCTGCTGGAGCTGGCCGACGCGTGGCTGGCCACGCTGAGCCCGAAGGCGCTGGCCACCGCGCCGTCGCTGCGCCGCTTGGAGCTGCACCTGCTCAGGCGCGGCCTGGTGACCGAGCTGCGCAAAGTACGCGAGTTCCGGCGCACCTGCGAGGACGGCACCCGCATCGTGCCGCGGGGGCTGCGCATCACCAACTGGTACGGCGACTATCCGTACTTCCGCAAGCGCCGCCGGCTCCGGATCCCGGACGAGGTGTTCGACGCCCGCGACGAGCTCAAACTGGTCGCCAGGGTCGAGGAGTGCGCGTGGACCGGGTCCGAATACCGCCTGCGCGGGCAGGTGGCGATCCACCGGGTCGACCGCAAGGTCGGCAAGGTCAACCTGTGGCTCAGCGACGGCCGCCGCCGGGTGCCGCTGGAGGTGCGGCGCGCCGGCCGCTACGGCGTCTCCGCGGCCTTCGACCCCACGCGGCTCGAAGGCGGAGGGCCGACCTGGCGGCTCATGGTGCGCACCGAGACCCGCGGTCTCGTGCTCAAGAGCTGGTTCAGGGACGGGGAAGCGAACTCCGCGTGGCGGTTTTCCGTGCCGGGTAGGTCAAGAAGCGGCATGGACATCACCCAGTAGTTCCAGAGAGTAATCGATCAGGCGCGTCGCGTGGTCATGCTGGAGTCCATGAGGACCTATTCGCTCGATGACGTCTTCGAGACACGCAAGCGGAGAGACTCCTGGTGGACCGTCTATTTCGTGGACCCGGTCGCCTGCCGGGTCGCCCTTCCCGTCGCCAACCACACCCGGTTGACGCCCAACGCCCTCACCGTGATCTCGCTGGTCCTCGGTGCGGTGTCGGCCACCTGTTTCGCCCTGAACCACCACGTAGCGGGCGCCGTGGTTTTCTATCTCAGCTTCATGATCGACTGCGTGGACGGCAAAATCGCCCGGCTGAAGGGCACGGGCACGCCGTTCGGCCTCTGGCTCGACTACGTGGGGGACCGGGTCAGGGTGGTCCTGTGTGCCGGGGGGCTGGCATACGGGCAGTACGCCCTCACCTCGGACGTGCGCTACGTCGTGCTCGGGGCGGCGGTGGCCGTACTGGACCTCTTCCGGTACGTCAACGCGCCGCAGATGAAGCGCGTCCGCGAGGCCGTCAGGGAGGAGCGGGGGGAGCGCGAGCCTGAGCTCGGGTCCGAGGAGGACATCGACTCGCTCGAGCGGGTGGCGCTCGTCCCGAGGGCACGCCGGCCGCGCAGCTTCCCCAGGCGGTTCAACAGGTTCCTGGCCCGGCACCGGGTCCGCTCGCACCTGATCAGCGGCATCGAGTTTCACGCGGCGGTGTTCGTGGTCGCGCCCCTTGCGGGGGCATGGGCGCTGATCCCGCTCGCCGCGGTGGCCGGGGTGCTGCTGCTGGTCAACGAGGTCTTCCTTGTCTACCGGATGTGGCGCTTCACGCGCAGGCACGGCGTGCCCTCCTCTCAGGAGAGCCGAGAGCACGTTCTCGTCTAGTTTTCGGGGGTTACTACGAAATGTCCGACCGGCCAGTCTTCGTCATTGGATGTCCGCGGTCCGGCACCACGATGCTCCAGCTCATGCTCCACTCGCACCCCCGCATGGCGGTGCCTCCGGAGACGCGGTTCCTCATTCCCGCCTACTACCGCCGCCGGACGTGGGGCGATCTGCGGATCGTCGCCCGCCGCCGCGCGCTGGCGCAGTGGATCGCGACCGACCGCAGCACGAAGTTCCGCGAGCTCAAGATCGACAAGGACGACTTCGTCAGGCAGGCCGTGGAGGGGCCCGGCTCACTGGGATCGGTGATCGGGACGGCCTTCCGCATGTACGCCGACCGGTTCGACAAGCCCCGCTGGGGCGACAAGCGGCCCAGCTACGTCAAGCAGGTCGACCTGCTGCTCAGGCTCTTCCCCGACGCCCAGTTCATCCACCTCATCAGGGACGGCCGCGACTGCGTGGCCTCGCTGAAGGAGATGCCCTGGTACACGCTGGACTCCTTCCACGCGGTCTCCACCTGGGCCGAGGCCATCGACGCGGGTGGCCGGCTCAAGCGCACGCTGGGCGAGGACACGTACTACGAACTGCGGTACGAGGACCTCACCGACGACCCGATGACCGAGCTGAAGAAGCTCTGCCACTTCCTCGACGAGGAGTTCTCGGTCTCGATGGTCTCCCCGCGCGAGGCGGCCAGCGTGGCGGTGCCACAGCACAAGGTCTGGCACAGCAACACGCACGGCGAGGTCATCCGCACCCGCGTCGGAAGCTGGGCCAACCGGCTGGACGACTGGGAGATCGCGCTGTGCGAGCACATGCTCGGCGACCGCCTGGAGTCCATGGGGTACGAGCTGACCGGCGCGCCCAAGCCGGCCAAGGAGCACGTGACGGCCTGCCAGAAGACCATGCAGAAGCGCAAGGCCAGCCGCATGCGCAAGCAGATGCGCGACCGCTTCAACCGGCTGCGCGAGCCGAGCCCCGTGGCCGCGATGCTCACAGCGCGCCAGCGGTCCCTGGCCGGGGTGCCGCAGCAGCGTACGGAGCTGACCGAGCCCGTCTAGCACCGTCTAGCGCTGGATGTGGGCGAACAGCCGCTCCCAGCCGTCGAGCACGTGGTCGAGGCGGAACGCCTCGGCCCGTGCGCGGGCGCAGGCCCCCAGCCGCCGCCGCTCCTCCCGGGAGGCGACCAGCCCGCCCAGCGCGGTCGCGAACGCGTCCACGTCCCCCGGCGGCACCAGCAGGGACCCGGCGGAGCGCACGCCGCCCGACACGTCGAACGCCACCGACGGCACCCCGTGCGCGGCCGACTCCAGCAGCACGACGGGCAGCCCCTCGTGCCCGCTGGTCAGGCCCAGGACGGAGGCGTTCAGGTATTCGGCGGGCATCCGGTCGCTCGGCACCAGGCCCTTGAAGACCACGCGGTCGCCGACGCCCTCCCCGTGCGCGTGCTCGCGCAGCCGGTCCAGCTCGCCGCCGTCGCCGATCAGGTGCAGCTCCCACGGGGGCGGCGCGCCCGAGCGGGCGAACGCGCTGATCAGCCGGTCGAACCGCTTGACCCCTTCCAGCCGGCCCACGCCGAGGACGCGGGGCGCGTCGAGCGCGGAGAGCTGCTCCGGCCAGTGGGCCAGGGGGTTCGGCAGGGCCCAGGCGTTGGGCAGCAGCGCGTGCTCGGAGAACAGCCGGGCGTCGTCCTCGCTGAGGAAGACCGCCTGGTCGAGCCCGGGGTAGTGCCGCTTGATGGAGCCGAGGTGCCAGCAGCCGCGGGCGTGGTCGTACGAGCCGTGATACTGCCCGATCGGCCGGAACGCCGGGGGCAGCAGCCCCGACATCCGGGCCACCACGGACGGCGAGGTCATGACGGCGTAGCCGGGCCTGATCTCCCCGAGCAGCTCCTTCAGCCGCCAGTCGGCCCGCTTGCGGGCCAGGCGGCCCTGAGACTCCATCGGCCGCCGGCTGATCACGTGGTGGTGGTAGAGGGGGCGGTCCACGTACCGGAACGGCGCCGCCGCGCGGTGCAGCCCGATCACGTGCACCTCGTGGCCGCGCCCGGCCAGCCCCTGGGCGAGGGTGTGCGTCACCCGCTGGACGCCGCCGAGCGTGTCGGCGTCCACGCAGGCGAAGACGACGCTCATCGCGCACCTTCGAAGAAGTCGGCCACGATCCTGGCGGCCGCGTCGCCCCGCTCGTCGGCGCACCACAGGTCGCGGAAGGCCGCGTACCGGCCGGCGTAGGCGGCGTTCAGGTCGGGCAGCCGCCTGAGCGCGTCCACCAGCTCGGCGGTGGTCGACATGCACGGGCCCGGCGCGATGGCGGGCAGGTCGTGGTACACGCCGCGCTCGGCCAGCCGGTAGTCGTCCCAGTCGTCGATGTAGAACAGCATCGGCTTGCCGGTGAGCGCGTAGTCGCACATCACCGAGGAGTAGTCCGTCAGCAACGCGTCCGAGGCCAGCATCAGGTCGTTGATCTCGGGGTAGGAGCCGGCGGACCGGACGAAGTGCCTGAGGTGCTCGGGCGGGCTGTAGCGCTCGATCGGGTGCGTACGCAGGATCACCACCCACTCGCGGGCCAGTTCCTCGGCCAGCAGCTCCAGATCCACCCGTACGGACTGGCCGCTGCCTTTGACGCGATCCCTGTACGTAGGCGCATAAAGCAGGATTTTTCGGCCGGGTGGGATCTCCAGCCGCTCCAGCACGTCCTCGGCCGGCTCGGCCCGCACCAGCGCGTCGCACCGCGGCGTCCCGCACCGGTAGACCTTCCCCGCGTACCCGTTGGACGGCAGGAACACCCGCGAGAACTCGGCGCTCGGCGAGACCAGCGCGTCCCACCGCGCGACCGCGGCCCGCCACTGCGCCCGCGGCCCGTCGAAGTCGGTACGCAGGTCGGGCGCGTCGAACCCGATCGACTTGATCCCCTGCCCGTGCCAGGTCTGCAGGTAGCGGGTGCCGTGCGGCTTCGGGTAGTCCAGCGGGAACCCGTGGCTGTCCACCCAGATCCCGGCCCTGGCCATCGTCCAGACGTAGGCCCAGCTGCCGCGCCGGACGAGCCGCGCGTCGGGCGGGAAGTTCCGGCGGCCCCTGGCCACCGACCAGACCACGTCGATCGGCAGGCCGCGGCGGCGCAGCTCCTCGTAGATGGCCCGGGGGCTGCCGCTGTAGCCCTTGCCGACGTCGGACTCGAACAGCGCGAGGTTCTGCCGGGGCGGCAACACCTTGATGAGCAGCTTGTAGGCCCGCAGCTTGTTCGCCGGCGTGTTCAGCCGGCTCATCGCCGCCTGCTTGACCCGCCGCAGCACCGAGCGGGTGACGGAGTCGGGGCGCACGCACAGGTACGCGGCGTACCCCTCGGCCCTCAGCGTGCACCCCGGCAGCTCGACGGGCCGCAGCCGGGGATCGGCGAGGATGCGGTCGGCCGTGGTGTGCCCGTCGGAGGTCCTGGTGAAGACGATGCGCGGCTCGCACCTGCCCGTGGGCTTGCAGACGACGTCGGTGACGTAACCTCCGCCGCCGGAGGGCTGCGGCTTTATCGGGATTTTTAGGGATCCGAGCTCCAGGACCGCCGTCCAGTCCAGCGGCAGCGACCCGAACGGGTCGTACGTGCGCACGATCATCCGTACGCGCTCGCCGTCCGAGATGATCTCCGTCAGCTCGTGCCGCAGCCTGGACTCGGAGAATGGCAGCTCGGCCAGCCGCAGCTTGGTGATGTCCATGCCAGGCGAGACCGTCGTCCCCCAGTACGTGCGCCCGTTCAGCCGCACCGCCGACCGCGGAGCGGCCCTCGGCCCGGTGAGCGAGGCCGCGGCGACCCGCAGGTCCTCGGCTCGGTCGTCGAGGATGAGCTGGCAGCAGACCCGGTCCAGCGGCTCCAGCTCCTCCAGCACCCAGCGGGGCATCTCCTCCATGTACGGCCGGACCACGGCGGCGAACTCCTTGATCCACACCAGCTCCCGCGCCGGCAGCGGGTTGAGGTAGACCCGCAGGTCCTGGCGAACGAACCGGCGCTGCCGCTGCGCCACCAGATCCCCGGCACCGTGGCGCCGCAGGACGTCGTCGCTCAGCCGGGCCGCGATGACCCGCTGCCGCACGTTCTCCAGGTCGTCGACGCTCAGCGAGATCGAGTCGTTCGTCGCCGCCCGGTGCCAGAGGTAGACCGTCCACGGCACGATCGCGAACCTGCGCGACACCGCGTACAGCCCGGTCGAGAAGACGTGGTCCTCGTAATGGATGTCCTCGGGGAAGCGCAGCGCGTGGTCCCGCAGCCAGCCCACGTTGTAGAGCTTGTTCGTGCTGAAGCAGTCGAGGAACAGGTCGGGCTCCTGGCGGATCCCCTCCACCACCCGCCGCCTGGCGAACAACCCGGGATAGTACGGCTTCAGCCGCCCGCTCGACTCGAACAGCCGCGAGATCTGCCCCGACACGAAGTCGGCCCCGGTCCGCTCGATCTCCGCGAGCAGGCTCTTGCAGGCGTGCCTGGGCAGCTCGTCGTCGCTGTCGAGGAACATCACGTACGGCGAGGCCGCGGCGTCGATCCCGTCGTTCCTGGGCGCGCCGCAGCCCCCGCTGTTGACCTGCCTGCGCAGGTAGAGCACCCGTGGATCGCTGTCCATGAGCCGGGCGGCCACCTCCGGCGTGCCGTCCGTGCTCGCGTCGTCCACGATGATCACTTCGAGGTCCCGCAGGGACTGCCCGAGTACCGAACGCACGGCCCTGGGCAGGCGCCCCGCGTCGTTGTAGGAGATCACGACCACGGTGCAGTCCGGCATCCCATGTCCCCCCGCTGGTTCAACCACCTGCGGAAATGGGACTTCCCCCAGCTTGAGCGAAGTGTCCGGACTTGATGGAGTATTTGCTGAAAATCAGCCCTTCAGGCGGTCAGCGCCGCAGCCGGCGGATCACCCACACGATGACCAGCAGCGCCACGAGCGCGCCCGCGACCGGGGCCAGGCGCTTCAGCAGCGGCTGCCCGGCGATCTCCAGCAGGTCCAGCGCCTCCTCGTCGGGCGTGCGCGACGTGCGGGTCGTGCCCGCGGGCCGCGACTCCGGCTCGGCCGGCGTCGGCACCGCGCTCAGGTGCCGCTCCTCCTCCGGGCCCGGCGCGGGGGCGACGGGCTCCACCATGGGCTCGGACAGCAGCTCGGCCAGGTTGGCCGCGAACTTCTCGATGAGCTTGCCGCCGACCTCGGCCATCACGCCGCGCCCGAACTGGGCGGGCCGGCCGGTCACGTTGAACGACGTCTCCACGGTCACCTGCGTGGCCTCGTCGACCGGCGTCAACCGCGCCTTGACCGTGGCCGAGGCCGTGCCGGAGCCCCTGGCCTCCTTGCCGGACGCCTGGATGGTGAGGGTGTAGGAGTCCTTGTCGACGTCCTCGAACCTGGCCGAGCCCTTGTAGGTCACCACGATCGGGCCGACCTTGACCTTCATCCTGCCGGTGAACTCGTCGCCCTCGTAGATGTCCAGCGTCGCCCCCGGCAGGCACGGCGCGACCCGCTCGACGTCGAGCAGCACCGCCCACGCCTGCTCGATCGGAACTGGAACAGTGAATTCGTGCTCGAACCGCATCGCCATCGATCCGCTCCTTTTCCCGCTGGTTGCGACACTACGTCGGGGCGGGGGCGCCCCGGAAGAGGCGCCCCCTCTGACTCGAACCGCAGCCTTGGCCCGTGGTCAGGGCGATCCGGCCGCGGTGCGTACCGCGCGGTGGGTCAGAACCTTGGCCAGATGCCGCCGGTAGTCCGGCTGCGCGTGCAGGTCGGACGGCGGCGAGGTGCCGGCCGCCGCCTCCTCGCACGCCTGGCGCACCTGGTCGCCCAGCTCCACGCCCTCCAGCGCGGACTCGGCGGCCTGGGCGCGCAGCGGCGTCGAGCCCATGTTCGTCAGCCCGATCCTGGCCTCGGCGATCGACCCGTTGGAGCGCCTGACCGCGGCGGCCACGCCGACGATGGCCCACGCCTGGGCGGTCCGGTGGAACTTCTCGTAGTGGAAGCCCCAGCCCTCGCCCAGCTTCGGGAGCTTCACCCCGACCAGGATCTCGCCGGGACGCAGCGACGACTCCCAGTAGTCGACGAAGAAGTCGGCGGCCGGGATCTCCCGCTCGCCCTCCTCCGACCTGGCCACGAACACGCCGTCCAGCGCCAGCACCACGGCGGGCAGGTCACCCGCCGGGTCCGCGTGGGCCAGCGAGCCGCCGAACGTGCCGCGGTGCCTGATCGCCGGGTCCGCCACCTGCGCGGTGGCCAGCGCGACCAGCGGGCAGTCGGCCCGGACGACGCCGGAGTGCAGGACCTCGTCGTGCGTGGCCATCGCGCCGATGAAGACGTGGTCGCCGCGGTCGTGCACGCCCTTCAGCTCAGGCAGCCGGCCGACGTCGACGAGCTTCGACGGGTACGCCATCCGCAGCCGCATCAGCGGCAGCAGCGACTGCCCGCCCGCCAGGACCTTGGCGTCCTCGTCGGAGGCGAGCTCCTGGCAGGCCTCCGCCAGCGAACCCGGGCGCACGTAGTCGAACTGCGCGGGGATCATCGCTGAACTCCTTCCAGCGCCCGATCCTTTAGGGCTCTCCAGATGCGTTCAGGCGTGCACGGCATCTGCACGTCGTGGATGCCGCGCGGGCGCAGGGCGTCCACGATGGCGTTCACGACGGCCGGGGTCGAGGCGATCGTGCCCGCCTCGCCCACGCCCTTGACGCCCAGCGGGTTGCTGGTCGCCGGGGACTCGGTGCGGTCGAGCTGGAACGCCGGCAGGTCCGCCGCCGACGGCAGCAGGTAGTCGGCCATCGTCGTGGTCAGCAGGTTGCCCTCGGCGTCGTAGACGGCCTCCTCGAACAGCGCCTGCGCGATGCCCTGCGCGATGCCGCCGTGCACCTGGCCCTCGACGATCAGCGGGTTGACGACCTTGCCGACGTCGTCGACCGCCACGTACGAGCGGATCTTCACCATGCCCGTCTCGGTGTCCACCTCCAGCGCGCACAGGTGGGTGCCGTGCGGGAAGGAGTAGTTCTCCGGGTCGAACGTGGCGTCGGCGTCGAGCCGCGCCTCCACGCCCTCCGGCAGGTCGTGCGCCAGGAACGCGGCGAAGGCCAGCTCCTGGATGGTCTTCTGCGAGTCCGTGCCCCGCACCTTGAACGCCCCGGCCGCGTACTCCAGGTCGTCGGGCGAGCACTCCAGCACGTGCGCGGCGAGCTTGCGGGCCTTGTCCTTGACCTTCTCGCACGCCTTCAGCACGGCGATGCCGCCGACGACGAGCGAGCGCGAGCCGTAGGTGTCCATGCCCTTGTGCGCGATGGCCGTGTCGCCGTGCAGCACCGTGACGTCGTCGAACGGCACGCCGAGCGCGTCCGCCGCGATCTGGCTCCACGACGTCACGTGGCCCTGCCCGTGCGGCGAGGTGCCGGTGATGACCTCGACCTTGCCCGTGGGCAGCATGCGCACCGAGCCGTGCTCCCAGCCGCCGGCGCCGTAGTTCGCCTCGCCGAGCATCCTGGACGGCGCCAGGCCGCACATCTCCGTGTACGTGCTGACGCCGATGCCGAGCTGCACCGGGTCGCCCCGGTCACGCCGGTCGGCCTGCTCCGCGCGCAGCTTGTCGTAGCCGAACAGCGCCAGCGCCTTGTCCGTGGCCGCCTCGTAGTTGCCCGAGTCGTACGTCAGGCCGGAGATGGTGGTGTACGGGAACTCGTCGTGCTTGATCCAGTTGCGCCTGCGCACCTCCACCGGGTCCATCTTCAGCTCGGCGGCCAGCTCGTCCATCACCCGCTCGATGCCGAACGTGGCCTCGGGCCGCCCCGCGCCCCGGTAGGCGTCCGTGGGCATCTTGGTGGTGAACACGCCCGTGCAGCCGAACTCGTACGCGTCCATCTTGTAGATCGCGTTGAACATCGACGCGCCGAGCAGCGGGATGCCCGGCGTGACCAGCATCAGGTACGCGCCCATGTCGGCCAGCAGGTCGACCTGCAGCCCGCGGATGCGCCCGTCGGCCTCGGCGGCCAGCCGGATGTGCTGGATCTGGTCGCGGCCGTGGTGCACGGTCAGGTTGCCCTCGGAGCGGGACTCGGTCCACTTGACCGGCCTGCCGAGCTTGCGGGCGAGCAGCAGGCAGAGCACCTCCTCCGCGGTGACCTGCAGCTTCGAGCCGAACCCGCCGCCCACGTCGGGGGCGATCACGCGGATCTTGTGCTCGGGGATGCCGGTCACCACGGCCAGCATGACCCGCAGGACGTGCGGGATCTGCGTGGCCGACCAGATCGTGTACGCGTCGCCGTCGGTGTCGGCCAGGACCGCGCGCGGCTCCATCGCGCTCGGGATGAGCCGCTGCTGGATGTAGGTCCGGTCGATGACGACGGGGGCGTCCCTGAACGCGGCCTCGATGTCACCCGAGTTGATCTTGACGCTGAACGCCTTGTTGCCCGCCTCATGCACCTTCGGGCTGCCGTCCGTGAGCGCCTCGTTCATGTCGAGGATCGCGGGCAGCTGCTCGTACTCGACGTCGATGGCCTCGAGCGCGTCGGCGGCACGGTAGCGGTCGGTCGCGATCACGCAGGCCACGGCCTCGCCGACGTACCTGACCTCGGACACCGCCATCGGCGGGTGGTCGGGGATGACGATGTCCTCGCTCACCGGCCACGCGCACGGCAGACTGCCCTGCTCGGCAGCGAAGTCCTGGCCGCTGAAGGCCGCCACGACCCCGGGCAGCTCACGCGCTCCCGACACGTCGACCCTGCTGATCCGGGCGTGCGCCATCGGGCTCCGCAGGAACATCACCTGCAGCATGCCCGGCCGGGAGAGGTTGTCCGTCCACTGCGTCCGGCCCGTGAGCAGCCGCGCGTCCTCCTTGCGCCGACGCGGCCTGCCCACCTCGGACGTGCCGGCCGGCTCGTTGAGCTGGTCGCTCTGCTCTATCTGCTCGGCGACCATGCCGGTGTCGATCTCGCTCATGGTGTCGTCACCGCCTGCCCCATCTCCTGCGCGCCCCGGCGCACGGCCTTGACGATGTTGCAGTAGCCGGTGCAGCGGCAGAGATTGCCCTCCAGGCCCTCCCTGATCGCCTCCTCCGAAGGCTCGGGATCCTCCCTGAGCAGGTCTATCGCGGCCATGACCATGCCGGGCGTGCAGTAACCGCACTGCAGCGCGTGTTCTTCGTGGAAGGCCCGCTGCATCGGGTGCATCGACCCGTTGACGCCCAGGCCCTCGATCGTGAGGACCTCGCAGCCGTCGGCCTGCACGGCGAGCACGGAACAGCTCTTCACGCTCTTGCCGTCGAGCATGACCGTGCAGGCGCCGCAGTTGCTGGTGTCACACCCGATGGGGGTGCCGGTCTTGCCCAGCCGCTCTCGTAGCAGATGTACGAGCAGGAGTCGCGGCTCCACGTCCTCCTCGTACTTGATCCCGTCGACGGTGACGGTGATTCGGGGCATACGTCCTCCCTCAGGAGCAGGGGATTGGCGGACACACCCGAACCTACGCCGGTGTTTTTCCCGGTCAAGGGTTACTTACCGCGAACCACCCTCGCGATGATCGCCACCAGCCCCGCGAACGCCAGTCCCAGCACCAATACCCCGGTCAGGACCAGCGGATCCGTGATCGCGCGTGTCACTATGAGAATGCCCAGAACCACGAAGAGCACACCGCTGAGCAGGGCCATCCAATCCGTACGATGCAAGCGTCGCGGCTTGTCGACCTCACGCGGCACGCCGCACCTCCATGTCGCCGAGCCCGCCCCGCAGATTGAGGACGATGGTCGAGACCTTGCCGTCGGGCTCGACCTCGGGCTCCAGCACCTTGTCGTACCGCACGTCCACGCCGCCCCTGACCGAATGATCCAGCTTGACGTCGCCGACCTTGTTGGTGGCGTGCACCTCGATCCTGGCCGTCGGCGGCACGATCACCATCAGCTCACCCATCGTCACCGCGGCGTTGAACGTCACCTTGGCGCCCGGCTCCAGCTTCAGCTCCGACAGGTCCAGCCGCCCGTCGCCGACGCCGACGTCGTACAGCATGCTCGACTGGGTCACGCTGGTCGGCGTCCAGTCCGACTCGCCGATGTTCCGCGGAATGCCCCCGAGCACGAAGCCCAGGGCCACGATGACCGTCACGAGCGTCCCCGCGGCCACCAGTCCGGCCCCGCGTCCCCACCAGGCGGCGATCAGCAGCCCGGCGCCGATCGTGATGAGCACGGCGCCGCCGACGATGGTCGGGCTCACTCCGGCGGCCGACCTGGCTTGGACCGCCACGACGATCCCTCCAATGATGATTGCCAGCAGGATGGTGATGGCGCCGATGAACGACCTCGGGCGCGGCTTCCGCTCCTTCTTCGGGACCGGACGGCCGTACAGGACGGGGTCGTACGGCGAGTAGCCTGCTGCCCGCTTGGCCGGGTCGAGCGGCTGGTAGGGGCCCTTCGGCGCGAACGGCTCGCCGTATGGGGTGTAGTCGAGGCGGGTCCTGGGCTGCGGTTGGTAGGAGGGGACCCGGTGCTCGGCGGTGACCTTGGTGTCCTCACCGGCAGGCGGGGCGGCCTCCTGCACCCGGGTCGGCGGCTCGGGGACCGAGGGCTCCTGGACCGGCTCGGGGGCGGCGGCTTCCTGGACCGGCTCCGGGGCAGCGGCCTCCTGGACCGGCCCGGGTACGGAAGGCTCCTTGACCGGAGCGGCGGCTTCCTGGACCGGCTCCGGGGCGGCAGGCTCCTTGACCGGCGGTGGCCCCGCGGCGGTCGTGGGTGTCGCCGGCGATGGTTCCGGGGAGGGCACGGGCCTGACCGGCGGGGCTTCGGGAGCAGCGGTCGTGTGCCTCTGCCTCCTGCTCAGCCGTTCGGGCATCGAGCGGGCCAGCCCCCGCAGGTCCACCCCGCTGGAATGGGCGGCGAGCAGCGAGACGGCGAGCAGCACGCCCACCACCAGGGTGCCGGTGTCGAGCCACACGGTCGCCAGGTTGAGCGCCAGCCCGAACGCCAGCACCGCCGTCAGCAGCGCCATCACGGTTTCGGCGTCGAAGTCGCGGCGCGTCCACTGTTCGATGATCCCCGGCCTGCCGTTCGGCTCCTTCATCAGCAGGAACGCCGCCAGATAGAGGAACAGGCCGATGCCGGAGCCGAGCAGAAGCACGGCGAAAGCCACGCGGAACACCACGGGGTCGATGCCGGTGTGCCGCCCAAGACCGGAACAGACCCCCATGAGGAAGCGACCCTCGCTGCTGCGTCGCAGCGACCGGGGCGGGGCGGCCGGTTCTTTGGGTGGAGCTTCTGTCATGTCACCATCGTGGACCTACGCGTGGTGTGCTCGCATCCGGGACACCCCTGACCCGACCCGGGGGTTGTTCCCTGATGCCTGAAGTGCCCCCGACATGTGACTATGGCGATGTTATGGCTGACCAGAAGACTCTCGCCGAGCCGACCGGCGACGCGCCCTATCGGCGCCTGATGCGCCCCATGGAAGGCCGCCTCCTCGGCGGTGTCGCCCAGGGCCTCGCGGCGCAGCTCTCGCTTGATCCCGTGGTGGTCAGGCTGATGTTCGTGCTGCTCAGCGTGGTCCACGGGGTCGGCATGGTGGCGTACGCCGTGTTGTGGATGGTCACGCCCCGGCAACCGTACGAGGGGCAGCCGCCGCAGCGGGACTGGAGCCAGCTGGCCGCGTTCAGCGCGATCGGGGTGGCGCTGTTCGCGTTCGGCTGGCTCACGGGGGCGTCCCAGGGCGGGATCGGCATGCTGCCGTTCGCCGTGGGCGGGATCGGGGCGCTGATCCTCTGGCAGCAGGCCGACCCGGACCGCCGCAAGAGCTGGGTCCAGGGCGCCACCACGAGCATCAGGAAGAACCGGGTTCGCACGCTGCTCGGCGTGACGCTCGTGGTGATCGGCGCGGCGGGCTTCCTGTACGCCGAGGGCGAGCTGGCCCAGGCCAGGCCCGGCCTGATGTTCACCGTCGTGGTGGTCGGCGGCCTGGCCGTCATCGCCGCGCCCTGGCTCGCCGGCCTGTGGAAAGAGCTGCAGCTGGAGCGGCGCGAGCGCATCAGGCAGGAGGAACGCGCCGAAGTGGCCGCCATGGTGCACGACTCGGTGCTGCACACGCTCACGCTCATCCAGCGCGTCGCCCACGATCCGCGCGAGGTCACCCGGCTGGCCCGCGCCCAGGAGCGCGACCTGCGCAACTGGCTCTACCAGCCCGCCCAGGACGCCGACGCCACCGTGGCGGCCGCCGTACGCCGGATCGCGGCGGAGGAGGAGGACGCCCACGGGGTGCCCATCGAGGTCGTCTGCGTCGGGGACATCGCCCTCGACCCGGCGGGCAAGCTGGCCGCCCAGCTCAAGGCGGCCCGGCAGGCGATGGTCAACGCGGCCAAATACTCTGAGAGTCCATCCATTTCCGTCTATGCCGAAGTAGAGGGTGAAGAGGTCACGATTTTCGTGAAGGATCGTGGCAAGGGGTTCGACCTCGATGCGGTGCCACTCGACCGGATGGGCATCAGGGAGTCCATCATCGGGAGAATGGAACGCCACGGAGGCACGGCCCGGGTGCGCACCTCCGTGGGTGAGGGCACGGAAGTGATGTTGACCATGAAGGTGGAGAAGGCATGACGCGCGTGTTGATCGTCGACGATCACCGGCTCTTCCGCTCCGGCGTACGCGCCGAGCTGGGCGATTCGATCGAGGTGGTGGGCGAGGCCGAGGACGTGGAGACGGCCGTCAAGGCGATCGCCGAGCACCAGCCCGACGTGGTCCTGCTGGACGTGCACATGCCTGGCGGCGGGGGCCAGGAGGTGCTGCGCCGGGTCCTCGGCGCCGGCTCCCAGGTGCGTTTCCTCGCCCTGTCCGTCTCCGACGCCGCCGAGGACGTCATCGGCGTGATCCGGGGCGGGGCGCGGGGCTACGTCACCAAGAACATCAGCGGCAAGGAGCTCACGGACGCCATCCGCCGGGTGGCGGAGGGGGACGCGGTCTTCTCACCGCGGCTGGCCGGGTTCGTCCTGGACGCCTTCGCCTCGTCGGAAGCGCCGTCCATCGATCCCGAGCTGGACTCCCTGACGCAGCGGGAGCGCGAGGTGTTGCGCTTGATCGCGCGGGGGTACGCGTACAAGGAGATCGCCAAGGAGCTCTTCATCTCCGTCAAGACAGTGGAAACCCACGTCTCCTCGGTCCTGCGCAAGCTCCAGCTCTCCAACCGCCACGAACTCTCCCGCTGGGCCACCGCCCGCCGCCTCGTCTAACCCCCACCCCATCCGCATCCCACCCCACCCACCACCACACCCAACCCCCCACTTCCTCCACCCTCACCACGGCCCGCTCACCACGGCCCGCTCACGACGGCCCGCTCACGACGGTCCGCTCACGACGGTCCGCTCACGACGGTCCGCTCACGACGGTCCGCTCACGACGGTCCGCTCACGACGGTCCGCTCACGACGGTCCGCTCACCACGGCCCGCTCACCACGGCCCGCTCACCACGGCCCGCTCACCACGGCCCGCTCACCACGGCCCGCTCACCACGGCCCGCTCACGACGGCACCCGTTACCGCGGTCGGTCCTCACCGCGGCATCGGTCATTGCGGCTGGCACCTCACCCGCCCTGCGCCGCTCCGTCCGTCTCGCGCGCTGCGCCGCCCTGCGCTGCTCCGCCCATTTCGCGCCCTCCAGCGCCGTCGTGCACCACGCCATCCCGTGCCCGCCGACACACCGCGCATCGCCCACCGCCGTGCCGCGCTGCCCGCCCGGTCCCGTCCCGTGCACCGCGCGGTGCTGGCGTCGCCCGCCGCGCGCCTGCACACAGCACCCAGCACCCAGCAGCCAGCAGCCAGCAGCGCGTCGGGCGCGGGTTCCCCGTGGGGCGGGGGTTCATCCGTGTCGGGTTTGGAACGTTACGGGATAGTTATCGTGAGTACGCCCACAAAACTCCCGCCTCAGTTGTCACACATTAAGGAGAAAAAGCACATAGCCCAGGAGTAGCCCCCTTGAATCGCGTCCCCCGGATGCTGCCGGCCCTTGTCGCATTGGCCGCCGTGACGGCCTGTGCGGCGGAGAGCGTCCACGTTCCCCAAACGCAGCAAGCCTCGGTGGTCCGGGCCGCCGGCGCGGCGAGCGTCACGGCCCCGGTGAAGGTCACGGCCCCGGAAAAGAAGGTCAAGCTCGATATAGCCGACATCACCCCGATGGGGGAGAAGTCGGAGAAGGTAGGCGTCGGCTTCCCGATCATCGTCACGTTCGACCGCGACGTGAAGAACCGGGCGGCCGTGGAGGCGCTGCTGGAGGTGGAGGCGGAGAAGCCGGTCGACGGCGCCTGGCGCTGGGTTTCGGCGCGTAAGGTCATCTACCGGACGAAGACGTACTGGAAGCCTCACCAGAAGGTCCTCTTCACCGCCCGCCTGTCGCAGCTCCCCGGCAACAAGGGTGCCAAGGACGTCTCGCGCCGCTTCGCCGTCGGCGCGTCGCAGATCTCCGTGGTCAACACCCGTAATCACCAGATGAAGGTCTACCGCGACGGCAAGCTCACGAAGAAGATCCCGATCAGCGCAGGCAGGGGCGGGCTGATCAGGAACGGCGTGGACGTCTACCTCACCACCAGCGGCGTTCACCTCACCATGGGCAAGAAGGCCGTCGAGACCATGACCTCCTCCTGGATGGGCGTGACGGATCCCAAGGATCCGCGCTACTACAAGGAGGAGATCCCGTGGGCGGTCCGCATCTCCGACAGCGGTGAGTACGTCCACCAGAGCGCCGGCTACTACCAGTTCCTCGGCCGCTCCAACCAGAGCCACGGCTGCGTGCGGGCCACCCCCGCCGGCGCCAAGTGGTTCTACGGCATCGCCCAGCGCGGCGACGTCGTCAAGATCACCGGTACGAAGCGCAAGCTGCAGTGGAACAACGGCTGGAGCTACTGGCAGCTGAACTGGACCCAGTGGAAGAAGGGCAGCGCCCTGAAGGGCTGACCCCGTAAAGGCATCAGGGCCGCTCTCCCAAAGCCCAAAGCCAGGGAGGGCGGCCCTGCGGCCGTCAGAGCTTGTCGAGGGGCGCGTAGGCCAGCAGCAGCGTCTTCTCCCCGCCGCTGCCGAAGTCGATCTTGACCTTGGTCTTCTCCGCCACCCCGTCCACGGCCACCACCGTGCCCAGCCCGAACGCGTCATGCGTCACCCGGTCGCCGGGCGCCAGCGAAGGCACCTTCCGCCCGCCGCTCTTGGCGGGCGCCGGGCGGGCGGCGGGCTCCTTGCGGGTGGCCGCGCTCCAGGCGGACTTCTCCGGATCCGTACGCCAGTCGATGAGCTGCCCCGGCACCTCGTTCACGAAGCGCGAGGCCGGGTTGAACGACGGCGCCCCCCACGAGCTGCGCACGGCCGCCCGGGTGATGTAGAGCCGCTGCTGCGCCCTGGTGATCCCCACGTACGCCAGCCGCCGCTCCTCCTCCAGCTCCTTGGGCTCCCCGAGCGAGCGGATGTGCGGGAACACCCCGTCCTCCATGGCCGTCAGGAAGACGACCGGGAACTCCAAGCCCTTGGCCGTGTGCAGGGTCATCAGCGTGACGACCCCCTGCCCGCCGTCGGCGTCGGGGATCTGGTCGGCGTCGGCCACGAGCGACACCTGCTCCAGGAACTCCACCAGCGTCCCCTCCGGGTTGGCCTCCTCGAACTCGGAGGCGACGGAGATGAGCTCGTTGAGGTTTTCCAGGCGTGACTCGTCCTGCGGGTCCTCAGACGCCTCCAACTCGGCGCGGTAGCCGGTGGCCACCAGCACCTCCTCGGCCAGTGCCGACGGCGGCATGCCCTCGGCCTTGGCGATCAGCTCCTCGAGCATCGCGACGAACTCGCGTACGGCGTTGAGCGAGCGCGTGGCCATCCCGTACGCCTCGTCGGCCCTGCGCAGCGCGTCCCAGAACGAGATGCGCTCGCGCGACGACAGCGCCTCGACCATCGCCTCGGCGCGGTCGCCGATGCCGCGCTTGGGAACGTTGAGGATGCGGCGCAGCGACACCACGTCGGCCGGGTTGGCCAGCACGCGCAGGTAGGCCAGCAGGTCCTTGACCTCCTTGCGCTCGTAGAAGCGCACGCCCCCGACCACCTTGTACGGCAGCCCGGTGCGGATGAAGATCTCCTCGAACACCCGGGAGGCCGCGTTGGTCCGGTAGAAGACGGCCACCTCGCCCGGCTTGACGTCTTCCTCGTCGCTGAGCCGGTCGACCTCCTGGGCCACGAACATGGCCTCGTCGTGCTCGTTGTCGGCGACATATCCGACGATCTTGGGCCCGTCGCCCTGGTCGGACCAGAGATTTTTGGGCTTGCGCGACTCGTTGCGCGCGATGACCGCGTTGGCGGCGGCCAGGATGTTCTGGGTGGAGCGGTAGTTCTGCTCCAGCAGGATGGTGCGCGCGTCGGGGTAGTCGCGCTCGAACTCCAGGATGTTGCGGATCGTCGCGCCGCGGAAGGCGTAGATGGACTGGTCGGCGTCGCCCACCACGCACAGCTCGGACATGTCGGCGCCCGACCGCACCAGCTCGCCGTCGGTCGTGCGCAGCTCGGGGTGCCCGACCAGCTCCCTGATCAGGATGTATTGGGCGTGGTTGGTGTCCTGGTATTCGTCGACCAGCACGTGCCTGAACCGCATCCGGTAGTGCTCGGCCACCTCGGGGAAGAGCTGGAACAACGTCACCGTGTTCATGATGATGTCGTCGAAGTCCATCGCGCCGGCCTCGGTCAGCTTGAGCTGATAGGCCTTGTACGCCTGCGCCAGCGTCTTCTCCAGATGCGAGCCCGCCTTGTCGAGCGCGGTCTCGTAGTCGATCAGCTCGTTCTTGAAGTTGCTGACCTGGGCCGAGAAGGAGCGCGGCGGGTAACGCTTGGGATCGAGCTCCATCTCCCTGCAGACCATGGCCATGAGCCGCTGCGAGTCGGCCTGGTCGTAGATGGAGAAGCTCGACGGGAACCCCAGCCGCTTGGCCTCCCGCCGCAGGATGCGCATGCAGGCGCTGTGGAACGTCATCACCCACATCGCCCTGGAGCGCGGGCCGACCAGCTTGTCGATGCGCTCCTTCATCTCGCGGGCGGCCTTGTTGGTGAAGGTGATCGCCAGGATCTCGCCCGGGTGCACCTCACGCTCGGCCAGCAGGTACGCGATGCGATGCGTGAGCACCCGCGTCTTGCCGGAGCCCGCCCCCGCCACGATGAGCAGCGGACTGCCATGATGGATCACGGCCTCGCGCTGCTGAGGGTTGAGGCCGTCGAGCAGAGGGTGGTCAACAGAGACTTGGGTCGGCACCTACCTAGGTTAAGACGCCCCACCGACAATCGGCGCCCGGAATGCCTTCGGCGGGGGGCCGGTTGTCTTCTCGTAGAACATCAGAAAGGAAAGCCATGCTGCCGGAAGTCGAGATCAACCGGGTCCTCGTGGTCACCGCCCACCCAGACGACGTCGATTTCGGCGCGGCGGGGAGCGTGGCGCTGTTCGTCGACAAGGGCGTCGAGGTCACGTACCTGCTGGTCACGGATGGCGATGCGGGCGGCAATGAGCGTACTTTGGACAATTCCGGCATGGCCGAGCTGCGCAGGACCGAGCAGCGCACCGCCGCCAAGGCGGTCGGCGTCACCGACGTGCGGTTCCTCGGCCACAAGGACGGGCTCGTGGTGCCCTCCATCGAGCTGAGGCGCGACATCGCCCGCGTGATCCGCCAGGTCAGGCCGGATCTCGTCATCACCCACCACCCCGATCGCAACTACAACAACGTCGCTCCCAGCCACCCCGACCACCGCGCGGTGGGCGGCTCCGCCCTGGACGCCGTCTACCCGGACGCCCGCAACCCCTACGCCTTCCCCGAACTGCTGCGGGACGAGGGCCTGGAGGCGTGGACCGTGCGCGAGGTGTGGCTGACGGGCGGCTCGACCCCCAACCACTGGGTGGACGTCACCGAGGCCATGGACCGCAAGCTCGCGGCCTTGCAGTCACATGTGAGCCAGGTCGCCCACGTGGAGGGCTTCGTCGACTTCGTCAAGACCCGCTTCGCCGCCTGGGCCGACCAGGCCGGCTTCGCCTCGGGCCACTACGCGGAGGCCTTCCAGGTCGTCCCCACGGCCTGACCCTCCCTAGGGCACCGACCCCGGGGGCACTGCCCAGAGCGACGGCTGGCCGGTGACCTCGGAGATGATGTCGAAGTCCCGGTCGTAATGCAGGATCGTCGCCCCGTGCACCTCGGCACAGGCGGCGATCAGCAGATCGCTCGGTCCGACGGCCCGGTGGTGCGATTTGCGCGCGAGGATCGCCTGGACGTCCAGCGCCCGGGCGGCCACCTCCTTCTCGTGGATCGACAGGAGGCGGAAGCCCTCGCGCAGGTAGTGGGCGTCGCGCTCGTAGCCCGCCGGGTCACGCGCGCTGAAGAGGACCTCGAGTTGTGTGACCTCGCAGATGGCCAGCATCTTGTCGAGCATGAGCGGCTCGAGTGCGCGGTGGACCGCCGGGTGCGGCATGCGCGCCAGTGCGCTCTTGTCGATGAGGTAGACCACGCCGGTGGCTACCACGCATGCTTCATGATCTCCGGATCCAGAAGATCGGAGTTGTCCCGGGTACGCCAGTATTCGAACGCTTCGCGACGCTTTGCCCTTTCGGCGATCTCCTCCAGGGCCGCGTTGACCGTCTCCTTCATGGTCGAAGTCCCCAACTCGTGCTGGGCCACTTCCAGGAGCTCCTTGTCGATGTCGATTACCGTACGCATGCAACACCACCTCCGTGCCTCCATCGTATATCAGAACTTGTGATCTTGATATACGCCTTTCCCGGCATTGCGCGGTCTCGGGAAGTACGCGCTGGAGACGTTAAAGCATCTCTGTGGAACGCTCCAATCAAGGTGAAGGATCTTCCTCCTTCGAGGCTGAGAATCCTCATCCTCGGCTGATCAAAGATCCACCTGGGTGCCGGGAATGCTCACGTTCCGTCACTTTCGCTTGGCGGCGAGGCGGGCGAAGAGGTAGCCGAAGGAGTTGGTGGCAAGGTGCAGCATGGCCGGGGTCAGGAGGCCGCCGCGGCGCCGGAGCTCGCAGAACAGCACCCCGGCCGCCGCCGTGGACACCACGCTTCCCGCCACCACCCGCGCCGTGTCCAGGCCGGCCGGGGAGTCGGCCGACGTCAGGGCGCCGAGGGCGGGGTTGGCGTGGGCCATGTCGATGGCCGGCAGGATGTGCCAGAGGCCGAACAGGGACGACGAGATCGCCGTGGCGGCCACCGTGCCGTGATCCTTGCGCAGCATCGCGTACAGGGCGCCCCGGAAACCCACCTCCTCCAGCAGGACCGTGCCCATCGGGACCTGGAGCAGGGCCTCCTCCAGGACGCGGGCACGCGAGAGCGACAGGGCGCGCTCGTCCTGGAAGAGCTGCCTGGTGCGGGGGTGGGCGATGCCGACGGCGTAAACGGCCGCCACCGCAGCCGCCAGCGCGCCTCCCGCCACGGCGCCGCGCCGGCCGTGCTCGAACCCGAGCTCCTTCCACGACAGACCGGACCTGCGGGCCGTCGCCACCAGGGCGGCGGTCGCGGCGGCCGAGGTCAGGGGGGCCAGGCGGGGGGCCACCTTGTTGTTCAGCAGGTTGGCTGCGGCGAGGATCGCGATCGAGCGGAGCAACACCCTTGCCAGGCTACGTCGCTCATCCTCTTTTCACCCGCGCCGCCGGTCGATCGGCGTCAGGAGGCGGCCGGGCGGCGCCAGCCCGTGGGGAAGCGACTGCGCCGGCGCTCCTCCGGGGTGAGGCCGCCCCAGATGCCCTCCGACTCGCCCGAGCGTAATGCGTACGCGCGGCACTCCTCGATGACCTGACAGCGCGCGCAGACCGCCTTGGCGCGGGCCTCCTGCAAGGGCGTGGGGGCGAGGGGGAAGAAGAGGTCAGGGTCGCTGGATCTGCACGCACCCCGTCGCAGCCAGCCGATCTCCTCCAATGGCATGGGTCAACGGTAGAGCGTGGGCATGATCGGATACATCATCCTCTGGGTTGACCCGCGCGTACATCCTGGAGTCCGATCCGCGCCCCTCGTGTACGCCCCCGGTCAGCACGCGTTCACTCCGTCCCGGTAGCCGGTCGCGAACGACGCCTGGCGCTGCCCGGCCGTCCCATGAGCAGACGGGTTCAGCCAGTCGTCCGTCGGGTCGCCCGCCGCCTCCAGGCTCAGGAGCAGTTCGTCCTCGTCGCCCGCCTCCGTGTCGAGCACGCCCGAGCGCACGAGCGCCGAGAGGGTCCCGCCCGCGTAACAGTCGGCCTGGAGCTCTATTTGTACGTTGAGCTGGAAGTTCGTCTGGAGCTGGGCCTGGATCGCGTGCCCGAACTCGTGGGGAATGATCACATAGACCGACCCGTCGCCCATCTCGTTCCAGAGCGATTCCATCCAGGTCTGGTCAAAAGCGATGAAGTGGCCGATGGGGCAGTAGAAGGCGTTGTTCGGGACGGCGGGCTCGTTGCCGCAGCTGGGTCCGGAGTTTCCGGAGTAGGGGACGAAGTCGGCAATAGGCCGATATGTCCGGCCGCTCTGCTGGAACTGCTGCGTCCAGAACGCCTCCGTCAGCGTACGGGCGGTCCGCACATCGTCCTCGAACGAGTCGGCCCCCTGCGTGTCCATGGACGGCCGCCCGGTAAGGCCGCAGGCGCCGACCAGGAGGACCAGGGCGAGGACCAGGATGCGCTTCACGGGCTTCATACGTCCCAAGTGTGCACGGGCTCATTGCTGTGCATTCGCTCGATGTACTCGAGCATCATGGACCGCAACGCCTCGTGCCGGTCGCCGGAGTGGCCTTCATGCGCGCGTACGCGTTCCACCTGCCAGCTCGCCCCCGTACGGCCCGTCAGGCAGCGCCCCTCGATGATGCCGAGCAGCCGGTCGGCCACGGGACCGTCCACCCCCCACCTGGCCAGCCCCTCGCGCGCCATGGGCAGCAGGCGGCGCAGGATCAGCTCCGCCGCCGGCACCTCTCCCATGCCCGGCCAGTACAGCCGCGCGTCCAGCCCGTGCCGGGCCGCCGCGCCGAGGTTGTCCTCCGCCGCCTGGAACGACATCTGGCTCCAGATCGGCCGCTCGGCGTACGGCACCATGCGCATCAACCCGTAGTAGAACGCCGCGTTGGCCGCGATGTCGGCCACGGTGGGCCCGGCGGGCAGCACACGGTTCTCCACGCGAAGGTGCGGCACCCCGCCCACCACCGCGTACACCGGCCGGTTCCACCGGTAGATCGTGCCGTTGTGCAGGGTCAGCTCGTGGAGGTGGGGGATGCGGCCCTGTTCGAGCTCGGTACGGGGGTCCTCGTCCTCGCACAGGGGCAGCAAAGCGGGGTAATAGCTGACGTTCTCCTCGAACAGGTCGAAGACGCTCGTGATCCACCGCTCCCCGAACCACACCCTCGGCCGCACGCCCTGCGCCTTCAGCTCGGCCGGCCGCGTGTCCGTGGCCTGCTCGAACAGGGTGATCCTGGTCTCGCGGTGCAGCTCCTTGCCGAACAGGTACGGCGAGTTGGCCGCCACCGCCACCTGAGGCCCGGCGATGGCCTGGGCCGCGTTCCAGTGCGAGGCGAACGCGTCGGGGCTGACCTGCAGATGCAGCTGCACGCTCGTGCACGCGGCCTCGGGGGCGACGCTGTCGGCGTGGGTGTCCAGGCGCTCGACGCCCTCGATGGCCAGGTGCAGGTCCTCGCCCCGGGCCGCGAAGATCTGCTCGTTGAGCAGGCGGTAGCGGGGGTTCGCGGAGAGCGTGCCCTCGCCGATGTCCTGCTCGCGCAGCGTGGGCAGGATGCCGATCAGTACGAGGTGACCGTCCTGGGAACGGGCGCGTTCCTCGGCGTGGTTGAGCCGCGCCCTGACGTCGTTCTCCAGCCGGAGCGCGCCGTCGCCGCCCAGTTCCTGCGGCTCGATGTTGATCTCGATGTTGAACTGTCCCAGCTCCGTGGCCCAGTCCGGCTGCTCGATCGCGGCGAGCACCTGGGCGTTGCGCATGGCCGCCTCGCCGTACGCGTCCACGATGTTGAGCTCGATCTCCAGGCCGGCGAGCGGACGCTCGATCTCAAAGCGGGACTCGCGCAACATCTGGGCGAAGACGTCGAGGCATCGATACACCTTTTCCCGATATTTCCGGCGGTCGTCCCGGCTGAAGACGACGCTTGGCACGTCTCTGCCCATATCAGGAAATGTCGCACGCCAACACGGGACCCAACAAGCCCCATACCACCGCCCCTTTCCCTCTACCGCGTCAGCCGGGCACTCCCGACTCCCCGCCCCGGCGATTTCAGCCCGCAGGCGAGCGCGGGCTCGGGGCGTAGTTATGGCTTGGCTGTGAGGGGCGGGGCCACGCCGAGCGAGGTTCGGGGTACGGCGTGATGGCGGAGCCTTGAGCAGAGGCGCAAGTGAGCCGGACCCAGCCGTACAAGATGATTAAGGGATTCGGAGCTGTTCGTGTTTGAGCGTGCATGACATGGGGCTGGTCACGTCATCGCCGGAGTGCGTATTCGACGGCATGTGTGCACGCAAGGGGTAGTCCTCGCTCTGCGTACCGCTGTCGCGCCGGGGCCGCTCTGCTCGGGTTCCGGCTCAGCCGTAGGGCTGCGCTGCGCATCTGCCGGCCCGTATCGCGCACATGTTCTACCCAGCAATATCAACGCTTGGTATCATTACGGCCACGCAACGTGAAACCTTGGAGGGGGCGAGTGTCATCCATGCCAGCGTGCCCGTTCGACCGCGATCCACGGGCGCCGACCGTGCGGTGCCCTCGGCGGTCGGCCGTAGACCACGTCGGCATCGCGGCGGAGGTCGGCGAGCATGGCTGAGCTGCGTCCGATCGCCCCCGCTTTCGTGGTGCCCGGCTCGTCCGGCGTCGCTGTCCGCGACCGGCTCAAGCTCCTGACGCCTGAGGATGACGTGGTGTTGCGGCTGGTCGGCGCGCATCTGGGCGCGCTGGCCTCGCACGATCTGAAAACCAGGTGCGCCGACGGGCTGGAGCACTCCACCGGCACCTGGGCGGCTCGCAAGCGCGAGTTGACCGTGCAGTCATCGTCACGCTGGGCCGGGGCCATCACCAAAGCCTCCCACGATCAGTGGGCGCTGGCTCGCCGCGGCCAGGCCGACCACATCCGCGACCTCCAGGTCGCCATCCGCGCGATCACCCATCGGCTGTCGCTGCCCATCGGAAAGAAAGGCACCCGCAAGGAGCCAGGCGGTTACCGCTCGGCGCAGGAGTGGTTCGCCAAGTCCCGCCGTCTGCACTTCCTGCAATATCGGCTGCAGCACCTGCGGGCCGATCAGCGGGCGGGGCGGGTGCGCGTGGTGCGAGGCGGCAAACGGCTCGCCCGCGCTCGGCACCACCTTGAGGCCGCCGGGCTCACCCAGGCCGAGTGGCGGCAGACCTGGCAGGCCGCGCGCTGGTTCCTGGCCGCCGACGGCGAGTCCGGCAAACGCTACGGCAACGAGACCATCCGCATCACCCCCGACGGCCAGGCGTCGATCCGGCTCCCCGCACCGCTGGCACAGCACGCGAACGCGCCGCACGGCCGCTACGTGCTGGCCTGCCGGGTGACCTTCGCCCACCGGCGCTCCGAGTGGGCCGATCGCATTGAAGCCAACCGGGGCGGTGGCTTACCGTATCCACCTGGATGCGGCGCGCGGCCGCTGGTACATCACCGCCTCCTGGGAGATTCCCGCGGCCCCGGCCGTGCTGATGTCGGCTGCGCTCGCCCACGGGGTGATCGGGGTGGACACCAACGCCGACCACCTGGCCGCCTGGCGCCTGGATGTCCACGGCAACCCGATCGGCAATCCCCGCCGCTTCTCCTACGACCTGTCCGGCAATGCCGGGCATCGCGACGCCCAGGTCCGCCACGCCCTGACGCGGCTGCTGCACTGGGCGCGTACATGCGGTGTGAAGGCCATCGCCATCGAAGACCTCGACTTCGCCGCGGAGAAGACCCGGGAGAAGCACGGCCGCCGCAAACGCTTCCGCCGGCTCATCTCCGGCATACCCACCGGCAGGCTGCGGGCCCGGCTCACTTCGATGGCCGACCAGACGGGTATCGCGATCATCGCCGCCGATCCGGCGTATACCTCGAAGTGGGGCGCTCAACACTGGCAGGCCTCGCTGGCCTCCACCAAACGTACGACCACTCGCCACGACGCAGCCGCGGTGGCGATCGGCAGACGCGCCCAAGGGCATCCGATCCGGCGACGGACGGCACCGCCCCCTGCTCACCGGAGCGATGAGCAGGGGCATCGGACCGTCCAGGCCGGACCGGCCGCCCGCGGGCGTGAGGGACCCCGCCCCCGCATCCCCGGACCACGGACACGATCCGTGCCGCCCGGACGCGGCGCGAACGCGGGCGACCAGAACGCTCAACACCGTTCGGAGCGTTCGGCTGAGCACGTGCCACTTATGCTCAGTCCATAGGTACGGTGCTGGGATGCGTGTATTGATTACTGGCGGGGCGGGATATATCGGGAGCACGGTCGCGTCGGCGTGCCTCGATGCCGGGATCGAGCCCGTCATTCTCGACAACCTCATCACGGGCAGGCGCGAGTTCGCGAAGGGGCGGGCGTTCTATGAAGGGGATATCAGCGACGGCCCACTGATTGACAAGATATTTGCCGAGTATCCGGATATTGAGGCCGTAGTCCACTGCGCCGCGCTCATCGTGGTCCCGGACTCCGTCGCCGACCCCATCGGCTACTACCGCGCGAACGTCACCAAGAGCCTCGAGTTCGTCGATCACCTGATCCGCAACGGCTGCACCCGGATGATCTTCAGCTCCTCCGCGTCCATCTACCGCACGGGCGACGACCACACGGTGAACGAGGACTCTTCCCTCGACCCCCAGAGCCCGTACGCGCGGACCAAGGCTGTCTGCGAGGCCATGTTCGCCGACATCGCCGCAGGTCGTCCGATCAGAATCCTCTCCCTGCGGTACTTCAACCCGATCGGCGCGGACCCCGAGATGCGCACCGGTCTGCAGCTGCGCCGCCCCAGCCACGCCCTCGGCAAGATGATCGAGGCGTACGAGGACGGCGTCCCCTTCCAGATCACCGGCACCGGCTATCCGACCAGGGACGGGACGGGCATCCGTGACTACGTCCACGTCTGGGACCTGGCGACGGCCCACGTGGCGGCGCTGCGGCGGTTCGACGAACTGGACGTCGACGTGATCAACCTGGGCACCGGCGCGGGCACCACCGTCCGTGAGCTGGCCGAGGCGTTCAACCGCGTCGTCGACCGCCCGATCGAGGTCGTCGAGACCGACCCGCGCCCCGGCGACGTGGCCGGCGCCTACACCCGCAGCGACCGCGCCCGCCGCCTGCTGGACTGGCAGGCCCGCTACTCCGTCGAGGAGGGCATCAGGCACTCGCTCGAATGGGCGAGCGTGCGGGAGTCCCGGCTCGGGTAGACCTCCGTTCTGCGGCGGAGTACAGTTCGTACACGAACAGTTCGTACACGAAAGAAGTAATGGAAGAAGCGGAGGCGGCCCGCGAGGTCGCGCGGCTCTACCCTGCGATCTACCGGCGGTTCAAGGCGTCCAAGAGACCGATCGCGGCCGGGCTGACCGCCAGGATGCACGCCGTGCTCGGCCACCTGCAGGCCGCCGGGCCGCTCACCCTGAGCGAGCTGGCCGAGCACCTGCAACTGTCCAAGGCCGCGACGACCGAGCTGGTCAACCGGGTCGAGGAGCGTGGCCTGGTGGGCAGGATCAGGGACGAGCGCGACCGGCGGCGGGTGTTCGTGTGGGTCACGGACGAAGGGCGGGCGGCCTATGCGGCGGCCGCACCACGGGTGCTCGAGGACGACCTGCTGGCGCGGGCCGTACGTCAGATGACGCCCCAGGAGCGCGAAGGGCTCGTCACCGGGCTCCGCGCGCTCCTCAGGGGCGAGGATCCAGGAGAGGACGTGCCGTGAACTGTCAAAGCTGCGGGATGCCCATGCGGACGGCCGACGACCACGCCCCCGGCCACCCGGACAGCACGTGGTGCCGGTTGTGCTCCAAGCCGGACGGGACGCTGCAGGACTTCGACGAGCGGTTCGAGCGCATGGTGCAGTGGCAGACCCAGCGCACCGGCCAGGCCAGGGCCGAGGCCGAGGAGGCCACCAGGGCCTACATGCGCTCGATGCCCGCCTGGCGCGACCACCCGAGGCTCGCGTCATGAGGATCCTCGGCGTCGACAACATCCTGGTCGGGGTCGGAGACCTGGCGCGGGCCCGGGAGTTCTACGGGGGCGTGCTGGGGCTGAAGGAGAAGTTCGCGACGGGGGAGCTGGCGCTGTTCGCGATCGGGGAGGAGACCCCGGGGCTGCTGGTACGGGTCCAGGAGGGCGGGCCGGGCTCCATGCGCGTCTGGCTGGAGGTGCCCGATGCCCGCGCGGCGGCCGATGAGCTGGGGGTCGAGCCGTTCGAGGTGTTCACGGGCTGGACGGTCGAGGTCGCCGACCCCTGGGGGAACGTCATCGGCCTGACCGACTACACCAAACAGCCCCACCTGGCCCGCGCGGGCTGAGGATGCCTTACCGGGGGGCGAGCGCCTCGTTCGGGATGATTTGCAGCTCCTCCAGCATCTCGTCGATGGCCTCGTCGCTGAGCTCTTCGGAGCTGGCCACCAGTTCCTCGGGCGGAGCCTTGATCGTCACCTTGTGACCCCAGTCGCTGTAGCGGGTGTCGACCGTATCCGCACTTGAAGAGCTTTTCACGCCGGTGAAGAAGCGGCTGGGCAGGCCGGTGGAATCGACGCTCAGCCGATAGTCCACCGAAGGGCCGAAATAGAGCCCGCTGAGTTTGCTCGTCTGCTTGGCGGTGAGTGTGCCTTGGTAGAGGCCGCCCGTGCTGGACTTCGCGTGTGACAGCAGGCCCTTCAACTGCGCAGGCCGAAAGATGTCGAGGGGGTGAAAGGTGCCGCTCGCCCTACTCGCATCGCCCATACGCAGCCAGGTCTTGCCCTCGGGCAGCGTCTTCTCGAAGGCCTCGCTCTGAATGTAAGTCTTCCTCCCAACGGTCACGGCGCGAAAGTTGATCTTCTCTGAGGGCTTCAGGAAGCTCCCCCGCAGGATCACATCGGAGGCGACGACCCCTGACGTGCCGAACTCGAAAGCGCCGGTCACACGGAGGGCCGTCGGCTTCTTCTTGTCCATCGATCGGTTCAATTCGGAGACCTTCACGCCGTGCCCGGGCACGAACTGGCTCTTCAGAGCCTTCACCGGATCAGGGGTCGCCGCCTGTGCCGGTGTGGGGGTGGCCAGGGCCGCGGCGGCCACCGCCGCCGCCAGAACTCGCTTCATGCGCATCCTTGAAGAGGAGAAAGCCTCCTTCCGCCCAGCGGGCGGAAGGAGGCCGGGAGAGCTACTAGTTGGCGAGCGAGTTCAGGGAGTTGTTCGGGATCTCCTGCGGAACCTCGCTGTCCTCACCGAGGTCGTCCACGTCGACCCACAGGTCCTTGGCCGGGGCCTTGATCTTGACCTTGGACCCCCACGCGAGGTACCGGGTCTCGGTCTCGGAACGGGTCTTGCCCAGGACGCCGAAGTCCAGGGTCCAGCCCGACGTGAGCGTGGTGACCAGGCCCTTGGAGTTGACCTTCAGCGCGTAGTCAATCTTGATCTTGCCGACCGCGCCGGACAGCTTCTGGCCGTAGGCCTTGGCCAGTTCGCTGTAGGTGAGGGCGCCCTTGTAGGTGCCCCCCTTGAAGCTCTTGGCGCGCGACACCAGCGTCTTCAGCACCTTCGGCTCGAAGATGTCGAGGATCTGGTTGTAGGTGCCGCCGGTCGCCTCGCCGCCGCTGTAGCGAACCCACTTCTTGCCCTCGGGCAGGTCCTCGCTGAACAACCCGCCCTGAACGTAGCTGTAGCCGCCGACCGTGATGATGCGCGGCGGGGCGAGCGCGGCCGAAAGGCTCTTGTCGTTGCTGGGCCTGCGGGTCCGGACATCGCTTGCCACGATTCCCGACTTGCCGAACTCGAAAGAGCCGAGCGTCGTGCTGACCCCGATGCTCTTGCCGTCCAGGGACATCCGGGTCTTCTCCGAGATCCGTACCCCGTGCCCCGCGACGAACTGCTTCTTGAGCGCCTTCACCGGGTCCACCGGCGCGGCCTGCGCGGCAGGTGTGGCGGTAACGAGCGCGGCGGCCGTGGTTAACGCCAAGCCCGCGAGAATTCGCTTCATACGATTTCCCCGTTCGATTCAAAAGGAGAGGGAGCAGAAGCCTGCCAATAGAAGATCACGACCATATATCGACAGCCGGGGCAGGCGATGCCAAAACGGTGCATTTTTCGTGCAGGGTCCGTCCTGGAGAAGTGAGATGACCGTCACAGAGCGGAAGAACCATGCCCCCATGACCTGGGCAGGTCAAGCTTCGGGCTAGGCTTTACCGGCGGAAACGCCCGGCACGCACGGGGTTGCCCGGGCCGTCGAACATCAGTCGGAAAAGCAGGGCGCGAACCCGACAGAGGGTGAGCGACCAAACGGAAGAGGACGGACCCTCGTGGACCTGTTCGAACATCAGGCGAAGGAGCTCTTCGCCGACTACGGCATCCCGGTGCCACGCGGCATCGTCGCACACAACGTGGAGGAGGCGCGGTCGGCCGCCGAGGAGCTGACCGGCCGCGTTGTCGTCAAGGCCCAGGTCAAGACCGGTGGCCGAGGCAAAGCCGGCGGCGTCAAGGTGGCCGACGACGCGGTCGACGCCGTGACCAAGGCCGAAGCCATCCTCGGCATGGACATCAAGGGCCACACGGTCCACAAGGTCCTCGTCGAAGAGGCCAGCGCGATCGCGGAGGAGTACTACTTCTCCTTCCTGCTCGACCGCGCGAACCGTACCTTCCTCGCCATCTGCTCCGCCGCGGGCGGCATGGACATCGAAGAGGTCGCCCACACCGCGCCCGAGAAGGTCGCCAAGGTGCCGGTCTCGGCGCTGAACGGCGTCGACCGCGCGACGGCTCGCGAGATCGCGGTGGCCGGCGGCCTGCCGGAGAAGGCGCTCGACGGCGCCGCCGACCTCATCGAGAAGCTCTGGTGCTGCTTCGTCGACGAGGACGCCACGCTCGTCGAGGTCAACCCCATGATCCTGTCGGCCGACGGCCAGGTTAAGGCCCTCGACGGCAAGGTCACGCTCGACGACAACGCCGGCTTCCGCCAGGCCGACCACGAGGCGCTCGCGGACAAGGCGGCCGAGGACCCCCTCGAGGCCAAGGCCAAGGAGAAGGACCTCAACTACGTCAAGCTCGACGGCGACGTCGGCATCATCGGCAACGGCGCGGGCCTGGTCATGTCCACGCTCGACGTGGTGGCCTACGCGGGCGAGCAGTTCCCCGGCAAGCCGTCCCCCGCGAACTTCCTCGACATCGGCGGCGGCGCCTCTGCCGAGGTCATGGCCGCGGGCCTGGAGATCATCCTCTCCGACCCGAGCGTCAAGTCGATCTTCGTGAACGTCTTCGGCGGCATCACCGCCTGCGACGCCGTCGCCAACGGCATCGTCTCGGCGTTCAAGCTGTTGGAGAGCCGCGGCGAGGCCGTGACCCACCCCCTCGTGGTCCGCCTCGACGGCAACAACGCCCAGCTCGGGCGCCAGATTCTGGCCGACGCCGCGCTCCCGCGGGTCGAGCTGGTAGACACGATGGACGACGCGGCCAAGCGTGCCGCCGAGCTCGCTGCGGTAGGTGCGTGACCCATGGCCATCTGGTTGACTGAGAACAGCAAGATCATCGTTCAGGGCATGACCGGTGGCGAGGGCACCAAGCACACCCGCCGCATGCTCGCCTCCGGCGCCAAGGTCGTCGGCGGGGTGAACGCCCGCAAGGCCGGCATCACGCACGAGGGCCTGCCGGTGTTCGGGACGGTCAAGGACGCCATGGAGAAGACCGGCGCCGACGTGTCGGTCGTGTTCGTGCCGCCGGCGTTCACCAAGGACGCGGTCATCGAGGCCATCGACGCCGAGATCCCGCTGTGCGTGGTGATCACCGAGGGCGTTCCGGTCCACGACAGCACCGCGTTCTGGGCGTACGCCGTCTCCAAGGGCAACAAGACCCGCATCATCGGCCCCAACTGCCCCGGTATCGCCTCTCCCGGCGCCTCCAACGCGGGCATCATCCCGGCCGACATCACCACCGCGGGTCGCATCGGCCTGGTCTCGAAGTCGGGCACGCTGACGTACCAGCTCATGTACGAGCTGCGTGACTTCGGCTTCTCGACCGCTGTGGGCATCGGCGGCGACCCCGTCATCGGCACGACCCACATCGACGCGCTCCAGGCGTTCCAGGAGGACCCGGGCACCGACGCGATCGTCATGATCGGCGAGATCGGCGGCGACGCCGAGGAGCGGGCCGCCGCCTACATCGAGCAGCACGTCACCAAGCCGGTCGTGGCCTACGTCGCGGGCTTCACCGCCCCCGAGGGCAAGACCATGGGCCACGCCGGCGCCATCGTGTCGGGCTCCGCGGGCACCGCCCAGGCCAAGAAGGAGGCCCTGGAGAAGGTCGGCGTCCGCGTCGGCAAGACCCCCTCCGAGACCGCCCGCCTGATGCGCGAGATCATGCAGGCGCGCTGATCGTCGGGTTTGCGTTTTTCGAAAGCCCCGTGCGGGTCCTCCCGCACGGGGCTTTCCCTCTCCCACCTTTACGCTCACGGCGGGCAACCCACCCGCCGCACGTGGCCGGCCCCTGTCCAGGGAGACGGTCACCAAGCGCGCGGGGCCGGCCGCCGTTACGCCGCCCCGTGGGCCGTTTCCGTGCCCGATCCGGGGCCCGGGGACAAATCGGGTGTAGTTCGACGTCACAAAGTGGATGGGCGGCGGCGCGTCAACCAAGCGCCGGTCGGGAAACCTTGAGAAAATCGCCTACTGTGACGGCGATTCTCGACCAGTTGCGTGCTGCCCCCCGGTCGATGCTAGGCAAGCTCCCCGGGAGCTCAGGCGACGACGACGAGACGAGGCGGCCGCTACCCGTGTCCGGGATGCTGGCCGCCGCCGCCACGCTGGGCGTCGGCCTGGCCGCGCTCACCACACTCACCCTCGTCGGCTGGATCGCCGCGCCGCGCGGCACGCTGGGCACGGGGCTGCCGGGCGTGTTCCGCACGGCGGCGCAGCTCTGGCTGGCCGCCCACCACGCCGGGTTCGCGATCCAGGGCGGGCGGGTCGGGCTGCTGCCTCTGGGGCTGATCGTGCTGCCCGCCGTGCTCCTCTACCGAGCCGGGCGGTGGATGGCCCGCGACGCCGACCTGCGGCTGCGGCTGCCCGCCCGGCTGCCGAAGAACAGCCCCAAGGAGCAGGCCGGGGCCCGTCGCCGCGCCCAGCTCGCCGTGGTCGTCCAGGCGGGGGTGTCGCTGGCGGCGCCGTACGCGCTGCTCGCGGGGTTGATCGCGCTCGCGGCGAGCAACGAGATCACGCAGCCGTTCATCGGCGAGGCGTTGCTCAGCCACTTCGTGCTGGCGTTCCTGGCGGGGTCGCTGGCCACGGCGCGGATGATCGGGCCCTGGCGGGTGATGCTGCGGCTGCTGCCCGAGCGGGTGCGCGCGCTCACCGTCGGCACGGCGGTCGCCACGGCGCTGCTGCTCGTGGCCGGGCTCGTGCTGGTGCTGGTCGCCATCGGACTGAACTTCGGGCAGGTCAAGGAGCTGTCCGACGTGCTCTCGCCGGGGCTCGTCGGCGGGGTGCTGCTGTTGCTGCTGCAGCTCCTCTACCTGCTGAACGCCGTCGTCTGGGCCTTCTCCTACATCGCCGGGCCAGGGTTCGCGATCGGCGCCGACACGCTGGTCGCGCCCACGGGGGTGCAGCTCGGCACGGTGCCGAGCCTGCCGCTGCTGGGGGCGTTGCCGGAGAGCGGGCCCGTGCCGGGTTGGATGATGGCGGTGGTCGCGGTGCCGTTCGCGGCTGGGGCCGTCGCGGGGGTCATGGTGGCCCGGATCTCGCCGTCGCCCTCCTATGAGGCGGCGCCGATGTGGGGGTTCCTCAGCGGGGTCGTCACGGGGCTCGTGGCGGGGCTGCTGGCGGCCCTGTCCGGCGGGCCCATCGGCGGCGGGCGGCTGGCCACGATCGGGCCCTCGCCCTGGGAGGTGGCGCTCTCCGTCGCGGTGGAGGTCGGCGTGGCCGCGGGCATCTCCGCCGGCGTGGCCAACCTGCTGCTGCTCAACAAGCGCGCCCGTACGCCGCTCGACAAGGCGGCCGCCCCCGTACGCAAGGCCGGGGCCGCCATCGCCAAGGCGGCGAGCAAGGTCGGGCTGGCCGAGTCGGATCCGCGCCCGCTGCCCGGCCACTGGATGGACGCCACCGAGGCCGACACTCAGGAGATCCCGGTCATCAGGGACGACTGGCAGGACGAGCACGCCTCAGCCGAGGCCGAGACGCTGGCCCAGGCCCGCCCGCGCCTGGCGGAGCCCGACCGCCCGCCCCGCAAGGACATCGTGGACGAGTCGGACGACCGCGGCGGCCACGTCATCTACCTCGACCCGTACGCCTGGGACCGCGACTGATCCGCGTCCGGCTAGGGCTGCACGGTGCCGAGCAGCTGCAGCACGTCGGCGGGCAGCTTGCGCTGGGCCGCGTCCCTGAACTGCGTGAAGCACTCGCCCTGCGCCGAGACGGTCCCCGCGCCCTTCATGCACTCCTGGTAGGCCGAGTATTCGTCCATCAGGTACAGCTGCATCCCCGTGGCCATGGCCGACAGCGCCAGTGCGATCGAGGAGATCGTGATGCCGCCCACGGCGATGCCCGTGGACCGGCCTGCGGACTTCAGCTGTGGCAGCGCCCGGATCCCGGCCGCGAGCGCGAACAGCGCCATGACCAGGCCTGCGAGCGGCAACATGAACGTCATGGCCAGCGCTGCGATGGACAACCAGATCGCTCGGCGACCCGCCGAATCGGCGGGTTGCTGGCCTGCCGGTGCCTGCACCGGTGTCGACACCTGACCTCCTCTGCGTCGCCGGGCGAGGAACAGATACTCTGGCACCCCCACCCTGTTTCCTCTTTGGAGTGTGCGTGTCTAAGGCTGGGCGGCTCGTCGTCCTCGTCTCCGGCTCTGGAACCAACCTACAGGCCCTGCTGGACGCTTCCGCCGACCCGTCATACGGGGCTCGTGTGGTCGCGGTCGGCGCGGACAGGGATGGGATCGAAGGGCTGGCCAGGGCCACGAGGGCACAAGTCCCAACTTTTGTTGAAAAATTGGGCGATTATGCGACGCGGGCGGAATGGGATGCCGCCATCGCGGCCAGAATCGCAGCGTACGAGCCTGACCTGGTGGTGTCGGCGGGTTTCATGAAAATTCTGGGTCCGCCGACCCTCGACGCCTTTCCCGTGCTGAACACGCACCCGGCGCTGCTGCCGTCGTTCCCCGGCGCGCACGGCGTGCGGGACGCGCTCACCCACGGGGTCAAGGTGACCGGCTGCACGGTGATGCTGGCCGACGCCGGCGTCGACACCGGGCCGATCGTCGCCCAGGAGGCGGTGCCCGTGCTTCCGGACGACGACGAGGCGGTCCTGCACGAGCGCATCAAGAGCGTCGAGCGGCGCCTGCTCGTCGAGATCGTCGGCCGGATGGCTCGCGAGGGCTGGACGGTCAGCGGACGTCACGTCCGCATCGGCAACCTAACAGGAGGGGAATCCACGTGACTCGCATCGCCATCCGGCGCGCGCTGATCGCTGTTTACGACAAGTCCGGGCTCGAGGAGCTGGCCAGAGCCCTCGACGGCGCCGGGGTGGAGATCGTCTCGACCGGTGGCACGGCCGCCGCGATCTCGTCGTTCGGGATCCCGGTGACGAAGGTCGAGCAGCTCACCGGGTTCCCGGAGTGCCTGGACGGGCGGGTCAAGACCTTGCACCCGCGCGTGCACGCCGGGCTGCTGGCCGACGTCACCAAGCCGCACCACGTGGCCCAGCTGGAGGAGCTGGAGATCGACCCGTTCCAGCTCGTCGTGGTCAACCTCTATCCGTTCCAGGAGACGGTGGCCTCCGGCGCGTCCGACGAGGAGTGCGTCGAGCAGATCGACATCGGCGGGCCCGCCATGATCCGCGGCGCCGCGAAGAACCACAACACCTGCGCCGTCGTGGTCGACCCCGGGTTCTACGGCGACGTGCTCGACGCGCTGGCCGAGGGCGGCTTCACGCTGGTCGAGCGCAGGCGGCTGGCGGGCATCGCGTACGCGCACACGGCCTCGTACGACGTGGCGGTGGCCAACTGGTTCGCGCGGACGTACGGGGAGGACGGGTTCCCGGCGTTCACGGGGGCGACGTACGAGCGCAAGGCCACGCTGCGCTACGGCGAGAACCCGCACCAGAGCGCCGCCCTCTACACGGCCGGCACGAGCGGCCTGGCCAACGCCGAGCAGTTGCACGGCAAGGAGATGTCGTACAACAACTACCTCGACTCCGACGCCGCCTGGCGGGCCGCCTGGGACTTCAGCGAGCCGTGCGTGGCCATCATCAAGCACCAGAACCCGTGCGGCATCGCCATCGGCGCCGACGTGGCCGAGGCGCACCGCAAGGCGCACGCCTGCGACCCCGTCTCGGCGTACGGCGGCGTGATCGCCGTCAACCGCGAGGTCACGGCCGAGCTGGCCCGGCAGATCGCCGACATCTTCACCGAGGTCGTCATCGCGCCGTCCTACGCGGCGGAGGCGCTGGAGGTCCTGCGGGTCAAGAAGAGCCTGCGCCTGCTGCAGTGCCCGCAGGGGCCGTCGCGGCAGGTGGAGCTCCGCGAGATCGACGGGGGAGTCCTGGCGCAGTCCGTGGACAAGGTGGACGCATCCGGCGACTCGGCCGCGCAGTGGGAGCTCAAGACCGGCACCCCGGCCTCGCCCGAGCAGCTGGCGGACCTGGAGTTCGCCTGGCGCGCCTGCCGCTCGGTGAAGTCCAACGCCATCCTGCTGGCCAGCGACGGGGCGACCGTTGGCGTGGGCATGGGCCAGGTCAACCGGGTCGACTCGTGCCGCCTGGCGGTCTCCAGGGCGGGCGAGCGCGCGACGGGGGCGGTCGCGGCCTCGGACGCGTACTTCCCGTTCCCGGACGGGGCGCAGGTGCTGATCGACGCCGGCGTCCGGTTCATCGTGGAGCCCGGCGGCTCAATCCGGGACGAACTAGTCATCGAGGCCGCCGAAAAGGCCGGCATCACCCTCTACTTCACCGGCACCCGCCACTTCTTCCACTGACCCACCAACGCCTGCACCCCAGGGCCAGAGCTCCCCTCTGGCCCTCACCCGGGGACGGGCTGGTCACGACGATCCTGGACACGGGCGACGCGCAGGCCGGCTTCGCCGGCTCGGACCGTTGCGTCACTGAAGGCGCCTCGTGCCGCTCAGGGGGCGTTCGTCGGGTGCGGTGGGGAACCGCCGTTCCGCTCGGGGGCGTTCGTGGAGTACGGCGGGAGCCGCAGCTCGAAGTCCTTGTCGGCAGCGATGGACCGGTCGACCAGCCGCGGCGCGCGATTCGGGTGGCCCCATGGCGGCGGGCGTCGGCCAGGGGGAGCGAGCCGACGCGGCCGCCTTGGCGGGGCTCGTTCCCTGCTTGACCCGTCCTCGTTGCCGTGTCACGAGGTCCGCGCAGAACCCCGGGACACGGCTGTGGCTACGCGGGTCGACATCGCATCAGGCGGCGTCGAGGGCTGCGGTGATCTTGCGGATCATGTCGGCCAGGGTGGGGCCGGGCTCGCCCTGGTGGGTCCGGGCGGCTCCTTCGACGGCAACGAGGACGGTGCTGCGGAAGTTGCCGGCCTCTGCCGGGTCCTGCTTGTTGAGCAGGTTCATGGCCGCCGTCAGGGCCGGCAGCACGTGGTCGGCGATTTCGGCCACGGACTTGCCGTTCAGCTTGATGTCGTTGGTCTTGGCGGCGAGCACGTGGCCGATCGGGCCGGTCGCGGAGGCCAGGGCGATGGAGCCCTCGGTGGCGACCTTGTGGGGCGAGCCGGCGGCATCGGCGGCGGCCAGCAGCGAGACGGCGCCGTAGGCGGCGGTGCGCAGGGTGAGCTTGTCCTGGTCAGTCAGCTGTTACGGCCTGCAGAGGCGGACAGGGCCCGCCCGGAAACGTCGACGGTCCGGCCGCCACGAGCCTGAGGGCGGGTCTACCAGGGCGCGGGCTCGATGTCAGTCGTCGATCGCCTGGTAGAGGGTCGTCCAGAAGTCGCTCATCAGCCGTGCCGGATCCGGGACGGTGTACCCGACCTGGCAGAGCAGGATCCCGGTGAGCTGGTGGTGCGGGTCGGCGTAGGTCGAGGTGCCGCTTCCGCCATCCCAGCCGAACTGGCCGATGGAGGCGTAGTCGCCGCGGTAGGTGCGCACCGCCATCCCCATGCCCCAGCCGCCCTGCTGCCCCTGGCCGAAGGACATATGGACGTTGTCGACGGCCATGGCATGCCGGGGGGCCTGCTGCTCGGGGGTGAGCCGGTTGGTGGTCATCAGCTCCACGGCGGGCCGCGACAGGATCCGCCTGCCCTGGTGCACCCCGCCGTTCAGCAGCATCCGGAAGTAGGCGTGATAGTCGTCGGCGGTCGAGACCAGCCCACCGCCGCCGCCCTGGAACGCCGGGGGCTGGCTCCACCGTCCGTCCTTGGGCTCGTCCCATGCGAGGAACTCGCCGGTCTGCGGGTCGGGGGCGTACAGGGTGGGCAGCCGGTCGATCTTGTCGGCGGGCACGTGGAAGCCGGTGTCGGTCATGCCCAGCGGCTCGAAGATGCGCTCCCGCAGGAACTCCTCGAACGACTGGCCCGTGACCCGGGCCACCAGCACGCCGACCAGATCGCTGCTGATCTGGTACTGCCAGCGCTCGCCGGGCTGATGCATCAGCGGAAGCTCGCCCAGGCGGCGCATCCACTCGTCCTGCTCGGGCACCGGCACCGGCAGGTTGGGCGTGAGCCCCCGCTCGAAGATCGCGTTCAGGATCGGGGTGCCCAGCGAGGTCATGTCCATGCCGAGCCCGAAGGTGGAGGTCAGCACGTCCCGAACGGTGACCGGCCGCCGCGCCGGCACGGTGTCGTCCAGCGGGCTGTCGATCCGCTTCAGCACCCGGCGATCGGCAAGCTCCGGCAGCCACGGATCCACCACGTCATCCAGTCGCAGCCGGCACTCATCCAGCAGCACCATCGCCGCCGCGATCGACAACGGCTTGGACGTGGACGCCATCCGGAAGATCGTGTCCCGGTGCATCGGCGCGCCACCGTCGTGCTGCATCGTCCCGATCGCCTCGACGTGCGTCTGGCCGCCGCGGCTGACCAGGGCGACCAGCCCAGGGATCTTCCCGGAATCGACATGCCGCGTCAGCACCTCGCGCAGCCTGCGCAGCCCAGTCGCGGAAAAGCCGCTGTTGCCGTGTTCCATCATGAATCTCCTTGCGTACAGTGTTCGCTCTTTCAGGAGCCGTCCGGGGCGTGGCGCTCATGCTTCGGCTCCCGCTGGCGTTCGGCAATCGCTGAACGCCAGCGACACTACATTGCGTTCACAAATCAGTCAACGCTAATGAGAGCCCTATCGCTCCTGTTAAACTGGAGCTTCAAGGCTTCCTTTGCAATGAGGTTGACGCTAAACGCAAAAGATGATCAAGGGTTGTATTGCAATGAGACTCTGCGTGAATGCATACTTTGCAACGGGGTGTGCGGGCGCCGAGCTCCGCGCACGTCGGCAGACAGGAGACGAGCACCGATGCCCGGAGGCAGACTCACCAACGAGGACCGTCAGCAGATCGCTGCGGGGCTGGCCGAGGGGCTCGGATACGCAGAGATCGGCCGGCGTCTAGGGCGGCCGGCCTCGACCATCATGCGGGAGGTCGCCCGCAACGGCGGACCCGACGATTACGGGGCGGACCAGGCTCAGCAGGCCACCCGGCATCGTGCGCGCCGGCACAAGCAGGCCCAACCTCCGGCGCCCCCGATCCCCGACAGCGGCCACGGGCGCGACCCCCAAGCGGTGCAGGACTTCACGGAGTCCTTCATCGCCCTCCTCGTTCAGCAGGGCCTGCCCCGGATGGAGGCCAGGGTGCTGGCCTGCCTGTACATCACCGACTCCGGCACCCTCACCGCCGCTGACCTGGTCCAGCGGCTTAACGTCAGCCCGGCGTCGATCTCGCACGCCGTCGCCTTCCTCGAACAACAGGGAATGATCAGCCGGGAACGAGTCCCTGGCGCGCGGCGCGAACGCTATGTCATCGACGATGAGATCTGGCTCCGGTCCATGCTCGCAGGTCTGCAGATGAACGAGGCCCTGGCGGCCGCGTCGCAGCGCGGAGCCGAGATCCTCGGGGCCACAACCCCGGCGGGCGCCCGCTTCGAGTCCTCCGCCGAACTCCTTCTCCTCGTGAGCGACGCCTTCCGGCAGGTCATGGAGCAGTGGCGGCAGAACGAGGCCGCCCGGAGCGCCCAACGCCCGGCCACGCTGACCACGCAAGACCGATCGCCAACGCTCTGACAGGCCCCGCCTGGGGACCGTACGCGATGCTTCGGAGGTCTCCACCTGGCTCGCCATGAGACCTCTCAGCCAGTGGGCCCGTGACAGCACACCGAATCCGGGGTCTACCTCTTTGGGAAAGATCGCCTGGAGGGCTATGCCCTTCGACGCGATGCCTGGGAGGACGGCTGTCAGCGGCTGCGTGAGTTCGGGCTGATACTCCCCGGGGCAGAAAGGTCTGCCCCGGGGTTGTTCGCCGGCGGCTGGCATCTCCTCAAGCTGACAAGCCGAGAGCGGTATGAGCCGCACCGCTACCAGGCCACCGACGATGGGTTCGTCAAGGGCGCCGCGAAGAAGCGCATATGTACGCGCTGAGGCGCGTACCCACACGGGCGGCCACACACGGGCGGCCACACACGGGCGGCCACACACGGGCGGCCACACACGGGCGGCCACGCGCGAGGCCAGCCACGGGAGCGCCGGCGATCAGGTGGTGGTACAGGCGATGCTGGCGGCGCGGCGGTGGTCGGCGGCCTGGCGCGCTGCCGGCAGTGCTAGCGAGGGCGGTGGCTTGCGGGCTGCCAGCGATGCTGGCGAGGGCGCTGGCTTGGGGGCTGCCAGCGATGCTGGCGAGGCTGGTGGCCACGGAGGCGGTGCGGCGAGCGAGCCCGGCGCACGAGGGCTCCCACCCGGTCGACGGGTCGCATCCCAGGTCGCCGACGGCGAGCTCCGCGTGTGCCCGTTCGAGCTCGGCGGTCGGCACCAGGAGGTTCTCGGTGCCGGCGATCAGCGCCAGGAGGTTCTCGACGCCGTCGCCAGGCGGCGGAGCGGCCAGTCCAGTTCTTGGTGCGCCTGCTGACAGGCAGCCTCGGGCGCGGCGGGCAGCCTGGTCAAGCCGCAGTTTTCCGGGGCGGCCCAGTCGGTCGGCACCCGATCAAGCGGGGCGAACCGGGCGGGGCGCGACAGCGGGGCCTGCCGCAGTAGACGGCGGAGCGGCCGCGGGATGAGGAACTGGAGGGCGCTCGCGTACACCGGGACAGGCCGGCGCCTCGGGAGCGGTCACGCGGTCACCTCTTCGTTCGGGGACAACGTCACGCGCTGCGGCCGCCTCAAGCCCGCGACGATAGCATCGGGCGCTGCGGAGCCTCGCACGTGACGATAGCGTCGGGCGCCGCGCCCGCTCCAAGCGCCCGACGATAGGGTCACGCGCCGCGGCGACCTCGAACACGTGACGATAGCGTCGGGCACTGCGGCCGCCCCGAGCCCGCGACATTAGCGTCGGGCGCTGCGGAGTCTCGTGCACGTGACGATAGCGTCGGGCGCTGCGGCCGTCCCCAGCAAGTGACGACAACGTCGCGCGCTGTGGCGACCTCGAAGACGCGACGAAACGGAAGGCGGGATTGCGTCGCGGGAAGGCCTGGACCCGCGACGCAATAGCGACCGTCGGCTCGCAAAAGCCGTGGAACCGACAGATCTGCGCGGTGATACTTGACCCTGCTCCCTGCATATCCGGCTGCTGACGCCGATCGCATCCACGCGTTCGGCCTCGACGGCGCCGCGCTCGCGATCGTGCCGCGCAGTCGATTTCTAGCCCTTTCGACGTCCGGCTTGGCCCGCGCGATGTGGCGGGGGAGTCTCCACTCGCCCTTATCGGTAGAGCAGCGGCTTGTCAGCCAGACAGCCCATGTCCATCGCTGATGCTGAGCATGACCTTCCCGCGGTTGGCGCGGGACTCCAAGCGTCGGTGTGCTCCCGCCGCGTCCTGCAGCGCGAAGACGGAATCCACCGGTACGCGCAGTTCGCCGTCGGCCACCTTCGCGATCAGTTGCTCGAGGTCGGCACGCGGGTCGTATCCGAGCTCAACGAGGTTGGCGGACTGGTAGCCGTGGATGCTCACGTTCTTCGGATAGAAGTCGCGGGTGTCGATCACACTCGGCGCCAGCGCGACGTTGGCCAAGGCCACGACCCGACCGCCCGGCGCGGCAGCTTTCAGGCTCAGCGGGAAGACCTCGCCGCCGACCGTGTCGAGCACCACCTCGGCCCCGCGTCCGCCTGTCAAGGCTTTGACCTGGTCGAGGAGGTCGTCGCCGGACAACTCCCGGGAGTCGAGCACCTCGTGCGCGCCGAGTTCGGCCACCCACGCCGTCTTCTCCTTGCTGCCGGCCGCCGCGATCACCCGCGCCCCGGCCGCCGCGGCGATCTGCACCGCCGCGCTCCCCACGCCGCTGGCCGCCGCGTGGATCAGCACCGTCTGACCGGGTTGGATCTCTCCAAGGGTGGTGAGGCAGTACCAGGCTGTCAGCCATGCGACCGGCAGCGCCGCCGCGTGGAACGGATCAACGCCGTCCGGCAGCGCCAGCACCTGCTCGGTCGGCACCACAGCCTGCTCGGCGTAGAAACCAGGTGCGTTGGGCTCCCCCATCATCAGCACCCTCTGCCCGACGTGGAAGCCGTGCGTGCGCTCGCCCAAGACGCTGATCGTTCCGGCCGCCTCCAGACCGAGAATCACGGGCGGCGGGTCGGCCCGGTGGTAACGGCCCGACCGGAGGAGCGCGTCGGCCCGGTTCACCCCCACGGCTTCGATCTGGACCAGTACCTGGCCGGGTCCAGGTGACGGATCGGCTACCTCGACGACGTTGAGGACTTCCGGCCCTCCGAATGCCTCCACCACTACAGCGCGCATGACCCTCCTTCGTGACACCGATTGAACAGGTGTCAGCCTGCAACACTACTTCAACCGGTGTCAACTAGAAGGGCGCGTCCATGGGTCCGCGAACGTCCAACGCCGATCCGCTCTCCGCCTCCGCTCTCCGCCTCCGGGGTCACGGGTCACCGTGCCGCCCGTGGGTGTTCGTCGGGTACGGCGAGGGGCTGCCGTACCGCCCGTGGGCGTTCGTCGGGTATGGCGGGGACTGTCGTTTCGCTCAGGGTGTTCGTCGGGTATGGCGAGGGCGGCTGTTTCGCTCAGGGGGCGCTTGCTGCGTACAGCAGGGGTTCGCTGCATCATCGTCTCGCCACTCCTGCTCACAGCGGTATCAGGTGTCGCGCTGAGGGGTGCTTGTCGTGCAATGAGGGTGCGCTGTGCCGCTCTCGAGGCTTCTGCCGCATGCGGTAGGGGATCAGCGTGTGGCTTCAGCCGCGGCAGCGGCATCATCGCGTCCTCGGGTGCGGTAATTGCTGTGTAGCTCACGGGGATCGTGGTGTCGTCTCGGGCGGACGATTGCCGCGCGAGGGGGCTTGTTCGTCGCAGCGCATGAGTCGGCCCCGGCGATCATTGCGTGATGATCGTCCGAAAGTGGCGCATTCGTCCGCTAAATAGTGACATAGACGATCATGTTGCTGTTTGGCCGTTTTATGGGCAAGCACACGCCGACTGCGGTTACCCTGAGTGCCACTCCTCGCTCGCCCAATCCCACGGAGCCCCTCTTGCTCGAGTTGATCCTGCAGGTCTTCGTCACCATGAACGGCTTTGCCACCAGCCCCTTCGTCCTCCTGGTGCTAGCCCTGATCGGGGCCTACCTCGGCAGCCGCGTAGTGGAGATCATCCCGATCACCCGCCGGATCATCGAACGCCGCGAAGCCCAGGCCGCCGAACGCGAGTAACCCACCGCTCCGCCACCCCCAAGGGCTGAACGTGGCCGGCGCCCTCCAACGCCTGGTGCACGTCCCCTCTCTCCGCCACAGCACCAGCTGCTCGCTTCTTACTGGAGAGCAGAGCGGCGGAACCCCAGCCGTCCAGAACGCAGCACCCCATCCCTGACTCGGCGGAACAGGGCACAGCGGCGGAAGACCACGGACTGTGCTCAGCCGGCAAGGCAGAAGCACAGTCCGATGTCTTGGTGAGGCGTTCCAATCACGGCATTGACCAGGTTTCCCGGGTGGCCCTGCTCCCGGATCGTGAGCTTCGCTGGGGTCGAGGTCCATGCCCTCAGGACATCCGACATCCAGCGCGGCTCGCCGCCAGAGGCAGCAGCGCCCCCGCCGGTACGCCATTGATCGGTCGCGTACCGGCAGGAGGCGCGCATAGGCCGCCTAGCGGGCCATTGACGCCAGGCGGGCTGCTCCCGCCAGGGCTGCGTCCACGCCAAGGGTGCTCTGATGGACCTGTACCGCCCGGACGAACGCCAGTCCGGCGACGTCATCGAGGATGCGCTCCAACGGATCGAACAGCACCTTCCCTGCCGCCGACACGCCACCCCCGATGACCACGGTGGTGATCTCGACAGCGGCCGCCGTGGAGGCGATCATTCCGGCCAGCGCCCGCGCGCCGCGTTCGAACGCCGCCACCGCGACCGGATCGCCCGCTGCCGCGTCCCTGGCGAGCGTTCGGGCGTCCGCCTTTTCCTCCGATCCGTCGAGGGTGGGGGACCAGCCGTTGTCCAAGGCCCAGCGGGCGAGGTTGGGTCCGCTGGCGTAGCGCTCGACGCAGCCCCGGCCTCCGCACTCGCACCGCTCGCCGTTGGGGTCGATGGACATGTGGCCGACATGTCCGGCATTTCCGGTCGGTCCCAGGAGCGGCATACCGTCGATCACCAATCCACCGCCGATCCCGGTGGACACGACGATGCCGAGCAGGGACGTACTGTCACGTCCCGCTCCCAACCAGTGCTCGCCGAGCGCGAAGCACTGTGCGTCGCCGGCGAGCACGGTGGGCAGTCCTGTCAGCTTCCGCACCTCCTCGCGCAAGGGGAACCCGCGCCAGCTGGGCATGTTCACGGGGCTCACCGTTCCGGCGGCCAGGTCCAGAGGTCCGGCGCATCCGATCCCGACGGCCGCCGGCGGAGGGCCGCCCTCGGTCACTTCCGTGATGAGGGCCGCCAGGGCGGACATGACGTCCGTGCGCGGCGTGGGCCGTGTACCGGAACGCAACACGGAACCTTCCTCGTCCACCAGTGCGGCGGCGAGCTTGGTTCCTCCGATGTCAATGGCAAGTACGTAGTTCATCAATGTTTGTGGTGGTTGTCGGGCTGGCGAGGGTCGCCAGGGTGTTCCAGTCCGGGCACGAGTTCGACCTTCTTGGCGCGCATGTCATCCAGCCACCGCGCGAAGGCTCTCCGCCGCGCGGCATCCAGCAGTGTTGCTCCACCTCGGTTCAGCCGAGGAGGGGGATGGGGGGTGGTTGGAGGCGCTGCGGTGGGTGCGTCGCACGCAGGCGGTCGGGGGATTCTTGGTTCTGATCGGACGGCGACTCCTTGTTCTGGAGGTGGTGCTGGGTCCTGAGGTACGAGGACGACCGCACGGTTCATCTGGTCGTTGATGGGTTTCCGGCCTGTTGGGCGGTGGGGCTGGGCGTTGGTTGGGTGTGGGCTGTTGATGGCAGGTGGGTGTGGTCCAGCGTCGGTGGGGGCTGAGGTGTGTTGGTTGGGTTGGGGGTTGGGTGGGGTTGCGCCGGTGATGGGGTAGCGCGACTGGGCGGTGGTTGGTCCTGCGCTGATGATGGCGGGTGGGTATGGGCCGGCGTCGGCCGGGGTCGAGTCGGTGGTGGGTCGGTGTGGTTCGGTGTCGGTCGGGGTCGAGTCTGTGGTGGGTTGTTGGGGTTGGGGGTTGGCTCGGGTTGTGATGGGGGCGGGGGTGGCGAGGGCTACGTGCCAGCCCAAGGGGTCCTGTACCGGGCCGACCAGTGTGCCGTATGGATGGGTTCGGAGCGCTTCGGCTATTGCCCTTGGAAGGGAGTCGATGGATGTCGGGCCGAGCGAGTCGAGGCGGTCGGGCGTGGCGTGCTGGGCGCTTGAACGGTCAGGGAAGACGCGGTGCCGGATGTGGGGTTGGGGGGACTGCTTGGCGGGTGTGGGGGATTGCCATTCGGGTGGGGGTGTCACAGTGGCGGTGACGTGCTCGAAGATGGCGCGGACCCATGGGCTGGCGTTGTAGGCGGCGGTGTTGATGGAGCCCAGTTCGACCGCGGCCACACCGTTGAGCGGCTCGGCTTCCACTGGGTCCAGTCCCAGGTCAGAAGTGAGCGTTTCGCACAACGCCTCCGTGAGGATGACCTGGGTCAGCCATCTGGCGAGTTGGCGGTCTTCGGAGCTTCCCGGCGTGGGCAGTGTCGCGTGGAAGGGGCCGTTGCGTAGGTCGGCTATGCGGTGTTCGAGCCGTTCGCGTGGGATTGGGTGGCCGTCAACCCACCCGGCCACTGTGCCGGTGGGGTGGCGGGGCTGGGCGTTGATTGGGTTTGGGCTGGTGATGGTGGGCCGGAGTGGTTCGGCGTCGATCGGGGTCGAGTCTGTGGTGGGGTGGCGCGGCTGGGCGTTGGCGGGGGAAGGCGCTCCCGTGGCAGGCGGACGTACGTGCGCCGTTTCCAGCTCGGCGTTGGATGGATGGACATGGGCCGTGCCTGGGTCTGCTGTAGGCGTGAGTCCGTGGGGTTGTTCTCGTTGGGCTGTGGGTGTGTGCCCGCGCGTTGTCTCTGGTTCGGATGGGAGCGGATGCGCGAGGGCTGGTTGCGGCTTGTCGTGGGATGGATGTCCGTGGGACTTGTTTGAGATAGCGCTGGATGGATGTACGCCAAGCGGTGCCGGGTCGCCCTCGGATGGATGTACGTGGGTTTTCACCGGGTCACCTCCAGGCGGATCGCTGGAGCGTACTGGCAGCGGCCGAACCACATGACCTTGGCCAGGGCCCAGGCGTGGCCGTTCGGGGCGTCCTCGGGTACCTCCACCGGGAACGACACGTCGGTGGATTCGCCTGGGGGGATCGTGAAGCCCTGGATGACCTTGGGGAGCAGGTGCCACGTTCCCCATGGGGATGCCAGCTGGGATTCGCCGCGGATCTCGGCGGATGTGGTGTTGGTGAGTCTCAGGACGAGAGAAGTGCTGGTGCCGGGCTGGAGGGTGAGGGTGTCGGTGAGAGGGGAGATTGACAGGCCGGTGGGGTAGGCCTCGGCTGAGGAAGTGCCTTGGGTGGTGGCGGCGAATGCTGGAGATGGGACTGGGGTGGGGAGTTCGGGGGTGGCGTTGAGGGCCACCGTGGTGATGTCTTCGATCAGTTGGCCGTCGCCTGCTGAGGTGCGGGCGGAGATGAAGTGCAGGCCGGGGCTCATGGCTGGGTGCGTGCGCTCGGCGCCGGTGGGAGTGGGGGGCGGCGTCACGGTGACCGGGAAGTGGAGGTGGCCGCCTGGGGGGAGGCGGAAGGGGCGTTGGGCGGGGGTGGCGGTCCAGCCTTTCGGGACGTGGAGGGTTACCAGGCCCTCGTGGGGAGCGTCTGTCAGGTGGGAGGAGAGGACTACCTCTACGTCGAAGGGCTCGCCGGCTGGTGGTGTGACCAGGCCGGGGGTGATGGCCATGGAGATCGGTAGGTAGCCGAGAGGGGCCGGGCCCTTGTTGTGGAGCCAGTAGCGGGTGAAGACGGGCTGGGCCTGCTCCGTTGTGGGGCCGAGTTCGGGCATGGCGGGTGGGGGCGCGGTGCTGGTTGCCAGCTCGGTGTCCGAACCTGGTTGGGGGGCGGTGGCTTCCTCGGCCGGGGTGTGGGCCAGGTAGGTGGCGATTTCGGAGCCGGCCAGGGTTAGGGCCGGGGTTGTGATCGGGGTGCCGGGGTGTTCCAGGAGGTTGGCGCGGGTCAGGGAGTGCAGGGGAAGGTGCGGGGAGCTGAGCTCGGCGGTGGAGCCCAGGCCGGTGGATTCGATCAGGCGGATGGTCACGGCCTCGTCGGGTGGCGTGGTTTGGCCGTGGGCGTGGGGGTTGCCGGCGACTTTGAGGGTGCTCAGGAGGACGTCGCGGGCGGGGGTGATGGCAAAGAGGGAATGGGTTTGGGGGAGGTGGCCTGCTTGGGCGGCGGTGATGGTGCGGTGTAGCAGAGGGGTGATGTGTTCCTGGGCCTTTGCGGGGAGTCGCTGGGCTCGCCAGTCGCCACTGCCGGCGACCAAGGAGTATGAGAACTCGTGGGTCCAGTGTTGGAGTTGGAAGCCTGAGCTGTCCGGCGTGGTGCGGTGCGGCGGGTCCAGCCAGATGCCCGACGGCCAGCCCGTGCAGGAGCGCATCAGCGACAGGTGCAATGCGCCCGAAGGGTCTACGGCGAAGCCGGGTAGGCCGTAGGTGAGGAGAGCGACCGTGCGGTCGTCCAGGCGCTCGGTGCCCAAGGGGCATTCTGCCGCGATTGTCGCGTCTGCCAGGTCGGTCACCAGGTCGGCGATCGGGCCGGAGACGATCAGGGCCGGGAGGGCGCGTAGGTCGCGTAGGTCGGCGCTTGGCTGCCAGACCTCCGTGAGCGGGAGCTCGGCGGGGACCCATACTCGGGAAGCGCCTGACTTCAAGGCGTCGAGGTAGGCCGGGTCGGCGCGGGCGAGGATCTCGGCGGCCAGCGGGTTGGTGTCGGGGCCGCCCAGGACGATGCGTACGTCCGGGAGGTTCGAATCGACGTCGAGCCAGCCGTACCTCGTGCCTGAGGCGGAGGACGTGGTGGCGGTCACGCCCACGCGGGCCAGGGCCACCACCAGGTCGCGGGCCTGAGGGGCGTCATCCAGGGTGGGGACCACGACCTCGGCCACCCCCAGCGCTCGCGCGCCCGCATCGCCGAGATCGACCTTCGCTGCGGCGGACAGGCCGAACCAGGTGTTGGCCGGGTTGTCGAGCGTCCACGGGTGTTCGGCCGAGTCCACGTCGGGGAGTGCGAAGCCTCGGCCCACCACGGCTCCTGAGACGTCGGACACGGGGAGCGCACCTTCGACGCGGGCCGGGAAGCGGACGCGGAGCAGGCGGTCGGCGCCGGTGTGGTCGAGGACGCGGGTGGTGAAGTCGATCCGGTCCGAGCCGGTCAGGAGGGTGACCGTTTGCTCGTAGGCGATCTCGCCGACCTGGCCGGAGACCGTCAGACGTCGGCCGATCGGGCTGGTGTCGGCGCGTGCGGTCAGGGCGTGGGTGTCGGCGGAGCCCACGACGTGGCCTGTGGGAGTGAGGTGCCAAGGGCCCTCGCCCATGTCCGGGTGCTGGGGATATTCGTTGTAGAGGCGCAGCTCGTTGCCGAGGCCGGTGAGGAGCTCCTGGCCGGAGGATCGGTCGAGGATCGAGGTCAGGGCGCCGCCCCGGGAGGGGGCCGCTGTTACCCGCCATCGATGGTTCTGGATGGTTATGAGGTCCAGGTCGAGGTCCGGGTCGAGGTCGGGGTCCGGGTCTAGGTCCGGGTCCAGGTCGAGGGGTGGGGCGTCGTTGGTGGTCAGCTCGTCAGGGGCGGGCGTGGTGAGCGCTTCGGGGTCGGAGAGCTCTCCCGGTGGGGACAGTTCTCGCACGGGGGCCACCTCTCCCATTGCGGCCAGCTCTCCAGGCGGGGTGGTGAGGTCCGTTGTCTGGAGGGTGGGGAGGTCCTTGGGGGTGGGGCGCTCAGGTGGGGTGGTGGGCGGGGGCTCGTCTGTGGGGGTTAGGTCCCTGGTGGGGGTGGGTTGCCAGGGGATGGGGGAGCCGGTTATGACGTGGTACGTGCGCCAGCCCATCGACGGGACGTCGCGGGCCAGGAAGGTCAGGGTGCCGTTCTCGATGACGGCGGGGACCTCTGCGCCCGTGGGGTCGGCGACTGTTCGGCCGGGCGGCAGGCGTATGTGGACCAGGCCGTCGCGGGTGAAAGGGAGGGTGTTGGTCACCACCACGCTGCTCGTGTCGACGCCGATCTGGGCGGTCAGGGCGGCCAGGGCGTTGTCGCGGGTGGTCGTGGCCAGGTCGTATGCCTCTCGCCAGCCGGTCAGCAGGTCGATGTAGACCTGGTCGGACTCGGAGCCGGTGATCGCGTCGTGGTGGGCGCCATAGGCCAGCTGGCGCCACACCTTGTCGAGCGCCGTGTGCGGATAACGGCCGAGGCCGAGCAGGGACGCGAACGTCGACAGGCGCTCGGCGTCCAGGGCGGCCACCTCTGCGGCGCGCTGGGCCTGCTTGGTGTCGATGTAGGAGACGTCCTTGCCGGTGTAGATGGGGTTCATGTCGCGGGTCTGCGGGCTGAACGACGATCTGGCGGCGCGGACGGCGTCCATGAAGTCGCGAGGGATGGCGCAGACGAACCTCGGCCACACGTAACGGCGCGCCCACGTGCGGTGGATGTCGGTGACCCACTTGTTGGGCGGGGTGTAGTCGGTGCCGACCGGGAGGAGGATGTTTTTGGTCGCGGCCACGGGCTTGAGCGAGCGGTAGAGGTCGTAGACGGCCTGGCAGGCGTCCTCCAGGGACGGGGAGGAGTCCATCCACCAGCCCGCCGAGTAGTGGGCCGGCATGTAGTGGGTCAGGACGCCCTGGCCGGACGGTGAGATCCACTCGAACTCGCTGGGGAACTGCATCAGCGCGGCGTCGTTCTTGGCCTGCTTGAAGTTTTTGCTGATCGGGCCCCACTGGTGGAACGGGCCGCGCGCCCACGCGCTGCCGGTCAGCCCGGCCGCCGAGAGGTAGCCGGGGAACTGAGGGTCGTGGCCGAACACGTCTAGCTGCCACGCGGTGCGCGGGTCGCCGCCCAGGATGTCGCGCTGGTAGCCGATGCCGTAGACGAGGTTGCGGATCGTCGTCTCGGCGCCGGTCAGGTTGGTGTTGGGCTCGTTGTAGGTGCCGCCGATCAGCTCAATCCTGCCCTCGGCCAGGAGCGCGCGCAGGTCGGCCCGCCGCTCGGGGTGGGTGTCGAAGAACGGCTTGAGATAGTCGACCTCGGCCAGCACGAAACGATAGTCGGGGTCGCGTAGCGCCAGCTCGATGTGGGCCTCGACCAGCGCGAACGCGTTTCGCTCCCACAGCGGCCTGGTCGTCCCGTCGGCGGAGAGCAGCTCCCACGGGCTGGTGTAGGCGGCCTGCGTGTTCCACCACACGGGGTCGTAGTGGAAGTGGGAGACCATGAACATCGTCCAGCCCGGCTCCTCGGCCGTGACCGCGACCTCCAGCGACTCCTCGCCGAGCGTGAGCACGCAGGGCACGGTGCTGCCGACAGGGGCCGACACGGCCAGCGGCACCTCCAGAACGGCGGCGGTCGCCGGAACGGTCACCGGCTCGGCCAGCCGCACGCCCTCGCCACGGAGCTCCAGCGACGTGTCTTGCTCTCCTTCGGCGACCGTGACGCGCAGCACTTGATAGGGCGCGTCGGTGGAGCCCACGAACAGATCGGTCGACTCGGCGGACAACAGGCGGAAAGGCAAGGGGACCTCCGACCTCCGTGAGCATGTTGCTGGCGCCCGCAACACTAAGCCCTTCCAAGATCAATGACAACGATGTCAATGATTGCCTGTGGATAACTGGGGCGGGCTGCCTGGTATCTGTGGATAACTTGTGGGTGTCCCGCCCACCCAGTCCTGTGCATCACCGTGGGAACGGCGGGGCTCTGGGGGGTGGGCGGCAAGGGCGGGTGACTGCTGTTGGGAGTGGCGTGTTGAGCGAATGAGGGGGCATGGAAGGATTGCCGCATGAGCGCAGTGAAACTCGATGGCAAGGCGACCGCCGCCAAGATAAAGGCAGACCTCACGACCCGAGTGGCCGCGCTCAAGGAACGCGGCATCACGCCCGGCCTGGGCACCGTCCTCGTCGGTGACGACCCCGGCAGCCAGATCTACGTCGCGGGCAAGCACCGCGACTGCGCCGAGGTGGGCATCGCCTCCATCCGCGTCGACCTCCCGGCGACCGCCACCCAGGCCGAGGTCGAGGCGGCCATCGACGAGCTCAACGCCTCGCCCGAGTGCACCGGCTACATCGTCCAGCTTCCCCTCCCCAAGCACCTCGACGCGATGGCCCTGCTCGAGCGCATGGACCCGGCCAAGGACGCCGACGGCCTCCACCCGATCAACCTGGGCCGCCTCGTCCACATGGTCGACGCCCCGCTCCCGTGCACCCCGCACGGCATCGTGCTGCTCCTGCAGGAGTACGGCGTGCCGATCAAGGGCGCCGAGGTGGCCGTGGTCGGGCGCGGGATCACGGTGGGCCGTTCGCTGGGCCTCCTGCTCACCCGCCGCAGCGAGAACGCCACCGTGACCCTCTGCCACACCGGCACCCAGGACCTGGCCGGTCACGTGCGTCGGGCCGACATCGTGGTGGCGGCGGCGGGCGTACCCGGCCTGATCACCCGTGACATGGTCAAGCCCGGCGCGGCCGTCCTCGACGTGGGGGTCTCCCGGGTCGACGGCAAGATCGCCGGTGACGTGGCGCTGGACGTGGCGGAGGTCGCGGGGTTCCTGACGCCCAACCCGGGCGGCGTCGGGCCCATGACCCGCGCCCTGCTGCTGTCCAACGTGGTCGAGGCGGCCGAACGCGCCTGACAAACCGCCGGAAGCGCGGGGCGGCGCCCCGCGCCCGCCGTCAGCAGAGCCCAGGCCGGCCGAGAAGCGGGCCGGCCGGGGTTGCGGTCGTCGTCCCTAGAACGGGTACGCGGCGATGTCCCCCTGCATGGTGACCCACTGCGTCTCGGTGAAGGCGTCGACGTTCGCCCCCGTGCCGCCGAACCGCGCCCCCGTCCCCGAGGCCCCCACCCCGCCGAACGGCGCCACGGCCTCGTCGTCCACGGTCTGGTCGTTGATGTGCACGATCCCCGTCGGCACCAGGTCGGCCAGCGCCAGCCCCTTCATCACGTCCCGTGTGAGGATGCCCAGCGACAGGCCGTACTCCGAGTCCGCGGCCAGCGCCGCCGCCTCCTCCAGCGTGGAGAACGTCGTCACCGGCGCCACCGGCCCGAACACCTCCTCCGCGTACGCCGGCGCGCTCACCGGCACCTCGGCCAGCACGGTCGGCCGGTAGAACAGCCCCTCGTACGTCCCCCCGGCGGCGAGCCGGGCCCCGGCGGAGACGCTCGCGGTGACCAGCTGGTGCACCCGGTCGCGCTGCCCGGCGTCGATCAGGGGCCCGAGCGCGACCTGCCCGGTGGCGGGGTCGCCCACCGGCAGCCCCGTGGCTTTGGCGGCCAGGCGCTCGACGTACTCCTCGGCCACGGCCTCGTGCACGAGGTGCCGCCCCGAGGTCATGCAGATCTGCCCCTGATGGAAGAACGACGCCCACGCGCCCGCCGACGCGGCGGCCCCGAGGTCGGCGTCGTCGAAGACGACCAGCGCCGAGTTCCCGCCCAGCTCCAGGTGGACCCGCTTGAGCAGGCGCGCCGCCGCCTCGCCGACCTTGCGCCCGGCGGCGGTGGAGCCGGTGAAGGAGATCACGGGGATGTTCGGGTCGGCGACCAGCGCCTGACCGGCCTCAGGACCGCCGGGCAGCACGTGCAGGAGCCCGCTCGGCAGCCCGGCCTCCTCGAAGACCCGCGCGATCGAGAACCCGCCGCACACGGCCGTACGCTGGTCCGGCTTGAACACCACCGCGTTCCCCAACGCCAGGGCCGGGGCGACCGACCGGATGCCCAGGATCAGCGGGAAGTTGAAGGGCGCGATCACCCCCACGACCCCGACCGGCACCCGCCGGGCGAAGCTGAGCCGCTTGCGGGCCGTAGGCAGCACCTCGCCCAGGGGCTGCGAGGCCAGCGCCGCCGCCTCGTAGCACTCCTGCGCCGCCACGTGCGTCTCGAACCCTGCCTTGCCCGGCACGCCGCCGGACTCCCGGACGATCCAGTCCTGGATCTCCTGCGCGTGCTCCTCGAACAGCCGGCCGGCCCGCCGCAGCAGCGCCGCCCGCTCCTCGTACGGCGTGGCGGCCCACGCCCGCTGCTCGGACCGGGCCCGTACGGCGGCAGCCGTCACGTCGTCGGCGCCGGCGGTGCCCGCGCGGCCGAGTTCGTCGCCGGTGGCGGGTTCGATGACGGGCGCGTCCCCGGCGCACGAGGCCGTCCATCCGCCGTCGAAGATCGATCCCGTCCAGATCTTGGGGTCGAGGAACGTCATGGTGAGCCTCCTAAGGCTGGAAGTCCGGATCCACGGTCACGGTCACGTCGAGCAGCAGGGGCTCCTCGCGGGATGCGAGCGACGGCAGCACCTCGTCGAGGGCCGCAGTCAGCTCGTCGTACGAGTCCACCCGCCTGGCGGGGCAGCCCAGGGACCTGGCCAGGCCGCCCATGTCCACCTCGGTGAACGGCGGCCACGGCGCCTTGCCGCCCTGCTTGTCGGCCAGCCGGTCCATGATCGCGTACCGGCCGTTGGAGAGCACGACGAACAGCGCGCCCACCCGGTAGTGCGTGGCGCTCCAGAGGGCGTGCAAGCCGTAGAGGGCCGACCCGTCGCCCACGACCGCGACCACGGGCCGGTCTGGGAGCGCCATCCGCAGGCCAACCGCGGCGGGCACGGCGAACCCCAGCCCGCCCATGGCCGCCGACAGGAAGCCGAGCGGGTTCCGGGCGGGCACCAGCCGGTGCAGGTCGGGACGGGACGAGGGGGTCTCCTCGATGAGCACGGTGTCGGCGGGCAGCCGCAGCGCCAGCTCGCGCAGCACGTGCGCCGCCCGCAACGGCCGCCCCTCGGGCGGCAGTTCGGGAATGTCCGGCGCGGGAGCCCGCCCCGCGGCCGGTGACGACGAGGGCAGCAAGGCGGCCAGCCGGGCGCAGGCGGCCGACGGCGAGGCGAGGTAGGCCAGGTCAGCCGGGCTGCGATGCGCCTCCGCCGGGTCGTCCGTGATCACCGCGACCGACGTCCCCGGCGCCACCAGGGGACCGGGCGCGTACGGGTACTGCCGGAAGACGGGAGCCCCCACCGCGAGCACCACGTCGTGCCCCGCCAGCGCCTCCCGCAGGCGGGCCCGGCCGGCGGGCAGCACGCCCGCGTACTGCGGATGGTCCTGCGGGAACCCGGCCCGCCCCCCGAACGACTCCTGGAACACGGGACACCCGAGCCGCTCGGCCAGCGGGACCAGCGCGTCCCACCCGGCTCCCGCGCCCGCGACGATCGCCGGCGACCGGGCCTCCGACAGCAGCTCCACCAGCGGCGCGAGGTCGTCGTCCGAGATGCCGGCGGGCCGCACCATCCGCGCGGGCGCCGCCACGGTCTCCTCCGAGAAGGGCGCCTCCCAGTCGTCCATCGGCACCACGACCAGCGCGGGCCCGCGGAAGGTCGTCGCCTCGTGGAAGGCCCGGGCGACCGCCCCGGGCACGTCCTGCGCCCGTACCGGCTGGTCCACCCGCACCGGATAGTCGCCGGCCAGCCCGCTCAGGTGCCCGGTCAGGAACGGCTCCAGCGCCAGATGCCGCCGGTCCTGCTGCCCGACCAGGATCACTAGGGGCACCCGGTTCACCCGGGCGGTCGCGATGGCCCCGACCGCGTTCCCCAGCCCGGCCGTGGTGTGCAGCACGGCCAGCGCGGGCGCCTCGTGCCCGATCGCCCACCCCGTGGCCATCCCCACCACGGAGCCCTCGTGGAGCGCGAGCACGAAACGCAGGTCGTCCGGGAGCCCGGTCAGCAGGGTCACCTCGGTGGAGCCGGGGTTGCCGAAGATCGTGGTCAGCCCGTACCGCCTGAGCACGTCGAACGTGGCGTCCCGAACGGTCGTCATCGCCGGTCCCTGGCCCGCTGGATCTGCCGGTAGACGTGCCCGCGCAACTCGCCGAACCGGGGCAGCGAACGGGTCGTCAGCTGGTCGCGTTCGGACGGAAGGTCCACCTTCAGGTCCTCCAGGATCACGGTCGGCGACGAGGACAGCACGATCACGCGTTGCCCCAGGTAGACCGCCTCGTCGATGTCGTGGGTGACGAACAGTGTGGTCACCTCCAGGTCCCGCCAAAGCCGCAGGATCAGGTCCTCCAGGTCCGCCCGGGTCTGGGCGTCCACGGCGGCGAACGGCTCGTCCATCAGCAGCACCTGCGGCTGGTACGCCACCGCCCTGGCGATGGCCACCCGCTGCTGCATGCCGCCGGAGAGCTGCCACGGATGGGCGTCGGCGGCGTCGCCGAGACCGACCGCGCTCAACGAGCCGGCCACCAGCTCGCTCCGCTGCGCGGCGGGCACCTTCTTCTCCTTCAGCGGCAGCTCGACGTTCTCGCGCACGGTCATCCAGGGGAACAGGCTGCGCCCGTACTCCTGGAACACCACGGCCATCCGCGGCGGCGGCCCGGTCACGAGCACGTCGTCCACCCGCACCTCGCCCCCGCTGACCGGCAGCAGCCCGGCGACGCACCTCAGCAGCGTGGTCTTGCCGCACCCCGACGGCCCCACCACGCACACCAGCTCGCCCGCTCCGACGCCGAAGGTGATCGAACGGATCGCCTCGACGGTACGGCCGGGGCTCTCGTAGACCTTGCTCAATGAGGAGATCTCAAGCACGGGCGGCTCCACTGCCGTAGTACCAGGCCAGGACCCGCCGCTCCACGCGGCGGAAGAGGACGGACAGGGTCAGGCCGATCAGCCCGAGCAGCAGGATCCCGCTCCACATCTCGGCGATCTGGAACTGCCGCTGGAACACCAGGATCGTGAACCCCAGCCCGCTGGAGCTGGCGAACATCTCGCTGATGACCATGAGGATGATCCCGATGGACAGCGCCTGCCGGAGTCCGGTCATGATCTGCGGGCTGGCGCCGCGCAGCACGAACCGCCGCAATCTGGAGGTTCCGCGTACGCCGTACATGCGGCAGGTGTCGGCGAGCACCTCGTCCAGCGCCCGTACGCCCTCCACGGTGTTCAGCAGGATCGGCCACAGGCAGCCCGAGACGATGACCAGCACCTTCATGGGGGTGTCGATCCCGGCCAGCAGCATGATCAGCGGCACCAGCACCGGCGGCGGGATGGCCCTGAAGAACTCCAGCACCGGTTCGAGGGTGGCACGCAGCCGCGGAGACAGCCCGATCGGCACGCCGAGGCCCACGCCCAACAGCCCCGCCACCGCGTACCCCGCCAGCAGCCGCCCCACGCTCGGCAGCACGTCCTCGACCACCCGCTCGGAGAACCAGGTCTCCGCGAACGCCTGCCCGACCAGGCCGGGGCTCGACAGGTAGAACGAGCTCCCGCTGACCGCCCACCAGACCAGCACCAGCGCCACCGGCAGGGCGAGCAGCCTGACGACCCGCATCATGCGGCCACCTCCGACCGGACACTCGGATGCCAGGCCAGCACCCGGCGCTCCAGGAGCCGCACGGCCGCGTTCACGCCGATGCCGACCAGCCCGGCCAGCACGATCAGCGCGTACACGGTCGGCACGGCCCCGCTGCTCTGCGCCACCTGGATCTCGGCGCCCAGCCCGGGGCTGCCGATCACCAGCTCGGCCGTCACCGCCAGGATGAACGCCACCGCCGCCGCCAGCCTGAGCCCGGTCATGACGTACGGCAGCGCCGTCGGCCACACCAGGTGCCTGACCCTGGACCAGGCCGACAGTCCGTACGACCTGGCGGTGTCGTAGGCCACGGAGTCCACGGCCGCGACGCCGTACAGGACCTGGATGAGCACCTGCCAGAATGACGCGTACACCACGAGCAGGAGCGTCGAGCCCAGCGACGGCCCGAACAGCAGCGTCGCCAGCGGCACCAGCGCGACCGACGGGATCGGGCGCAGGAACTCGACGGTGGAGTTCGTCATCGCGCGCACGCCCGGCACGATCCCGATGACCACCCCGGCCACCACCGCCGCGCAGAACGCCAGCGCCAGCCCCAGCACCCAGCCGAGCATGGTCTCGCCGAGCGCGATCCACAGCTCGGGCGTGGCCAGTTCAGCGGCGAGCGTGCCCAGGATGCGCGAGGCGGGCGGCAGGAACCGCTCATCGACCAGGCCCAGCCGCGGCACGGCCTCCGTCAGCACCAGCAGCCCGCCGAGCCCGGCGAGCCCGTGTCCGAGCCGGCTCAGTGTCCCCGTCACGGCACCAGCGCCGAGACGTCGACCTTCTGCTTGAGCACCCCGTCGGCCAGCGCCAGGTCGGCCACGGTCTGCACGGAGGCCTTGTTGACCTCGACGGGCCACTTCGGCAGGTTGATCTTCGCGATCACCTCGGGCGCGATCTTGGTGTACGTCTTCAGCACCTCTCTGACCTCGTCCGGATGCGCGTCCGCGTACTCCAGCGACTTGCGCATCGCCGCCATGAACCGCCTGGTCAGGTCGGCGTGGGTCCGGCCCGTGGTGAAGTACATGGCGACGGTGAGGTTGGGGGCGGCGTCGGCGAAGTTCCAGGCCACGGGGCGCGCTCCCTGGCTGATCGCCTGGCTGACGAACGGCTCGACCACCCAGACCGCGTCCACCCGGCCGCTCTGCAGCGCGGCGGGCGCGTCCGGGAAGGGCAGCTCCACGAACTCGATGCCGGTGGGATCTCCTCCCGCGTTGCGCACGGATGCGCGTACGGTCGTGTCGCCGATGTTCTTGAGCTGGTTGACGGAGATCTTCTTGCCCGCCAGGTCCTTGGCCGTCCTGATCGGACTGTCCTGCTTGACCAGCACCGCGCTGAAGTCCTTGCCCTGCTGACCGGTGGAGGAGACGCCGTTGGCGACCACCTTGACGTCGAGGCCCTGCTGCTTGGCGGTCAGCAGCGAGGTCGTGTTCGCGAACGCGAACTGGAACTGCCCGCTCACCGCCCCCGACACGGCGGCGGCGCCGCCCTGGACCGGGGTGATCGTGAGGTCGATGTTCTGCTCGGTGAAGAAGCCCTTGGCCTTGCCCAGGTGGATCGGAGCGGTGTCGACGATCGCGATCACTCCGGCGTTGACCTTGTCTGCCTGCTTGGCCTGGCCGGGGGAGGTGGAGGGCTGGGTGCCGCCGCAGGCGGCCGTGAACAAGGCGGCGAGGACGATGAGAGCGCGACGCACGGCTGCTCCTATTTGTTCGCGATGCGCACATGTATTCTCTGACCGAACAACCCGGTATCGCGGAACTTACGCTCTTGCCAGCCCATGTCAAGGGGATCACGATGGTTGATCATGTGCAGTCGCTGGCCCGGGGACTCGCGGTGATCCGGGCGTTCAGCGCCACCGAGCCTGAGCTGACGCTCAGCCAGGTGGCCCGCGCGACCGGCCTCAGCAGGGCCGCGGCCAGGCGATTCCTGCTCACGCTCGAGGACCTGGGGTACGTGCGCAGCGACGGGCGGCTGTTCTCGCTGACGCCTCGGGTGCTGGAGCTGGGGTACGCGTACCTGTCGAGCCTGTCGCTGCCCGAGGTCGCCGACCCGCACCTGGAACGCCTGGCGGCCGAGGTGCACGAGTCGGCCTCGGTGGCGGTGCTGGACGGGGAGGACGTCGTCTATGTGGCCCGGGTGGCGACGGCCCGCATCATGCGGGTGACGATCAGCATCGGGACCCGGTTCCCCGCGTACTGCACGTCGATGGGGCGGGTCCTGCTGGCCGCCCTCCCGCCGGCCGAGCTGGACGCGTACCTGGAGCGGGCCTCGTTGCGCCGCCTCACCTCGCACACGATCGTGCTGCCCGCCGCCTTGCGGGCCGAGCTGGCCGAGGTGCGCGGGCGGGGCTGGGCGATGGTTGACCAGGAGCTGGAGGAGGGGCTGCGTTCGATCGCCGCGCCGATCCGCGACCGCTCGGGGCGGACGGTGGCCGCCGTGAACGTCTCGACCCACGCCAGCCGTACGACCCTGCAGGCGGCCCGCCGCGACCTCCTGCCGCCCCTGCTGGCCACGGCCGCCAAGATCGAAGCCGACCTCGCCGCCCTATCGGTCGCCCGCGCCTGACCACCCCCGCGAACGGCGACTCACCCGTCCCTCTCCCAAGGGACGGCCACCAACGGCGGCAGTCGCATCGGCGCACCCCTTTCCCTCCCAAGGGACGGTCACCAACGACGGTGATCGCTTCGGGGCCGGTGGGTCAGCGGTTGCGGTAGCGGTCCGTGGCGTCCCGGGTGGCGCGGATGGCCGCGTCGGCCATGTCGTACGTCCGCTGCGCCAGCCCCACGAAGATGCAGTCCACGATCAACAACTGGCTGATCCGGCTGGCCAGCGCCCCGGGCCGGAACGCCGTCTCCCGCCCCGCCGACACCAGCGTGTGATCGGCCAGCTCCGCCAGCGACGACCTCGGATTGTTGGTGATGCCCACGACCAGCGCCCCGGAGTCGGCCGCGGTGCGGGCGGGCACCAGCACGTCGGGCGTCTCGCCGCTGCAGCTGATCGCCACGACCACGTCGCCTTCCTTCAGCAGCGCCGCGCTGGTCAGGGCCAGGTGCGCGTCGCTGAACGGATGGCTGGACACCCCGATCCGCAGCAGCTTCTGCGACATGTCCGCCGCCACCAGCCCCGAGGCCGCCACACCGTACACGTCCACCCGACGCGCCACCGAGATGGCCTTCACCACGTCGCCGAGCTGGTCGGGGTCGAGCTGCGCGGCGGTGTCGGCCAGCGCCTCCGACTCGGCCCGGGCGACCTTGGCGATCACGTCCGTCAGCGGGTCGTCGGGCCCGAGGTCGCCGGGCACCAGCCGCTCCGGCTCCTTGGCCACGGCCGCCGCCAGGGCGAAGCGCATCTGCGAGTATCCCGCGAACCCGAGGGCCCGGGCCGTGCGCACGATGGTGGCCTCGCTGGTCCCGGAGACCGCGCTGAACTCGGTGATCGTGCTGCGCACCACCAGCCCGGGGTCGTCCAGGATGATGCGGGCGATGGACTGCGCCGCCGGGGTGAGCGAGGGCAGCACGGCGCGTACGGCGGCGACCGGGTTCGCGGGTTCGGCGGTCACTGGGTCAGCCATTCTGCCGCCGCCTGCGCGGACACGCGGGAGATGCCGTGGGTGGCCACGTGGACGGCCCCGCCGGGCGGCGCCGGCACGCCGGTGTCCACCACGATCACGTCGGGCCGCACCGCCAGCGCCTTGGCCACCGTCGAACGCACCCAGTCGTACCGGGCGGCGTCGTGCACCACCAGCACGACCGGTCGCTCGTCGGAGGTCAGGTCCGGCAGGTCGCCCATGGGTTCGAGCTGCAGCCGGGCCGTGTTCGGCAGCAGGGCGGTGAGGGCCGCCGTGATGCCGGTCGGCGTCGAGGGGTCCACGGCCTTGCTGAAGCGGGTGTTGACCTCGACCACCAGCGGGGCGCGGTCGAGCCCGGCGGTGCCGGACGTGGTCAGCGCCGCCCTGGCCGCCTCCAGGCCCACGCCCTCGTCCACGTCGCCCCGGGCCTTGTCGCGCAGCGCCGCCTGCGCCGCGTACCACCGGGAGAGCGCGAGCACCCGCGCGGCCGCCTCCGCGAGCCGCTCCTCGGGCAGTTCTCCTGCGCGTACGGCGGCCACGATCGTGTCGCGCATCGCGTGCAGGCTCTCCTCGGTGGCCAGCCCCACGCAGATGGCGTCCGCGCCCGCGCTCAGGGCCCGCACCGCGATCTCGCCCGGGGTGAACATGGCGGCCACCGCCTGCATCTCGATCGCGTCGGTGACGAGCATCCCGTCGAAGCCGAGCTCGCCCCTCAGGAGCTCGGTCATGGCGGTACGGCTCAGCGTCGCCGGCATCGACGGATCGAGAGCGGGGACGAGCAGGTGGCCCGACATGATCGAGCGCACCCCGGCGGCGATCGCGGCCCGGAACGGCGGTAGGTCGCGCTCGAAGAGCACCTCGCGCGAGGCGTGCACGGTGGGCAGCGCCAGATGGGAGTCGGTGACAGTGTCGCCGTGGCCGGGGAAGTGCTTGGCGCACGTGGCCACGCCCGCGCCCTGGACGCCGTTCACGTACGCGACCGTGTGCCGGGAGACCAGGTCGGGCGTGGGGCCGAAGGAGCGGATGCCGATCACAGGGTTGGCCGGGTTGGAGTTCACGTCGGCGTCGGGCGCGTAGTTGAGCGTGATGTCCAGCTCGCCGAGCATCCGGCCGATCTGGCGGCCCACGCGCTCGGTGAGCGTCACGTCGTCCACCACGCCGAGGGCCCGGTTGCCGGGGAAGGAGCTGCCGGCCAGGACCTCGAGCCGGGTGACCGCGCCGCCCTCCTCGTCGATCGCGACGACGGTGTCCGGGTTCTCAGCGCGCAAATGCCGTACGAGCTGAGCATCTATGACGTTGCGGGCGAACAGGACGATCCCGCCCAGACCCTCGCCCAGCGCGCGTCGCAGCCAGTCGGGAACCGTGGTCCCCTCGTACCCTGGGTGCAACACTGTCATCGCCAGTCTGGACAGGTCACCGCTCATCGGCACTTTCCTTCACGGTTGTTGATCTGAAGGTAATTTTCTGTCATCGTCGCCTTCGATACAACCACTTTCCGAGAGGCCACCCCCCATGCCGAGCAGACGGACTCTCTTGAAGGGCCTCGCCCTCGCCGCCGCCGCTTCCGCCGTTCCGATGCCCGCCTTAGCGCAGGACTACGTGCCGCCGTTGCGTCAGATGCGCGGTATGTGGATTGCCTCGGTGGTCAACATCAACTGGCCGTCGAAGCCGGGACTGACCGCCGGCGAGCAGAAGGCCGAGTTCGTCGCCTGGCTGGACGTGGCCGTGCAGCGCAAGCTCAACTCGGTGTTCGTGCAGATCAGGCCGACCGCGGATGCGTTCTGGCCGTCACCGTTCGAGCCCTGGTCACAGTATCTGACCGGAACCCAAGGTCAGGACCCCGGCTATGATCCGCTCGGCTTCGCCGTGGAGGAGACGCACAAGCGCGGCCTGGCTTTCCACGCCTGGTTCAACCCGTACCGCGTCTCGATGCAGCCCGACCCCGCCAAGCTGCACCCCGACCACCCCGGGCGCAAGCACCCCGACTGGATCCTGCCGTTCGGCGGCAAGCTGTACTACAACCCGGGCATGCCGGAGGTACGGAAGTTCTGCCAGGACGCGATGATGGACGCGGTCACCCGCTACGACATCGACGGCCTGCACTTCGACGACTACTTCTACCCCACCAACACCACGGCTTTCGACGACAGCGCCACGTTCGCCAAGTACGGCGCCGGCTTCCCCGACCTGGCCACCTGGCGGCGCAACAACGTCGACCTGATGGTCCAGGAGATGCAGCAGCGCGTCCTGGCGGCCAAGCCGGAGATCGCGTGGGGCATCAGCCCGTCCGGCATCTGGCGCAACAAGGCCTCCGACCCGCTCGGCTCGGACACCAACGGCGGCCAGTCGTACGACAACCTGCACGCCGACACCCGCGGCTGGGTCAAGAAGGGCTGGCTCGACTACATCGCGCCCCAGCTCTACTGGTACATGGGGCAGCCGCCGGCCGACTACTCCAAGCTCGTGCCCTGGTGGTCCGACGTGGCTGGCGGCACCAACACGCTGCTGTGGATCGGCCAGGCCGCCTACAAGGCGGGCGACCCGGCCCAGGCGGCCCAGTGGCAGGCCCCCGGCGAGCTGTCCGCCCACCTGACGCTCAACCGGGACCACCCCGAGATCGGCGGCGACATCTGGTACAACGCCAACGACGTCAAGGTCGACCGGATCGGCTCGATCACGACCGCCGTCAACGACCACTACCAGCGGCCCGCGCTGGCTCCCGTGCTGCCCCGGCTGGCGAACGGCGAGCCGCCGCGCCGGCCGGTCCTGGCGTACGCGCTGCGCAAGCCCGGCGGGGTCGAGGTGCGTGCGGTGGCCACCGGCAGGGACGAGCCCTTCCAGTTCGCGATCTTCCGCTTCGGCGGGCACGCGTCCTCGCGGGATTTCGCCGACGCCCGCAACCTGGTCGCGGTCGTGCCCGGTGACCGGCAGGTCCGCTGGACGGACCCCGACGGCAAGCGCGGCGACCACTACTACGTGGTCGCGGTGGACCGGGCCAACCGGACCAGCAAGCCGAGCAACGGCTTCAGGGTGATCTGAGAGCATGCTTCGTCGGCACGTGTCGCCGGCCGGCTTCCTGGCCGGCGACGTGCCCGTTTCCCGTGGGTCGCGGGCACGCTGACGCTCAGGTTCCGACGCTGCCGGAACCCCTTGCCGAAGCCCCGGTCGTGATCAGGCCCTGAATACCGTCGTCAAGAAGCCCTTCGCCCAGCCGCCGACGGCTGCTCGGCCGGGGCGCCCGTCGACCGCTGCGGTGGCACCACGGGGGTCGGACGGACCAGACCGAGCGCGACGACCTCATTGGCCAGGCGCGTGCGCCGGTTGGTGCCCTCGGGGATCCTGAACTTCTGGTAGAGCCGCAGCAGATGCTGCTTGACCGCGGCCTCGGTCACGACCAGGTCGTCGGCGATCTCGCGCGCGGTCGCCGGGGCGACGAACGCCTCGTCCGACAGCGCCGGCCTGCAGAGCGAGGTCAGCACGTCGACCTCGCGCCTGGTCAGCTCGGGCGCCGCCGCCCTGCGCAGCTCGACCTCGGGGGTGAAGTCCTCACGGGGGACTCCACCGATGCGACCCCGCGCCGCGCCGAAGGAGACGACGTCGCCGTCGTCAAGAACCCTCCGGGCGATCGGCCTGCCGTTCACCCGCGTGCCGTTCCTGGACAGCCCCAGGTCGACGACGTACAGGTAGGGTCCTCGTCTGACGAACTCGGCATGGAGTCGAGACACGCTGGGATCGGTGAGCCGGATGTCGACTCCGCGTCCCCTCCCGACCGTCGTGATCTCGGGGCGCAACGGGACCACCTCGCCAGTGTCCTCGATGCGTATGAACGGCCCCTCCACGGCAGTTCCTCCCCAGGTAGCCCGCCGTAACTATTACTACAGCTCCGGCTTACCCAAACGAGGGGATGCGGAATCGCCTTTGCCGAAAGGAGAATCCGGCGTGAAATTGGTCTGGACCTTTGAGGCCGGTTTTGCCTGCTCACGGGTAGACTTCGGACGAAGATAAGCGGAGGAAACACTCATGGCGGACAAGCCCACGAAAGGCCTGGCCGATGTCGTTGCCGCGTCCACAGCGCTGAGCGACATTGACGGAAAGGCCGGCCGGCTCTTCTACCGTGGATACGACATCCACGACCTGGCCGGCCGCGCGACGTTCGAGGAGACCGCACACCTGCTCCAGCGTGGCAAGCTGCCCAACCGGTCCGAGCTCGACGCGTACGTCGACGAGCTGGCGCAGGGCCGGGAGCTGGGCGCCCTGGCTTCCGCGAACATCGCCGAGATCGCCGAGAAACAGAAACCGATGGAGGCGCTGCGCAGCCTGGTGTCGCTGTCCGGCGCGGACGACGCGGACAAGGACTCCATCGCCCCCGACGCCAACCTGCGCAAGGCGGCCCGGCTGACCGCGCAGCAGCCGCTGCTGGTCGCCCGCTACCACGCCGCCCGCACCGGCGGGAGCGTTCCCGAGCCCGACCCGTCGCTCAGCATCGCCGCGAACTTCCTGCACGAGGTCACCGGCCGCGTCCCCGACCCCCGTGCGGTCGAGATCTTCGACGAGTGCCTGGTGCTGCACGCCGACCACACCATGAACGCCTCCACGTTCGCCGCCCGCGTTTGCGCCGCGACCCTCTCGGACATGCACTCCGCGATCGTCGCCGCCATCGGCACCCTCAAGGGCCCGCTGCACGGCGGCGCGAACGAGCAGGTCATGAAGCTGCTGGAGTCGATCCCGCCGGGCCAGGTGGCCCAGGTCGTACGTGACAAGCTGGCGGCCCACGAGAAGATCATGGGGTTCGGGCACCGCGTCTACAAGACGGAGGACCCGCGCGCGACCCATCTGCGCAAGATGTCCGCCGAACTGGCCGAGGCCGGCGGCGACGACACCTACTACCGGATGTCCAAGGAGATGGAGGAGGTCGTCTTCGAGACGAAGGGCCTCTACCCCAACGTCGACTTCTACGCGGCTTCGGTCTACCACTATCTCGGGATCCCGACGGACCTTTTCACGCCGGTCTTCTCGATCAGCCGTATGTCTGGCTGGACTGCCCATGTCATAGAGCAGCACGCAGACAATAGGCTGATCCGGCCTGACAGTGAGTACATCGGTGAGACCGATCAGAAGTGGAAGCCACTAGAAGAACGTTGAGCACCGGGACTGAGCGTGAGAGCTGGGGGCCGTACCCGCTGATTCTGGCGGGTGCGGTCATCGGCGTGCTCGTGATCTTTTTCGTGAACCCGCGCTGGGGCGGGTTCACGCTGGGCGCCGTCATCATGATCGCCGCCGCCCTCCGCTTCGCCGGTTACGGTGGGCAGCTGTCCATCCGCAGCAAGAAGGTCGACGTCATCACGCTGGCCGGGTTCGGGTTCGTGCTGGTCCTGACCTCGCTCCTGCTCTACAACAACGAGCTCAAAGCGTTGATACTGTCCCTTTTCGCCTGATGACCGGACGGTCCGATAGCCTCAACGCATCAAAACATTGAAGGGGAACCATTCGCATGCCCAAGATCAAGGTGGAGGGTCCGGTCGTCGAGCTTGACGGCGACGAGATGACCCGGATCATCTGGCAGTTCATCAAGGACCAGCTGATCCTTCCCTACCTCGACGTCGACCTGAAGTACTACGACCTTGGCATCCAGTACCGGGACGAGACGGACGACCAGGTCACCATCGACGCCGCGAACGCCATCAAAAAGTACGGCGTCGGTGTGAAATGCGCCACCATCACCCCGGACGAGGCGCGGGTCGAGGAATTCGGTCTCAAGAAGATGTGGAAGTCCCCCAACGGGACCATCCGCAACATCCTCGGCGGCGTGATCTTCCGCGAGCCGATCATCATGTCGAACGTGCCGCGTCTCGTCCCCGGCTGGACCAAGCCGATCGTCGTCGGCCGTCACGCGTTCGGTGACCAGTACCGCGCCACCGACCTGAAGATCCCCGGCGAGGGCACGCTGACCCTGACGTACACGCCGAAGGACGGCTCCGAGCCGATCGAGCTCGACGTGTACGACTTCCCCAGCAGCGGCGTCGCGCTCGCGATGTACAACCTGGACGAGTCGATCCGCGACTTCGCCCGCGCGTCGATGCGCTACGGCCTGGCCCGCAACTACCCGGTCTACCTGTCGACGAAGAACACGATCCTCAAGGCGTACGACGGTCGCTTCAAGGACATCTTCGCCGAGGTCTACGAGACCGAGTTCAAGGCCGACTTCGAGAAGGCCGGTCTCACGTACGAGCACCGCCTCATCGACGACATGGTCGCCGCGGCGCTGAAGTGGGAGGGCGGCTACGTCTGGGCCGCGAAGAACTACGACGGCGACGTGCAGTCCGACACGGTGGCCCAGGGCTTCGGCTCGCTCGGCCTGATGACCTCGGTCCTGATGACCCCCGACGGCAGGACCGTCGAGGCCGAGGCCGCGCACGGCACCGTGACTCGCCACTACCGCGAGCACCAGAAGGGCAACCCCACCTCCACCAACCCCATCGCCTCGATCTTCGCGTGGACGCGCGGTCTGGCCCACCGGGGCAAGCTCGACAACACCCCCGCCGTGACCGACTTCGCCAACAGGCTGGAGGAGGTCTGCGTCGAGACCGTCGAGGGTGGCCAGATGACCAAGGACCTGGCGCTCCTGGTCGGCGGCGACGCCAAGTGGCTCACCACCCAGGACTTCCTGGCCGCACTTGACGAGAACCTCAAGAAGAAGATGGCAGTTTGATCGTTTCAGCTTAAAGGGCCGCCCGCGGGCGGCCCTTTCGCTTTCCCGCGTCCCAGACCATCTCTTGACGGTGACGCGGCGTGGCGCAGTTGATCAGCTGGGTAAGAGCCACCTCGTAACAGTCGTACGCGTCTCGGGGGGTTCGGATGCGACTGCGTATTTTCAGTGGAGTGGGGCTGTTGGCCGCCGCCGTCCTCCTGACCGGCTGCGACTCGCAGCCCAGCACCGTCAAGCTGGCCGACACCAAGGCCGACGCCGCCGCCAAACTCAAGGCGAGCCAGGCCGCCAGGACCAAGATCGCCGCCCAGGTCAAGGCGAACGAGCTGGGGCAGATCCCGGTGCTGATGTTCCACCGGGTGATCGACAAGCCGGCCACGACGGACGACAGGTCGCCGCAGCAGTTCCGCGCGGATCTGGAGCGGCTGGCCAGGGAGGGGTACGTGCCGATCACGGCCGCCGAGATGGTGGCCGGCAAGATCGACATTCCGGCGGGCAAGCACCCAGTGGTGCTGACATTTGATGACTCGTCACCGTCGCAGCTCACGCTCAACGAGGTAGGCGTCCCCGCCCCGAACACCGCCGTCGCCATACTCAAGGACGTGGCGGCCAAGCACCCGGGCTTCCCGGCGAAGGCCACCTTCTACGTGACCCGCGACATGTTCGGCAAGACCGTTCGCGAGGAGCAGGCCCAGATGCTGGGCTGGCTCAAGGAGAACGGCTTCGAGATCGGCAACCACACCCGCGACCACATCAACCTGCGCGGACGTTCGCACAAGGAGGTCGACGAGCAGATCAGCACGATCGCCCAGCAGATCGACTCCCTGTCCGGCGTCCACCCCACCACGATCGCCCTGCCGTACGGCAACCAGCCGAGCAACAAGGAGTGGTCCATGCACGGCAAGGCCTACAAGCACCAGGGCGCGTTCCTGGCCGGTTACACGCCCGCGCCGGCGCCGTTCAGCAAGGCGTTCGAGCCTCAGGGGATCCCGCGGATCAAGGTCATGGAGAAGAAGGGCGACTGCAAGCAGTTCTGCTCGGAGGCGTGGCTGGACTGGCTCAAGAACAACCCGGACATGCGCTACACCTCGGACGGGGACGTGCGGACCGTGGCGTACCCGAAGTTCAAGAACCCGTACCTGCGCAAGTCCTTCGTCAAGTGGGGTCTGCCCTACTGACGGACCTTCCCGAGGGCCACTCCCGGTTCGGCGGGCCGCAGGAGCTGGTCGGCCACGTCACTCATGCGTATGTCGAGCTGCGGCGCCGCCCCGGTGGCGAGGTCCACGACGTGGTACGCCGTCTCGGTGCGGGGACCGGAGGTCCGCACGACGACGGCGTCCTCGCCGTCCCATCGCAGGATCCTCGTGGCCTGCCGGCCCGCCGGTAGCCGCGGCGCGACGGTCCGCGCCGGCCTGCCGGTCGACGTGTCGGTGAGCACGATGCCGTGCCCGACGACGCCGTCCGGCGTGACCTCGCGGGCGAGCGTGGCCATCGTGTGTCGGGACGGGGACAGCATGGCGCTCTCCGCCAGGTTGCCGGGCAACGTGAGCCGCCCGGCCACCTTGCCCTTGGGCGAACAGACGGTGAACGAGGCCGACGTGGTGTGTCCGGGCAGGCTGTTCGTACGCCGGCTCGTCATGGTCATGAGCCCCGCGGACGTCCAGCCGACGACCTGCCCGACGGCGGGCAGGTCACGGACGGCGCCGGTGCCGAGGTCCACGATCATCGGGTTATCCTCCACGGTCTCGGTGTCCTTGTCGAGGTGGTCGCGCTGGATGAGCAGGTGGCGGCCGTCGAGGGAGAACAGCGGGACCTGGGCGCCGAACATCTCGCCGACCGTGCCGCCCTTCAACCGCACGGGGAGCGCCTTGACCGCTCCCGTGCGCAGGTCGGCCACGACGTACGCATCGTTACTCGTCCGCAGGTAGGCCGCACGTGTGCCGTCCGGGCTGAGAGAGAGCGAGTCCGCGGCGTCGGTGCCGGGCAGCCGGCCGCGCTCGCCGCCCCACGCGACGAGGACCCAGTGGCTGCAAGGAGCCGAGCCGTTCTCGCAGGCCGGGCTGTACGCGTACCGGATGGGGGAGGCGTACCTGCCGAGTTTCTCCGGCGCGGCGACAGCCGGGGCCGGCTCGGGGCGGGCGAACTGGACCGGCGGTTTCTCGCCGGTCGGGGCGATGACCACGCGGTGGCCAGGGCCAGTGCCGCCGCGGCGAGGGCGTACCACCACCGGCTCACTGGATCCTCCCGAACACCGCGCCGTCGAGGTTCGCGGGCAGGCTCACCCCGGCCAGTGCCACACCCGCGGCGGCCCAGAACCAGATCGTCCTTTTGCCGAAGGTGCCGGAGGTGCCGGAGGTGCCTGGCGGCCAGGCGTTCGAGGCCAGGGCCAGCGCCAGGATCGGCAGGCCGATGAGGGCCGGCACGCCCATGCCGTGGAACCACCGGATGGGCAGGGCGATCACCGACGTCCAGAGGGCCGCGGACGCGCCCACCCCGAGCAGCCAGCGGGCGGAATGGGACCGCGTGGCCAGTTCCCCGCCCACGAGGTCCGCCGTCCCCGAGAGCAGCGCCCGCCGGTGCAGACCGCCGGCCATGAACTGGACGACGGCCACCACGCCGAACACGGCCGCGGCGCCGAGCCGGTGGTCGACGGTGGTCTCCGCGGAAAGGGACCGCTCGACCGTGCTCAAGGCGACTCCGCAGGAGAAGGCGGCGCAGATCAGCCAGGTCGCGGCGAGCTTCGGCGGGACGAGCCGTATTCCCGGCGCGCGCCGAATTGGGCCTCTCGGGCGGCCGAATGCGATTTCACCGGCCATGACTCCCAGGAGCCAGCCGATCAGCACGAAGTAAGGAGCCAGAAACATCGAGCCGGAGGTTGCGCTGAAAACTCCCGTGGTCAGTCCGGCGCTGATTCCCATCCACCGGTATCGCCGCGTGACCTGTAGATATCGCAGGACGTGAGGACCGTTGAACGCGGTGATGTCCACCATTTGGCGGTGTCCGAATCGGTCCGCGTCCACGCGGTGCAGAGGCGAGTTGGCGGCCGCGGCGGCCGTCGGTATCACCAGTAACAGGAAGACCAGAAAACCGGTCAGCAACAACATTCGTCATTCGCCACGCCGGGGAAAGTAGCAGAATGCGGAATCGCCAAAAAGGGGGCTCGAGTGATTTCCGATGAAGTCTGGGGGCGCCTGGGTCCGCGGGCGGGCATGGTGCGCCGGATCTCTTACGGACGCTGGCACCTGGCCGGAATCGCAGTGCTCCTCGCCGGGGGCGCCTGGATGAGCGGGGCGTTCGTCCCCCGCCTGTCGCACAGTACGGGCAGTGGCGACACCACCACGACGTACCAGGATGAGCTCGACGGTGGCGGCGCCTTTCCCCGCTCGCTCCCGCCCGGCAGGCAGATGACGCTGAGGCTCGTCCTCGATGTCACCGACTGCCGGGCCGCCCTGACCGAGGACGTCCCCCTCGTGGTGGAGGCGGAGCGGTGGTGGGGCCGCACCACCGCCGAGGCGCAGGCCGAGGAGCCCTGGCACACCTCCTCGATCGAGTCCGCCTGCCGCGTCAACGCTTCCTGACGAACGAGATGTCCGCAGCGCGCAGGCGGTCGATGAGTGGCCGGCCCATGGCCGAGGCCGTCGTGAGCTGGCCGGCGCGGTCCGGGAGGTCGTCGAAGGCGAGGCAGAGGGCCGACTCCGCGAACATCCTGGCCGTCGCGCCGTAGCCGGGGTCCCCGCCCGAGACCTCCGTGACCACGCGCTCACCCCCGCCCTCGCCCAGGAACGTGACCTTGAACCAGTTCCGGGCTCGGCGCTCGGCGGACGGGCCCTCGCCGGGCTTCAGCCGGTCCTGGATCCAGCCGCGTACGGGCGGGATCTGGGCGAGTGCGGCGAAGGCGCCGGCGGCCGTCACGGTGGCCAGGGCCTCGGGGAGGGTTCGGACGGCGTAGTGCTGGCGGTAGGTGAAGTCGGGGCCGTAGCGGTCGAGGAGGCGGGCCGAGTAGCCGACGACGAACGGGTCGAGGCTCGGCATCGGGAGCGCCCAGCCGCCCACGTAGCGGACGCCGCCGGGCAGCGAGCTCACGTTGCGGCCGGCGGGCCGGGGCTCGGCGGAGCGGCGCTGCGTGCCCTGCTGGACCGTCTGGCGGGCGCGGCCGAGTATGGACATCATCGTGGCCAGGGTGCCGCCCGACGGGGTCATCCTCGCCCGCAGGAAGCCGCTCACCCTCAGCGGAACGCCCTCGGGGAGGTGGCTGACGGTGTGGAGCACGCCCAGGTCGTACGGGATGGAGTCGAAGCCGCAGGCGTGCACGAGCTTGGCGCCGTTCCTGGCCGCCCGGTCGTGGTGGCGCACGTAGACCAGGTCCACGAACTCGGGCTCGCCCGTCAGGTCCAGGTAATGGGTGCCGGCCTCGGCGCACGCGGCCACCAGCGGCTCGCCGTACGCCACGTAAGGGCCGACCGTCGTGGCCAGGACGCGCGTCTGGCGGGCGAGCGCGGCCACCGAGGCGGGGTCCGTGGCGTCGGCGAGCAAGATCGGTACGTCGAGCCCCAGCCGCTCCAGCTTGGCGCGGTCGCGCCCGGCCAGCGCCCACCGCGTGCCGGGTCCGGCGGCCTGCGCGAGGTAGGCGGCCGTGAGCGCGCCGGTGAAGCCGCTCGCTCCGAAAAGTACGATGTCGTAGGGGCGGTCCATGATCCCGAGCCTCCCCGCGACGGCCCTCGCGCGCAACTCCACTCCGGGTAAAACCGTGACGTCACGAACGGTTAACGGATCCCTGAGGAGTTGCTGAACGTCGTAAAGTTTGCGTCGTTGGGGTTAGCACACGTGGGGATGACGAATGCCGCAAATCTCGCCGTTGGTCGCCGGCGATCCCACACAGCTGGGGTCCTTCCGGCTGTCCGGACGGATCGGGGAAGGCGGTCAGGGCATCGTTTACCTGGGCGTCAGCGACAGCGGGGAGCAGGCGGCGATCAAGCTGCTGCACGTCAAGTTCACCGGTGACACGATCGCCAGGTCGAGGTTCGCCAGGGAGTTGAAGGCGGCGCAGCGGGTGGCGTCGTTCTGCACGGCCAGGGTGATGGAGGCCGATCTCGACGGCAACACGCCGTACATCGCCAGCGAGTACATCGACGGCCGGGCGCTCAGGGACATCATCGAGACCGACGGGCCGCTCACCGGCACGGTGCTCGACCGGCTGGCCATCGGCACGGCGACCGCGCTCACCGCGATCCACCACGCCTCGATCGTCCACCGGGACTTCAAACCCGACAACGTGCTGATCGCCGCCGACGGGCCGCGCGTGGTGGACTTCGGCATCGCCCGGATCATCGACTCCACCGGCACGATCACCAGCCGGGCCATCGGCACGCCCGCCTACATGGCGCCCGAGCAGATCGCGGGCGATGACGTCGGGCCCTATACGGACGTGTTCTCTTGGGGCGCCACCATCGCGTTCGCGGCCACGGGGAAGCCCGCGTTCGAGGGCAAGTCCATCGCCGTGGTGCTCAACCGGATCCTCAACCACGAGGTCGACGTCGGCATGATGCCGGAGCCGCTGCGTGGCGTGGTGCGCTCCGCGCTGTCCAAGTCCCCGGCCGACCGGCCGTCCGCCGACCAGATCCTGCTGCGGCTGCTCGGGCAGCCGTCCACGGTGGGGGCGTCCACGGCGGTGCTCACCCGGGGCGTGCAGGTGGCCAGCGACGACACGACACCGTTCAGCAGGGTTTCGGCGGGCTCGATCACGGACCTGCCCCGGCCGCAGTCCACGACGGCACCCTCCGCGTCGTCACCGCCCGCTACGTCACCGCCCGCTACGGCATCGCCCGCGACGATGCCTCCCGCGACGGTTTCTCCCGCGACGGTGCAGCCCGAGGGCGGCGGGGTGCCGTACCCGCTGACCGAGCCCTCCCCGCCCGGGCGGTCGCGCCGCGCGAGGGTGTGGATCGCGGTGGGCACCGCCGTCGTCCTGCTCGCCTCCGCTGCCATCGCGCTCGCGATGAACGGCGGCTGGTCGATCACGTTCAGTGAGGGGCCCCAGCCCACAGGGACGGCCGAGCAGAAGGCTCCCTCCACCGCGTTCGCCACTGTGGTCGACAAAGTGGCGCAGACCGGGAAGATCGTGATCGGCGTAAAGGGCGACCTGCCCGGCATCGCGCTGCAGAACGGCGACGACTTCCAGGGCTTCGACATCGAGTTCGCCAAGCGCGTCGCCGCCGAGTTAGGGGCGAAGGACACCGCGCTCGTCAAGGTCAGCAGGGGCGACCGGGCCGACGCGCTGGCCGACGGCAGCGTCGACCTGGTCGTGGCCACCTACTCCGTCGACAAGTCCGAGACCCAGTTCGCGGGGCCCTATTACGTAGCGCACCAGGACGTCCTCGTGCACGCGGGCAGCGGCATCGACTCCGTGGACGACCTGGAGGGCAAGAGGCTCTGCGCCCCCGACAGCCCGTCCGTCGGCGAGGTGCAGTCGAAGGTGAAGGTCGAGCCGGTCTCGGCCGGCGACTACGCCGTCTGCATGCAGCTGCTCAGGGACGGCAAGGTGGACGCGGTCCCGGGCGACGACCTGATCCTGGCCGGGTTCGCCGCCCGCGAGAACATGCGCTACAAGGTCCTCGGCGCCAAGCTCAACAACGAGCGGTACGCCGTGGGCATCAGGAACGGCGACGTGAAGACCTGCAAGGCGGTGAAGGCGGTCATCGCGGACCTCTATCACACGGGCTTCATGAAGCAGCTTTTGAGCAAGCACTTCGCCAAGGTCGACTTTGATCCGGAGCTGAAGGTGCCCGCGATGGAAACCTGCGGATGACGAGCAGGTAGCATCCCAAAGTCAACCAATATCCTGCTAGTGAGGGGAAGGCCATGGCGTCGTCAGCCAACGGGCCCGTCAAGGTGACCGTTACCGGAGCAGCCGGTCAGATCGGCTACGCACTGCTGTTCCGCATCGCGTCGGGGCAGCTGCTCGGCGCCGACGTCCCGGTCAAGCTCAGCCTGCTGGAGATCCCGGCGGCGGTGAAGGCGGCCGAGGGCACCGCGATGGAGCTCGACGACTGCGCGTTCCCGCTGCTGTCCGGCATCGAGATCACCGACGACCCCAACGTCGCCTTCGCCGGGGCCAACGTCGCGCTGCTGGTCGGCGCCATGCCGCGCAAGGCCGGCATGGAGCGCGGCGACCTGCTCGGCGCCAACGGCGGCATCTTCGGCCCCCAGGGCAAGGCGATCAACGACCACGCCGCCGACGACATCAAGGTCCTGGTCGTGGGCAACCCGGCCAACACCAACGCGCTCATCGCCCAGCGCAACGCGCCCGACGTGCCCGCCGACCGCTTCACCGCGATGACCAGGCTCGACCACAACCGCGCGCTGTCGCAGCTGGCCGCCAAGCTCCAGGTCCCGGTCACCGAGATCAAGAAGATGACGATCTGGGGCAACCACTCCGCGACGCAGTACCCCGACCTGTTCCACGCCGAGGTGGGCGGCAAGATCGCGGCCGAGCAGGTCGACGGCGAGTGGCTGCGCGAGACGTTCATCCCGACGGTGGCCAAGCGCGGCGCGGCCATCATCGAGGCCCGTGGCGCATCCTCGGCCGCCTCGGCCGCCAACGCGGCGATCGACCACGTCTACGACTGGGTCAACGGCACCGAGTGGACCTCCGCGGCGGTCGTCTCCGACGGCTCCTACGGCGTTCCCGAGGGGCTCATCTCGTCGTTCCCCGTGCGTGCGGCGAACGGCAAGTTCGAGATCATCCAGGGTCTCGAGATCGACGCGTTCTCCCGCGACCGGATCGACGCCAGCGTGCGCGAGCTGGAGGAGGAGCGCGACGCGGTCAAGGAGCTCGGGCTCATCTGACGACCGGCCCGGCCCCCCGCGCGAGGCGGGGGGCTTCAGGGCGGACAGGGTACGGGCTGCACGGCGGGTACGGCCGGCGGGGTGGCGAAGATCACGCCCGCGGCGGCCAGAAGGCTACCCGCCACGATGAGGACACCGAAGAGCAGCTTCGTGACCCTTGGTGAAAAGTTCCTCACATTTCGGTATCACAGCACATTTTGCGGTGCCGTATCACGCATTTGCGGAAAGCGCGTCCCACGCGTCGGAGACGATGTCGCGCAGCGCAGGTCGTTCGGCCTTCCAGCCGAGCTCGCGCTGGATCTTGGCGGACGAGGCGACCAGCACGGCGGGATCGCCGGGGCGCCGGTCCGCGACCACGGCCGGGATCTCGTGCCCGGTGACCTCACGGCAGACCGAGATCACCTCCTGCACGGTGAAGCCGGTGCCGCTGCCCAGGTTGTAGATCTTGTGCTCGCCCGGCGTGACGGCGTCCAGCGCCAGCAGGTGCGCCCGCGACAGGTCCGACACGTGGATGTAGTCGCGTACGCAGGTGCCGTCGGACGTCGGATAGTCGGTGCCGAAGACGCTCACGGACTCGCGCTCGCCGGTCGCGACCTTCAGGACGTTCGGGATGAGGTGGGTCTCGATCGTGTGCCGCTCGCGGTAGCGGCCGTAGGCGCCCGCCACGTTGAAGTAGCGCAGGCTCACCGCGCCCAGCCCGCGGATCTGCGCGAACGCGCTCAGAGTGGTGTCGACGGCCAGCTTGGAGGCGCCGTAGGGGTTGGTCGGGCGCGTGGGGTCGTCCTCCTCGATGGGGGAGCGCTCGGGCTCCCCGTACGTGGCCGCGGTCGAGGAGAACACGATCCTGCTCACCCCCTTGTCCCGCATGGCGTCGAGCAGGGCCAGCGTGCCGCCGAGATTGTGGGCCCAGTAGAGCCCCGGCTTCTCCACCGACTCGCCCACCAGCGACTTGGCCGCGAAGTGCAGCACCGCGTCCATGCCGTCGAGCACGTCGTGTGCCTCGGTGATGCTTTTTTGGACAAATCGGGCACCTTCTGGCACCGCGTCCTGATGCCCGGTTGACAGGTCGTCGAGTACGGTCACCTCGTGTCCTGCCTCGATGAGCTGCGCCGCCACGACACTGCCGACGTATCCGGCACCCCCGGTGACCAATAGTCTCATGTGTACTCCTGTGCAAATATGTTGGATTTTGTACGGCTTGCCGCCCAGCATACGCGCGAAAGCCGCCGAGTACGCTGCCAACCACCATGTTTGACACCCTCGCGGCCAACATCGCCCTGGTTCTGGTGTTCATCCTGATCGGGGGGTTCTTCGCCGCCGCCGAAATCGCCATGGTCTCCCTCCGGGAAAGCCAGGTCCGCAAGCTCTCCCGCCGGGGCCGACGAGGCGAGCGGGTGGCCAAACTCGCCCGTGACCCCAACCGCTTCCTGTCCGCCGTCCAGATCGGCGTCACCGTCGCCACCATGCTGTCGGCCGCGTTCGGCGCCGACCGGCTGGCCGCGCAGCTCGTGCCCGTCCTGGAGCGGTGGCAGGTGCCCCAGGCCGTCGCCCCCGTGCTCGGGCTCGTGCTGGTGACGCTGGCGATCTCGTACATGTCGCTCGTGCTCGGCGAGCTGGCGCCCAAACGCCTGGCGCTGCAGCGGGCCGAGGGGCTGTCGCTGTACGTGGCGCCGTTCCTCGACCGGCTCGCGTCCCTGTCACGGCCGATCATCTGGATGTTGTCGAAGTCCACCGACCTCGTGGTCCGGCTGCTCGGGGGCAATCCGGAGGCCGACCGCGAAGAGGTCACCACGGAAGAGCTGCGTGACATGGTGGTCGGGCACACCGACCTCACCGCCGACGAGCGCCACCTGATCGCCGAGGTGTTCGCGGCCGGGAAACGGCAGCTCAGAGAGGTGATGCTGCCGCGTACCGAGGTCGAGTTCATGGACGCCGACACGCCGCTGGACGAGGCGGCCCGCCTCGCGGCGGGGCTGCCGCACTCGCGCTTCCCCGTCTATCGGGAGACGTACGACGAGGTCATCGGGTTCGTGCACGTACGGGACCTGCTGGACCCCGAGCTCATCGGGCGGACGGAGCCGATCGGCGCGGTGGTGCCGATCCGCGCGGCCAAGTTCGTGCCCGCCTCGAAGCGGCTGCTCACCACCTTGAACGAGATGCGGGACGAGGGTCAGCACTTGGCGATCGTGGTGGACGAGTACGGCGGCACGGCGGGCATCGTGACCTTGGAGGACCTGGTCGAGGAACTGATCGGGGACATCAGGGACGAGTACGACGAGGAGGAGGACGTCGTGATCCTGCCCGCCGGCGAGATCGAGATCGACGGCCTCACGAACCTCAATGACTTCGCCACCGAGACCGGCATCCGGCTACCCGACGGCCCCTACGAGACGCTTGCCGGATTCGTCATGGCGATGCTGGGGCATGTGCCAGTTGTCGGGGAGAAGGTGGAAATAGCGGGTTTTGAGATGACTGTCACAGGGCTGGACGGGCGCCGTATCGCGAGGGTGAGAGTGAAACGCGGCCCAGCGGTCGAGTCGCCGCCCGAGCAAGATTCCTGACACAATTGCGTTCTATGGCCAGACCTCGTGTACTCTCCGGCATCCAGCCCACAGCGGACTCCTTCCACCTGGGCAACTACCTGGGTGCCGTCCGCCAGTGGGTCGCTCTGCAGGAGACCCACGACGCCTTCTACTGCGTGGTCGATCTCCACGCGATCACCGTGCCGACCGAGCCCGCCGCGCTGCGCCGCCGCACTCGCATCGCCGCCGCCCAGCTCTTCGCCGCCGGCCTCGACCCGGAGCGGTCCACCGTCTTCGTGCAGTCGCACGTGCGCGAGCACACCGAGCTCGCCTGGATCCTGATCTGCCTCACCGGCATGGGCGAGGCGGGCCGGATGACCCAGTTCAAGGACAAGTCGGCCAAGTTCGGGGAGAGCGCGGCCAGCGTCGGCCTCTTCACCTACCCGATCCTGCAGGCCGCCGACATCCTGCTCTACCAGGCCAACCGGGTCCCGGTGGGCGCCGACCAGAAGCAGCACCTGGAGCTCACCCGCGACCTGGGCCAGCGCTTCAACCACCGCTTCGGTGACACGTTCACGCTGCCCGAGCCGTACATCCTCAAGGAGGTCGAGAAGATCACCGACCTCCAGGACCCCACGGCGAAGATGTCGAAGTCCTCCTCGAGCCCGGCCGGCATCCTCGACGTGCTGGAGCAGCCCGGCCCGCTGCGCAAGAAGGTCATGCGGGCGGTCACGGACACGGGCTCGGAGGTGCTGTTCGACGAGGAGAACAAGCCGGGCATCTCCAACCTGCTCCGCATCCAGTCGGCCCTGACCGGCACCCCCATCCCCGACCTCGTGGCCCGCTACGAGGGGCAGGGGTACGGCACGTTCAAGAAGGACGTGGCCGAGGCGGTGGCCGACACGTTCACGCCCATCCGGGAGCGCACGGAGAAGCTGCTGTCGGACGAGGCCGAGCTCGACCGCCTGCTCGCGATTGGGGCCGAGCGCGCCGCGGCGGTGGCCAAGCAGACCATGGCCGAGGTTCGCGACAAGGTCGGCTTCCTCCCCACGCTGTAGGCCACGCAGCTCCACCCACCCCGTTGCCCTGTTACCGGGTGGGCCTGCTGGACCCCGCCCCGAGCGGTCCTCGCTATCGCTCGGGCTGCTCTTCCCGGGCGGCCTTCGGCCGCGCTATCGCGCGAACGCGGTTCGTCGACACCACAGGGGCACGGGCGAATTGAGCTGTTGGCCGTGCAGGGGATCAGCAAGCGGCTGAGGAGATCGGCTCGGTCGGGGCCAGGGGCGTGGCTACGAGGGAATCGGCTCACCCGCCGGGCCGGCATCGGGTCTCACCTCGGCTGCGACGCCACGGCTTCGCAGCTGGATCTTCAGAAACTCCATTTCCACCAGCGTCCCGACCAAGCCGGTGTCAGTGAGCTCGTCGGCGAGTTCACGAGCCCGGGGAAGCGACACCTCCGAGACCTCCCGCAGAACCTTCAAGACCGAGACCAGGCTCGGCCGCGGCCCGACCACACACAGCCGGCTCGGGCCATGCTCCGCCAGCAGGGCACTGCGGACATCCTCAGGCGCCCTACCTGGACCGGCGTGCTCGCACAAGTAGGCACCGCAGGACTCGCAGTAGACCTCGGCATCCCACCACAGCTGCCCGCGGTCGATGAACTGGTTCACCTGGCGGACCTGGGTGCCCTCGCAGCGGCCACACCGCGATTCGATCTTTGCTGTCTGCCCCGTCATCCCGACACCAACGCTCCCATCGCCGCCACGAGCCGACGGGCCCGGCACCACATACTCGGTCACGTCACACCGTACAGATCGCTCACTGAGGCCAGAGATCTCGTTCAGCCAGAGCCAAGAGACCGTTCGAGACCAAAGACGACGCCACTTTCAACGACCGGTGGAGGTTTCGATTCTCATCGAAGGCGGGCACCTCTATGAGCTTCCGTACCACCAGGTCGCCGACCAATAGCGACAGCCGCGGCGGGCGGTCTCCCTGCTCTGCGTGACAGCCGATAGCGGGGTGGCTCGTACGCGCACGAGCCACCCCTCATCAAGAGATCACCCGAAGATCATTCGAAGAGGCCGGGAGGCATCCAGCCCGGTGTGCCGGGTAGCGGGGTGACGGGTTTCCTGAGCGTCTGGGCCTCGGCGGGTGGGACCGCCGGGCAACGGGTCCCCGGCGCCGGGAGGGTCTGCGAGATCAGGTAGGCGTCGACGGCCTCCATGGCGCAGGCTCCACGCCTGTAGACGATGTGGCCCCAGCCCTCGTACGTGAGCAGCCGGCCCGACCGACCCAGTTGGTGGGCCGTGCTCAGGGCCCACGGGTAGGTGGTGGCCGGGTCGTGCAGGGAGTTGAGGACCAACAGCGGCGTGTTCGTCCGCACCTTCAGGCGGTGCTGCGGGTTGGGGATCGGGTCCGGTTGGCCGAGGCACGAGACGACCGGACTGATCGCCAGCGGGCTGTAACGCATGTCGGGCGCGATCTTCGCCAGGCGGCGCACGTGCTTGCTGAACTCGCGGTAGTCGCGTACGGGCAGCCGGAAGTCCAGGCAGAAGATCTGGAACGGGTTGGGGCTGACCTCCTGCGTCCGGTCGATCGCCAAGGGGAACGCGCCCGGGCGCGATGTGTCACCGGCCTCCAGGTCGGCGAGCAACTGCGAGAGCGGCTGCCAGTTGCCCGGATCGTAGAAGGCGCCCAGGGCGTTGTCGATCAGCATGTACGCGGTCACCTTGGTGTCCGGCTCTCCCGGGACGGGCAGTTCGCCGCGGTCGGCGCGCTCCAGCAGTCCCTTCCAGATCGACCTGACGTCCTTGCCGTGCTGGACGCAGCGGCTGTCGCGGTCGCACCAGGCCACGAACTCGTTGAAGGCGTCCTGCGCGCCCCAGGTCTCCGTGTCCATGAAACCCCGCGTGTCCAGGCTGTGGTCCATCGTGCTGTCGAGCACGAAGGCGCGGACCCGCGACGGGTAACGCTCGGCGTACAGCTGGCCGAGGAGGGTGCCGTAGGAGCCGCCCCAGAAGGTCAGCTTCTTCTCGCCGAGCGCGGCGCGGAAGGCGTCGAGGTCGGCCGCGGTGCTGAGCGAGTCGACGTGGTCGAAGAGCGGGCCGGTACGGGCCCGGCAGTCGGCACGCAGGCGGTCGTTGTAGGCCAGCGTCCTGTCGAAGTCGGCCTGGCTCTTCAGGAGCGGATCCGGGGCCTGCACCATCACGTCCGTGGAGCAGACCACGGGGTGGCTGCGGTTGGTGCCCCGCGGGTCGAGGCCGACGATGTCGAAACGGCGCAGGATCTCGGGACTGAATATGTGCGGGCTGCCGAGGACCAGCTCCACCCCCGATCCTCCCGGGCCGCCCGCTCCCAGCGCGAGCGCGCCGATCCTGGCGGCGGGATCGGTGGCCTTGCGGCGGGCCACACCCACCTCGAACGTGCCGTTCGACGGCTGGTTCCAGTCGATGGGCACGGTGAGCGTTCCACATTCGACGGCCGGCTCTTCCGGACACGGAGCCCACGAGATCGTGTCCTGTGACTGCGCGGCCTGCGTGGTGGCGGCCGCGACCGGCGTGAGTAAGGCGAGCGGCGAGACGAGTCCGAACAACAATGCGGTGAGTCTTCGCATGCTCTGATCTTCAACGGCCTCCGGACGACTGTGAATCGGGCGCAAGTATGGACCGGCGGCTCCTTCGCGAGGACGACGGCACTGGGTCTTTGGTCCCATGTACCGGTGAGCGGGCAGCGGCGGGCTCTCCCGGGACGGATATTTCGGCGCGGAGAGGACCTGCTCCGGACGCGCCGCGATACGCTCGCGGCGTGTCCGACGACGCCACGGCGCAGCCTCCGTTACCAGAGCTCACCCGGATCCTGATCGGTCCGCCTGGCAAGGTGCTGCTTCCCCTGGTCGCCCTGCTCGCGCTGATCATCCTGAACCACTGGAGCCTGCCGGGCGGCGGTCCCTTCCCGCTGGTGTTGACGGGCTTGATGCTGGGGCTCGGCACGGTCGTCGTCTGGACCGCCCGGTTCGTCGTGGGCCTGCTGCGTTCGGACGGCCGCGCCGGGCTGCGACGGCACTGGGTGCGCTGGGCATGCGCGCCCGTCATCGGGGTGGCCGTGGTCGGCATGGTGTACGCCGACCTGCCCTTCGCCGCCCGATTCACGCTCTCGGAGGCGAGCCTGGAACAGCTCGCCCGGACGGTCGCCTCGGGGGACGAGTCCGGCGGGCACGACGACCAATGGGCGGGGCTCTACCCGCTGACGTCGATCGAGCGGATCGAGGGCGGGGCGCGGTTCCTGGTGAGCGGCACCGGGTTCCTCGACGGGTACGGCTTCGCGTGGAGCCCCGACGGTGAGCCGCCCGCCGAGTCCCACACCGGATACACGCACCTCGAAGGCCCCTGGTACGTATGGGAGAGCCGGTTTTGAGAGTCCCCGGAACGCCCGGCTTCTGGGTCTTCCTGGCCGCCGCGCAACTGATTCCCGCCTGGTACGCCGCCGGGGAGATCGGCTGGCTCGTCGCGCCCGTCGTCGCGCTGCTCGCCATGATCGCCGCCGTGACCCGGGCGTACCAGGACGCGGCACGCCTGCGAACCGCGGAGGATTCACCACCGGACGAACAGTAGGGGTGCCGTCCCATCCCAGGTCCACGTTCTGCGTGCTTACTCGGGGACGGGGAGCCGCGGTGCCGGGAACAGGTCGCCGACCAGCAGCGTCGCCGCTTGCGTGGCGATGGCGAGGATGTCGTCGTCCATGGCTTCGGTGCCCTGCGCGGCCAGCACGGCGTTGTGCACACTGAGCAGGGCCATCCGGACCCGCAGCCGGTCGGTCAGCGGCGCGTCGGGGCCGAGGAGGAGCTGCGTGGCCCTGCCTATCCGTTCCAGCGGGCCGCCGTCCCGCAGCGGCATCACCTTGCGCAGGGTGGCATGGTTGGCGGCGGCGAACCGCATGATCCGCAGTCCCCGCCTGCCGCTCAGAGCGATCCAGCGGCCCAGGAATTCGGAGGACAGCTCCGGCGTGAGCGCCTGGCCTGCGGCCCAGTCCAGCAGGTCGTCGAGGGCGCGCATATTGTCCTGGAAGAGGCTGAGGATGATCGCCTCTTTGCTGTCGAAATGGTAGTAGAGCGCCGCCTTGGTGATGCCGATCTGCTCGGCGATCTCGCGCATCGAGGTGGCGTCGTAGCCGCGCTCGGTGAACAGCGACAGCGCGGCCTGCTGGATCTCGGCCCGCGTCTGGCTGCCCTTGCGCCGCGCGGCCGTCACCTGTTCCGTCTTTGACATCGCTCTTCTTGCTCCCAGGCTCAGCTCTCCGGAGAGTCTACACCCACTTGCTTACCGGCCGGTCAGCAAGTACCTTGCTAACCGGCCGGTAGGCAATCACCTCTGGCCAGCCGGAGGCGACCGGGATCGCCGTGATCGAGGAAGGAAGGGCTGGCATGAGTTTGCGAGTTGTGGGAGCGGGATTTCCGCGTACGGGGACGACGTCGCTGAAGGCGGCGTTGGAACGGCTGCTCGGGGCGCCCTGCTACCACATGCAGGAGCTGTTCGGGCGGCCGGACGACGCCGCGGTCTGGCGCGACGCCTACGCGGGTGTCATGCCTGACTGGCAGCGATTCCTCGCGGGATACGCCGCCGGGGTGGACTGGCCGATGTCGTGGTTCTGGCGGGAACTGTCCGCCGCGTTCCCGGACGCGCTGGTGCTGCTGTCCCGGCGGGAAAATGTCGAGCGCTGGTATCAGAGCATGGATCGTACGGTGCTGGAAGGGGCGCGCCGGCTGACACGCGGCGACTTCGCCGGCGCGCGGCCGCCGATGGTCGCCGGTGGCACCCCCGAGCAGGCCCACGCCATGGAGGAGATGATCCGGGCCATGTTCGGCGGCGCGTTCGGCGACCCCCACGACCGCGACAAGGTCATCGCGGCCTACGAGCGGCACCTCGCCGAGGTCCGCGCCACCGTGCCGGCGCACCGGCTGCTGGAATGGCAGCCGGCCGACGGCTGGCAGCCCTTGTGCGCCGCACTCGACCTCCCGGTTCCCGACGAGCCGTTCCCGCACGAGAACACCACGGCCGACATGCGGGCCCGGATGAGCGACCTCGGTGGGCAATGACCTCAGCGCCGCGTCGGATGCCGGCGAGGAAGAACGGCCGGTCCGCATGAACCACGTCGGGGCCGAGGGCACCGCCCCAGGTCAACGCCGGCGGCTCACCGACGCCGACACCCCGGCCTGGCAGGACGGCCGTGGCCTGCTGCGGCCCGGCAGGCAAGGCCGACACCTCGCAGATCCGCCAGGAGGTCAGTAGCCCCGCCCCCTCGAAGCGGCAACTCGCGCAATTGCTTACCGGCCGGTTAGCAAGTAAGCTTGCCGACCGACCGGTAAGTTCTATTGCATCGATGGGAGCGCAATGATGGCAGGAGACAGCGTGACGAGTCCCCCGGTGGCGGGGCAGCAGGCCGGACTGGGGTTCAGCCACCGCCAGATCCTCGTGACCATGAGCGGCCTGGTCATCGCCATGATGCTGGCGATGCTGGACAACATGATCGTCGCCCCGGCACTGCCGACCATCGTCGGCGATCTGGGCGGCCTGAACCACCTGGCGTGGGTGACCACCGGCTACGTCCTGGCCTCCACCGTGGCCACGCCGATCTGGGGCAAGCTCGGCGACCTGTACGGCCGGCGCATCGTCTTCGTCGCCGCCGTGGCGCTCTTCCTGCTCGGCTCAGTCTTGTGCGGGATGTCACAGGACATGGCGCAGCTGATCGGCTTCCGCGCGCTGCAGGGCCTGGGAGCGGGCGGCCTGATGGTCGGCGTGCTGTCGATCATCGGTGAGATGATCCCGCCGCGGGACCGCAGCAAGTACCAGGGCGTGATGATGGCCGCCATGCCGGTGGCGATGATCGGCGGCCCGCTCATCGGCGGCTTCATCACCGACAACCTGAGCTGGCGCTGGGCCTTCTACGTCAACCTGCCGCTCGGCGCCATCACCCTGGTCCTGTGCTGGATCACCCTGGCCAAGCTGCCCAGGGGCACCGGCAAGGCGGTGATCGACTGGTGGGGCACCGCGCTGCTGACGGTGTGGATCACCGCGCTGGTGCTCATCACCAGCTGGGGCGGCACCCAGTACGACTGGGGCTCGCCGCAGATCCTCGGCCTGGCGGCGCTGGCACTGGCCGGGTTCGTCGCCTTCGTGATCGTCCAGCGGCGGGCAGCCGAGCCGATCATGCCGCTGCGGGTCTTCAAGAGCCGCAACTTCTCCCTCGCCGGCGCCGTCGCCTTCATCTCGGGTTTCGCCATGTTCGGCGCCACGGGCTTCCTGCCGCAGTTCCAGCAGTTCGTCCAGGGCTCCTCGGCCACCAACAGCGGCCTGCTGCTCATGCCGATGATGATCGCCGCGATGATCGTCAGCCTGGCCGGCGGCTCACTGATCAGCAGGACCGGGCACTACAAATCGCTGCCCATCATCGGCTCCATCCTCGTCACCGTCGGCCTGGCGCTGTTCGCCACCGTGGACCTCGACACCACCACCACGATGACGGCCCTCTACATGGTGGTCCTGGGCGCCGGCATGGGCGCGCTGATGCAGACCAGCACCCTCATCGCCCAAAACAGCCTCGACCTGCGCGACATGGGCGCGGGCACCGGGGTGTCGACCTTCCTGCGCAACATGGGCAGCTCGCTCGGCGTCTCCCTGCTCGGCGCCGTCTACACCAGCCACCTGGCCGACTCCCTGGCGGCCGCCGGGCCGGCCGGGCAGGGCGTGGCCGCCTCCGCCACCTCGATGACCCCTCAAGCGCTGCGTGCCCTGCCCGAAGCAGCCCGGCACCTGTTCCAGCAAGCCGTCACCGACGGCATCACCACCCTGTTCACCTGGGGTGCGGCCGTGACCGCCGTCGGCATCATCCTGGCCCTGTTCATCCGCCAGGTCCCACTGCGCAGCGCCGCCACACCAGCCGCCAGCCCCGACGCCGAGCCGGTCGCGGCCGGTAGGTGAGGCCATCCGCCCCGACCAGCCGGCATCGGGCAAGGCCCACGACAGCGAGGCGATGGCGCGATGATCCACGCCCTGATCGCTCCGGTGGTGTCACGTTGGTTGACGGCCCCCAGTAGTCGTGCGGCCTTAGCGGTGCTAAATTTGCCTTAGCGTCGCTAAGGGGGTGTCTGATGATCAGCGTGATGACGGCCGACGGGACCGAGGCGCGGGCCGTCGACGAGGGGCAGGGGCCGATCGTTCTCGTTCTTCACCCCGGCCTCGACGACGGCTCGTCCTGGCGGGAGGTGACCGCGCGGCTCACCGCGCGCCATCGGGTCGTGCGGCTGCACCGTCGCCGTTACCGGCTCGATATCGGCGGCGCGTCCTGCACGGTCGCTCAGGAGGTCGAGCACGTCCTGGCCGTGGTGGCGGCGCTGGGCGGCGGGCCGATGGTGCTCGTCGGGCACTCCTCAGGTGCGGTGATCGCGCTGGAGGCCCTGGTGGCCGACCCGTCGGCGTTCGCGGGGGCGGTTCTGTACGAGCCGCCCGCCGTGATCGGGGCGCCGCTGGGCGGGCCGCACGGCGAGGTGCACGCGCGGGCTCGGGCGGCGATCGCGGCCGGTCGGCCGGGGAAGGCGATGAGGGTGTTCCTGCGGGGGTCCGTGCGGGTTCCCGCGTGGGTGGCGGTCCTGGCCGGGGTGTTCGTGACGGTGGTGCCGAGGATGCGGGCGCTCGTTCCGTCGCAGATCGAGGACAACGTGGGCATGGACTCGCTCGGCGTGCGGCTCGACGCGTACTCGGGGATCGAGGTGCCCACCGTGCTGCTCGGCGGCGATCGCAGTCCGGCGCATCTCGCGGAGAGGCTCGACGCGCTGGAGCGGGTGATGCCGCGGGTGGAGCGGGTGGTGCTGCGCGGGCAGGGACACTCCGCCCACCTCAAGGCTCCCGGTCAGGTCGCCGCCGTCATCGACGCCTTCGCCGCCAAGGTGCTCGACCGGCCCGGCCGCTGAGCCGCCGGATCCAGCGAGTCCGCCGGCCGCTGAGGCGCCGGATCCGCCGAGCCCCGCCGGCCGCTGAGGCGCCGGATCCGGCGACCCCGGCGCACGCCGAGTCCCCGGCGGCCGTCGAGTCAGTTCCGGCGGGCGCCCCGGTGGAGGCGCAGCAGGGCGCGCAGGGCCGCCAGGCTGGGGCGGGTGAGCCGGATCTCCCCGTGGGTGGCGGTCCAGCCTGAGCGATCCCGCTGGAACGACCACCCGGGGAACTCCCGCGTCGCCTCCTGAAGCAGTCGTTCCATGACGAACTCGGCACTCGGCGCTGTGGTCATGAACGCAGCGTGTCACCCACACCCCGCTCCGTGACGAACTCGGGCCGAAGAACTCCTCGTTCGTACGGCCCGAACTCTCAGTTCGCGATGCCGTGGCGCTCGGCCAGGTAGCGGACCTCCGGCGCCCACGACGGCCGCGCCCGCCGCGCCAGGGACCGCACCATCTCCCTCAGCAGCAGCTTGTGATCCAGCTCCTCCGGGCATTCGCGTTCGATCCGCAGGAGATGGAGCAGGCTGGCGGCGTCGTCGCCCACGTCCTCGCAGGCGCGGGCGACCTGGCTGAGGTGGGTGGCACGCCGCTCGATGGACGGGGTGCGCCGCAGGTCGATGTCGTCGGCGATCTGCAGCACCGCCTCCGGGCGGCCCATGTCGTTCTCGATGCTGGCCATGTGGATGGCGACGTTGGTCGGCCCGAAGAAGGCCAGGTCGTAGACGTCGGCCCCGTCCTCGACGCGCTGCGCGAGCTGCGCCGCGGGCCCCCGTACGATCTCCCTGGCCTCGTCGTCGTCGCCCCCGCGCGCCGCGCCGATCGCGGTCAGCAGGTGCAGCGCGCCGAGCGCCTTGACGTGGCGGTCGTCGCCGTCCGCGACGTGGGGCTCCAGCATCTCGATGCCGCGCCGGCCGACGTCGTACGCGATCTGGTGCATGTCGTCCGACAGCATCGACTGCCCCAGACTCCAGTACGCCCACGCCCGGATCAGCGGATCTCCCGACTCCTCCGCGAACCGCATGGCCCGGTCCGCGGCCAGATGCGCGAGGTCCACCCGCCGCAGGTGCTTGAGCACGCCCCTGGCCAGCATGTACGCGTCGGACGCGACGCGGTGGGCCTGCGGCGTGTCCGCGAGCGCGAGGTTCTCGGCGTCGGAGATCAGGGACGGCAGGGACGCCATCAGGATCGAGTAGCGGTGCGCCGAGGTGAACCAGGCGTTGCGGGCCGAAGCCACCCGTTCGGAGAGCTGGTCGGCGTCGGGCGGCTCGATGTCGGGCTCCAGCGAGCGCCACGTGAACAACGCCCGCTCGATGTCACTGATCTGCGGCCGGCTGGGCTCGTGCGAGTCGCGCGGGGTCTCCCCTAAGAGCACGGCGGTGCGTACGCCCAGCACTTTGGCGATCTCCCGCAGCAGGGGGAGCGAGGGGGTTCGCTTGCCGTGCTCGATCAGCTCGATGTGCCTCGGGGTGCAGCCGGACTGGGTCGCCAGCGCGGTGGTGCTCATGCCCCTTCGTTCGCGCTGGAGCCTGATCATCTGCCCGGTGGCTATTTCGGACATGGACGTGAGGCCTCCTGGGTGGGTCCCGACATCCCACAGGCTAGGGCTCCAGGAGATCGCCTGTCCTGGATTCAGCCCTGCTCAGAGGAGCCGCCGGGGCGCGAGTGATGCTCCAGGAGACGGGCCAGCAGACCTGACAACTGCTCGCGTTCCGGTTGGCTCAAAGGGGCGAACAGCTCGTCCTGAAGGCTCGCGATGAGCGTGTGCAGCCGTCGTACCTGCTGGAGCCCCTCGGGAGTGAGGGTGATGACGTTGCGGCGGCGGTCGGCGGGGTCGGGGGCGCGCTCGACGAAGCCGCGCTCCGCGAGCTCGTTGATGACGGCGACCATGTCGCTGCGGTAGATGCCGGTGCGCCTGCTCAGCTCGGCCTGGCTCACCGGGCCCGACTCGCGCAGCGCGACGAGCGCCGCGTAGTGCCACTTGCGGGCGTCGACGGCGGCCAGGCCCTCGTTGACCAGCCGGTCGGCCTGCATCGCGACCAGCGACAGCGTCCGGCTGGGCAGGGCCCGCAGCGGTGCGGGGGTGGCCCTGAGGTCGTCCGTCATGCTCCCATCCTATCTCCTTGCGTTAGTGACACTAACGATGTAAGTTCGTTAGTGTCATAAACGTTAGTCGCACTTACGAAGTGAAATGAGAACCGTCATGCCGACGATCGACGTGCTCGACTCGACCATGTACTTCGAGGACTCCGGCGGCTCCGGCCTGCCCTTCGTGTTCCTGCACGGGAACCCCGCCTCGTCCCATCTGTGGCGGAAGGTGCTGCCTGGGCTGGACGGCCGGCTGCTCGCCCCCGACCTCATCGGCATGGGGCGCTCGGGGAAGCCGGACATCCCGTACCGGTTCGGCGACCACGCCCGCTACCTCGACGCGTGGTTCGACGCGCTCGGGCTGGACGAGGTGGTGCTCGTGGGGCACGACTGGGGTGGCGCGCTCGCGTTCGACTGGGCCGCCCGCCATCCGGAGCGGGTCCGGGGGGTGGCGTTCATGGAGACCATCGTCCGCACGATGAGCTGGGGCGACCTGGGAGAGGCCCCGCGTGCCCGCGCCGAGACCCTGCGGAGCGCCCAGGGGGAGGCGCTGGCGCTCGACCAGAACTTCCTCGTGGAGACGGCGTTCTCGGGCGGGGTGCTGACGACTCTGAGCGAGGAGGAGAAGGAGCCGTACCGGGCGCCGTACCCCACCAGGGAGAGCAGGCGGCCGCTGCTGGAGTGGGCGCGGTCCCTGCCGCTGGACGGCGAGCCCGCGGACGTGGCCGAGCGGGTCGAGGGTTACGGGAAGTGGCTCGCGGCCAGCTCTGACGTGCCCAAGCTGCTGCTGACCTTCGACTCCTCACCGACGCTGCTGATCGGGGAGGAGGTGGCCGCCTGGTGCGCCGCGAACATGGCCGCCCTGGAGGCCGAGCACTGCGGCCCGGCCGGCCACCACGCCCCCGAGGACCGCCCCGAGGCCATCGCCGCCGCGATCGCCGGCTGGGCGGCCCGCCACGGGCTGCGGGAGAGCGCCTCGTAGCCGGGGGTCAGCGGTAGCGGCGGCGGCCGACGCGGGAGAGGACCTCGCGGAGCGCGTCGGCCGCCTCGCGCACGACCTCGTCCGGGATCCCGCCCGCCAGCTCCTCGTACGCCCGCCCCGAGGCCACCAGCGCGGCCGTCGCCACGCGCTGTCCCTCTTCCGTGAGCTGGACCCAGCGGCTGCGCGCGTCGCCCGCGTCGGCCTCGCGCTCGACGTATCCCGCCGCCGTCAGCCGCTGTAGCACGTTGCTGATCCCGCCCGACGTGAGGAACAGCGACTTCGACAGCTCGCTCGGTTTCATCCGGTACGCCGGCGCCCGGCTCAGCGCGGCCAGCACGTCGAACTCGGCGTACGTCAGCCCCAGCTCGGCCAGCTCGGCCTTGACCACCTGGTCGAACATCAGATGGAGCCGCGCCATCCGCTTGCTGAGCTCCAGGGTGGCGATGAGCGACGGCGACAGGCCCGCTTCCTTCCAGCGGGGGACCATCGCGTCGACCTCATCAGGTTTCACGCCATCGAGGATACCTGTCACAATATTGCTTTCTAAAAAGCTTCTCGTTAAGCTTTCGACCATGACATCTACGATCTTGATCAGGAACGGCGTCGTCGTGGACACCGAGCCCGAGCCCGTAGTGCTGGGCGAGGTGGACGTGCGGATCGAGGACGGCCTCATCGCCGAAGTGGGCCCCGGCCTGCCGGACGTCCCGGGCGCGGAGGTGATCGACGCGACCGGGCGGATCGTGCTTCCCGGATTCGTCGACACCCACCGCCACACCTGGCAGGCGGGCATCAGGGCCGTCGCGCCCGACATCACGTTCGACACCTACCTGCGGCGGGTCCTCGGCGAGCTCGCCCCCCGCCACCGCCCCCAGGACATCTACGCGGGCAACCTCGCGGGCGCGCTGGAGTGCCTGGACGCGGGCATCACCACGCTGCTCGACTGGTCGCACGTCCAGTTCAGCCCGGACCACACCGACGCGGCCGTACGGGCGCTGGGCGAGTCGGGCATCAGGGCCGTGTTCGGCTACTGCTACGGCGGCGACTCCGGCGAGCTGACCAAGGAGACCCGGCGGGTCCACGATTCACTCTTCCGCACGTCCGGGCTGGTCACGATGGTGGTCGCGGCGCTCGGCCCGGAGATCGTGGGGGAGGAGCGCTCGCTGGAGGAGTGGCGGGTGGCGGCCGAGCTCGGCCTTCCCGTCACCGCGCACCTGGGCGGTCACGGCCCGGAGAGCGCCGAGCGCGGGCTCGCCTTCCTGGAGGCGAACGGCCTCCTGTCCACCCCCACGACGTTCGTGCACGCGCTGCACTACACCGACGAGGCGCTTCAGCGCATCGCCGCCGGCGGCGGCACCGCCTCGCTCGCTCCCGTGGACGAGATGAACCTGGGCCTCGGCTACCCCGCCACCGGCCGGCTGAGGGCGGCGGGGGTCCCGACGGGTCTCGGCGCGGACACCGTCGTCTGCGCGCCGGGAGACATGTTCAGCCTGATGCGTACGGTCCACCTGCTCGAACGCGGTCGCCCCGACGGCGCCGGGACAGGTTTCACCACCCGCGACGCGCTGCGCATGGCCACCTTCGAGGGCGCCCAGGTGCTGGGCCTCGCGGACGTCATCGGCTCGCTGCGGCCGGGCAAGCAGGCCGACCTGGTGCTGCTGCGTACGGACACGCTCGGCATGGCGGCGGCGCACGACCCGATCGGCGCCGTCGTGCTCAACGCCGACACCAGCGCCGTGGACACGGTGCTCGTCGGGGGCCGGGTGGTCAAGCGCGACGGGCGGTTGCTCCACCACGATCTGGCGGCGGTCCTCTCCACACTGATCGAATCGGCGGATATGGTGGCGAACCCCTGATCGTCGCCTTGGCGCCGGGGTAGTGGGTCCCCAGGAGGCGCGTGATGGCGAGCGTGATGAAGCGGATCGAGGCGATCAAGCCCTGGGGCCGCCGCAAGGTGAACCGCTGGCGGGAACGGCGGCCGGCGTTAGACCATGTGATCAGGGCGGTGCGGCGTTACCAGCACCAGTCCGGCGACACGCTGGCGGGCGCCGTCACCTACTACGCGTTCCTGTCGTTCTTCCCGCTCGTGGCGCTCTCGTACGCGGTGCTCGGGTTCGTGGTGGCGACCAGCGAGACCACCAGGGACGCGCTGGAGCAGGCGATCGTCGAGCGGCTGCCCGGCATCGCCACCCAGCTCAACCTCGACGCCATCGCCACGGCCAGGCAGACCGCCGGGATCATCGGTCTGCTCGGTCTGCTCTACGCCGGGCTCGGCGCGCTCGACGCGCTGCGCGGGGCCCTGCGCGAGATGTCGATGACCACCGCGCCGCCGCTCAACTTCCTCGTCGGCAAGCTGCGCGACCTGGCCTCGATCGTCCTGATCGGGACCACGATGATCGCGTCCGTGCTGGTCGCCGGGTTCGCCACCACGGCCACGGACAAGGTCATGGAGTTCGTCTTCGGGAGCGAGGCGGCACTGGCGACCTGGGGGCTGCGGTTCGCGGGCGTGGCGGCGAGCGTGGGGGCCGACTGGCTGCTGTTCCTGATCCTGCTCGGGTGGGTGGACCGGCCGACCCGGCCGTTCCGGCTGATCGCCAGGGGGGCGCTGCTGGGCGCGATCGGGTTCGGGGTGCTCAAGCAGGCGGCGACGCTGCTGCTCGGGCAGACGCTGAGCAACCCGATCTACGGGACGTTCGCCGTCATCGTCGGGCTGCTCGTCTGGATCAACTTCTCGGCCAGGCTCGTGCTCTACGTGGCCGCCTGGACGGCCACCGCCGGCCGCTGCCCGCCGCCTTCTCCGACCCCGATCCCGTCCTCGAACCCGGACTCCTGGGCCCTCCGCGAGGGCACGTCAGGTGCGTGAGCGGCCGCGCCGGCGGCGGATGCCGAACCCGAGCCAGATCAACCCGAACAGCAGCCCCCCGCCGATCACCACGGACCCGATCGTCTTCGTGGAGTCGGTCTGCTTGGAGGCGGCCGTGTCCAGCAGCGGCGGCTGGGCCGCGGGCGTGACCTTGGAGGCCGGAGCAGCCGAGGAGCGCGGGGCGGCCTGCACCTCGGGGAGCGGGTCGACGAGCCGGCCGACCGGCTGGGCCTTGCCCCTGACCGAGAAGCCCCAGTCGAGCAGCTTGGCCACTTCCTCCCAGAAGTAGCCCTCGTGCCGCATGATGCTCACGACGATCGTGTGCCCGCCGCGGGTGGCCGCGCCGACGAAGCTGCCCTGGGCCTTCGAGGTCCAGCCGTTCTTGACGCCGATCATGCCCTTGTAGCGCCAGAGCAGCTTGTTGTGGTTGCTGATCTCGTAGTAGCCCTTGGGCGCGGGGAACTTAGAAGTCTTCGTACTGATATATCCCCGGAAAGCGGGATTGGCGAGGCCGGCGCGGGCGATCAGCGCCAGGTCGTACGCCGAGCTGCTCTGCCCCGGCTTGTCCAGCCCGCTGGGCGTCTTGGCCACGGTGTCGTACGCCTGCAGCCGCTTGGCCATGGCGTTCATGTCGCTCATGGTCTTGGCGACGCCGCCGTTGGTCTCGGCCAGGGCCATGGCCGCGTCGTTCCCCGACGACATCATCAGCGCCCTGAACAGGTCGTCGATCTTGTACGTCGCCTTGACCGACAGGCCGACCGCCGTGCCCTCCTGGTTGCAGGCGTTCGCGCTGGGCCGGATCTTGCGGTCCTTGTCGAGCTTGGGAATGAGCGTGAGCGCGGTCAGCGTCTTGAGCGTGCTGGCCGGCAGGTAGCGCCCGTGAGCGTCCTTGGCCGCGAGCACCTCACCCGTTTCCACGTCCGCGATGACGTACGACGTAGCCTGAGTCTTGGGCGGTTCCTTGACGCCCTCGGGCGTCACCAGGCCGCGGCTGCCCAGCGCCTCACCCCCGACCGGTGTCGTCGGAGCGGCATATGCGGTCCCGCCGGTGAGCGAGACCGAGGCGATGAGTGCCGTGACCGGCACGAGTTTCGTCCACATGGCGATCTCAGCGTAGCTTCGAGTGAATGCCCATGTGGCGACACATCCCCCGTTGATCCACCTTCGATACTAGAGAGGCGCTGATGTCACGAAAGATCGCCGGATTCCTCATCATCCTGGGCGCATTCATGATCTTCGAGTGGGTGAACCTCGGGTTTAACTTGGCCGACGGGCATCCGACCAGCTTCTACGTGGTGCACGGAATCCTGATCGCGGTGAACATCATCCTCGCCATCGTGCTGGGGATCATCGGCTGGCGGGGATTGCGCGGGAGCCGCGGGAAGGGGGTCACGGGCCGCACAGGAGACGCCGGGTGAGGGCGTGCAGCTCGTCCGCCTCCTCCCGGGAGTCGCCGATCGAGGTGAAGCCCAGCTTCCCGTGCTCGGGGACGGCCCCGAGCAGGTGGAAGACGTTCCCGGTACGCCGTTCCGCGTCGAACCCGATCCCGAGCCGATCGGCCATGCGCACGACCTCGCCGGGACTGCGCCCGCGCAGGCAGGTCGAGGAGCAATTGTCGGTCGCGGTGTAGAACTTCGGCTGATTTCCGGACATGAGGAGGCCGGTGGCCGGATCGTACGTGGCCCCGGTCGTCAGCACGGCGGCGCCGAACGGATGCGTGGTGCCGCCGATCCGCAGATTGATCTCGCACAGCAGCGCCGCGTACCCGGCGTCGGCCTTCAGCGCGAAGAAGTCCATGCCGAATATCCCCACCACGCCCCGATCGGCCAGGACGCCGGCGATCCGCTCGGCGGACGAGCCCACCTCGGCCCGGTACTCCGGCGCCGCGGGGAACGTGCAGCCCTGGTAGACGTGGCCGTTGGGCCCGCCGAGCACCTGGTCGTGCGTGGCCAGCACCCGCGCGGTGCCGCCCGGCGTGACGCAGGCCAGGGCGCTCGGGTAGTACAGCGGCCGGTGCTCGATGAACTCCTCGACCACCGCCCCCCTGTCCCGGATCTTCGCGGTGAAGCTGGCCCAGGTCTCCCCGGAGGCCGAGAAGCTGGTCAGCGACCTGTCGGCCTTGGTGACGATCGCGTTGCCGAGCCCGGAGTAGCTGTCGTTCAGCTTGACGATCACCCGCTCGCCCGGCAGGGCCTCGATCGCCTCCTCGATCTCCAGCACGTGCCGGACGTCGCCGAAGCCCCGCGCCATCGGCACGCCCGCCTCGTGGCCGACCTCGCGCGCCCCGCTCTTGGAGCCGTAATAGGCCAGGGCGGTGGCCGGTCCGTAGAGGGGGACGTTGAGTAACGAGGCGAGCTCCTCCTCGAGCTCGCTCAGGACGAACGGCACCAGCCAGGCGTCGCCCTCGACGGCCGCGCGCACCTGCTCCAGCGCGTCCGGACGGGCGAGCAGGGCCTTGGTCAGCGGCTGAGACCAAGGGTCGTCGAGGCTGATCAGCGTGAGCCGTTTGGCCGCGTCATCCGGATCCGGCAGGAAGGCGAAGTAGTAGTCGATGATGTCGGGATCGATGGGGGCGGAGGAGAGGTAGACCACCTTGACCCCGGGTTCGCGGAGCGTGAGCAGCAGGAACAGCAGCCGCTCCTCGTAGGACCTGGCCCCCGTGATCCGGCGGAGCTCATCCTGTGGAAGGGAGAGCGAGGGCACGACCACCAGGGTCCCCTCGCTCGGCTCGAAGATGCTCAACCCAGCACTCTTCTCCCCGAACGGGATATTAGTGATCATATTGCGAGTGAAACACGCATTCTTCTCAAATGCAGCCAGCGCCGAAGTGTGATGACCATGACAGAAGGTGACAGGATTCGGAATCGCTGACCACGTTTGAACTGACAGCATTGGGTCATGATCTACTGATCCGTTGTGACCATTTCCGGATCACCTGAACGTTCACAGGCCGTGACCACCTGGGGTTACGGACATGCTCACGGGAACTTTTGGAGTATCTGTCACCGCGAACTTGCGCCGGGGCGATAAAGTCGAAGCATCGCCATCGGGCTCACGGCCGACCGCTGTGCTCCCGGGCTGCAGCGGCGCTCGCGACAGACGAACGCAAAGCCCATGCTGACGATCTCGCGCACCCCGACCAGTGGGTGTGTTTTTTGATCCGCCGAGTGTGCCGCTCGACCGGGAGGCCACGGCGGGATGACGAGCTTTCACAGCGGATGAGCCGCGGTGGTCAGACATATTGGTGCGCGCGGCATGGACGGGACGGTGACATATGCGGGGACGTGAGCTTCGGGGGGAACTCGACGCGTTCCTGGCGGAGACCGAGCAGGATCTCGTGGCGTTCCGCCGCGACCTGCACATGCACCCTGAGTTGGCTTTCGCGGAATATCGCACGACGCAGCGGATCGCCGAGCGGCTCACCGCCGCCGGGTTGACCCCCTCGGTGCTCCCGCGCGGCACCGGGCTGATCTGCGAGGTGGGCAGCGGCGACGGACCGACCGTCGCCCTGCGCGCCGACATCGACGCGCTGCCCCTGCAGGACGAGAAGGACGTGCCCTACCGCTCCACCGTGGCCGGTGTCTGCCACGCGTGCGGCCACGACGTGCACACCGCGGTCCTGCTCGGCACCTCGCTCTTCCTCGCCCAGCAGGCCGCCGCCGGCCTGCTGCCCGGCCGGGTGCGCCTGATCTTCCAGCCCGCCGAGGAGCTGCCCGGCGGCGCGCTCGAGGTCATGGCCCAGGGCGGCATCAGCGGCGTCGACCGCATCTTCGGCCTCCACTGCGACCCGCGCGTCGACGTCGGCCAGGTCGGGCTCAAGGCCGGCCCGATCACCTCGGCCTGCGACAAGCTGGTCGTCAGGGTGTCGGGCCCCGGCGGGCACACCGCCCGCCCCCACCTGACCGCCGACCTGGTCTTCGCGCTGGCCAAGATCCTCACCGAGCTGCCCGCCGCCCTGTCGCGCCGGGTCGACCCGCGCTCCTCGCTGAGCCTGGTCTGGGGCAAGGTCGAGGCCGGCACGGCGGCCAACGCGATCCCCGACGACGGCCTGGCCGCCGGGACGGTCCGCTGCCTCGACGAGGGTGCCTGGCACGCCGCGCCCGACCTGATCAAGTCGCTGCTGGAGTCGGTGGCCGGCGCCTACGGCGTGGAGGCCGAGATGGACTACACGCGCGGCGTGCCGCCGGTCGTCAACGACGAGGTCAGCGTCGAGATGCTGGCCGAGGCCGCCGAGCGCGTGCTGGGCGCGGGCGCGGTGGTCCCGACCCAGCAGTCGCTCGGCGGCGAGGACTTCGCGTGGTACCTCGAGTCGATCCCCGGCGCGTTCGCCCGCCTGGGCACGCGCTCGCCCGACGGCGTGACGTACGACATCCACCAGGGCACCTTCGACGTCGACGAGAAGGCGATCGCGATGGGCGTGCGCATCATGGCCGCCACGGCGCTGACCGCGCTGTGGGAGGTCGGCCCGCTCGACACGGTCACCACCACCGCGATGGCCTAGTCCCTACAGCAGCTTGCCGAGCACCACGGGCAGTCGCAGCGACGACTGTCCGGGCGAGACCGTGATCTTCGTGCCCGGCGGGTAGCGCAGGGTGTAGTCGAAGTCGGTCGAGATGATCACGAGGCCCAGCCGGTGGCCCTTCTTGAACAGGTAGTCCGTCGGCTGGAAGTCCCACGTGAACGTGTACTCCTTGCCCGGGCGCAGGGCCTCGGTCCGGTCCGGGCGGTGCCGGTTGCGGACGTCCAGCCAGCCCCTGGTGACGATCTTGTACGGGGTCGTCGAGGTGCCGAGCGTCCTGAGCGTCGTGCAGCCCGTGTCACCCGGGACGCCCTCGCCGTAGCAGTAGGACTGGCCGGTCGAGACCAGCGAGCCGTTCGCGCGGACATCCGTGCCGTAGTCCACCAGCAGCGCCGTCAGGTACGGCGACGCGCCGTCCTTGAACGAGGCCCGTACCGACACCGTCGGGGTGCCGGAGATCCGCACGTCGGCGGGCAGGTCGCCGGTCAGGTACGCCAGCCGGTTCGGATCGGACCCCGTGGCCTCCACCAGCTGCTCGGCCGTCCTGGCCTTCTGGTCCACGAACGACTCCCTGGCCGCGTGCGGGCTGGGCAGCAGGCCCAGCTTCGAGCCCGAGCCCAGCCGGAGCGGCACCGTGGCCGCGCCGGGCAGCGGCCATGAGGCGTGCTGGGCCCACCGGCCGGGCGCGATCTCCACGTCGGCCTGCGGCTCGCGCATGATGCCCGAGTCGATCCCGTACAGCCAGTAGTCGAACCAGCCGTGCAGCTGGCGCAGCCACTCGACCGTGCGCAGGCTGAAGGGGTTCATGTGGGTGCCCTGGTGCAGCCAGATCTTGCGCGGCACGTGCCGCTTGGCCAGGGCGTACCACCACTGGGCGAACTGCTTGGTCTTGACGTTCCAGTCGTTGAGCCCGTGCACGAGGAAGACGCTGGCCTTGACCTTGCCGACGTCGTTCAGGTAGTTGCGGGCGTCCCACATCGCGCTGTAGTCGCCGGTGATCCGGTCCTGGGCCGTGGTGATCCCGTCGATCAGCGCGCCGCAGGCCGCCTGGCCGTCCTGCCTGGTCAGCACGTACTTGGCCAGCACGTCCAGGTCCTCGCCCTGGAAGCCGCCGGGCGCCAGGACGCCGCCGTTGGCGCGGTAGTAGTCGTACCAGCTGGAGATCGAGGCGATCGGCACGATCGTCTTCAGGCCCTCGACGCCGGTCGTGGCGACCGCGTTGGGCAGCGTGCCGTTGTACGAGACGCCGATCATGCCGACCTTGCCCGTCGACCAGGTGGCCTCGACCGGGTTGCCGCCGGCGTCGAAGCCCTTGGCGCGGCCGTTCAGCCAGTCGATCGCGGCCTTCGGGCCGGCCGTCTCGTTGCGGTCGCCGGAGGTGGGGCAGCCGGTGGCGCGGCCGCTGCCGAGGTTCTCCACCAGCGCGATGGCGTACCCGCGGGGCAGGAAGTAGTTGTCGTAGTAGCCGTCGAAGGGCTCGGTGGCCAGCTTGTTCCTGGCCGCGGCGAGGGCGGGCAGCGGGTTGCCGTTCGCGTCCACGTCCACGGGGTGGTTGGCGACGTCGTTGCCGCCGGCGTAGTACGGGCTGGCCTCCATGATGACCGGGACCTTCAGGCCCTGGTCGGTCTCCTTTGGGCGCAGGATGTCGACGGCGACCCGGTCGGGCTTGCCGTCGTTGTCGCTGTCGGTGCCCTCGACCTCGACGAACACTGTCTGCTTGACGGCGTCCGCGCGGGAGAAGACGGGCTGGGTGGCGTTGTTCTCGATCTTGATGGCCGGGGTGCCGGCCGTGGCGGGCGTGGTTCCACTCAGGGCCACGACGAGCAGCGTGGCCAGCGGCACGGTCAATGCCTTCCAAGGATGCATACGGGGCTCCGAGATCAGGTTTCCACCGTCTGTCGGAATCTCCGTCATGATCCGCGCCGGCACAAGGGGTCAAAGTTGGGCAAATCTTTCCAAGTCTCTGGGATTGCGCCCGATTCGTCCTTCAGGTCACGGACGCGAGTGATGTCGATAACGGAGCGGTTGCGACCCTGTGTGCTGGTTTGGTTCGCCCTGGTCAAGCAACTATCTTCCGTGCAGGTGCCGTACGTGCTTCGCGCGTGCGATGAAGTATCGACAGCGGCGAAGACGACGGGGAAAGGGAAGGGAGTCGCCTTGCTCGGCAAGCGATTCAACAGGATGGCGATCGGCTCGGTAGCCGGGGTCATGCTCATGGCAGTTGCCGCCTGTGGCGGCGGTGGCGGGGGCACCACGGCCAGCGAGGCGCCGAGCAGCGCCGGCGCGAGCAGTGAGGCGGCGAAGGGCGCGCTCAAGGTGGGTCTGGCGTTCGACGTCGGCGGCCGGGGTGACAAGTCCTTCAACGACGCGGCCTACGCCGGTCTGGAGAAGGCCAAGACGGACCTCCAGGCGGACATCAAGGAGCTGAGCCCGGCGGCCGACGGCTCCAACCGCGGTGACCTGCTGCGCCAGCTCGCCGACGCGGGTTACAACCCGATCATCGGCGTCGGCTTCGCGTACGGCGACGACATCAAGAAGACGGCGGCCGAGTACCCCGACATCCAGTTCGCGGTGGTCGACTCCGCCTCCAACGGGCCCAACGTGACCGGCCTGCTGTTCGCCGAGGAGCAGGGCTCCTACCTGGCGGGCGTCGCGGCGGCCACCAAGTCCAAGTCCAACCACGTGGGCTTCGTCGGCGGCGTCGAGAACGACCTGATCAAGAAGTTCGAGGCGGGCTTCGTGGCCGGCGTGAAGTCGGTCAAGCCGGACGCCAAGATCGATATCAAGTACCTCACCCCCGACGGTGACTTCACCGGCTTCAAGGCCCCCGACAAGGGCAAGGTCGCGGCCGAGAAGATGTACCAGGACGGCGCCGACATCGTCTACCACGCCTCCGGCGACTCGGGCCTGGGCGTGTTCCAGGCGGCGGCCGCGGCCAAGAAGAAGGCCATCGGCGTCGACTCCGACCAGCGCCAGACGGTCAAGGAGACCGACCTGCAGAGCGTCATCATGACCTCGATGCTCAAGCGCGTCGACGTCGGCGTGTTCGAGTTCATCAAGGCCTTCCAGGGCGGTGCCAAGGGCGGCACCAACGTCACGTACGACCTCAAGGTCGACGGCGTGGGCCTGTCCACCACCGGCGGCGAGATCGACGACATCAAGGACAAGCTCGACGCGGCCAAGAAGGACATCGTCGACGGCAAAATCACGGTTCCGTCGAAGCCGTAATCGGGGTAGGAGTGACAGCTGAGGGCCCGGAGTCCCCACTTCGGGCCTTCTGTCTATCCCCCGCCCCCCGCTAGGAGAGGCGAAATGAGTGCTGACACCCTGGCCACGGCGAAACCCGCTGTAGAGCTGGAGGGCATCACCAAGCGTTTCCCCGGTGTCGTCGCGAACCATGACATCCGCATCACCGTCGAACCAGGGACGGTGCACGCCATCGTCGGGGAGAACGGCGCGGGCAAGTCAACGCTGATGAAGATCCTGTACGGCATGCAGAAGCCGGACGAGGGCACCATCAGGATCAACGGCGCCGAGGTCAGTTTCCGTACACCGAGCGACGCCATCGACGTCGGCATCGGCATGGTCCACCAGCACTTCATGCTGGCCGACAATCTCACCGTGCTGGAGAACGTCATCCTCGGCGCCGAGCCGAAGAAGACCGGCATGCTCGACACGGCCTCCGCGCGCAGGCGCATCACCGAGCTGGCCGAGAGCCACGGCCTGCGGGTCGACCCCGACAAGCTCGTGGAGGACCTCGGCGTCGGCGACCGCCAGCGCGTCGAGATCCTCAAGGTCCTCTACCGGGGCGCGCGCATCCTCATCCTCGACGAGCCGACGGCCGTGCTCGTGCCGCAGGAGGTCGAGGAGCTCTTCCAGAACCTGCGCGAGCTCAAGGCCGACGGCCTGACCGTCATCTTCATCTCCCACAAGCTCGACGAGGTGCTCGGCATCGCCGACGCGATCACCGTGATCCGGCGCGGCACCACGGTCGCGAGCGTGAACCCGGGTGACGTCACCGCACGCCAGCTCGCCGAGCTGATGGTCGGCAGCGAGCTGCCCACGCCCGAGACCCGCGAGTCCACGGTGACCGACGTCGTGACGCTGCGGGTCGCCCAGGTCACCATGGAGGCCGACGGCTACCACGCCTCCGCCGACCTCGCCAAGCTGCGCGAAGAAGGCAAGCGGCTGCTCCTTGACGATGTGTCGTTCGACATCCACCGGGGCGAGATTCTCGGCATCGCCGGCGTCGAGGGCAACGGCCAGTCCGAGCTGATCGAGGCGATCATGGGCATCCGGCCCGCGCACGGCAGCATCGAGCTGGGCGGCCAGGACATCAGCCAATGGTCGACGCTCAAGCGCAGAGAGTCCGGCATCGGCTACATCCCGGAGGACCGGCACCGGCAGGGCCTGCTGCTGGAGGCCTCGCTGTGGGAGAACCGCGTGCTCGGCCACCAGACCAGGCGGCCCGCGCGCAGTGGCATCTGGATCAACCGGCGGGCCTCGAAGGCCGACACCCAGCGCATCGTCAAGGACTACGACGTACGCACGCCCAGCGTCGACACGCTGGCCCTGGCCCTGTCGGGCGGCAACCAGCAGAAGCTGATCGTGGGCCGCGAGATGAGCGGCGAGCCGAGGTTCCTCATCGCCGCCCACCCCACCAGAGGGGTTGACGTCGGCGCGCAGGCCGCCATCTGGGACCACCTGCGCAACGCCAGGGCCGCCGGGCTGGCCGTGCTGCTCATCTCCGCCGACCTCGACGAGCTGATCGGCCTGTCCGACACGCTCCGGGTGATCTACCGCGGACGGCTCGTGGCCGCTCTCGACCCTTCCGACATCACGCCCGAGCGGCTGGGCGGCTACATGACCGGCGCCATCGCCGGCACTGAGGAGACGTGATGCCCGCCGGGCTCAACCGGGCGCTGCTCACCGTGGCGGGCGCCGTCGTCGCCATCGTCCTCGCGATCGCGATCTCCAGCGTGGCGATCATCGCGGCGGGTGCCAGCCCGCTCGACGCGTTCGCCGCCTTCTTCGACTTCGGCGCGACCCCGCGGGCCGTCTCCAACGGCATCGCGGCCTTCCTCAACCGGGCCGTGCCCCTGTTCATCGCCGGTCTCGCGGTGGCCGTCGGCTTCCGCATGAACCTCTTCAACATCGGCGTGGAGGGCCAGTACCGGCTCGCGGCCATCGTCGCCGCGTTCGTGGGCTCGACGTTCGAGGCGCCCGCCCCGATCCAGATCGCGGTGATCATCGTGGTCGCCGCGGCCGTCGGCGGCCTCTACGCGCTGATCCCCGCGGTCATGAAGGTGACCAGGGGCGTGAACGAGGTCATCGCCACGATCATGCTGAACTACGTCGCGATCAACCTGGCCGCCTACCTCGTACGCGGACCCTTCGCGGGCCAGCGCGCCGCGGGCCAGCTCACCACGACCACCCCGCAACTGCCCGAGTCGGCCATGTTCCCCAACCTGAACTTCCTGTTCGAAGGGTTCGGCCTGCTCCCGCCCACGCGCGGTGGCGGCCTGTGGGGCTTCCTGATCGTGGCGATCGTGCTCGGCGTGGTGATCTGGGTGGTGCTGGAGCGGACCAGGTTCGGCTTCAACGTCAAGGCCAGCGGCCTCAACGGCCCGGCCGCGCTCGCCTCCGGCGTGAACCCCAAGACGATGGTCATCGCGGCGATGGTGCTGTCCGGCGCGATCGCCGGGCTCATCGGCCTCCCGGAGATCCTCGGCGACAAGGGCGCGTTCAACTCCAACTTCACCCCCGGCCTGGGCTTCCTAGGCATCGCGGTGGCGCTGCTCGGCAGGAACAAGCCCGTCGGCATCGCGGTCGCCGCGCTGCTGTTCGCCTTCCTCGACCGGGCGCAGGGCCCGCTGCAGATCGCGAACGTCCCGCCGTCCGTCATCACGATCATCCAGGGCGTCACCGTCCTGCTGGTCGTCGTGGCCAACGAGGTGACGAACCGGCTCGCGCTCAGACTCGAGGAGCGCCGGGCCGCCCAGCAGCTCAGCAGCAAGACCCCGGTTGAGGTGGCAGCATGACCAGGCTAAGCAAGTACCACCTGGCGCTCGTCGGAGTCGCCGCGCTCATCCTGCTGATGTCCCTGGTACGCGTCGCGTCCGGCCAGAACGACATCACCTCGTCCGGCACGTTCGCCGCCGCCCTGCTGCTCGCGGTGCCGATCGGCCTGGCCGGTCTCGGCGGCCTGTGGGCCGAGCGGGCCGGCGTGGTCAACATCGGCCTCGAAGGCATGATGGTGCTCGGCACCTGGTTCGCCGGCTGGGCCGGATACCAGTGGGGCGCCTGGGCCGCGCTGCTGGCCGGGCTGCTCGGCGGCGCGCTCGGCGGTCTCCTCCACGCCGTCGCGACCGTGACGTTCGGCGTCGACCACATCGTCAGCGGCGTCGCGATCAACCTGCTCGGCCCCGGCGTCACCCGCTTCCTGTCCGAGGTGTTCTACAAGGACGGCACCGCCGCGGCGGACGCGGGCGCGGGCTTCACCGGCTCGCCCGCGATCACCTCGCCGGCGCCGTCGGTCAGCCTGCCACTGCTCTCCGACGGGCCGGACCTCCTGGGCAAGCTGGAAGCGACTCACTGGTTCCTCCTCTCGGACCTGGCGGGCATCCTGCGCGGGCTCACGCACGACGTGAACGTGCTGGTCGTCCTGGCGGTCCTGCTGCTGCCCGCGACGTTCTTCGTGCTCTGGCACACCGCGTTCGGGCTGCGCCTGCGCTCGGCGGGCGAGAACCCGTGGGCGGCCGAGTCGCTGGGCGTGAACGTCTACCGGATCAAGTACCTCGCGGTCGTCATGTCCGGCGCGTTCGCCGGGCTCGGCGGCGTGTTCCTGGTCTTCGTCTCCAACAAGTACGTCGAGGGCCAGACGCAAGGGCGGGGCTTCATCGGCCTGGCCGCCATGATCTTCGGTAACTGGCGTCCGGGCGGGCTCGCCATCGGCTCCTCGCTGTTCGGTTACGCCAGCGGGCTCCAGCTGCGCAGCACCGGGGCCATCACGTCCTTCTTCCTGTTCGCCGCCGTGCTGCTGCTCATCTACCTGATCATGAGGGTCCGCCGGATGTTGTCGCCCGGCCGGCCCGCCGAGCTCGCGGCCACGGGCGTCAGGGAATATACGCTGATGGCGGTCGCCGCCGCGGGCATGGTCGTGCTCTTCTGGCTCTGGCTGACCGTCGACCAGCTGCCGAACGAGTTCGTCTACATGACACCACACGTGCTCACGCTGCTCGTGCTCCTGGTGGCTTCGCAGCGGCTGCGAATGCCCAAGGCCGACGGCGTGCGCTACCGCCGGGGGGAACAACATTGAGCACCATCGACTGGGACGGCCTGCGTTTCGAGGCCGCGGAGGCCATGCGGAACGCGTACGCGCCGTACTCGAAGTTCCCCGTGGGGGCGGCGGCGCTGGTCGACGACGGGCGGGTCGTCACGGGCTGCAACGTCGAGAACGCCTCCTACGGCCTGGGCCTGTGCGCCGAGTGCGGCCTGGTGTCGGCGCTGCAGGCGTCGGGCGGCGGCCGGCTGGTGGCCTTCACCTGCGTGGACGGGCACGGTGAGCTGCTGATGCCGTGCGGGCGCTGCCGTCAGCTGCTGTACGAGTTCGGCGGCGAGGACCTGCTGGTCGAGACCGTGGACGGGCCGAAGCGGATGGCGGAGATCCTGCCGTACGCGTTCGGTCCCCAGGACCTCAGCCGGAGCGCCTGAATGGACGCGATCGAGGTCATCCGCGCCAAGCGTGACGGCGGCGAGCTGACCACGGCCCAGATCGACTGGGTGATCGACTCCTACACGCGCGGCGGCGTGGCCGACGAGCAGATGTCCGCGCTGGCCATGGCCATCCTCCTGAACGGCATGGACCGCCGCGAGATCGCCGACTGGACCCAGGCCATGATCCGCTCGGGCGAGCGCATGGACTGGTCCGCGCTCGACCGGCCCACCGCCGACAAGCACTCGACCGGCGGCGTCGGCGACAAGATCACGCTGCCGCTGGCTCCCCTGGTGGCGGCGTGCGGGGCGTACGTGCCGCAGCTGTCGGGCCGCGGGCTCGGGCACACCGGCGGCACGCTCGACAAGCTCGAGTCGATCCCCGGCTGGCGGGCCTCGCTCTCCAACGACGAGATGCTGCAGGTCCTGCGCTCGGCGGGCGCGGTCGTGTGCGCGGCCGGGTCGGGGCTGGCACCTGCCGACAAGAAGCTGTACGCGCTGCGCGACGTCACCGGCACCGTCGAGTCGATCCCGCTGATCGCCTCGTCGATCATGTCCAAGAAGATCGCCGAGGGCACCGGCTCGCTCGTCCTCGACGTGAAGGTGGGCTCCGGGGCGTTCATGAAGACCCCTTCGGCGGCTCGCGAACTGGCCGAGACCATGGTCGCCCTGGGGACGGACGCCGGAGTGCGCACGGTGGCGCTGCTGACCGCGATGGACCGGCCGCTGGGCCTGGCGGTGGGGAACGCGCTGGAGGTCGCGGAGTCGGTCGAGGTGCTCGCCGGCGGCGGGCCCGCGGACGTGGTCGAGCTGACGGTACGGCTGGCGCGCGAGATGCTGGAGGCGGCCGGGGTGTCGTCCGGCAAGGACCCCGCGAAGGCCCTCGCCGACGGGTCGGCCATGGACGCGTGGCGGCGGATGATCGTGGCGCAGGGCGGCGATCCGGACGCCCTCCTTCCCCGGGCGGCGGAGACCCTGACCGTGGAGGCGCCCTCGTCCGGGGTGCTGAACCGGCTGGACGCGTACGCGGTCGGCCTGGCCGCCTGGCGCCTGGGCGCCGGACGGGCACGCAAGGAGGACCCGGTGTCGTTCGGGGCGGGGATCACCCTGCACGCCAAGCCTGGGGACCTGGTGCGGGCGGGGCAGCCGCTGATGACGCTGCACGCGGACGAGACGGCTCGGTTCGAGCGCGCGCTGGAGGCGCTGGAGGGCGGCTACGCGGTGGGCTCGGCGAGCGAGGAACACCTGCCCCTGGTCATCGACCGCATCACCGCCTCCTGACACCTCCGCCGACGGGGCCGCCTCGCACCCTCTCACCCAAAAGGACACCTGCCACGGTCGGTGGGCTCGTCCCGCCGCAACGGGCCGCGCCGCCGCCGCGGGCTGGGGTCCTTCGGGAAGGGACGCTGCGGGGGCGCGCCGCGCCACAGCGGGGCCATGCCGACGTCGGGGCCTGGGTTCTTCGGGGAAAGGGCATAGGGGTGCTGCGATAGGCGCTTACGGCGTGCCGTACCTGCCCTCCGAAAGGACGCCGGCCACGGTCAGCGGGCGAGAGCGGGGGCGTCGGCGAAGATCTCCGAGAGGACGGCGCGCTGCGTCGGGAGGGCCTCGGCGTGGCGGGCGCGGCCCTCGTCCGTGATGCACACGAACACGCCCCGCCGGTCCGCGTCGCAGACCCCGCGCGACACGAGCGCGGCCTTCTCCAGGCGGGCCACCACCCGGGACAGGGCGCTCTGGCTCAGGTGGACCTCGTCGCAGAGCTCCTGGATGCGCAGCTTCCGATCATGATGGACGATCCGGTCGAGCACCTCGAACTCGCTGGGCCCCAGCCCATGCCGATCCCCCAGCTCGCGCTCCAGGGCGCACATGGCCTTGGCGTGCTTGGCCAGGACGTAATGCCAGGTGTCGACCACGAACTCCTCGTCCATGTCGCGGAGGTTACCACTTCGCTAAAACTTATGCAACGGCATTAAATGCGTTTGCATTAGATGCATCCGCATGTATCGTTCTGTCCCATGTCCTCTTCCTCATCCCGTTGGGGCGCGCTTGCCGTGCTCTGCGCAGTGATCTTCCTTGACGCCCTTGACGTCTCGATGGTCGGTGTCGCCCTGCCTGCCATTCAGCATGATCTGGGCCTGAGTACCTCATCTCTGCAGTGGGTGGTCAGCGGCTACGTGCTCGGCTACGGCGGTCTTCTGTTGCTCGGGGGCAGGACCGCCGACCTGCTCGGGCGGCGCAGGGTGTTCCTGGTCGCTTTGGGTGTCTTCGCCGTTGCGTCGTTGCTCGGTGGCATTGTGGACGACGGCGGGCTGCTGATCGCGGCCCGGTTCGTCAAGGGTGTGGCCGCCGCGTTCACCGCCCCCGCGGCCTTGTCGATCATCACGACGACTTTTCCGGAGGGGCCCGAGCGCAACAAGGCGTTGAGCATCTTCACCGCCTGCGGCGCCAGCGGCTACTCGCTCGGCCTCGTGCTGTCCGGCCTGCTCACCGAGATCGGCTGGCGCTGGACGCTGCTGATGCCGGTCCCCGTGGCGATCCTCGCCCTGCTGGTGGCGCCGAAGGTGCTGCGCGGCCGTGACGAGCGGGCCGAAGGCGGCCACGACCTGATCGGCGCCGTGCTGATCACCGCGTCCATGCTGCTGCTGGTGTTCACGGTCGTGCAGGCGCCCGAGGCCGGCTGGACCTCGCTGCAGACCATCGGCTCGCTGGTGGCGGTGGCCGTGCTGCTCGGCCTGTTCGTCTTCGCCGAGCTGCGGATGCGGCACCCGCTGGTGCGCCTCGGCATCCTGCGCTCCGGCCACATCGTCCGCGCCAACCTGGGGCTGCTCATCCTCATGGGCTCGTACGTGGCCTTCCAGTTCGTGGCGATGCAGTACTTCCAGAACCTCCTCGGCTGGTCGGCCCTGGGCACCGCCCTGGCGTTCCTGCCCGCCGGCCTGCTGGTCGCGCTCACCTCGACCAAGATGGGCGACTTCGCCGACAGGTTCGGCACCGGCAAGCTGATCGTCATCGGCTCCGCCGCGCTGGCCGGCGGGTACGCGATGTTCCTCGGCATCGACCGCACCCCCAGCCTGGGCGGCATGGTGATCCCGGGCATGCTCCTGATGGGCATCGCGTTCGCGCTGTCGTTCCCCTCGCTGAACATCCAGGCCACCACCGGCGTGGACGACGACGAGCAGGGGCTGGCCTCCGGGCTGCTCAACACCTCCGGCCAGGTGGGCGGCGCGATCGTGCTGGCCGTGGTCACCGCCGTGCTCACCTCGGGCGGCGGTGAGACGCTCTCGATCGGCTCGCTGCGCTCGGCGATCGTGGTCTCGCTGGTGCTGGCCCTGGTCGGGCTGGCGATCTCGGCGACCGGGCTGCGCGCCCGCAAGGCCGAGGCCGTCGAGAGCGAGAGCGCCAAGGTCTACGAGACCGTCTGACCAGCGTTGTCACAGAAGGGCCCCGTCCAGGCGGGGCCCTTCTCGTCATTCCAGCGCGCCGAGCGGGAAGTCGTAGCCGACCTCCTCCTCGTCCCCGTAGTCCGCGCTCTTTCCCGACCGGACGTCGACCCTGGTCAGGTAGGCGTCCTCGTCGTCCTCGTCCGGCTGGCGTACGAGGACCTCGTCGGCGCTGAGCCAGCGCTCGACCGCGATCACCCCGTAGTCGTCGAGCGCCGCGCGGGAGCGGGAGACGCGGCCGGTGCGGGCGTTCATGGTGACGAGCCGCTCGTCCGCCGACACCAGGGCCAGCGTGCGGCCGTCCGGGGAGAGCGCGGCGCCGTACCCGAGGAGGCCGGGGTCGACGCGGTAGCCGCGTGTGCGGCCCTTCGCGCCCTGGACCGTGAGGGTGGCGACCGACGCGTGGCCCGGTACGTCGTTCACGTCCACCTCGTCGCTGACCACCCGCGTGCCGTCGTTCCCCACGGCCAGAATCTTGATCTTGGTGCCGCTGACGTGCCGGGTCACGCCGGTGTCGAAGTCGAGCACCGCGCCGTCGGCGGCGCCGAAGTCAAGGGCGAAGTACCGGCCGTCGGGCGAGGACGTGAGGTGCGGGAGCGTCTCCTCGTGCTCGATGTCGATCTTCTTGACGACGCCCGTCGGCAGGTCGTGCACGACGTACGAGCCGTCGAGGTGCCGGTAGGCCAGGCGATGGCCGTCCTGGCTGATGGCGAGGGGCAGGGAGAGGAGCGTCTCCTCGTCGTAGCCGGCCCGCGCGGTGTGCAGCCGCCATTCCTTGCCCGTCAGGGTCGTCAGCCGCCACTGGCCGCAGGGTTGCGGGTTACCGGGGTCGGAGGAGACGCCCTCGCAGTAGTCCGTGTACGCGTACCGGATGGGGTCGCTCAGCTTGTCCGGCATCGCCATGGGGACCTCGTCCGATGGCGTGAGGGCGGTGCTGCTGTCACCGGCCGCCCTCTCCAGGTTGCCCGCCAGGGTGCTCGCCGCGATCACGACCAGGGCCGCGAACGCGCCGACGGCCCCCGCCGACGCGGCCGCCCACAGGGTGACGCGGAGCCTGCGCCGCCTGCCGATGCGGGCCAGGACGGGCTCGGAGAGGTCGGCGTGCGGCATGCCGGCCGCGATCTGGACCAGGGCGGCACGCAGGCCGGGCTCGTCGATGTCCGATCCCTGGGCCGGAGCCGCCTCGGCTTCGTCATCCGGCTCGGGGGCGGCCCACGGCGTCTCCTGCGCGTCATCACCCGGCTCCGGGGTTGTTTCGTCGCGGGTGAAGAGCTCGGGATGCGCGTCCCGGAGGCGGGCGAGGGCCTGGTGCGCCTCCTCGTCCAGGGCGGCGGTCCACAGGCCCGTCACCATGGCCACCTGCTCCGGCGGCAGCGCGTCGTGATAGCGCGCCACGAGCACGGCTCGTGACGTGGGCGTCAGCGTGGCCAGCGCGTGCTCTTCGGGTGAGGGCGGCGGCGTGGCGGCCAGGAAGTGCGCGTACAGCTCCCGCAGGACCGCCACGGCCGGCTGGCCCGAGCGGATGGTGGACCAGCGGAGGCACGCCGTGACCAGCGCCTCGACCGCCAGCTCGCGGGCCCGGTCCGCGTCACCCGTCAGCAGGTACGCGGTCCGCGCGAACGACGGCGAGTAGTTGGCCAGAAAGATCGATAAATCGCCAGACTTTTTCACGTATATAACTCCTCGTGGGGTGATCAGGGTACTCGGCAGGGCGGGAAGCCCGGCCGCATGCCCGACCGCAGGCCGGGCATCTTGGAGATATGCGCCCGTCTGGCTCCCGCGTTCTCGCTCCGCTCGCCTGCCTGGCCCTGCTCACCGCCTGCGGCCAGGTCACCCAGACCGCCCTGCCGGAGCAGCCGTCCGCCACCCGGACGGACCGGCCGGCGCCCGACACGCCGACGAGCACGGCCGAGGTGGACGTCCAGCGCGACGGGATCGAGCCCGCCATCGTCACGGCCGTCCGGTTCGCCGGCCATGACACGTACGACCGCCTCGTCATCGACCTCAAGGGCAAGGTCCCCGGCTACAGCGTCCAGTGGGTGGACGAATTCGTCGAGGACGGCTCGGGCAAGCCGATGGATGTGAGCGGCGGCGCGTACCTGCAGGTCACGCTCTTCCCGGCGAACGCCCACGACGCGAACGGCAAGCCCACCTGGAACGGCGGCCCCGTCTTCGCCACCGGCCTGCTCAACCTCACCGACGTCGTCAGGACCGGCGACTTCGAGGGCCGCGTCGGCATCGGCCTGGTGCTGGCCAGGAAGGCCGCGTTCCAGGTCAAGGAGCAGGGCGGTCCCAGCCGCCTGATCATCGACGTGGCACACTGACGTCGTGGTGAGAAAGATCGAGGGCCCGGCCCGCATACCCGTACCCGGCGGCAAGCTCATCGACGAGCACATCGGCCGCGTCAGCAGCGGCGACGACGGGATCTCCATAGCGCACATGACCGCCCCGCCCGGCTGGGAGGAGCCGCCTCAGCGGCCGCAGTTCACCGAGTACACGGTGGTGCTGCGCGGCCTGGTGATGGTGGAGCACGCCGAGGGAACGACGGAGGTCGCGGCCGGGCAGTCGGTGGTGACGTCGCCGGGGGAGAAGGTCCGTTACAGCGCAGGTCCCGAGGGCGCCGAGTACATCGCGGTGTGCCTGCCGGCCTTCTCCGCGGAGAGCGCAGGGCGCGACTGAACCGAACGCGAAGGACGCCCTATCATGGCCAGATGAGTCCCACGCTTGACGAGATCCGGCGGGCTCCCAAGGTGCTGCTGCACGATCACCTCGACGGCGGGCTCCGCGCCGAGACGATCGTCGAGCTGGCCAGGGAGACCGGCTACGATCGGCTGCCCACTGACGATCCCGACCGCCTGCGCCACTGGTTCGAGGAGGCGGCCGACTCCGGCTCGCTCGAGCGCTACCTGGAGACGTTCGCCCACACCGTGGGGGTCATGCAGACGCGCGAGTCGCTCGTCCGCGTGGCCGCCGAGTGCGCTCAGGACCTCGCGGACGACGGCGTGGTCTACGCCGAGGTGCGCTACGCGCCCGAGCAGCACACCACGCGCGGGCTGAGCCTCGACCAGGTGGTCGAGGCGGTGCTCGAAGGGTTCAGGCAGGGCTCGGAGGGGCGCGGCATCCGGGTCGGCACGCTTCTGACGGCCATGCGGCACCAGGCGCGGTCCATGGAGATCGCCGAGCTGGCCGTGCGCTACCGCGACGTGGGCGTGGTGGGGTTCGACATCGCGGGGGCCGAGGCGGGCTACCCGCCCACGCGGCATCTCGACGCGTTCGAATACCTCCAGCGGGAGAACGCCCACTTCACCATCCACGCGGGCGAGGCGTTCGGGCTGCCGTCGATCTGGCAGGCGATCCAGTGGTGCGGCGCCGACCGGCTCGGCCACGGCGTACGGATCATCGACGACATCTCCGTGGCCGAGGACGGCTCCGCCAAGCTGGGACGGCTGGCCGCGTACGTGCGTGACAAGCGCATCCCGCTGGAGATGTGCCCCACCTCCAACCTGCAGACCGGCGCCGCCCCGTCGATCGCCCAGCACCCCATCGGGCTGCTGCGGCGGCTGCACTTCAGGGTCACCGTCAACACCGACAACCGGCTGATGAGCTCGACGAGCGTGTCGCAGGAGTTCGCCAAGCTGGTGGAGGCGTTCGGCTACGGCTGGGACGACCTGCAGTGGTTCACGGTCAACGCGATGAAGTCGGCGTTCCTGCCGTTCGACGAGCGGCTGGCGCTGATCAACGGTGTGATCAAGCCGGGGTTCGCGCAGCTCAAGTGGCAGCCGTGAAACAGACCTACCGGTCCAAGACCGCGTTCGTGCTCGCCTGGGTGTGGCTGGCCTTCGTCGCGTTCAACGTCTGGGACCTGATCGCCCACTACACCGGCAAGTCGTCGTTGGTGGCGCTGGCCGTGCTCGGCGCGCTGACCGCGCTGGTCTACGTGATCGCGATGCGCCCCGCCACCGTGTTCACGGAGGCGGGGCTGATCGGGCGCAACCCGCTGCGCACGACGTTCCTGCCGTGGGCCTCGGTCGAAAGCGTGACGGTGTCCCACTCGATCAACGTCGAGTACGGTGACGAGCAGGTGCTGCGGCTGTGGACGCCGATGAGCAGCGCCCGGGAGCGGGCCAGGGCGCAGCGGCGCGGAGCGCCCAGGCAGCAGCGGGGGCGCTTCAGCACCGAGCCCACGCTGTCGAAGGCCGAGCAGGCGGCCGCGGAGGCGTTCGCGGGCAAGACGCACGCCGACTGGGTGGGCGACCAGATCCGCGACCGCGCCGAGTCGGCCAGGCGCCGCCAGGAAGAGGCGGCGCCGGCCCGGGTCACGTGGTCCTACGACTCCATCGCGGTGCTGGTGGCGGCCGTGGTCCTGCTGGTGGTGGCGATCGTCATCGCCTAGCCCGGTTGACGAAGCGGGACATGCCCTCCTGGGCGATGCCCGACTCCTCCACCTGCCTGGCGGCCTCCGTCTCCCTCGCGAAGGCGCGCTCGACCTCGTCCGGGGATGGCCGCAGGAGCGCCAGGTGGACCGCCGTGGCCGTGCCCGGCCGCGTCCAGTGGCGTACGCGTTCGATCGCCGCCTCCAGCAGCCGCTCCGCCGGGACGATCTCGTCCAGCAGGCCCGTGGCCAGGGCCTGCTCGGCGGTCATCCGGGTCGAGTCGAGCACCAGCTTCAGCGCCCTGGCGCCCACCAGGCGGGGGAGCAGGTAGCTGGAGGCGTTCGAGATGGACAGGCCGATGTGGTTCTCCGGCAGGAAGTACTCGGTCGCCGGGGTGCCGAGGCGGGTGTCGAAGCACAGCGTCCATTCGGCGGCCCCGCCCACGGCCAGGCCGTTGACCGCCGCCACGACCGGGACCCGCGTCTCCAGCACCGCCCTGGTCATGTCGTGGAAGAGCTCCACCTCCTCGACCAGCGACTTTCCGGCGGCCTCGTTGATGTCCTCACCGGCCGAGAACGCCCGTCCGGTGCCGGTGACCACGACGCCCCTGCCGTCCTTGCCGCACGCGCGGATCGCGGCCGCCAGGTCGCGGCGCATGCCCGCGGTGAGGGCGTTGAGCTTCTCCGGGCGCGCGAGCGTGATGACGGCCACCTCGTCGCGTTCGGTCACTTCGATCATGCTTTCTCCTTGATGCGAGGGAAGGCGGCGGCTCCCGGGCGACCGAGCCGGCCTCACGGAGTGAGGCCCGTGAACACGGCGGGGGCTGCGCGCTGGTCTCGTTCGGGGGAGAGGAGGTGGCGCTTCTCGATGCGGGACGACGGGGTGAGCGTGAACTCCGCCACGAACTCCACGTACTCCGGGATCTTGAAGCGGGCCAGCCGCTCCCTGGCGTGGCCGATGATGCTCCCGGCCGTCTCGGCGTCGGGGGCGTGCCCCGGCCGGAGCTGGATGAACGCCTTCGGCAGCTCGCCGAACAGGTCGTCGGGGATGGGCACCAGGGCGGCCTGGAGGACCGCGGGGTGCTGGGTGAGCACGCCCTCCACCTCGGCGCACGAGATGTTCTCGCCGCCCCTGCGCACCATGTCCTTCAATCGCCCGGAATGGTGGATGTATCCGTGCTCGTCGCGGAAGCCGAGGTCGCCCGTGTGGTACCAGCCGCCCCTGAACGCGTGGGCGGTGGCCTCCGGGTGGTTCCAGTAGCCGTTCATCATGGGCGTGCCTCTGACCAGGATCTCGCCGGTCTCCTCGTCCAGCGTGACCTCCTTGCCCGGGTAGGCGAGCCCCATGGCGCCGGTGCCGACCGTCTCCACGGCGTCGATGGGCACGCCCAGGTCGGGCCCGCTCTCCGTGGAGCCGTACAGCTCGCGCCACGGCGCGCCCCAGCGCTCCTCGAACGCCCGGTGCAGGTCCGGCCGGATGCCCGAGCAGAGCACGAGGCGCATCCGGTTGTCGCGGTCGTGGGGGTGGGGCGGTTGCTTGTGCAGGAGAAGGGGCATCGAGCCCAGTACGTACGTGAGCGTCGCCCCGTGTTCCCTGACCGAGGCCCAGAAGCCGGAGGCGGAGAAGCGGGGGAGCACGACGAGGGGGATGCCTCCGACGAGGCAGAAGAGGGTGGCCCACTGGGGGTCCATGTACGAGTACGGCTGGGCGATCAGCATGACGTCGTCGTCGCGCAGGCGGGCCTGGTCGGCGATCAGCCGGGCGGTCCTGAGCCAGTAGTCGTGGGTGAGCATGCAGGCCTTGGGGAAGCCGGTGGTCCCCGACGTGTACTGAAAATTCGCGATTTCGTGGGTCAAGGCCGGGCGCCTGCCATGGGGCTCCGCGTCGAGGACGTAGACCGTACCCGGGATGTGCGGGGCGTGTTGCTCGGTGGTCAGGGTGGCCACGGCGCCCGAGTCGCGCAGGACGTGCTCCAGGTCGGCGGCGCGGTAGCGGACGTTCACCGGCACGGTGACCGCGCCCGCCTTGAGCACGGCCAGCCAGCTCAGCGGCCAGTCGGGGAGGTTGTCCATCATGATCGCCACCCGGTCGCCCGGGCGGACGCCCTTGTCGATCAGTGCGGCGGCCAGGCCGTCCGACCGGGCGTCGGCGTCGGCGAAGGTGAGCGAGGTGTCGGGGAAGCGGAGGAACTCGCGCGTCCCGTACGTGCTAGCGGCGTGCCTCATCAGGTCGGGGATCGTTGCGTGCATCCGGCGGCTCCCACGGGAAGTCGGGCAGCAGGGAGAGGTCGAGGGTGGCCTCGGCCGGGGCGGGCGCGCGGACGGCGGCCAGGCCGATCGTGACGAACTCGGCGCACACCTGCTCCAGCGTGGAGTCCCCGTCGGGGCGGTACCACTCGCTGGTGCCGGTGCACATGGACATCAGGGCGAGACGGGTCAGCTTCTGGTCGGCGACGCGGAACACGCCCTGGGCGACGCCGTCCGCGAGGGCGTCCTTCCAGTGGGCCTCGTACGCGTCGCGCAGGGCGATGATCTCTTCGTGGGCGGCGGAGCCGGGGGTGAGGGAGCGCAGCTCGCCGTCCATGACGCGGCTGGTCATGGGGCTGAGCGCGTGGACGGAGGTGAGGGAGCTGATCAGCAGGGCGAGGCGGTCGGTGGGGCTCCGGACGTTCTCCAGCATGCGTTCCGCGGCGTCGATCAGCCCTTGCTGGGCGACGCGCATGAGGTCGGCGAGCAGGGACTCCTTGCTCGTCACGTGGTGATATATCCCGGCATTGGTCATGCTGACCGCTTTGGCCAGGTCGCGAATGCTCGTGGCCGCGTAGCCCTGCCGGGCGAACAGCAGCACCGCCGCCGTCCTGATCCGCTGGTTGGCATCCTCTGTCCTACCGAACGTTCGGTCGCCCATGGCAGGAAAAATACCCCATGCCTCCCGAAATCGCCATAGGTTGACCCTGACACCGTGTCAGGCCCTACACCTGGAGCCGTCATGTTCAGCATCGGAGATTTCGCCAGGCTCGGGCTCGTCTCGGTACGCATGCTGCGTCACTACGACGCCATCGGCCTGCTGCGCCCCGCGCACGTGGACCCCGCCACCGGCTACCGGTCCTACCAGGCCGCGCAGCTGTCCCGGCTCAACCGCATCGTCGCGATCAAGGACCTCGGCTTCACGCTGGAGCAGGTCAGCGCCATCCTCGACGAGAAGGTGAGCACAGAGGAACTGCACGGCATGGTACGGCTGCGCCGCGCCCAGCTCGAAGCCCAGATCAGCGCCGATCTGGCCAGGCTCCGAGGTGTCGAGGCGCGATTGCACACCATCGAGACGGAGGGGTACATGAGGACAGCCGAGGTCGTGCTCAAGAGGGTGGACCCGGTCCGGGTCGCCGAGCTCAGCGCCAGGGCGGCCAGCTACGAGGGGGAGGACATCGGTCCGGTCATCAAGCCGCTGTTCCAGGAGATCTGCCGCCGGGTGGAGGCCGCCGGGGTGAGTGTCGTGGCCCCCGGCCTGGCCTATTACGTGCCGGACGACGACGGCTCCGTCATGGTGCACACGTGCCTGCCGGTTTCCGCCCCGCCCGGCTCCTACGACTTCGAGATCGTCGACCTGCCTCCCATCGAGACCGCGGCCACGATCATCCACGAGGGGCCGATGGAGGCGGTGGGGCCGACGTTCCAGACGCTGGCCCACTGGATCGAGGAGCACGGCTATCGCTCCCTGGGCCTGGCCAGGGAGATCTCTCTGCACTGCCCGGAGAACCTCGACGAATGGGTCACCGAGCTCCAGATCGAGGTGACGCCGGCATAGTGGACACGACGGAGTTCGAACGGCATCGGGCCGAGCTGACGGGCTACTGCTACCGCATGCTCGGCTCGGGGTTCGAGGCTGAGGACGCGGTGCAGGAGACGTTCGTCAGAGCGTGGCGTACGTACGACTCCGCGCGTGGGCCGCTGCGCGCGTGGCTCTTCCACCTGGCCACGAACATCTGCCTCGACATGCTGCGAGGCCCGCAGCGCCGCGCCCGCGCCATGGACCTGACCCCGGCCGCGGCTCCGGGCGCCGACCTCGGCGCGCCGCTCCCTCCCGAGCGCTGGATCCACCCCATCCCGGACAGCCGGCTCAGCCCCGAGGAACTGGCGGTCGCGAGGGAGACCGTCCGGCTGGCCTTCGTGGCGGTCCTGCAGCAGCTCCCGCCCCGGCAGCGGGCAGTGCTCATCCTCCGCGACGTCCTGAAGTGGACCGCCGCCGAGACCGCCACCCTCCTGTCCACCACGGTCACGTCCGTCAACAGCACCTTGCAGCGGGCGCGCGCCAACCTCCCCGCCGTGGAGCCCGCCGACCCTCAGGTGGAGGACGAGAAACTGCTCGCCCGCTACGTCGAGGCCTTCGAGCGGTACGACGTGGACGCCCTGGTGTCGCTCCTGGCCGAGGACGCGACGATGTCGATGCCGCCGTTCACGTGGTGGTTGCGCGGGCGCGAGCACATCCGGGCGGTCCTGCTCGCCTCCGGAGCACCGTGCGCCGGCGCCCGCCTCCTGCCCACGCGCGCCAACGGCTCCCCGGCCTTCGGGCAGTACGTGGACGGCCGGGCCTTCGCCCTGGTCATCCTGGACGTCGCGGGCGGTCGCATAGCGGGCACGACCACGTACCTGGACCCCGGCCTGTTCCCTTTCTTCGACCTGCCGATGAGTTTCGACCCCGCGCTCCGTACTGAAGGGTGAAGAAGGAGGAACACGACATGCCACAGATCGTCGAATTTCCCGAGCGCCCCTACATCGGGATCCGCAAGACCATCACCATGACCAGCTTCGGCCTGGTCGGGGACCGCATCGGTGAGCTCATCGGCTGGCTCGCCGAGCGCGGGGTGTCCCCGGCCGACGCCCCGTTCTTCAGGTACGACAGCATCAACATGCCGGAGGACCGGCTGGTGGTGCAGGCGGGAGTGCCCGTTCCGGCGCCGGTGGCGGGCGAGGGCGAGATCTTCGCCGACGTCCTGCCCGCGGGCCGCTACGTCACCACCTCCCACCACGGCCACCCGGACCAGCTGATGGGCGTCGTCTCCGGGCTGCTGAAATGGGCCGAGGAACAGGGTCTGACCTGGGACATGACCGAAAAGGACGGGACGGAGCACTGGGGCTGCCGCCTGGAGTTCTACAAGACCAACCCGTTGGTCGAGCCCGACCTGAACAACTGGGACACCGACCTCCAGTTCCGCCTGGCCTGACCTTCGGGGCGCAAAGCATCGCCTTCGCCTGGGCGCGCCTCGCGCATCGGAGGCTTCAGACAGCGCCCGGTGGGGGCAAGCCCCCACACCCGACGAAGCGCAACGGGTGCGTGGCGGCGATGCAGCGTGGCCTGCAGATTCTCATGGAAAAGCGCATGGTCACGGCCGAAGTGCCGTTGTCCGTGCGTCCCTCCAAGGACCGCCGTTACCACGTCGCGGACACCCACCTGCGATTCTGGCTCTCCTTCATCGAACCGGGCATGCCGGAGATCGACCGTGGCCGCGGCGACCTCGTGCTGCGCCGTGTCGAGCGTTCCTGGACGGCCTGGCGTGGCGCCGCGATGGAGCCCGTCATTCGCGAGTCCCTCCGGCGGATGGACGGCTTGCCCGAGGAGACCGGAGCCGTCGGCGGCTATTGGACCAGGACCAACAACCCTGAGATCGACTTGGTCGGCGCCGACCAGGAGCCGGTCGCCAAAAAGATCACGATGGTCGGCTCCGTGAAGTGGCTCGAGACGCGGCCCTTCGATCGCCACGATCTCGGGGAGCTCATCGTCCACCGCTCCCAGATGCCGGGAGCCGACACCTCCACGCCGCTCTACGTGGTCTCACGCAGCGGGTGCGACGTGGAGGGGGTCAGGCACATCACCCCCGAGGAGCTCCTCGCGGTCTGGCGGTAGGGTCAGAGGGCCAGGCAGTCGGCCAGGTCGGCCTTCAGGGCGGCGAGGTCGCGGGCGGCCTGCGCACGGGCCTGCGCGACCTCCCCCGTCACCGGCACCACGACCTCCAGGTAGCACTTCAGCTTGGGCTCCGTGCCCGACGGGCGGACGATCACGCGGCCGTCCCCCGACAGCAGGTATCGCAGCCCGTCCGTGGGCGGCAGGCCGCCGTCGCCCTTCGACAGGTCGTCCGTACGCGTCACCGCCCGGCCGCCCAGCGCGGCCGGAGGGTGGGCGCGCAGGCGGGTCATGGCGTCGGCGATCAGCGACAGGTCGGACACCCGGAAGGAGAGCTGCGACGTCGCGTGCAGGCCGTAGCGGCGGGCCTGGTCGTCCAGGAGGTCCAGCAGCGTACGGCCGGAGCGCTTGGCCGCCGCGGCGACGGCCGCGACCGTGAGGGCCGCGCCGATCCCGTCCTTGTCCCGGACCGGCAGGCCCGCGTCTGAGCCGACGCTGTAGCCGATGGCCTCCTCGTAGCCGAAGACCAGCCCCGGACCCGCCTTGATGATCCACTTGAAGCCCGTCAGGGTCTCGCCGTAGCGGACCCCGTGTGCCCGGGCGATCTTGCTCAGCAAGGTCGAGGAGACGATGGTGGTGGCCACCATGCGGTCGCCGGTGGTCTGGGTGATCACGTGCTCGGCCAGCAGGCCGCCGACCTCGTCGCCGGTCAGCATGCGGCACGTCCCGTCCGGCAGCGGGACCCCCACCGCGCACCTGTCGGCGTCGGGGTCGTTGGCCAGGACCAGGTCGGCGTCCAGCTTGGCGGCCAGGGCGACGGCCAGGTCCATCGCCCCGGGCTCCTCCGGGTTGGGGAAGGAGACCGTGGGGAAGTCGGGGTCGGGGTCGCGCTGCTCCTCGACGGCCACCGGGGTCTCGAAGCCGGCGGCCAGGAAGGCGCCGGTGAGCGTGGCGGAGCCCACGCCGTGCAGGGGCGTGTACGCCACGCGCAGGTCGCGGGCCTCGCCCAGGGGCAGGGAGGTCACGGCGGCGAGGTAGTCGTCGACGATGCCCTCGCCGAGCTCCGTGAGAGTGCCGGGACCGTTCAGCGGGAGCCGGTCCACCCGGCCGACGGCGTCGATGGCCGCCGAGATCTCGCTGTCGACCGGGGGCACGATCTGGGAGCCGTCGCCCCAGTAGACCTTGTAGCCGTTGTCGCGCGGCGGGTTGTGGCTGGCGGTGACCGTGACCCCGGCGTCCGCGTCGAGGTGGCGTACGGCGAAGGCCAGCACGGGCGTCGGCAGCGGACCCGGCAGGAGGGACGCGTGCAGCCCGGCGCCCGTCAGGACGGCGGCCGTGTCACGGGCGAACACGTCGGACTTGTGGCGGGCGTCGTAGCCGATGACCACGTGCTTGCCCGGCCCGAGGACCTGGGCCAGGCCCGCGGCGGCGCGCATGACGGTGACGCGGTTCATCCGGTTGGGGCCCGCGCCCAGCTCGCCCCGCAGGCCCGCCGTGCCGAACTCCAGCTTGACCCCGAACCGGTCGCGCAGGGCCTCCAGGTCGCCGCTGTCCAGGAGCCGGGAGAGCTCGTCGCGGGTCTCCGGGTCGGGGTCCTGGGCCAGCCACTCCCGGGCCGCACCCACCAGGTCGGCGCTCACAGCCGGTCCACCAGCTTGGCCAGCAGGACGCCCATGCGGGCCGCCGTGGCCCGGCCGACCTCCAGGACCTCCTCGTGGTTGAGCGGCTCGCCCGCCAGCCCCGCGCCGGGGTTGGTGACCAGGGAGACGCCGAGCACCTCCAGGCCCGCCTCCCGGGCGGCGATGGCCTCCAGGACGGTGGACATGCCCACCATGTCGCCGCCCAGCGTGCGCAGCATGCGGATCTCGGCCGGCGTCTCGTACGTGGGCCCGCGGAAGGCCACGTACACCCCCTCGGAGAGGCTCGGGTCGACCTCGCGCACCAGCTCGCGCAGGCGGCGCGAGTAGACCTCGGTGAGGTCGATGAACGTGGTGCCGGTGATCGGGTTGGCCCCGGTCAGGTTGATGTGGTCGCTGATCAGGACCGGGTCGCCGACGTCCTGCGTCTCGGGGCGCAGGCCGCCGGCGGCGTTGGTGAGCACGAGCGTGCGTACGCCGGCCGCGGCCGCCGTACGCACTCCGTGGACGACCGCGTCCACCCCGAGCCCTTCGTAGAGGTGCGTGCGCCCGAGGAACACCAGCGCGTGCCGCCCCGCAGGGGTGCGCACGACACGGATCTTGCCGCCGTGCCCCGCCACGGCGGGCGCGCGGAAACCGGGCAAACCGGTGAACGGGACCTCGCTCACCGTCTCGCCGATGGCATCGGCGGCGGGCACCCACCCCGACCCCATGACGAGCGCCACGTCGAAGGTGCCGAGGCCGGTCGCGCTCTTGAGAGCCGCGGCGGCCTCATCTGCCAGGGTGTATGCGTCGTTGGTCACAACTCAGTAGTTTAGGAGGAGCCTGTCCAGGACCCGCACCCCGAACTGCAGGGCGTCCACCGGCACCCGCTCGTCCACGCCGTGGAACATCGAGGCGAAGTCCATGTCGGCGGGCAGCCGCAGCGGCACGAAGCCGAACCCGCGAACCCCCAGGTCCGCGAAGAACGTCTTGTTGTCGGTGCCGCCCGACATGCAGTACGGGATCGCCCGCGCCGCCGGGTCCTCGGCCTTGAGCGCCGCGATCATCGACTCGACCAGAGCCCCGTCGAACGTGGTCTCCAGCGCGATGTCGTGGTGCACGAACTCGCGCCGGATCCTCGGCCCGAGCAGCGAGTCGATGGTCTTGAAGAAGTCCTCCTCGAACCCGGGCAGGAACCGCCCGTCGACCACCGCCGTGGCCTGGCCGGGGATGACGTTCGACTTGTAACCGGCGTCGAGCTGGGTCGGGTTGGCGGTGTTGCGCAGCGTCGCGCCGACGAAGCGGACGAGCGGCCCGATCTTGTCCAGGATCGGCTGCGGGTCGTCCTCGTCGAACGGGATCCCGAACGCGTCCGCGACCTCGGTGAGGAACTGCCGCACGGTCGGCGTGTACGTGAGCGGCCAGTCGTGGTCGCCGATCCTGGCCACGGCCCTGGCGACCTCGGTGACGGCGTTGTCGGAGTTGAGCATCGAGCCGTGCCCGGCCGTGCCGTCGGCGATGAGCTTCATCCAGGCCAGGCCCTTCTGGGCCGTCTCGATCAGGTAGAGCCGCAGGGACGGGTCCACCTCCAGCGAGTAGCCGCCGACCTCGCTGATCGACTCGGTGACGCCCTCGAACAGCTCCGGATGGTTGGCGGTGAGGTACTTGGCGCCGTACACGCCGCCGGCCTCCTCGTCGGCCACCCACGCGAACACGAGGTCGCGGCGCGGCCGGCGCCCGTCGCGCTTGAGCTGGCGCAGGACGGCCAGCATCATCGCGTCCATGTCCTTCATGTCCACGGCGCCGCGGCCCCAGATGTAGCCGTCGCGCACCTCGCCGCCGAAGGGGTCGACGGACCAGTCGGCCGCGTTGGCGGGCACGACGTCGAGGTGCCCGTGCACGAGCAGGGCGGGCAGCGACGGGTCGGTGCCCTCGACACGGGTGATCACGTTGCCGCGGCCGGGCTCGCTCTCGATGTACGTCGAGTCGATCCCGACCTCGGCCAGCCTGGCCATGACGACCTCGGCCGCGGCCCGCTCGCCGGGGCCGGTGCCGTCCCCGTAGTTGCTGCTGTCCACGCGGATCAGCTCTGCGCAAAGGTCGGCGACTTCGTTCTCGGCGGGTGTCATGGCGTCTTCTCCCAACGGTGATCCAACGTGAGCAATCCGGACTTGTGGAGGTGGCCGCGCTTGTAGGCGCGGGTGATCAGGGTGAGGTCGCTGTCGGTGATCTCGTCGTACTGCCCGACGACGCCGGTCATGAAGCGGTAGAGGTCGGCCTCGTGCGCGGCCACGACCTGCACGATGAGGGAATGGGTGCCCGAGGTGGCGGCGCAGTAACGCACGCTCGGGTGTCCGGCCAGCCGCTGCCCGACCAGGTCCAGCCCGTACGGCCGGACCTTCAACCACAGCATGGCCTCGACCTCGAGCCCGAGCAGGGCGGGCTCCACCTCGGCCCGCGGCAGCAGCAGCCGCCGCTCGATCAGCGAGGTCACCCGCCTGCGAGCGGTCGGCACGGAGACGTCGAGGCGCTCGGCGACGGTGGTGAAGGCGATCCTGCCGTCGGCGGCGAGCAGCCGGGCGATCTCCTCTTCCAGGGGCGACAGGCCCTCCTCGTCGGGCAGGCACTCGGGTGGGGGTGCGGGCCGCAGTTCGAGCACCTCCTCCTCGCTGAGATACGGCGCGTGCCACTCGGCCACGGTCCTGAACGTGTGGAGCACGACCTGGGCCTGCGTCTGCCGCACGCCGTAGATTTCGGACATCTGCGTGGACAGTACGTGGTGCAGATCCTCGCGGGACGGGGAGACCAGCTCACAGCCGATGTCGGCGGCGCCGGTCAGCGCGTAGACCGAGCGCGTGTCGGGCCGGTCGGCCAGCGCCTCGGCCACCTTGCCCGCCGTGCCGGGGCGCACCTGGACGTGCAGGTGGACGGGCCGCCCGTGGCCGGTGCGCAGGTCATCGTAAATGGCCGTGACCCGGACGATCCCCTCGGAGATCAGGCGCTGGAGCCTCCTTGCGACCGTACGTTCGTGCTCGCCGACGACCCGGCCGATCTCGCCCCACGAGGCGCGCGGGCTGACCTGGAGCGCGGCGACGAGGCGCCGGTCGAGAACGTCCACCTGCAACCTGTTCTGTGTCGGGTTTGTAAATATCTGGCCAGAGATTTGACTGTTTCGGTCGTCCAACTGCACAGTAAGCCATCTCCGCACTTTGCAGCAAAGGAGCCCCCCGTGGCGACCTCCCCCGTGGCACAATCACCGGTCGGCATTCCGAAGAGTCGCGTCCGCCAGCTCATGGCGGCCAGCATCGGCAACGTCGTGGAATGGTACGACTGGTACGCATACACGTTCCTCGCGACATACTTCTCCGCCCAGGTCTTCCCCAAGAGCGAGGGCGGCCTCGTGGCACTGCTGAGCGCCTACGGGGTGTTCGCGGTGGGCTTCTTCATGCGCCCGCTGGGCGGCCTGCTGGTCGGCGCGTTCGCCGACCGGTTCGGACGCAAGGCCGCGATGACGTTCACCATCGTGCTGATGGGCGCGGGCTCGCTGCTGCTCGGCGTGACGCCGACGTACGAGGCCGTCGGCCTCCTGTCGCCGGTCATCCTGACCCTCGCCAGGCTCATCCAGGGCCTGTCCGTGGGCGGCGAGTTCGCCGCCGCCACGACGTTCCTGGTGGAGTCGGCCCCGCCCGGGCGGCGCGGCCTCTACTCGAGCTTCCAGTACGTCAGCACCACCATCGGCCAGCTGCTGGCCTCCGGCCTGGCCGCGCTGCTCGCCTCCAGCCTCGTCAAGGAGGACATGGCCTCCTACGGCTGGCGCATCCCGTTCATCGTGGGCGCCGTGATCAGCCTCGTGGGCCTGTGGATCCGCAAGGGCGCCGACGAGACCTCGGCCGTGGCCGAGGAGATCCAGCGTGGTGAGGCCAAGCGGCCGAAGCTGTTCGAGTTCCTGGTGGGCTACCCGAAGGCGGCCGCCACGATCGTCGGCATCACGATCGCGGGCACGGTGGCGTACTACACCTGGACCAGCTTCCTGCCGATCTACGCGCAGATCACGGTCAAGTTCGACGCGGCGCAGTCGCTCACGGTCGGCACGATCTCGCTGCTGTTCTTCATGGTGCTGCAGCCGCTGCTCGGCATGCTGTCGGACCGCATCGGGCGCAAGCCGATGCTGATCACCTTCGGCGTCGCCTTCGTGGTGTTGCCGGTGCCGCTGCTCAGCACGCTGGGCAACTCGTTCGGGAGCCTGCTGGCCGTGCAGCTGATCGGCATGCTGTTCCTGGGCTGCTTCACCTCGATCTCGGCCGCGGTGAACTCCGAGCTCTTCCCGACGAGGGTGCGCGCGGCCGGCGCGGGTTTCCCGTACTCGCTGACTGTGGCGATCTTCGGTGGCACCGCGCCGCTCATCGGCACCGCGCTCAAGGACGCCGGCAACGTCGGGGTGTTCCCCTACTACATGTCGGCGCTGGCGCTGATCTCGACGCTGGTCTACATCTTCGTGCTGAAGGAGACCAAGGACCAGCCGCTGCGTTAACCGCCGTAAGAGGTGCAGGGGCGCTCCCGCAACTCCTTGACGTAGTCGTCGGGGGCGCCCGCCCGCTCCGCCGCCTCGGCCAGGCTGCCGAGGTAGCGGGCCGACGGCAGGCCGCCCTCGTAGCCGTCGAGCACGTAGAACCAGGCCACGACCTCCCCGTCGAGGGTCTGCACCCGCAGCCGCACCTTGTGGTACGCCCCGCGCAGCGCGCCCTCCCACTGGTCGAGCGAGGTCTCCTCCCAGTCGGGCACGTCATAGAGCACCACGAACACGTGCTCGTCGGGATCCTCGACGATCGTGGCGATCGCGCCCTCCCAGGTGGGGTCGCTGCCGCCGAAGGTCAGCCGCCAGCCCGTCAGCCAGCCGACACCCCAGATGGGGGAGTGCGGAGCGCGCATGGCCATCTGCTCCGGGTCCATGTTCGAGCCGTACGCGGCATAAAGCCTGGGCTCATTCGGCTTTCCTGCAGGACCTGAAAGCCACGCCACGGTCCACCCCTCTCGGCGGGTGCTGCACGTCATCCAGCTACCGCGCCATCCTGCCACGCTGGGCGGCCGACTCGGTCCATCGCTTCGGATGTGGGGACGACGTGTCATCCCTCCGTCACCGAGCGGCATGATACCAGCCATCATGATCTTGAACCCGTTGTCCGCCCTGTATCGGGCGTGTGCGGGTGGCAACAGCCCAGTTGCAGCCTTACTGAGACCATGCGGGACAATGGGTTACGTGACGAGGATCGTGATCATCGGTGGCGGACCCGGCGGCTACGAAGCGGCGCTGGTGGCCGCGCAGCTAGGCGCGCAAGTCACGATGATCGAGCAGGACGGCCCGGGTGGCGCGTGCGTGCTGACCGACTGCGTGCCCTCCAAGACGTTGATCGCGACCTCGGTCCGCAAGCAGGCGCTGCTCGACGCGCCGTCGCTGGGCGTGGCGTTCTCCGGCGGGCCCGACGGCGACGCGGGCGTGGTCGGGGTCGACCTGCCGCTGGTCAACAAACGGGTGAAGGAGCTGGCCCAGGCCCAGTCCGCCGACATCGCCACCCGGGTCGAGGCCGAGGGTGTCGAGATCATCAGGGCCCGCGGGCGGCTGGTCGACCCTCAGGTGGTCCGGGCGGGCGACCGTACGATCAAGGCCGAGGTCGTGATCGTGGCCACCGGCGCGACGCCGCGCGTGCTGCCCGGCGCCGAGCCCGACGGCGAGCGCATCCTCACCTGGCGCCAGCTCTACGACCTGGAGGAGCTGCCCGAGCACCTGATCGTGGTCGGCTCGGGCGTGACGGGCGCGGAGTTCGCGGGCGCGTACCGCTCGCTCGGCTCGGAGGTCACGCTGGTCTCCAGCCGCGACAGGATGATGCCCAACGAGGACGCCGACGGCGCCGAGGTCCTCGAAGAGGTTTACCGCCGCCGCGGCATGAACGTCATGGGCCGCTCGCGCGCCGCCTCCGTCAAGCGCACGGACGACGGCGTGGTCGTGACCCTGGAGGACGGCCGCACGGCCGAGGGGTCCCACGCGCTGATGACGGTCGGCATGATCCCCAACACCGCCGGCATCGGTTTGGAGGAGGCCGGGGTCCAGCTCGACAAGAGCGGCTTCATCAAGGTCGACAAGGTCTCGCGCACGTCCGCGCCCGGCGTCTACGCGGCCGGCGACTGCACGGGCGTGCTCATGCTGGCCTCGGTGGCGGCCATGCAGGGGCGCATCGCGGTCTGGCACGCGCTCGGGGAGGCCGTCCAGCCGCTGCGGCTGGCCACGGTGGCCTCCAACATCTTCACCGACCCGGAGATCGCGGCCGTCGGGGTCGCCCAGCAGTCCATCGAGGCGGGCGAGATCGAGGCGAACGTGGTCAAGCTGCCCCTGGCCACCAATGCGCGGGCGAAGATGCAGGGGTTCAACGACGGCTTCGTCAAGCTGTTCTGCCGGCCGCACACCGGGATCGTGCTGGGCGGCGTGGTGGTGGCGCCGCGCGCTTCCGAGCTGATCCTGGCGGTGTCGGTGGCGGTGCAGCAGCGGCTGACCGTCGACCAGCTCGCGCACACGTTCGCCGTTTACCCGTCGCTCTCGGGCTCCATCACCGAGGCCGCCCGCCGCCTCATGCAGCCGGGCGTCGCCATCTGACCCCTTCAGCTCTCCCTGGCGAGGCGATCGGCCTGGGCGCGGCCCACTTCGGCGGCCCGGTGCAGGTAGTCGGCGATGACGGTCAGCTCCGTGTCGCTGTACTGCTCCAGCACCTCGCTGAACGCCTTGCCCGGTAGCTCCCAGGCCGCGCCGATCCTCTCCTGCGCCGAGGGTGCCAGAGCGACCAGGGTCCGCCTGCGATCGGCCGGGTCCGGGTGTCGCACCACCAGCCCCGCCTTCTCCAGCCGATCCACCAGGCGGGTGGCGGAGCCGGGCGTCAGGCCCGTCAGCCGCGCGATCTCGCCGGTGCTGACCGGCCCCGACTCCAGATCCAGCAGCGCCACGCACTGCAGGTCGGTGGAGTGAATCTGCAGATGGTCGGCCAGTGCCTGGTTGAACAGCACGTACGCCGCGTAGTGCCGCTGGCTCTCGTCCATGATCTGCTTCAGCGTTTCGGCTCGGTTTGACACCGGACAGTCCCATGCCTCACATTTATGTGCGTCACACAACATTTGTGTGGCGCAGTTTTTGCGTCACGCTCCCATATTAAGGCATGTTCCGATATGACCATCCTTGTCACCGGCGCTCGCGGCGCTGTCGCCACCGAGCTCATCGCCCTCCTGCGTCGGCGCGGCCTCCCCGTCCGCCCCGCCTCAAGCCGTCCGGGTGACCCGTCGATCGCCGCCTGCGACCTCACCGACCCGGCCACCTTCCCCGCCGCCCTCTCAGGTGTCAGCTCGATCTTCCTGTACGCCGAGCCCTCGCACATCGACGCCTTCGTGAAGGAGGCCGTCACCGCCGGAGTGGAGCACATCGTGCTGCTCTCGTCGTCCGCCGTGCTCGCCCGGGACGCCGAGACCCACCCGCTGGCCAAGCCCCACCTCGACGTCGAGCGGGCCCTGACCGCCGCCCCCGTCCGGAGCACGCTGCTGCGTCCTGGCGCTTTCGCCGGCAACGCCCTGGCCTGGGCCTGGCCCATCAAGGCCGGTGCCCCGGTGAGCCTGCCCTACCCGGGGTCCTACAACGATCCCATCCACGAGGCCGACCTCGCCGAAGCGGCCGCCGCCGTCCTGACCGATCCCACCCTGAGTGGAAGGACCTACCTGCTGACCGGCCCCGAGTCGATCACCTGCGCCGAGCAGATCGACATCCTCGGCCGCGTGACCGGCCAGGACATCGCCATCCGGAACGTCACCCGCGAGGAGTGGAAGGCGGAGGTGGCCGACCACGTGTCCGGCCCTCTCGCCGACGCGCTGCTGGACTGGCAGCGCACGAACGACGGCGTTCCGACCGAGATCACCGCGGACCTCGAGCGGCTGATCGGGCGGCCCGGCCGCACGTTCGCCACCTGGGCGCAGGAGCACGCGGCCGCCTTCACACCCTGACGACAGCAGGGCCGGTCACCAGGTGACCGGGAGTTCGTAGGCGCCGTAGATGACAGCGTCCGTCTTGAACGGCAGGTCCTCGACCGGTGCGGCGAGCCGCAGGGTGGGGATGCGGCGGAACAGCGTGTCGAAGACGATCTGCAGTTCCATCCGGGCCAGGTTCTGGCCGAGGCACTGGTGCGGGCCGAAGCCGAAGGCGAGGTGGTGACGGGCTCCGCGCTCGACATCCAGTTCGGCCGGATTCTTGAACACCGCCGGGTCCCAGTTGGCCGACAGGCCGGAGACGATGACGCCCTCGCCGGCCTTGATGCTCACCCCGCCGATCCGCACGTCCTCGGTGGCCACCCGGCCGGCGACCGTGTCGGCGATGGCGAAGTAGCGCAGCAGTTCCTCCACGGCCATGGGCGTTCTGCCGGGGTCGGCCGTGATCAGGGCCAGCTGCTCGGGGTGGGTGAGCAGCCCGATCACGCCGAGCGAGATCATGTTCGCCGTGGTCTCGTGCCCGGCGGTCAGCAGCAGGAAGGCCAGGCTCACCAGGCCCGCGTGGTCGAGGGTGCCCTCCTGGCGGTGCCGGGTGATCTGCCGGCCGAACAGGTCGTCGCCGGGCTCGGCCTCCTTGCGGGTGATCAGGTCGTCGATGTAGGCGCGCAGTTCGGCGAGGGCTCGCCGGCGGTCCTGCGGCGAGGAGGTCCGGCGCACCGCCACGGCGGTGCAGCTCTGGAAGAAGTCGTGGTCGGTGTAGGGCACGCCGAGCAGTTCGCTGATGACCAGTGAGGGCACCGGCAGGGACAGCGCCTGTACCAGGTCGACCGGCCGCTGGTCGGTGGCGAGCAGGTCGTCGATGAAGTGGTCGACGATGGCCTGGATCCGCGGGCGCAGCGCGGCCAGCCGCTTCACGGTGAACTCGCCGATCACCGGACGCCGGGCCGCGGCGTGTTCCGCGCCGTCCATGCCGACCATCAACGGCGGCTGGCTGCGGAGCTGGTGCAGGGTCTCCGCATCGACGTTGAAGAGCGGAAAGCCGTCCTTGCGCCGGTCGGAGGAGAAGCGGTTGTCGGCGAGGACGGCACGGCCCTCCTCGTGCCCGGACACCCACCACACCTCCGTGCCGCTCACCAGGCGGACCTTGCTGATCGGCGCCTGCTCGCGCAGCCGCTCGTACTCGGCCGGCGGGGCGAACGGGCAGCCGCGTTCGACCGGCAACCGCAGGCCGGTATCGCTCTTCGTCATCAACGACCTCCCAGTAATAGGTCTCTTCAGTGCAGGGTGAGCGGGGTCTCGGATGCGATGCGGGTCAGCTTGTGCGGGTTGCGGACGTAGTAGAGGCCGGTGATGCGGGCGTCCTCGACACGGGCCGCAATGACGCCGTCGATCTCGCCGTCCACGCACAGGAGGAGCGCCGGGTTGCCGTTGACCACGGTGGGCTCACCGGTGAGCACGACGCCGGCCTTGCCGATGCCACCGACGATGAAGCGGGCCACCTTGCCGGCGCTGACGACGGGCCGTGGCGCGGCCTGCTTGATGCCGCCGCCGTCGCTCACCAGGACGACCTCAGGGGCGAGCACGTCCAGCAGGCCCTGCAGATCCCCGCCTTCGAGCGCGCGCCGGAACGACTCCAGAGCCGCCCGGGTCTCGCTCGGGGACACCGCCTCGCGCGGGCGGCGGGCTTCGACGTGCTGGCGGGCGCGGTAGGCGATCTGGCGGACGGCTGCGGGGCTCTTGCCGACGGCGGCCGAGATCTCGTCGTAGCTCACATCGAAGACCTCGCGCAGCACGAAGACGGCACGCTCGGTCGGCGACAGCGTCTCCAGGACGAGCATGAGCGCCATCGACACGCTCTCGGCGAGCTCGACGTCCTCGGCCACGTCCGGTGCGGTGAGCAGCGGCTCGGGCAGCCAGGAACCGACGTACGCCTCCTTGCGGAGCTTCATGCTGCGCAGGCGGTTGAGCGCCTGCCGGGTGGTGATCCGGATCAGGTAGGCGCGCTGGTCGTGCACCTGCGCCAGGTCGGCCTTGACCCAGCGCAGCCAGGTTTCCTGCAGGACGTCCTCGGCGTCGGCCGCCGAGCCGAGCATCTCGTAGGCGACGGTGAAGAGCAGGTTGCGGTAGGAGAGGAAGGCCTCGGTCGCCTGGTTGGTGGCGTGCTCGCTCATCTGTCAGTCCTTCTCCTTCGCGGCCGGGCGCTGGGCGCCGACGGCCGGCGTGCCGTGTGCCTGTGCCGAAAGATCCTGCCAGTCGTCCCAGGTCTTGAGCCGGTCGGCGTAGGCCTGCTGGATCATCGGGTAGAAGCCCTGGCCGAAGAGCACCCGCAGGGGCGGGTTGTCGGAGTCGACGAGCGTGAGGAGTGCCTGGGCCGCGGCGGCGGGGTCGCCGGCGGGCTGCCTTCCGGCGATCGCGCCGAGGCGTCGGCGGAGACCGTCGTAGGCCGGGTCGGTCTCGGCCATGTGGCCGTTGGCGAGCGGGTCGGGGTTCTTGCCGGACCTGGTGGCGAAGCCGCCGGGCTCGATGATGGTCACCTTGACGCCGAAGTCGGCGACCTCGCCGGCGAGGGCTTCGTTCAAGCCCTCGAGGGCCCACTTGGAGGCGTGGTACGCGCCGCCGAGCGGCATGGCGATGAGCCCGGCCGCCGAGGACAGCTGGATGATGTGCCCTGCGCCCTGCTCGCGCAGATAGGGCAGCGCGGCCTGGATCACCCACACCGCGCCGAACAGGTTGGTCTCCATCTGGTCGCGCAGCTCCTGCTCGGTCAGCTCCTCGACCGCGCCGACCTGGGCGTAACCGGCGTTGTTCACGATGACATCCAGACGGCCGAATTGCTCCTTGGCCCGCTTCACGCTCTCGAAGACGGCGGCCTTGTCGGTCACGTCCATCTCGAGCGGGAGCACCGCGTCGCCGTAGGCGGCGACCAGCTCGTCAAAGCTTCCGGTGGTCCGCGCGGTCGCGGCCACCTTGTCGCCCCGGGACAGGGCGGCCTCGACGAAGTTGCGGCCGAGGCCGCGCGACGAACCGGTGACGAACCAGACCTTGCTCATGATGTCTTTCCGTTCTTCCTGTCTGCTGTTCCACTCCCCAAGACACGCGGCCCGGCAGAGATGTAACACCCATCGGATGTGACCTGCGTCTCTCCTGCACTTACGGACGCGGTGGGCCGGTACCGTTGACGTTTGTTGGTATGGACAGCAAACTAACTCACGAGTTGGCGCAGCCGTTCATAAGGAGCTTCCATGCCCTATCGACCCCCATTGGTCGCGCACGAGTACTTCGTCGCGGACCCGCCCGAGCTGCCGGTTCGCGGACGAGGCGAGGGTGGTCTGTCGGCGGTGACCGCCGCGGAGCTGGTCGCGGCCGACGGTGCCGAGGTGATGGTGAAAGCGGTCACCACGGCGGAGGAGACGCTGGTCGTCCAGGTGGGAGTGGCCGGTGAGGGAGTCATCCGGGTGCGGCTGTCGGAGGACGCGACCGCCAGGCCGCGCTCGGAAGGAGCCATCTCCCTGGTGACCCCCGGCACGTATCCAGGGGCACGTGCCAGGGTCGCGCCAGGCGAGCCGATCGTGATCGACGCGGGTTCGTTGCGCGCCGAGATCAGCTTGGCTCCGTGGCACCTGAGGTTCACGGACGCGACCGGCAGGACGCTGGTCGAGCAGGATCGGGGGCACACCGACATCAGCGGACGGCTGCGTACGCTGCCCTTCGGCCGCTCCAGCGTCAACGGCGCCCCCGTCGCCTACCACGAGAGCTTCGCCGCCGCGCCCGACGAGGCCTTCAGCGGGTTCGGGGAGTCGTTCACACGGTTGGACAAGCGCGGCCAGCGCCCGCTCATGTGGAACTTCGACGCGTTCGGCGCCGAGTCGCAGCGCGCGTACAAGAACATCCCCCTGTACGTCTCCAGCAAGGGCTACGGGGTCCTGGTCGACAGCGGGGCCCCGACGGAGTTCGACGTGTGCCAGTCCACGCACAGCGTCGTGCAGATCCTCGTGCCGGACGACGTGATGGACTACTACGTGATCGCCGGGCCGACGCCGTCGGAGGTCCTGGACCGTTACGACCTGCTGACCAGCCGCCCGTCGCTGCCGCCGAAGTGGGCGTTCGGGACCTGGATCTCGTCGGGGTTCTGCGTGGACAGCCAGGAGCGGGTGCTGGCCAGGGCGCGGACGATCAGGGAGCGCGGCATCCCGTGCGACGTGCTGCACCTGGACACGTACTGGCAGAGCGACGGGCACTGGTCGGACCTGCAGTGGGACCCCGTGAACTTCCCCGATCCGGACGCGATGCTGGCCGAGCTCAAGGGGATGGGATTTCGGGTCTGTCTGTGGATGAATCCGTATATTTCCCACCTGAGCCCCGCCTTCGCGCAAGCGTCTGATGCCGGATATTTCTTGAAGAATCGGGCGGGGGAGACCTACGTCGCCGACTGCTGGCACGGGTCCTTCCCGGCGTGCGGGATCGTGGACCTCACCAACCCGCAGGCCGTCGAATGGTTCCAGGGCCTGCTGCGCGACCTCCTGCGCCAGGGCGTGGACACGTTCAAGACCGACTTCGCCGAGGGCGTGCCCGCCGACTCCGTGGCCTTCAACGGCATGAGCGGCACCGACCTGCACAACGTCTACACCCTGCTGTTCAACGACGCCGTCGCCGCCGTGACCCGTGAGGTGCACGGCCACGACCTGGTCTGGGCCCGCTCCTCGTACCTCGGTGGCCAGCGCCACAGCGCCCAGTGGGGCGGCGACACCTACACCAGCTACGCCGCCATGGGCAGCACGATCAGGGGCGGCCTCGCGCACGGCCTGTCCGGCGTGCCGTTCTGGAGCCACGACGCCGGCGGCTTCACCGGCCGGCCCACCGACGACCTGTACGTGCGCTGGACCCAGTTCGGCGCGCTCTCCCCGCTGCTGCGCCTGCACGGCACGACCACCCGCGAGCCGTGGGAGTTCCCGGCCGTCGAGGAGCAGGCAGTCAGCGCGCTGAAGCTGCGCTACCGGCTGATGCCCTACATCTACACTGCGGCCGTCGAGGCGGCCCGCACCGGCGCGCCCATGATGCGGGCCCTGTGCGTGGACCACCCCGACGACCCGGTGGCCTGGCAGGCCGACCTGCAGTACCTGCTCGGCCGGGACCTGCTCGTCGCCCCCATGACCGCGCCCGAGGGCATCCGCCAGGTGTACCTGCCGCGCGGCACGTGGGTCGACTACTGGACGGGCGAGGTGCTGGAAGGCTCCCGCTACGTCACGGTCGGCAAGCCGCTCGACCAGATCCCCCTCTTCGTCCGGCACGGCGCGCTCATCCCGGTGGTCACCGACCCCGGGGACACGGTGGACGTGCCGGCCGAAATCACCCTCGTCGCCTTCGGGGGCGGCGACGCGACTGCGGAAATCCACGACGCGGACGGCGTGACGGTCGCCGTCGCCACCAGGGACGGCGATGTGCTGCGTGTCGCCGTCACCGGCCCGAAGCGCGTCACCGGGGTCGAGATCGCCCCGGTGGCCGGTGCTCCCGCGCGGGCCGAAATCTCGTAACACCCCCTGGAGGGATCATGGTGAAGTCAAGAGCCGCGGCGGCGCTGGCCGTCGCGGTCCTGGTTCTGTCGGCGTGCGGCTCGGGAGGCACGGAGACCCCGTCCGCCCAGAGCAGCAGCCAGCCGCGCACTCTCAAACTCTGGCACTACGAGTCGGCCGACAGCGCCATGGGCAAGGCGTGGACCGAGGCGATCAAGAAGTTCGAGGCGTCGCACCCGAACGTCAAGATCAAGTTCGAGGCCAAGGGCTTCGAGCAGATCCAGAAGACGGCGAGCATGGTGCTCAACTCCGATGAGGCGCCCGACATCATGGAGTACAACAAGGGCAACGCCACCGCCGGCCTGCTGTCCAAGCAGGGGCTGCTCACCGACCTGAGCGAGGAGGCCACCAAGCGCGGCTGGGACAAGTTGCTGCCCGGCGGCCTGCAGACCACCGCCAAGTACGACGACCGCGGCGTCATGGGCTCCGGCAAGTGGTACGGCGTGCCGAACTACGGCGAGTTCGTGATGGTCTATTACAACAAGGACCTGTTCGACAAGCACAAGGTCCAGGTGCCGACGACGTTCGAGCAGTTCACGGCCGCGATGGACACGTTCGTCAAGGCAGGGGTGACCCCCATCGGCACCGCCGGCGCCGAGTACCCGGCCCAGCAGATCTTCTACCAGCTCGCGCTGACCAAGGCGCAGAAGCCGTGGCTGGAGGCCTTCCAGTCCTACAAGGGCAAGGTCGACTTCCACGGCCCCGAGTTCACCTACGGCGCCGACACGTTCGCCGACTGGGTGAAGAAGGGCTACATCGCCAAGAACTCGTCCGGGCTGAAGGCCGAGGACATGGGCGTGGCGTTCATGAACGGCAAGTTCCCCATGATGATCAGCGGTAGCTGGTGGTACGGCCGCTTCGCCTCGGAGATCAAGAAGTTCGAGTGGGGCCACTTCCTCTTCCCCGGCGCCACGATGGCCCCGGGCTCGAGCGGCAACATCTGGGTCGTGCCCGAGAAGTCGGAGAACAAGGACCTGGCCTACGACTTCATCGACATCACGATGAGCAAGGACATCCAGAACCTCCTGGGCAACTCGGGCGGTGTCCCCGTGGCCGCCGACCCGGCCGCGATCACCGACGCGAAGAGCAAGGAGCTCATCGAGACGTTCAACAAGCTCACCAGTCAGGACGGCCTGGCCTTCTACCCCGACTGGCCCGCACCCGGGTACTACGACGTGCTGGTCGCCGGGATCCAGAACCTCATCAACGGCAGCAAGGCCCCGGCCGCGGTGCTGGACGAGATCGCCAAGCCGTACGAGGACAACCTCGCCGACATTGGCAACTAGATGAGGGTGCGCACGAGGGGGTACTGGCTCTACCTGGCCCCCAGCCTGCTGCTGTTCCTGGTCGTCATCGTCGTGCCGTTCCTCATGAACGTGGGCGCGAGCTTCACCCGCTGGTCGGGGATCGGCACGCCCAGGTGGATCGGGTTCGACAACTACACCAGGCTGCTGGAGGACGAGCGGTTCTGGCAGTCGTTCCAGCACAACGTGGGCCTGATCGTGGCCATGGCCATCGTGCCGACCGCGATCGGCCTCGTGCTGGCGGCCGCCCTGTTCGACTACATCGGCAAGAGGTTCGGGCCGCGCACGGCCTCGGCGCTGCGGGCCATGTACTACCTGCCGCAGGTGCTGCCGGTGGCGGTGGCCGGCGTGGTGTGGGGCTGGATGCTGCACCCGTCGTACGGCGCGATCAACCAGATCTTCGGCCTCGACCTCGACTGGCTCGGAGATCCCGACCTGGCGCTGGCCACGGTCATGGCGGTCATGGTCTGGTTCCAGCTCGGCTACCCGGTGGTGATCTTCATGGCGGGCCTGCAGCGCGTGGACCCGGCCTACTACGAGGCGGCCGAGATCGACGGGGCCTCGTGGTGGCGCAGGTTCTGGCACATCACGATCCCGCAGATCCGGCCGGAGATCTTCGTGGTGCTGCTGACGTGCACGATCGCCGCCCTCAAGGTGTTCGGGCCGATCTTCGTGCTGACCCGCGGAGGGCCCGGCAACGCGACGATGGTGCCGTCGTACTTCTCGTACCTGAACTTCTTCCAGAAGAGCAACGTCGGGTACGGCTCCGCGATCGCCACGGTGCTGGCACTGATCATCATCGTGGTGACGTTCCTGTTCCTGCGGGTCCAGGAGCGTGAGCAATGAGGGGCCCGGGGCGCTGGGCGGTGCTGTTCTCGCTGGTCGTGCTGGCGGTCGTGATGGTGTTCCCGTTCGCGATCGTGGCGATCAACGCGGTCAAGTCGCCGGCCGAGTACAGCTCCGACGGCCCGCTGAGCCTGCCCGACGGGCTCTACCTCCAGGGGCTCATCGACTTCTGGAACCGGGTGGAGTTCGGCACGAAACTCTGGAACAGCCTCCTGATCAGCGCGTCCGTGGCCGTGCTCGCCGTCGTGCTGTCGGTGCTCAACGCGTACGCGCTGGGCATCGGCAGGGTGAAGGGCCGGCTGTCGATCCTCGCGCTGTTCCTGGTGGCCAACACGCTGCCGCAGGAGGCGCTGGCCTACCCGCTGTACTACATGGCCAAGGCGGTCGGGCTGTACGACACCCGACTGTCGGTGATCATCGTCATGACGGTGATCCAGGCGGCGTTCGGCACATACTTGCTGAGCGCGGTCCTCGGCCAGTTCCCGAAGGAGATCCTGGAGGCGGCGGCGATCGACGGCGCGGGGCGGCTGCGGTCCCTGTGGCGGATCGTGGTGCCGATCAGCAGACCCACCCTCAACGTGCTGCTGATCTTCTTCTTCATCTGGACCTGGAACGAGTTCTTCCTTCCGTTGATCTTCCTGATCTCGAACGACACCCAGACGGTGCCCGTCGCGCTCGCCGTGCTGCAGGGCGAGAAGTACATGGACGCCACGATGTCCAGCGCCTCGGCGCTGCTCGGCCTCCTGCCGGCGGTCGCCTTCTTCCTGATCTTCCAGCGCACGCTGACCCGAGGTGTGACGGTCGGCGCCATCAAGTGATGGAGAACCATTGATGCGAAAGATCCCGCTATTAGCCACCCTCACGCTGGCGGCCTCGCTGCTGGCCGTACCTCCCGCGCAGGCCGCCGACTTCCCGTTCCAGAACCCGGCCCTGCCGGTGGAACAGCGGGTCGACGACCTGCTCGGCCGGCTCACGCTCCAGGAGAAGCTGGGCCTGCTGCACCAGTCGCAGGCGGCCATCCCGCGGCTGGGCATCGCGTACCACAAGAACGGCACCGAGGCGCTGCACGGCGTCGGCTGGTCCAACCACCTCAACGACAACTGGAGCCAGAAGTTCGCCAGCGGGACCGTGTTCCCGCAGGCCGTCGGGCTGGCCAGCACGTGGGACCCCGAGCTGATCAAGCGGGTCGGGTCGGCCGTCGGCGACGAGGTCCGCGGCTACAACGACGCGGACCCCGTCCTGTGGGGCCTGCAGGTGTGGGCGCCCGTCGTGGACCTGCTGCGGGACCCGCGGGCGGGCCGCAACGAGGAGGGCTACTCGGAGGACCCCCTGCTGACCGGGGCGGTCTCCACCGCCTACGGCAAGGGCCTGCAGGGTGACGACCCCGTCTACCTGAAGACGGCACCCGTGCTGAAGCACTACCTGGCCTACAACAACGAAACCAACCGCGGCACCAGCTCCTCCAACCTGACGCCGAAGCTCAAGCACGAGTACTACGAGCAGGCGTTCAAGGCGGCCATCTCGGCCAACGCCGCCACCGGGGTCATGGCGTCGTACAACCTGGTCAACGGGCGGCCCAACCACGTCAACCCCGACCTCGCCACCACGGTCAGGTCGTGGACGGACAAGACGCTCTACAACGTCAGCGACGCCTGGGGGCCGTACGCGCTCACCGAGCTGGAGAAGTACTACGACAACAAGCCCGAGGCGTTCGCCGCGGTGCTCAAGGCGGGGCTCGACAGCTACACCATCGACGACAGCAACGCCGCGCCGCTGGCCGAGCACCTGACGGCCGCGCTCGACCAGGGGCTCATCACCGTGGCCGACGTGGACAGGGCCGTGCGCAACGTCCTGACCATCCGGACGCGGCTGGGGCACTTCGACCCGGACGGCGGGCCGTACAAGAAGATCACCAAGGACGTGATCAACAGCCCGGCCAACCAGAAGCTCAACCGGGAGGCCGCTGGTAGAGCATCGGTGCTGCTGCGCAACTCCGGCGCCCTGCCGTTCAAGGAGCCGAAGTCGGCGGCCGTGGTCGGCCCGCTGGCCGGGACGCTCTACCGCGACTGGTACGGGGGCAAGGCGCCGTACCAGGTCACGCCCGTGGACGGGATCAAGGAACGCGTCGGCGACGTCAGCACCGGCGCGGGCCTGGAGCGGATCGCGCTCAAGCACCTCGACTCCGGCAAGTACCTCACCGCCACCGGCACCGGGGCCAATGACAATGCCGCCCTGATCGACACGGCGCCCACCGCGGCCTCCCAGTGGGACCTGACCGACTGGACCGGCGGCGTGTCCACGCTGCGCAACGCGGGCAACGGCAAGCTGCTCGGCGGCGACTGGCGCTCGCTCGACACCGACGACGCCGACCCCGACGGCTGGTACGTCCAGCAGCAGTTCGCCCTCGAAGCTCAGTCCGACGGCAGCTACCTGATCAGGTACGCCGGCTACGAGACCGTCGAGGGCTGGTACGGCCTGCCCGACCCGTACGTGACCGTCGCCGCCGACGGAACGCTCGGCCTGGCGCCCAAGGCGCAGGCGGCCAAGTTCGGCAAGGAGATCGTCTCGGACGGCGTCGCCGCGGCCGCCGCGCAGGCCGCCAAGGCCGAGGTCGCGGTCGTGGTGGTGGGCAGCCACCCGTTCGTGGCCGGGCGCGAGTTCCACGACCGTGCGAACCTGCAGCTCGGCGCCGGGCAGCGGCGGCTGATCGAGGCCGTGCGCAAGGCGAACCCGCGCACCGTCGTCGTCCTGGAGACCAGCTACCCGGTCGTCGTGGACGCCCCGAACCTGCTGTGGACCACCCACGCGGGCGCGGAGACCGGCCACGCCGTCGCCGACGTGCTCTTCGGCGCCGTCAACCCGGCCGGCCGGCTCACCCAGACCTGGCCCGCCGGCGACAGCCTGCCGGACATCTACAACTACGACCTGGCCAAGACCGGGATGACGTACCTGTACGGAAAGGGCAAGCCGCTCTACGCGTTCGGGCACGGCCTGAGCTACACCACGTTCGGCTACCAGGGCCTGACCGTCCAGGGTGGCAAGGTGAGCGTCAAGGTCACCAACACCGGCAAGGTCAAGGGCGACGAGGTGGTCCAGCTCTACACCCACCAGCGCGAGTCCCGCTTCAAGCAGCCGGTCAAGCAGCTGCGCGGCTTCCAGCGGATCACGCTGAACCCGGGCGAGACCCGTACGGTGACCTTCACCCTGAAGAAGTCCGACCTGGCGGTCTGGGACTACACCCGGGGCAAGTGGGCCGTGGAGAGCGCCACCCACGACGTCCTCGTCGGCTCGGCGTCCGACAAAATCCGCCAGTCCACCACGCTGCGGGTCTCCGGCGAGACCATCCCCGTACGTGACCTGGCGAAGACCACGCGGGCGATGGACTTCGACGACTACGCGGGCGTGACGTTCGCGGACGAGACCAAGGCCGGCGGAGACGCCGTGGAAGGGTCGGCGGGGGACTGGATCTCCTTCACCGGCGCCTCCTTCGGCTCCCGCTTCACGGCCGGCGTGTCCTCGGTGAGCGGCGGCTCGCTGGAGCTGCGCTCCGGCTCGCCGACCGGCGCCCTGCTGGGCACCGTCCAGGTGCCCGCCACCGGCGGCATCTACCAGTGGGGTACGGCGACCGCCACGGTCAAGGCGGGTAGCGGGAGCCTGTACCTCGTGTTCAAGGGTGACCTGCGGATCAAGGACTTCGCGCTCGCCCGATGACGTTTCGTGGCGGCCATGAGCATGGTCATGGCCGCCACGAAACCCCTCTTGCCCCAATTGGATAGTTATGCTATCTATCTCTTCTAGATACCTGAGCTATCCAAATAGGGGCTGTGATGATAGTGATCGTTCTGCTGGTCGCCACTCTGGCGTTCCGGCTGCTGGGCGCGCTGGGCGTGGCCAGGTTCGCCACCTGGCGCGTCAGCGCCGCTCATGGGCTGGCGGTCATGCTGGTGATGACGGCCAGCGCCCACTTCGTCCCGGCGGGCGTGACCTTCATGCCCAACCATGCCGACCTGGTGGCCATGGTGCCGCCGTTCGTGCCGTTCCCGGCCCTGGTGATCTATCTGACCGGCGTGCTGGAGCTGGCCGGCGCGGCCGGGCTCGTGCTCGAAGGGACCCGCAGGGCCGCCGGGATCTGCCTGGCGCTGCTCTTCGTGGCCCTGCTGCCGGCGAACGTGTACGCCGCCCTCGCCGGCCAGGACGTGACCCCCCTCTGGGAGCGGATCCCCGAGCAGGTCCTCTACATCGCGATCGCGCTGTGGGCCGCTGCTACGAGGACCCGCGAACGTAGTCGACTGTGAACTCCTTGGGGTACGTGCCGGCCGGCCCCGAGAAGGCGCCCGTCTGCAGCGAGGACACCCGCAGGCCGCCCTCCCGTTCGGGTGCCCACTTCGTCCCGTCGAGCCGGTCGCCCTCGAAGGTGTCCTCGCTCATCTGGCCGTCCACCCTCCGTCGACCACCAGCGTGTGCCCCGTGACCATGGAGGCCGCGGGCGAGACCAGGAACAGCACCGCGCCGGCCACGTCCATGGGCTCGCCGATGCGGTGCAGCGCGGCGATCCGCTCGATCACGTCCGCCTCGAACGCCGGGTCCGACAGGGCCTCGGCCGTGCCCGGGGTGCGGATGAACGTCGGGGCCACGTTGTTGACCGTGATGCCGTGCGGGCCCCACTCGACCGCCAGGCATCGGGTCAGGTGGGCGATGGCCGCCTTCGTCATGCAATAGACGGACTCGCCGGGCAGGGCGACCTCGCCGGCCTGGGATCCGATGTTCACGATCCTGCCGTGCCCCTGCCGGATCATGGCCCGGCCCACGGCCTGGCCGGCCAGGAAGGTGCCCTTCAGGTTGACCGCGAGCGTCCGGTCGAAGTCCTCCTCCGTGACGTCCTCGGCGGGGTTGCCCGGGGCGATGCCGGCGTTGTTGACCAGGATGTCGATCCGCCCGAACCGGCTGAGCGTCTCCTCCACCGCCCGGGAGATCTGGCCGGGGGCCGTCATGTCCATCTGGAGGGGGAGCGCGGCGCGCCCCAGCCCGGTGATCTCGCCGGCCAGCCCGCCGTCCTCGCCGATGTCCCGCAGGCCGATGGCGACGTCGGCCCCGGCGTTGGCCAGGGCCAGCGAGATGGCCCGCCCGAGGCCCCTGGCCGCCCCTGTGACCAGGGCGACCTTCCCGTCGACCCGGAATTCAGGAAAGTCCATGCTTGCCTCCTTAATTCGTTGTGCGTCCAAACTATTGACCGTCGGCGCGCCCGTATGTGAGCCTTCTTGAGTAGCTCATGCGCGAAGGCGCGGTGACGGTCAGGGTCCCTGCACTCTGCTCGTGCATGGCGGTCATCTGAAGCCTTTGGGGCGCCGGTTCGGCGTGCCTGGAAAGGGAGAGCCGCGCATGCGAAGAAGATTATTGGTCATGTTCACGGTCGCCGCCGTCCTGCTCGTGGCGGCGATCGTGCGGATGTCACCGGTCTCGGCCGTCGCCTCGGATCCGTACGCGTACAAGAACGTCAGGATCGACGGCGGCGGCTTCGTCCCCGGCATCATCTTCAACCCCACGGAGAAGAACCTCATCTACGCCCGCACCGACATCGGCGGGGCGTACCGGTGGAACCAGCCGACCAAGTCCTGGACCCCGTTGCTGGACTGGGTCGGCTGGGACAAGTGGGGCTACAACGGCGTGATCAGCCTCGCCACCGACCCCGTGCAGACCAATCGGGTGTACGCCGCCGTCGGCATGTACACCAACAGCTGGGACCCCAACAACGGCGCGATCCTGCGTTCGACGGACAAGGGCGACAACTGGCAGGTCACGCCGCTGCCGTTCAAGCTGGGCGGGAACATGCCCGGCCGCGGCATGGGCGAGGCGCTGTCGGTGGACCCGAACAACAACAGCGTCCTCTACTTCGGCACCCCCAACGGCAACGGGCTCTGGCGCAGCACCGACTACGGCGCCACCTGGGCGAAAGTGGCCAGCTTCCCGAACCCGGGCAACTACGCCCAGGACCCGAACGACCCCAACGGCTACCTGAGCCACAAGCCGGGCGTGGTGTGGGTGGCCTACGACCCGCGCTCGTCCACCAAGGGCACCGCCACCAAGACCATCTACGTGGGCGTCGCCGACAAGGAGAACAGCGTCTACCGCACCACCGACGCGGGCGCCACCTGGTCGCGCGTGGCCGGGCAGCCGACCGGCTACCTCGCCCACAAGGGCGTGCTGGACACCACCAACGGCTACCTCTACATCGCGACGAGCGACACCGGCGGCCCGTACGACGGCGCCAAGGGCGACGTGTGGCGCTACGCCACCGCGACCGGCACCTGGACCCAGATCAGCCCCATCCCGTCGTCCAGCTCCGACGACTACTTCGGCTACAGCGGCCTGACCATCGACCGGCAGAAACCCGGCACGATCATGGTGGCGACGCAGATCTCCTGGTGGCCGGACGTGATCTTCTTCCGGTCCACGGACTCGGGCGCGACCTGGACCCGCGTGTGGGACTGGACCTCGTACCCGAACCGCAGCTTCCGCTACAAGCAGGACATCTCGGAGAACCCGTGGCTGACCTTCGGCACCAACCCGCAGCCCCCTGAGGTCACGCCCAAGCTCGGCTGGATGACGGAGTCCCTGGAGATCGACCCGCTCGACTCCGACAGGATGATGTACGGCACCGGCGCCACGATCTACGGCACCGAGGACCTGACCAAGTGGGACTCGGGCACCCAGTTCACCATCAAGCCCATGGCCAAGGGCCTGGAGGAGACGGCCGTCCTGGACCTGATCAGCCCGCCGAGCGGCGCGTCCCTGGTCAGCGCCCTGGGCGACATCGGCGGCTTCCGCCACACGAACCTGGACGCCGTGCCGTCGATGATGTTCACGGCCCCGATCTTCACCTCGACCACCAGCCTGGACTACGCGGAGAAGTCCCCTTCGATCATGGTCCGGGCGGGTAACTTCAAGGACTCCGACCGCCCGAACGACAGCCACGTGGCCTTCTCCACGGACGGCGGCGCCAACTGGTTCCAGGGCACGGAGCCGGGCGGCATCGACGAGGGCGGCACGGTGGCGGCCGCCGCCGACGGCTCCCGCTTCGTCTGGGCGCCCAAGGGCGTCACGCCGGTCTACTCGGTGGGGTACGGCAACTCCTGGCAGCAGGCGTCCGGCCTGCCCACGGGGGCGATCGTGGAGTCGGACCGCGTCAACGCGGCGAAGTTCTACGGCTTCAACGGCGGGCGCCTCTACGTCAGCACCAACGGCGGCGCGACCTTCACCGCCACCGCCGCCTCGGGCCTGCCCACCAGCGGCAAGATCAAGGCGGTGCCGGGCAAGGAGGGTGACCTGTGGCTGGCCGGCGACGGCGGCCTGTGGCACTCCACCGACAGCGGCGCGTCCTTCACGAAGCTGTCGGGCATCACCAGTTCGGTGAACGTCGGCTTCGGCAAGGCGGCGCCCGGCGGCACGTACATGGCGGTCTTCGCGGTGGCCACGATCGGCGGCGTCACGGGCCTGTACCGCTCGGACGACGCCGGGGCGAACTGGGCGCGCATCAACGACGACAAGCACCAGTGGGGCAACATGGGCGAGGCCCTGACGGGCGACCCCAGGGTGTACGGGCGCGTCTACGTCGGCACCAACGGCCGCGGCATCCTGTACGGCGACCGCACGGGCCCGCCGGTAACCGTCACACCCACCGTGACCCCGACGGTCACCCCCACCGTCACGCCCACGGTCACGCCCACCGTGACCCCGACCGTCACACCCACCACGGGGTCGGGCTGCGCGGCGACGTACAAGGGAGTGAACGAGTGGTCGGGCGGCTTCCAGGCTGAGGTCACCGTCAAGAACACGGGGGCGGCGCAGATCACGGGCTGGAAGGTGACCTGGACCTGGTCGGGAGACCAGAAGATCAGCCAGCTCTGGAGCGGCACCCCGACCCAGACGGGCGCCAACGTGAGCGTCGTCAACGCCGGCTACAACGGCACCCTGGCCCCGAACGGGACGACGTCGTTCGGCTTCACCGGCACCTACACCGGCACCAACACCCCACCCACCACCCTCACCTGCACCCCGGCGTAAACCGAAACCCCCGCTCGGGGCGCTCGCCGGCACCCACCCGTTACCTGGTTACCTGGTGGGCCTGCTGGAGCCCGCCCCGAGCGGCCCTCGCTGACGCTCGGACGTGCCCGTCGGGGGTCGCGGCCTCGCCACGAGCCCCGGGCGAGAGGGCTTCCCAGCCCTCTCGCGCTCTCCCGGCCCTGGGCCGGTCCAGCCAAACGGTCGGTCACGTGTCTTCTCGTAGGAAGGTGCGCAGACGTGAGGGCGTGGCACGCCCCGCATGCGATCAGTCCATTGCGGCCTGGCGACCGATGGCGTCTACGCGCCGCAGTCCCAGCCCGTCTGCCGCACGTTCCAACGCCACGAGGGCCTGGTGAGCTGACCACTAACGAGACCGGGCACAAACCAATCGGGGGCCTGACCGAGCGGCATGGCCTGCGGGTGGACAGCACAGGCGGAGGTGTTGATGAGCATCGGGGAGCCCGAGGCCATCTTCGGTTGCCGGCCGAACCTACTGGTGAGCGATCTGTCCGCCAGCCTGCGGTTCTACTCAGACACGCTGGGCTTCCGAGTCGGCTGGCATTGGTCTGACCGTCAGGCCCGGTTCCTGCGAGGCGACGAGTTCGGCGAACCGGGTGAGCCTGGGACGGCGCTCGTCGGGCGAGACCGCGCTCAGATCATCCTGACCCAGGCCGCAGGCGTCCACAGCACCTGGCTGCACCTGGACGTGCACACATCCACGCAGGTGGACGGGCTGTTCCAGGAGTGGCGTGACCAGGGCGTGGACATCGCGGACCCGCCGGCCGTACGTCCGTGGGGAATGTATGAGATGCGCCTTCACGATCCGGACGGACACGTGCTTCGAGTCAGCTCACCGCCTGAAAGTACGGCAGACCGACCCGGTGAACGTCAGTAGTCACGGCACCAGTACTCCGGTCGCACATCGCTGTAGACGGTCTGGGCGTGGGTGAGCTGCACCGCTTCAAAGCGGGTCCTTGAAGCTGGAGATCGCTGATCCTCGCCGCGGTGCCGGAGCGGGTCAGACAGAAAGCAGGAATTTGTCGTTCGACGATGTCGATTTGGGCGGTTGGCGCTCGTGTAGGGGGTGATCGGGCCGCCACTGGGGCGGTCCGCAGGAGTGGAGGAGACATTCCGGTGCGTTCGATCACCGTCACCATGAACATCAGCCTGGATGGCGTCGTGCAGGGCCCGGGCCGTCCCGATGAGGACACCCGCGGAGGCTTCACGCACGGCGGCTGGGGGGCCTGGCACCAGGACGAGGTCTTGGCCCAGGAGATGGCCAAGGGCATGAGCGTCGCCGGCGACATGCTGCTCGGCCGCCGCACCTGGCAGGACTTCATCACCGCGTGGGCGCACCGCGAGGACGGCAACCCGTACACCGCCCGTATGAACGCCGTCACCAAGTACGTCGCCTCGGCCACGCTTGACGACGCGAGTGCTTGGCAGAACTCGGTGCTGCTGCGCGGCGACGCGACTCAGACGGTTGCGGAGTTGAAGGCGCAGGACGGCAACGACCTGGGCATCATCGGCAGCTCCGCACTGGTGCGCAGCCTGCATGCGGCCGGTCTGATCGACCATTACACGTTGGTGGTTCACCCGCTCACCCTGGGCTCGGGTACACGGATGTTCGAGGGGCCGGCGCCGTTGACCCAGTACCGCCTCACCAGCAGTGTCACGACCACGAAGGGTGTCATCGTCGCCCACTACGACCGCCGCTGACAGTCCCTGAGTACCTGTCCCGGGGTTCCAACCTCTCAGCGCCACTCCTCTGCAAGCGGAGCGACGCGGGCGCCTGTTTGAACGGCTCAACCCGGCTCTTCGTCCCCCGAGCGGCCCTCGCTGACGCTCGGACGTGTCCATCGGGGGCTCGCGCCGCGCCGACCGCTGGGACGCGTATGCTGCCCGGCGTTGAGATCACCAGGCGTGTGGGTCGCAAGGAGTGCCTGATGTTGTACGGGCGGGAGCGGGAGCAGCGGGAGCTCGGCCGGCTCCTGGCGGAGGCCGCCTCTGGCCGGGGCGGCGCCGTCGTGGTCCTGGGTGAGCCGGGCGGCGGCAAGTCGGCGTTGCTGCGGTGGGCGGGCTCAAACCAGGAGTTCCAGGTGTCGAGCTGCACGGGCGTGGAGAGCGAGGCGGAGCTGCCGTTCGCGGCGCTGCAGTCCCTGCTGTCCGGCGCGATGCGGCACCTGCCCGGCATCCCCGGCCCGCAGGCGGAGGCGTTGCGGGCGGCGCTGGGACTGGCCGCCCCGGGCGGCGACAACCGCTTCCTGGTCGGCCTGGCCACGGTGTCGCTGCTGGCGGAGCTGGCCGCGGACAGGCCCGTGCTGTGCCTGGTGGACGACGCCCAGTGGCTGGACCGGCCCTCGGCCGAGGCGCTGGGGTTCGCCGCCCGCCGGCTGGCGGCCGAGAGGGTGTTCCTGCTGTTCGCGGCGCGAGAGGGGGCCGCCCTGCCGGGTGTGTCCGAACTGACGCTCAAGCGGCTGGATCCGATGGCCGCGCGGGCGCTGCTGGCCGATCACGCTCCGGACCTGCCCTCGCACGTACGCGACCGGGTGCTGACCGAGGCCGACGGCAACCCCCTGGCCCTGCTCGAACTGCCCCGGACCGACGCCACCGACCCGGGGCCGCTGCCGCTGCCGCACCGTCTGCAGGACGCCTATCAGCGGCGCATCGCCAAGCTGCCCTCGCCGACTCGTACGGCACTGCTGGTCGCGGCGGCGGAGGAGAGCGGCGCGCTGGCGGCCACGCTGCGTGCCATGGCCGGTCTCGGGCTGGAAGCAGGAGCGCTGGCGGCGGCCGAGGGCGAGGGACTGATCAGCGTGGAGGAGCAGACCGTCGTCTTCCGGCATCCGCTGATCCGTACGGCCGCCTACCGGGGCGCGCCGTTCACCGATCGGCTGGCCGCGCACGCCACGCTCGCGGACGCGCTGGCCGGCGACCCAGACCGGGCGGCCTGGCACCGGGCGGCGGCCGCCACCGGACCTGACGAGGAGGTGGCGGCGGACCTGGAGGCGGCGGCTCTGCGGGCCCGCCGGCGATCCGGGCACGCCACAGCCGTCACGGCGCTGGAACGGGCCGCCCGGCTCACCGCCGAAGAGCCGGAACGGGCGCGGCGGCTGGCGCTGGCCGCCGAGATCGCCGTGGACGCGGGGCTGCCCGATCGCGCCCGGCACCTGGCCGGGCAGGCACTGCGGCTCACCGAGGACCCCCGCGCGCTGGCGCGCATCGCGACCGTGCGGGCCCGGGTGGAATTCGAGCACGGCTCGTTGCGCACGGTTCACGAGGTGCTGGTCACGGCAGCGCGCCAGGTCGCGCCGCTCGACGCGGACTCCGCCGCGGCGATGCTGGCGGACGCGTCGCGGGCGTCCTGGTCGGCCGGTGACCCCGCGCGGGTGGCGCAGGCCCATCGGATGCTCAGGGAACTGCCGCCGGATCCGGTCAGGGACAAGCTCGTCGACTCCATCGGCGGGGCGCTGAAGCTGTACTCCGACGACGCGACCGAGGCGGCCGATGGAGTGGCGCTGCTGCGCGAGCACGTCGCACAGGGCAGGAACGGGCCGCCGGGGCTGCGGCTCAACGTGGCGCTGCAGGCACTGCTGACCGGCGACTACGACGACACCCGCGACATCATGGCGGACCTGGCGGAGGAGCGCCGCGCGAGCGGAGCCATCGGCTGGCTGCCGGCGGTGCTGTGCACACTGGCGACCGCCGAGACCAACCTCGGACGTCATCGCGACGCGATCCAGTCCGCCACCGAGGCACTGCGCATCGCCGAGGACATCGGCCAGCCCAGCCGCGTGGCCCACGCCGAGGCGCTGCTGGCGTATGTGGCCGCCGTACGCGGCGACGAACACGGCGCGCGGCTGGCCGAACGGAACCTTCAGCGCCTCCCGGCGCACGCCAACGCGCTCGTGGCCGCATGGTGCGAGTGGGCGCTGGCGCTGCTCGACCTCGGCCGAGGCCGCTACGAGGCGGCACTGGACCGGCTGGAGACGGCCACCCGCGGCCCGATCCAGCACGTGGGACCCGGCGTGCACTTCGCCGCCGACCAGGTGGAGGCCGCCGTGCGGCTCGGCCGCCCGGAACGCGCCGCCGAACCGCTGGCCCGGCTGGAACAGTGGGCCGCCGCCGCACGTCTCCCCTGGGAGGACGGGCTCGTGCTGCGTTGCCGGGCGTTGGCGACCGCGGACGGCACGCTGTACGCGCGGGCCCTGGAGCTGCAGGGCGAGGCCCGGCCGTTCGAGAGGGCCCGCACCGAGCTGCTGTACGGGGAGTGGCTGCGCCGCGAGCGGCACAAGGTCGAGGCCCGTACGCACCTGCGCGAGGCGCTGGAGCGGTTCGAGCGGCTCGGCGCGGCTCCCTGGGCCGAGCACGCCCGCGCCGAACTGCGCGCGGCCGGAGAGAGCTCCGCCCCCGCCGCCGCGGACGCGGTGGCCCAGCTCACCCCCCAGGAGCTGCAGGTGGTACGGCTCGCGGCGACCGGCGCGACGAACAAGGAGATCGCCGCGCGGCTGTTCCTCAGCCCCAAGACGGTCGGCCACCATCTCTACCGCGCCTTCCCCAAGCTGGGCGTCTCCACCCGGACGGAGCTGGCCCGCCTGAGCCTCGAATAGGGGAACATGCCCGATACCTTCGGATGATCGCCGCTTCTAACGTCTTGACCAGCACCAAAGGGAACAAGACGAGGAGTGTGGCGGCCATGGAACTGGCCATCGAAGTGGAGGGACTGGTCAAGTCCTTCGGCCGGGCCCGGGCCCTGGACGGTCTGGACCTGACCGTACGAGCCGGGGAGGTGCACGGCTTCCTCGGCCCGAACGGGGCCGGGAAGTCGACCACCATCAGGACCCTGCTGGGCCTGCTGCGGCCCGACGCCGGCCGGGCCGTGCTGCTGGACGGCGACCCGTGGCGCGAGGCGGCCGAACTGCACCGGCGGCTGGCGTACGTACCGGGCGACGTGAGCCTGTGGCCCGGCCTGACCGGCGGCGAGGTCATCGACCTGCTCGGCCGGCTGCGCGGCGGCCTGGACCGGGCCCGGCGGGCGGAACTGCTGGAGCGGTTCGAGCTGGACCCGCGCAAGAAGGCCAAGACCTACTCCAAGGGCAACCGGCAGAAGGTCGCGCTGGTGGCGGCGTTCGCCTCCGACGCCGACCTGCTCATCCTGGACGAGCCCACCTCCGGCCTGGACCCGCTGATGGAGGCGGTCTTCCAGCAGTGCGTGGCCGAGGAGAAGGAGCGCGGCCGGACCGTGCTGCTGTCCAGCCACATCCTGTCGGAGGTCGAGGCGCTGTGCGACCGCGTCACGATCATCAGGCGGGGCCGGACGGTCGAGGCCGGCCCCCTGTCCCAGCTGCGCGGCCTGGCCCGCAGCCGGGTCAGCGCCGAGCTGGCCTCGCCGCCCGACGTCCTGACCCGGATGCCGGACCTGCACGAGGTGAAGGTCGACGGCAACCGGATCGAGTTCGAGGTGGACCGCACCCGGCTGGACGCGGCGCTGGCCGAGCTGATCCGGGTGGGCGTACGCGACCTGACCTGCACCCCGCCCTCGCTGGAAGACCTGTTCCTGCGCCACTACGAGAGCGAGAAGGCGGAGCGATGAGCGGCACCTGGACCCTGACCAAGCTCGCACTCAAGCGTGAGCGCTTCATCGTCCCGCTCTGGCTGCTGCTGCTCGTCGCGCTCGCGGCCGGGCAGGTCCAGCGGTACGCCACCGGCATTCCCGACATCGCCGCCTTCGCCAGTGAGATGGCCGCGAACCAGGCGCTGACCGCGTTCGCCGGGGAGATCCCCTCCGCCACCCTGGCCGGCATGGCGGTGTGGAAGAACGCCGACGCCATCTACACCATCCTCGGACTGATCATGATCCTCACCGTCGTCCGGCACAGCCGGGGCGAGGAGGAGTCCGGCCGCGCCGAACTGGTCGGCGCCGGGGTGGTCGGCCGCCTGGCGCCGCTGACCGCCGCCCTCGCCGTCACCTGCGGCTCGGCCGTCCTGGCCGGGCTGCTCACCGCCGCCGCCATGACCGCGACCGGCGCCGACGCGGCCGGGTCGCTGGCCTTCGGCGCCGCGATCACCGCCGCCGGCCTGGTCTTCACCGGCATGGGCGCCGTGGCCGCCCAGCTCACCCAGACCGCCCGCACCGCGATCGGCGTGGCCGCACTCGGCCTCGGCGTCAGCTACGTGCTGCGCTTCGTCGCCGACGGCAGCGGCCTGGCCGCGCTGAAGTGGCTCTCACCGCAAGGCTGGTCGCACCTGGTACGGCCGTACGGGGACAACAACATGGCCGTGCTGCTGCTCAGCCTCGCCTTCACCGCCGCGACCCTCGCGCTGGCCTACCGGCTGCTCGCCCGGCGCGACCTGGGCCACGGCCTGATCCCCGAACGTCCCGGCCCGGCCGCCTCCGACCGGCTGCGCAGCCCCCTGAGCCTGGCCTGGCGGCTGCAGAAGGGCCTGCTCGGCGGCTGGATCGCCGGATACGCGATCGCCGGGCTGGTCCTGGGCGCCCTGGCCACCTCCATCGAGGAGGTCGCCCGGCAGGGCGCCGCGGTCGAGGAGTTCTTCCGCCGCTACACCGCCTCGCCCGAGGCCACCATGACCGACGCCTACCTGTGGCTGATCGCGCTCAGCCTCGGCTACGTCTCGGCCCTCTACCCACTCCTGGCCCTGCTGCGGCTGCGCAACGAGGAGATCTCCGGCCGCGCCGAACTGCTCCTGTCCACCCCGGTCTCCCGCGTGCGCTGGGTCGCCGGCCACCTGCTCTTCGCCCTGGCCGGAAGCGCCCTGATCCTCGCCGCCGCGGGGCTGACCATGGGCCTGGTGGCGGGGGCGCCCGGCAAGGTGCTCGCCGGCGCCCTGGTACAGGTGCCCGCCACCTGGATCCTGGCCGGGATCGGCGTCCTGGCCTTCGGCCTGCTTCCCCGCGCCGCGGCCGCGATCTCCTGGGCGGCCTTCCTGTTCGTCAACCTCTTCGGCGAGGTGCTCGGCCCGATCCTCGGCATCGACTACTGGATCGCCAAGTACGCCGTGCCCTACCCCAACCTGCCCATGGTCATCTCCGGCGAGCCCTTCACGGCCACAGCCATCGCGATCATGACAGGCATCACCGCCGTCCTCGTCGCGGCCGGCCTCGCCGCCGTCAGGCGCAGGGCGCTCACCTGAGCCTCAAGAACCGTCACGGAGAGATCCGCCCGGTGGCCCGGGCGGATCTCTCCGCATCCAGGTGGGCTCACCGCCCCTCGTATGGTGCTGCTCCTTCTCACCGACGTCCACTGGGCGTGATCGCCGAGGTGGTCAGGGGCCGCCGCGGCAGGAGCGTCTGACGCGTCGCTCGGCGCCGACCAGGTCGGGCAGGTCGAGGTGGAGGAGCTTGTCGCGGATCTCGTCGGCCGTCGCCGGATCGACGACCTCGTCGACCAGGTCCAGGGCGTGTTGCCAGGAGGCCCGGGCCGCGTCGTGGTCGCCGGCCGCGCGGTGGCTGTCGCCGAGGTGGCGCAGGGTGCCGATCTCGTTGTAGCGGTCGCCGACGTCCCGGTAGAGGGTCAGGGCGTGCTGGTAGTACACGATGGCCCGGTCGTACTCGCCCATCCGGTGCAGGGCGTAGCCGAGGCCGTCCAGGACGCCCGCGTCGCCGTAGCGGTTGCTCAGGCCGTTCAGCTTGATCAGTGCATCCTGGAGGTACGTGGCGGCCCGGCAGTCCTGGTCCAGCCTGATGTGGGTCCAGGCGAGCGCGTGCAGCATGCTGGCCTCGCCGGCGGGGTTGCCGGTGGCCGCGTACAGGTCGAGCGCCCGTTCGGCCTGCGCGATCGACTCCTCGTACCGTCCGACCTGGTCGAGCAGCCACGCGTGGCTGCGGTGGGCGGTGGCCAGCCCGCTCAGGTCGTTCAGCTCCTCGTACAGCTCCAGCGAACGCCGGATGCCGGGCCAGGCCACGTGATAGTCACCCAGCCGCGCGGAGGCGCGGGCCAGGGCCCGATGCAGGTGCGCCTGCGCGGTCCGGTGGCCCAGCCGCTCGGCGGCGGCGAGTCCGTGACGCTGTACGGTCGCGCAGTCGCGCCAGTGGCCCTGCTGGTCGAGGAAGCGCTCCAGCGCCCAGGCCAGTTGCCAGCTGTGCGTGTCGAACCCGCCCTGGGCAGCCAGGTCCACCACGGACATCAGTACGGAGTGCTCCGCCGTGAACCAGGCCAGCGCCTGCCGGTCGTCATCGAACTCCGGCACGGGCAGGCCCAGCTCCGGCCGTACCCAGAACGGGGCGAACTTCCTGCAGGCCCCGTGCGCCTGCTGCGTGTAGTGGTCGAGCAGCCGCCGTACGGCCGCGTCCCGATCGTCCTCGGAGCCTTCCACGAGCTCGGTGGCGTACGCGCGCAGCAGATCGTGCGCGGCGTACCGGCCGGGAGCGTGCTCGGTGAGCAGGCTGGCTCTGGTGAGCTCGTTGAGCGCACGCCGTACGGGCTCACCCGCGAGAGCGGCGGCCGCCCCGGCGCTGACATCGGGCCCCGGATGCAGCGCCAGCAGCCGGAAGAGGCGGGCCGCCGCCGCGCTGAGCGACCGGTACGACCACGAGAACACCGCCCGCACGTCGACGGCCGGATCGCCGTCCGCGAAGGCGTCCAGCGTTCCGGGCGTCTCGCGCAGTTCGGCGGCGATCGCGGAGAGCGGGAAGGCCGGGTTGGCGGCGGCGCGGGCGGCCACAACGGCCAGGGCCAGGGGCAGGCCGCCGCAGCGCTCGACGATCTCGTCCACCGCCTCCGGCTCCCGCGCGACCCGCTCCTCGCCGAGCCGCCGGGCCAGCGACTCCCGGGCGTCCTCGGCCGGGAACAGGTCCAGCGTCATCGGAAGCGCCCCCTCCGTCGCCAGCAGGCCCGGCAGCCGGTCCCTGCTGGTGATCAGCACCAGGCAGCCGGGGCTGCTGGGCAGCAGGGGGCGTACCTGGTCGGCGTCGCGGGCGTTGTCCAGCAGGATCAGCACCCGGCGCTTGGCCAGCAGGCTCCGGTACAGCCCGACCTGCACGTCCACCGCGACCGGGATCCGGTGCGGCGGCACGCCGAGCGCTTCCAGGAAGCTCCGCAGGGCCTCGGCGGGGTCCATGGCGGAGCCGAGGCGGTCGAAGCCGCGCAGGTTCACGTACAGCTGGCCGTCCGGGAAACGGTCGGCCACCCGGTGCGCCCAGTGAACCGCCAGCGTCGTCTTGCCGACGCCCGCCATGCCGCCGATGGCGCTGATCACGACCGTCCTCAGCGCGTCACCGTCGAGCAGGGCGAGGGCCTTGGCCAGGTCGGCCCGCCTGCCCGCGAAGACGGCGAGATCGGCGGGCAACTGCGCGGGTCGCACCATGGCGCCCGCCTCGCCTGCCTCATCGGCCTCACCTGCTTCCTCGGCCTCGACGGATGAGGCTGGCGAGGTCATCGCGAGGTCGGTCGCCTCGCCTGTCGGTGTCACCGCGAGCCGGGCTGCCCCGCCCGTCGGTGCCACGGCGAGGGCGGTCGGCTCCCGCGAGGGCCCGGCGGCCTCGGTCAGTACGCGCTGTTGAGCGGCGCGTAACTCCGGCCCCGGTGAGATGCCCAGCTCCTCGGCGAGCTCGTCGCGGACCGCCTGCCAGGTGTCCAGCGCCTCGGCCTGGCGGCCGGTGGTGGCCAGGGCGAGCACCAACCTCGCCTGCAGCCGCTCGTCCAGCGGATGCCGGGTGGCCGCCGCCCGCAGCGCGGGCAGCAATCCGACCATCCCGCCGTGCTCCAGCGCCACGTCGGCCGCCGCCAGCGCGACCGTGATCCGTTCCTGCTCCAGAGCGGCGAACACCGGCCGGGACCGTACCTCGGCCTGGATGCCCGCCGCCGCCTCCCCCTGCCATACGGCCAGCGCCTCCGCGTACAGCTCCACCGCCTGCGCCGGGGCGGCCGAGCGGGCCTGTTCGGCCAGGTGGCGGAAGCGCAGCAGGTCGAGCGTGCCGGCGTCGGCCTTCAGGCGGTACCCGCCCGCGCCCCGGATCAGCCAGCCGCCCTCCGCTCTGGGCGGCAGCCCCGGCTCCAGCAGCCGGCGCAGGTTGCCCACGTACCTGTGGACGACGTTGACCGAGCTGGACGGCGGGTCCTGTCCCCAGAGGACGTCGACCATCTCGTCCAGGCTCACGGGCCGTCCCGCGTACGCCAGCAGGAGGGCGAGCAGGGCGCGTTGCTGCGGAGGGCCGGAGTTCAGCTCGACGTCTCCTCGCCAGAGGCGCACAGGCCCCAGCACCGCGAACCGCATCCGTCGCATCCTCCTCCGCCGGCGTTGACGTTTGGGAGTATTTTTAACCGGCCATGCAATCGGATTGCAGTGGACTGAACGCCCCAAGGCCCCCCGAGGTCGGCGTATCGGACGCGCCCGAGCCAAGGAATGATTTGCGGGGTAACGTGGCTATATGAGGGGTATGTCCGAATAGTTGGTTGGGGATGTGCGCTCCAGTCCCTTGACCGCTCCATCACATTCTCGAGAGGAGCGAATCATGATCTTCCCGCGTTACATGTCCGCTGCGAGGATCTTGCCCGTGGTCATGGATCCTCCAGGGCCGAGGCGGCGGCTGGGGCCGAAGAAGAGGATCAACAGCGACAGCAGCAGCCGTTCCAACCGCCGTCGCCGTTGAGCGAGGCATTGAGCAGCAGGGGTTCCGCTCCTGCTGTTTCATGAAGACGACCTGGCCGCCCGAGGTGGCCAGGTCTTCGTGTTTGTGGTCATGCGCGACGTTCGCGGTCCAGCTCGTTGAGGATCCCGGCCAGGCCCAGCTCGAAGCGGCGGGTGAGGCCGGGGGCGCCGGTGAGCTCGTCCGCCACGGCCGTCACGTGGGGATAGCGGTCGGCGGGCAGCTCGCGTAGGAAACGGGTGATCTGGGCGAGACGGGTGGGGTTGTCGGGGCCCTTGCCGAAGGCGATCTCCTGGCCGGCGAAACCCGTGACGTAGAACAGCAGCAGCAGGTAGCCGTAGCCGGCCAGCCGGTTGTCGAACCCGGCCTGGCGCAGGATGCCGATGATGTGGTCGGCCAGCCGCAGCCCGTTAGGCCCGAAAGGGACCCTGCCCGGCAGGAGCCGGGTGGCGGCGGGGTGGGCGAGGAGGACCTGCCGGAGTTCGAGCCCGATGCCGGCGAGCCGCTCGCTCCAGGGGCGTTCGTCGTCGGCCGGCAGTCGGCACTTGCCCAGGACCACGTCGATCAGCAGGTCGAACAGCTCGTCCTTGCTGCGTACATGCCAGTAGAGCGACGGCGACTTGATGTCGAGCGCCACGGCGAGCTTGCGCATGCTGAACGCGTCGAAGCCGTGTTCGTCCAGCAGATCGAGCGCCGCCTGGGCGATCTGGGCGCGGTCCAGCCTCGGCTCGGCCTCCTCGATGCCACCGGGAAAGCCGGGATCTTGACGTGCCATGCGTGAACTCCTCCGTCTGCCGCCCCCCCAATCTAGCAGTGCAAGGCAGTCCCTAGCGATGTTAGAGTCTCCCTCGCACTGCTAGGGAAGGTTTGACGAGAGGACGGCGGGAAATGCATGTGATCGTCATCGGCGCGGGGCTGGGCGGGCTGTGCCTCGCGCAAGGGCTGCGGCGGAGGGGCATCAGCGTCGCCGTGTACGAGAGCGACGACGCCTTGACCTCCCGGCAGCAGGGCTACCGCATCCACATCGACGAGCACGGCGACCGGGCCCTGGCCGCGAGCCTGCCCGAGCGGCTGCACCGGTTGTTCCGCGCCACGGCCGGGCTGCCGCGTACCAGCACGCCTGTCTTCGACCACCGGCTCGAGCGGCTCACGGTCCTGGAGCCGTCCGACGGCGGCGTGCACCTGGCGGTCGACCGGCTGACGCTGCGGCGGATCCTGATCTCGGGCCTGACGGACGCGGTCCGGTTCGGCAAGCGGTTCACGCACTACCGGGCCGGCGCGGACGGCCGGGTCACCGCGTGCTTCGCCGACGGCACCACCGCGACCGGCGACGTGCTCGTGGCGGCGGACGGCGTCAACTCCCCGGTGCGCAGGCAGTATCTGCCGCACGCGCGCGTGGTGGACACGGGCCTGCGGCAGCTGTACGGCAAGGTGCCGCTCACGGCGGGGACCCGCGAGCTGTTCCTGGACGACATGTTCGCCGTGTTCACCCCGATCGTCGGCCCGGACGGCAGCTTCGTCGGCGTGGCCCCGGTGGAGTTCCCCGAGCCCGTGCCGCAGGCCACCGCCAGACTCGCCCCCGAGGCCGGATTGGTCGCCCCCCAGGACTACATGACCTGCTCCTTCGGCGCCCGCCACGAACTCCTGCCGCCCGACGACGAACTGCGCGCCATGCCGGGGACCGAACTGCGCGCCCTGACCCTGCGGGCGATCGAGGACTGGCACCCCCGGGTCCGGGCGATCATCGACCACTGGGACACGTCCACGGTCTTCGCCCTGGTTCTCCGTACCAGCGTGCCGATCGAGCCCTGGCCGGCCACCAACGTCACGCTGCTCGGGGACGCCATCCACGCGATGAGCCCCGCGGGCGGGATCGGCGCGAACACCGCCCTGCGCGACGCGAGCGCGCTCGCCGCCGCCCTCGGCGAGGCCGCCGCCGGCCGGCCGCTCCTCCAGACGCTGGCGGAGTACGAGTCGGCGATGACCGCCTACGGCTTCGCCGCCGTACGCACCTCCGCCGAGAACGGCCACCGCCTGCTCGGCCAGGACCCCCTCCCAGCGGCCTGAGTAGCGAGTTTTGCGGTGATCTGGCGAGAATGCAGTGGTGCTGGAGAACGAGGATCGGTCGTCGGACTCGCCCTACGTCGAGCGGGTCTACCGCAGCGAGGGCGTCACCACGGTCAAGCGGATGCACTCGGTCGCGAACTCCAACTGGGAGCTGGTGGTCTGGGAGTACTGCGGGCGCGCGCACGTCGCGATCCGCGGGCCGGAGACCAAGCCGACCACGGTGGACATGTCTCCGGAGGGATCCGCGTTCGGGATCATCTTCGCCCATGGCACGGCCATGCCGCACCTGCCGGTCCAGCGCCTGGTCGACTCGGCCGTGCTGTCCCCGCACGTGACTTCGGACGCGTTCGTGCTGCAGGGGGAGGAGTGGGAGCTGCCGGGCTTCGACAACGCCGAGATTTTCGTGAACCGGCTCGCACGGGCCGGCATCCTGGTCCGCGACCCCCTGGTGACCGACGTCGTCGCGGGCGACGACGCCCCGCGGCTGAGCGCCCGCTCGGTGCAGCGCCGGGTGGTCGCCGCCACCGGGCTGACGCAGGGGGCGATCCGGCAGATCGAGCGCGCCCGGGAGGCGGCCATGCTCCTCGCCGAGGGCGTCGCGCCGCTGGACGTGGTGCACCGGCTCGGCTACTACGACCAGCCGCACCTTTCCCGCTCGCTCACCCGTTTCATGGGTCGTACGGCGACCGAACTGCAGCATCCGGACCCGGACGAGCCCTTGTCGCTTCTGTACAAGTCCGGCCAGTGAATCTCTCATAGCGTGAGGGCAACGCCGCAGGCGGCAGACCTATCCACTCAGTGAGCACAGGAGCTGGACCATGCCGAAATTTGCCCTCATCTACCAGTACGACCCCGCCGCGACCGGTCCGGCCGAGGGAGAGGTGTCGGACTGGTTCGCCTACGACAAGGAAGTGCGAGACGCCGGCGTCTTCGTGTACGAGGCCGGCTTCCACGAGGCCAGCGCCGGCCGGACGGTGAGCGTGCGCGACGCCGCCACGGTTGTCGACGACGGTGTCACGCCCACGTCCGGCGACATCGTCGCCGGCCTGTACGTCGTCGACGTCGCGGACATCAACGCCGCCACCTCGTGGGCAGAGAAGATCCCCACCGCCGGCTACGGCAGCGTCGACGTGCGCCCCGTCGTCGAGTACGGGGGCTGAGCGCGCGAGCGCGGGGGGCCGGCCATGTTCCGGTCGCGCTGGGCCCGGCCTGTGAGTGCAGGCCGCATCGGCGGCCTGTCTGTGGCCTATGGTCGCTTATGGTGTGTTTGTGACTGCCAGTCAAGGCCGCCGTGACCAGCTCAAAGAGTTCCTGCGTGCCAAGCGGGAGGCCCTCACCCCCGCCGACGCCGGCATGCCCGCCGGCGGGCGCCGCCGTACTCCGGGACTGCGCCGGGAAGAGGTGGCAGTGCTCGCCGGGGTGGGAGTGTCCTGGTACACGTGGCTGGAGCAGGGGCGCGACATCAAGGTCTCCGATGCCGTGCTGGATGCGGTCGCCCGCGTGCTGAAGCTCGACGAGGCTGAGCGGGCGCACCTGTATGTGCTCGCCGGGCTGAACCCGCCGGACCCGGCAGGCCGGCCGGGGGCGCCGGTGAGCGAGCAGCTGCGCGCGGTGCTGGACGCCTGGATGCCCAACCCGGCGCACGTGCTGGACCGGCACTACAACCTGGTGGCGATGAACGACGCAGCCAGGTGGGTGTTCGGATTCGACGGCGATGTCCGGAACTGCATGGTGGCGTTCTTCACCCACTCGATCTATCGCGGCAGGTTCACCGAATGGCACGAGTTCGCCCCGGACATGGTGGCCGACTTCCGCGCCGGCGCGGCCCGCTATCCCGACGATCCGCTCTTCGGGCAGATCGCCGAAGAGCTGTGCGGCGCCAGTGCGGAGTTCGCCGAGTTGTGGGCCCGGCCGGAGGTCCGTTCCCGCTCCCAGGGGATCAAGGCGATCACTCACCCCGAAGCCGGGGACCTCGTCTTCGAGTACTCGCTGTTCCGGCTGCCGGATCGTGCGGACCTCAACGTGGTGCTGCACACGCCGCATCCCGACACCGACACCAAGGCAAAGGTGGAAAGGCTGGTGGTGGTACACCCGGGATGAGCTGACACTGCCTTGTCGGAGGCCGTCCCAGCACGATGGACGGCATGAAGGCAATCACCATTCCCGAATTCGGCAGCGCTGATGTCCTCCGCCTCGACGAGGTCGAACTCCCCGAGCCCGGACCGGGGCAGGTCTCCATCGACGTGGCCTACGCAGGCGCCAACTTCGCCGAGATCCTCTACCGGCAGGGCGTGGTGGACGTACCGCTGCCCTTCGTACCCGGCATCGAGGTGTCCGGCCGCATACGGGCGCTCGGCCCTGGCGTCGAGGGGCTGCGCGTGGGCCAGTCAGTCGCCGCGCTGACGATCGTCGACAGCGGCGGCTACGCGGAGGTGGTGGTCACCTCCGCCGACCTGGTGACCCCGTTGGACGGCTACGACCTGGGGCTGGACATCGCGGCGGCGCTGCCCTCCAACAGCACCACCGCGTTCCTCCTGCTCGACCGGGTGGCCCGCATCGAACCAGGCGAAAGCGTGCTCGTGCACGCCGCCGCCGGAGGCGTCGGCAGCCAGCTCGGCCAGGCCGCCCGGCTGCTGGGCGCGGGCCGCGTGGTGGGCACCGTGGGCAGCCCCGCCAAGATCGAGACAGCCAAGGCGTTCGGCTACGACGAGGTCGTCCTGCGCGAGCAGGTGGCCGAGGCCGGTCGGTTCGACGTCGTGGTGGACATGGTCGGCGGTACGGCCCGACGCAGCAGCCTGGACCTGCTCGCGCCGATGGGCCGGATGGTGGCCATGGGCAACGCCTCCGGCGCCGAGGACTTCCGGATCTCGGCCAACGAACTGTGGTTCACCAACAAGACGGTCTCCGGGTTCAACCTGGCCGCCTTCTCGGCCGCTTTCCCCGCACAGGCGGGTCGGGCACTGCGCCGGGCGGTAGCCGCGGCCGCGAGTGGGGAGCTTCGGGTGCAGGTCGAGTCGCTACGGCTGGAACAGGCCGCACAGGCACACCACCGCATCGAGTCCGGCCACACCACCGGCAAGCTCGTGCTCGAAGTCGAACGAATCTAAGTGGGGAAACGCATTCGTGCGGGCCACGGCCGAGGCCCGGGAGAGCGCGAGAGGGCTGGAAAGCCCTCTCGCCCCCGATGGGCACGTCCGAGCGTCAGCGAGGGCCATCTCGTGGAAGGCCTTGCTTCAGCCCTTGATGGCCCCGACGATCACGCCCTTGGTGAAGTGGCGTTGGACGAAGGGGTAGATGATCAAGGCGGGGATCACGGCGATGACCACGATGGCCATTTTGATGGCGAGGGTCGGCGGGGCGTCGCCGGTCACGCCTGCCGTGGCGCTGGGCAGCGGGTTGGAGTCCACCACGTACTGGCGCAGGATCAGCGCCAGCGGCCACTTCCTGGTGTCGTCGATGTAGAGCATCGCGTTGAACCAGGAGTTCCAGTAGCCGACCGCGTAGAACATCGCCACCACGGCCGTGACCGCCTTCGACATGGGCAGGACGATGCGCCACAGGATGCGGAACTCGCCCGCCCCGTCGATGCGGGCGCTGTCCAGGACCTCTCCCGGGATGCTCATGAAGAACGAGCGCAGCACCACCACGTTGAACGCCGAGACGGCCGTCGGGAGGATCAGCGACCAGTAGCTGTCCTTCAGGCCCAGGCCGCTGACCATCAGGTAGACCGGGATGATGCCCGGGAAGAAGACGAACATCAGCAGCACGCTGAACAGCAGCGGCCGGTGGAGGAACGAGCCCGGGCGCGAGAGCGAGTACGCGCCCAGGATGCTCACGCCGGCGCTGATGAGCGTCCCGACCACCGTGACGCCCGTGCTGACCAGGACGGCCCTGCTGACGACCGTGTCGGAGAAGATCTGCTCGTACGCCTCGAACGTGATCCCTTCCGGCAGCAGCACCAGCCCGCCCGCGCGGTTGACCGTGGCGGCCGAGCTGAGGCTGGTCAAGAGGATGGTGTAGAGGGGGCCGAGGACCCCCACGACGATCAGCGTGATCAGCGTGCCCTTGCCGAGCTGCCCCACCGGCGAGGGGCGTTCCTCCCACGGCGCGAGCCGGGAGGGCTTACGGGAGGCGAGTACGGTCATGATCGCGAATACACCCCTCGCTCGCCGAACGCGTGGGCGACCCGGTTGGCCGCCACGATGAGCAGCAGCCCGACCAGGCCCTTGAACAGCCCGGCTGCCGCCCCGTACCCCAGGTCCCCGGTACGCAGGCCCGACCAGTACACGAACGTGTCGAAGACCTCGGACGCCTCGCTGCCGACGGCGCTGCGTTGCAGCATGAACTGCTCGAACCCGACGTTCAGCGCGTCCCCGAGCCGCAGGATCAGCAGGAGCACGATCACCGGACGCAGCCCGGGCAGCGTGATGTGCCACATGCGACGCCACCGGCGGGCCCCGTCCACGGCGGCGGCCTCGTACAGGTTGGGGTCGATGGTGCTGAGCGCGGCCAGGAAGATGATCGCGCCCCAGCCCGCGTCCTTCCAGACGGTCTGGGACGTGATCAGCAGGATGAACGTGTCCGAGTTCGTCATCCAGTCGACACCCTCGTGGCCGCGCTCCCGCAGGATCTGGGCCAGCAGCCCCGCCCCGCCGAACATCTGCTGGAAGATGGCGATGACCAGCACCCAGGAGAAGAAGAACGGCATGTAGACCACGCCCTGCACGAACGCCCTCAGCCTGGCCGAGACGATGCTGTTGAGCAGCAGCGCCAGCATGATCGGCACGGGGAAGTAGAAGACGAGCTGGAAGGCCGTGATCGACAGGGTGTTCGCGATGGCGCGCAGGAACTGCGGGTCCTGGAAGAGCAGCGCGAAGTTGGTGAAGCCGATGATCGGGGAGCCGATGATCCCGTCGGTGTACGGGTTGTAGTCCTGGAACGCGATGACGTTGCCCAGGGCGGGGATCCACCAGAAGGCGAGGACGAGCAGCAGCATCGGGAGGTTCATCACGAGCAGCGGCCAGTCCCGCCGGAGCTTGGCCCGCCAGGTCAGTTCCTGGGGCTTGGCCGCGACGCTCAGGGGCTGCCGGGCCGTTCGCCTGGCCGTCGTCACGCCCATGAGAGGCCCCCTGCGAGGGTCGAGCGACTCACGGTGTCACAGCCTGCCGTTCTCCCGCGCGACCTTCATGTAGAACTCGCGCGCCTCGTTGCCGCCCTGCTCCTGCCACTCCTTGACGAGCTTCGGCCACTCGGACACCGGCCGCTTGCCCCGGAAGATCTCCTGCATCTTGTCCTCGGTGGGCGTGGCCAGCCCGGCCATCTTGGAGGGCGTCTCCACCCGGATCCCCACGAACGGGTCGTTGTCCAGGATCTTCGAAGCCTGCGTCTGCCAGTCGTACTGCGCCTGGACCAGGCCCTTGTACTGGCTCTTCTCGTTGGCGTTCGGCCGACCCGACAGGAACAGGTACGTGGGCGCGACCTCCTTGCGCCCGAGCGCCGTCTGCTCGACCTTGCCGTCCTTGACGTTGTAGTGCTTGCCCTCGACGCCGTTGAAGACCAGCTCGTACTCCTGGGTGCCGAACGGCGCCGAGCACCAGTTGGACAGGGCGAGCAGCTCGCGGGTGCGGGCGTCGCCGAGGCCCTTCTTGATGAAGACGAACATGCCGGCGGGCTCGTTGCGCCACATGATGGTCCTGCCGCCGGGCTTGGCCGGGTAGGGGGCGACGATCTGCATGTCGAACTTGGGGTTGTCGGCCTGGAACCGGCCCAGGGCCTCGTGCCAGGCGCCGGGCCCGTCCCGGTAGATGATCATCTGGCCGCTGCCGAAGATGGCTTTGTTGTCGGCGTCCTTGTTGGCGACGATGTCGGGGTGCACCCACCCGGCCTCGAAGAGCTTGGTCATGAACTCGATCGAGGCGGCCCACTCGGCGGTCTCGTACTTGTACTCGAGCGTGCCGTCGCTCTTCTTGCGCCACTCGCGCGGCGCCCCGAAGGCCCGCTGCATCTCCTGCTCCATGCCGCCGCCGAACGCCCAGCGCTTCTTCTTGGTGTCGGTGATGGCCTTGCCGAGCACGAGCAGGTCGTCGCCGCTCTTGGGCTGCTGCAGGCCCAGCTCGTTCAGGATGTCCTGGCGGACGAAGGTGGCGAACGAGTACGGGTCGTTCTGCCAGGGGATGCCCTGCAGGACGCCGCCGAAGACGCCGTACTGCCAGGCCGCGGTGTCGAAGTTGGCCAGCAGCGGGAACTCCTTGGCCTTGTCCCCGGCCAGGTAGGGTCCCAGGTCGGCGAAGAGCTTGTTGACCGCCTCGGTGAAGTGGGCGATCTTGATGAGCTCCCAGCCCGGGACCATGAGCATCTCGGGCACGTCGCCGCTGGCCAGCAGGGTGCTGAGCTTCTGCCCGTACGTGTTGCCGTCGGAGATGTTGAAGCGCACGACGCCGCCGAGGCGCTCGTTGACGTAGTCGTAGTAGGAGTTGCTGCCCAGGCCGGGCGGCACCGTGCCCCACAGCGGAGTCATCGCGGTCACTTCCTTGCCGCTGGTCAGCGGCTTGGTGGTGACGGCCTGCACCATGGTGGCCGGGCGGGTCAGGAAGCCGGGCGAGACGAACTCGGCGCCGGGCAGATCGGGTTTGAGCCCGGGGATCTCGAACGGGATCCGCGTGGGCACCAGGCTCTTGAGCTTGTCGGCCGCCACGGCCGTACCCTTGGACAGCTGCTTCTTCTCGGCGCAGCCGGCCACCAGGACGCTCGCACCGACCAGGCCGAGGAATCCGCGGCGGGACGTGTTGGTTGCCATGGCCCGCTCCCTTCTCCAAGTGGGGATGGCCTCATGAAAATTAGTTGGTATTGCGACCAAACAAATTAGTAGACTGTGACCGTGGCCACAAGGGATCGCGACGTCACAGGTTGGTGCCGATGAGTAGGTCTGCGGCATCGACTCTTGTTGGTGAAGGGAGCCCGCGATGCGGCATGCTGGGGTCATCTCTTGGCGGAAACGGGGCTGATTTTGATCACTTCTACGACCGGCCCTCAGCCGGCCGACTTCGCCGACGTACGGGCCACCAACCTCGCGGTCGTGCTGCGGTTCGTCCGGGAGCACGCGCCCTGCTCGCGGGCCGACATCGCGGCCTCCACCGGGCTCAACAAGGCGACGGTCTCCAGCCTCGTCGCGGACCTCATCGACCGGCGGCTGGTCCGTGAGACGGGGCTGACCGAGAACCGGGTCGGGCGGCCGGCCACGATGCTGGTGCTGGACGGCTCGCCGTACGCCGCCATCGGGGTCGAGATCAACGTCGACTACGTGTCCGCCGTGGCCACCGATCTGGCGGGGGAGCGGCTGCTGACGTGGCGGCGCTCGTTCGGCGGCGGCGAGTCGGTCAACCAGGGGATCGCGGGCGTCGGCGCGATCATCCGGCGGGTGGTCAACCGCATGGCCAGGGAGGAGCGCCAGGTCCTGGGCCTGGCCGTGGCCGTGCCGGGGCTGGTCGACGTGCAGGGCACCGTACGCATCGCGCCCAACCTCGGCTGGCGCGACGCCGACATCGGCGGAGACCTGACCAAGGCGCTGCGCGATCCCGGCTTCCCGATCCAGGTCGACAACGACGCCAACCTCGCCGCCCTGGCCGAGCAGCGCTTCGGCGCGCACGCGGGGGCCTCCGACCTCGTCTACCTCACCGGCGAGATCGGCGTGGGCGCGGGGATCATCCTCGACGGGCGGCTGCGCCGCGGCCGCCTCGGCTACAGCGGCGAGATCGGCCACGTCCAGCTCGATCCCGACGGTCCCGAGTGCCACTGCGGGCGGCGCGGCTGCCTGGAGGTCATGGCCGGGATCGGCGCCGTGCTGGGCAAGGACCCCTCTCCCGCCGAGATCCAGGTCGAGATCGAGGAGTCCGTACGGCTCGCCCGCGCCGGCGACCCGGCCACCCTGGCCACGCTGGAGTCGGTGGGCGGGAGCCTGGGCAAGGGCGTGTCGATCCTGGCGAACCTGCTCAATCCCGAGGTGGTCATCCTCGGCGGCTACTACGTCCCGCTGGCGCCGTGGCTGCTGCCCGCCGTCCAGGACGAGATGGACGACCGCGTGATCGCCTTCGAGTCGGGCGGTTGCCAGGTCGTGGCCTCGACGCTGGGCCATGACGCGGCCGCGCTGGGCGGCGCCGCGAGGGTGCTCGACTCCATTGATTCGGGGAGATTGCCCCGAGTCCCTTGACCTTGGTCACCGGGGAGTGCACTCTTCAGTCAACCCACCGAAATGTCCGTGTAACTTCCCCAGGCCGGTCGTCGAAGCGCTTCGACACTTTCATAGGGATGACCATGCAAGAACCCTTCCGCGACCCAGCGATCCCGATTTCCGACCGGATCGACGACCTGGTGCGCCGGCTCACCCTTGAGGAGAAGGTGGGGCTGCTGCACCAGTACCAGGCGCCGGTCGAGCGGCTGGGCCTCGGCGCGTTCCGCACCGGCACCGAGGCGCTGCACGGGCTGGCCTGGCTGGGACCGGCCACCGTGTTCCCCCAGGCCGTGGGGCTGGCCTCGACGTGGGATCCCGACCTCGTGCGCAGGGTGGGCGAGGCCACCAGCGACGAGGTGCTGGCCTTCCACCACAAGGACCCGGCGGGCGCGGGGCGCAACGTGTGGGCCCCGGTGGTGAACCCGCTGCGCGACCCCCGCTGGGGGCGCAACGAGGAGGGTTACTCCGAGGATCCGTGGCTGACCGGCGTCATGGCCACGGCTTATGCGCGCGGACTTCGTGGGAGCGCTCCCGAAGTTCTCAAGACCGCCCCGACGCTCAAGCACTTCCTCGCCTACAACAACGAGACCGACCGCTGCACGACCTCCAGCAACCTGCCGCCGCGGGTGCTGCGCGAGTACGAGCTGCCCGCCTTCCGGCCCCCCATCGAGGAGGGCGTGGCGGTGGCGGTCATGCCGTCGTACAACCTGGTCAACGGCCGCCCCGCGCACCTCAGCCCGCTGATCGGCGAGGCGCTGCGCGCGTGGGCGCCCGACGACCTGCTGGTGGTCAGCGACGCGTACGCGCCGGGCAACCTCACCGCGCTCCAGGGCTACCACGACACGCTGCCCGAGGCGTACGCGCACGCGATCAAGGCGGGGCTCGACAGCTTCACCCAGGACGACGACCGCTCCGAGGCCACGCTCGGCCACCTGCGCGCCGCGCTCTCCCAGGGCCTGCTGGCCGAGGAGGATGTCGATCAGGCGGTGCGGCACGCGCTGTCGATCAGGTTCAGGCTGGGGGAGTTCGACCCGGCGACGCCGTACGACGACATCAGCGACAACGTGGTCAACTGCCCCGAACACCAGGCGCTGGCCAGGGAGGCGGCGCGGCGCTCGTTCGTGCTGCTGAAGAACGACGGGCTGCTGCCGCTCGACGGCGTGACCAAGGTCGCGGTGATCGGGCAGCTCGGCGACGCGCTCCTGGAGGACTGGTACAGCGGCACCCTCCCGTACGCGGTCACCGCCCGCCAGGGGCTGGGCGAGCGGTGCGAGACGGTGTTCTGCGAGGCCGTGGACCGGGTGACGCTGACCGCCGAGGCCGGACCGGTGGCCGCCGATCCCGCGGGCGGGCCGCTCAGCCTGGGATCTGAGGCGGGCACGTTCGACCTGTTCGACTGGGGCGGCGGGGCCTACGCGCTGCGGGCCGTGGCGACCGGCCGGTTCGTGTCGGTGGACGGCGTCACGCTGGTGAACGACCAGCCCGGGCCCAACGGGTGGGAGGTGCGCCAGACGTTCCGGATGGAGGAGCGGCCGCGCAGCACGCTCGCCCTGCGCCACATCTCGACCGGCTGCTACGTCGGCGCCGGCGACGACGGCGTGCTGCGCCTGGTCGACGACGCCGACCAGGCGGCCTGGCTGGCCATGGACGTGGTCAGGAGCGGCACCGACCAGGCCGCCCGCCTGGCCGCCGCGGCCGACGTGGCGGTCGTGGTGGTCGGCGACCACCCCCTCGTCAACGGCCGCGAGACCGAGGACCGCATGACGCTGGCCCTCGCCCCCGGGCAGGACGCCGTGGTCCGGGCCGTCCGCAAGGCGAACCCCCGTACCGTCATGGTCATCACCAGCGGCTACCCGCTCACCTGGACCGACGACGAGATCCCGGCCGTGCTGTGGTCGGCCCACGGCGGCCAGGAGTACGGCCACGCCCTGGCCGAGGTGCTCTTCGGCGACGCCGACCCGGAGGGCCGCCTCACCCAGACGTGGTACCGCTCCGAGCAGGAGCTGCCCGACCTGCTCGACTACGACATCATCGCCTCCGACGCCACGTACCTGTACTTCCGCGGCGTCCCGCTCCACCCGTTCGGCCACGGCCTGAGCTACACGACGTTCGAGTACGCCGACCTGCGCGTACAACTGGACGGCGACCTGGTGCGGGCCCGCGTCACCGTGACGAACACCGGCCCGCGGCCCGGCGTGGAGGTCGTCCAGTTCTACACCCACCAGCAGCGCTCCCGCGTCAAGCAGCCGCTGCGGTGCCTGCGCGGCTTCGAGAAGGTCCGCCTGGCGCCCGGCGAGAGCCGGGCCGTCAGCCTGGCCCTGCCGGTGTCGGAGCTGGCGTTCTGGGACGTGACCAGGAGCAGGTTCGTCGTGGAGAGCGCGCCGCACCAGCTCATGGTCGGCCGCAGCGCCACCGACCTGCGCCTGAGTGCCCGCTTCGAGGTGGACGGCGAGACCGTGCCGCCCCAGTCGGGACTGCTGCGCGCGGCGGCGCACGACGAGTACGACGCGATCACGTTCGTGGACGAGACCAAAGTGGACGGCGACGCCGTCAGGTCCGACGCGGAGGGCGCCTGGATCCTCTTCCGGCAGGTCGATCTCAGTGGGGCCACGACGTGCGTGGCGACGGCGGGCAGCACGGAAGGCGGCATGATCACCATCCGCCGCGGCGACCCCCTCTACGGGGAGGCCCTGGCCACCTTCCCCGTCCCCAGGACCGACCGCTACGCCTACCACGCCGTCACGGCCTCGCTTGCGGCCGCGGACGGCGTGCACGATCTTTATGCCGTGTTCGAGAACGACGGCGTGACGCTGGCCCGGCTCGACTTCGGAGCCGGGGCTTGAGCGGGCGCACGGTCACGATCGCCCAGGTCGCCAAGCACGCGGGCGTGGCCGTCAGCACGGTCTCCTACGTGCTCAGCGGCAAGCGGACGATCTCGGCCGACACCAGGCGCCGGGTGCTCGACAGCATCAGCACGCTCGGCTACCACCCCAACGCCGGCGCCCGCGCCCTGGCCAGCAAGCGCTCCAACGTGATCGCGCTGGTGCTGCCGCTGCGGGCGGGCATGCACGTGCCCGTCCTGATGCGCTTCGCCAGCGCCGTGGTGACGGCCGCGCGCCGGTTCGACCACGACGTGCTGCTGCTGACCGCCGACGAGGGCACCGAGGGCATCCGGCGGGTGGCCGCGAGCGCGCTGGTGGACGCGCTGGTGCTCATGGACGTCGAGCTGGACGACCGCAGGGTGCCGCTGCTGCGCGAGCTGGCCGAGCCGAGCGTCCTGATCGGCTTTCCCGCCGAACCCGCCGGGCTGACCTGCGTCGACCTCGACTTCGCCGCCGCGGGCGCCCGGTGCGTGGACCACCTGGCCGAACGCGGCCACGAGGAGATCGCGCTGCTCGGGGCGCCCTCGGTGGTGTACGAGCGGGGGACGGGGTTCGCCCGGCGGACGCGCGAGGGGTTCGTGGAGGCGGTGGCCGCCCACGGTCTGCAGGGCGTCGCGCTGCCGTGCGAGGAGACGTTCGACGAGGTGTACGAGACCGTACGCGGCCTGTTCCTCGACCGCCCCGGCCTGTCCGGGCTGGTCGTGCACAACGAGGCCGCGGTCGGCCACGTGCTGGCGGCGCTGCGGCAGCTCGACCGGCGGGTGCCGCACGACGTGGCGGTGGTGGCGATCTGCCCCGACGACGTGGCCGAGCGGGCCAGCCCGCCGCTCTCCTCCGTGCTGATCCCGGCGGAGGAGGTGGGCAGGGAGGCGGTCCGCCTGGTCATGGACAAGCTCGAAGGCCGCGCGGTCCCCGAATCCACCCTCCTCACGCCGCTCCTGGCCGTCCGCGCCAGCACCTGACCCAAAGCGGCGTCAAGCCTGTCCGCTTTTTCGCCTCGTGGAGTTCCGCGTCCCCTTCTGGGGGCAGGCTGGCCGAGGCGAGGGGAGAGACGCATGACTGAGCCGCGCATGCCCTCAAGGGCCGCCGACTCGGGTTCGGAGGGGCTGACGGCCGTGACGGCCGGCGGGGTCGGGCTCCGCCACATCACCGATCTGACCGCGAAGGAGGCCGAGGGGGTCACAGCGGTCGAACCGGTCGAGGGCGGCTGGAAGATTAGCGTCGAGGTGATCGAAGACCGTCGCATCCCCTCCTCGGACGACATCCTCGCCCTCTACGAGGCCCGGATCGACGCGGAGGGCGGCCTCCTGTCGTACCGGAGGCTGCGGCGCTACCGGCGCTGCGACGCCGACTCCACGTCGGCGGGCTGATCCCCCGGGGTGACCTAGCATCGGGTGCGTGGACGACCTTGGCGCGGAGGTGTTCGAGGGGCAGCGGGCGCGGCTGTTCGGGCTGGCGTACCGGCTGCTCGGCTCCGCCGCGGAGGCCGAGGACATGGTGCAGGAGACCTACCTGCGCTGGAGCCGGGTCACCGGGCCGGTCGAGGTCCCGGCCGCCTGGCTGACCAGGGTGACCACCAACCTCTGCCTTACTCAGCTCACGTCCGCGCGGCGGCAGCGGGAGAGCTACGCGGGCCCGTGGCTGCCCGAGCCGGTGCTCACCGCTGACGGGGCGCTCGGGCCGCTGGAGACCGTCGAGCAGCGCGAGTCCGTGTCGATGGGCGTGCTCCTCCTGCTGGAGCGGCTGACGCCGGTGGAGCGGGCGGTGTTCGTGCTGCGGGAGGCGTTCGGGCACAGCCATGCGGAGATCGCCGACGTGCTGGGCATCGAGGAGGCGTACTCGCGCCAGCTCCACCGGCGGGCGCGGGCGCACGTGGGGGAGCCGCGCAAGCGCTTCGAGAGCGACCGGGAGCAGCACCGGCGCATCCTGCGGCGATTCATGGAGGCCGCCGTGCACGGGGACGTCGCCGCCCTGGAACGGCTGCTCGCCGACGACGTCGTCGCCTGGACCGACGGGGGCGGCGCCGCGGCGACGGCCCGGCGGCCGGTCCGCGGTCTGGCGAGGGTGCTGCGCTACCTGGGAGGGCTTGTCACGCGGCCGGAGGCGGCCGGGGTGGCGGCCGAGTTCCTGGAGGTCAACGGGGAGCCCGCGGCGCTCATTCGCGGGCCCGGCGGCGACCTGCTGGCGATCATGACCATGGAGCTGGACGGCGAGCACGTCGCCGTCGTCCGGACCACCGTCAACCCGGCCAAACTCGCCTTCGCCGGGGCACAGCTCGCCTGAACCGGATGTGAGCGCGATCACACGCCGATCCTGTCACGGACGGGCGGGCTCGCCAGTTCAGGAACTATGACAGATCGCATCGTGGTGCTGGGAGCCGGATACGCCGGACTCGGGGCGGCCAAGCGCGCCGCCCGTCGGTTGCGGGGCGCCGCCGCGCGGGTGACGCTGGTCAACGCGGCCGACCGGTTCGTGGAGCGCATCCGGCTCCACCAACTGGCCGCGGGCCAGCGGCTGCCAGACCTGCCGCTGACCGGCCTGCTCGACGGCACCGGCATCGAGCTGGTGGTCGCCCGGGTGACCGGGATCGATCCGGGTTCGAGGACGGTACGCCTGGACGCGCCGCCGTACGAGCTCTCCTACGACGTGCTCGTCTACGCCCTCGGGAGCGCGGCGGAGCTGGACGCCGTGCCCGGGGTGCGCGAGCATGCGTACACGCTGGCCACCGCCGACGAGGCCGTCCGGCTGGGCACCCGCCTCGCCGAGACCGGCGAGGTGACCGTGATCGGCGGCGGGCTGACCGGGATCGAGGCCGCGACCGAGTTCGCCTTCACCCGCCCTGAGCTGCGCGTCTCGCTGCTGTCGGCCGGCTTGATCGGGGAGGGCCTGTCCGCGCGTGCCCGCCGCCACCTCCACCGGGCCTTCCGGCGTATGGGCATCGCCGTACGTGAGCGCACGCCGGTCGCCAAGCTCCGCCCGAACGGCCTGCTGCTGGCGGACGGGGACGAACTGCCTGCCGAGACCGTGGTGTGGGCCGCCGGTTTCCGCGTCCCCGGCCTGGCCGCGGAGGCGGGACTGGCCGCGGACCCGCACGGACGCATGCTCGTGGACCGGTCGCTGCGGTCGGTGTCGCATCCGGAGGTGTTCGGCATCGGCGACGCCGCCCGCCCCCTGGACCAGAGCGGGCGGGCCACCCGGATGGCCTGCCAGACCGGCCTCCCCATGGGGATCTGCGCGGGCGACGCGGTGGCCGACCTGCTGAGCGGACGGGCGCCACGGCGGGCCAGATTCCGGTACGTCTGGCAGAACATCAGCCTGGGCCGGGACGACGGCGTCACCCAGTTCACCCGTTCCGACGACAGCCCGCTCGACGCCGTCCTCACCGGCCGGACCTCCGCGGCCTTCAAGGAGACCATCGCCCGCGGTACCGTCTGGGCTATGCGCCACCCGGGCCCGTACCGGCCGTGACGGCCCATCGCTCGTGGTCCCGCCAGGCCCCGTCGATGAACTGGAACGCCGGCGAATACCCCTCTCTTCGGAAACCGACCCGCTTGATCAGGTTCAGGGAGGGGGTGTTCGACGGCTGGATGTTGGCTTCGACGCGGTGCAGCCCCAGCTCGCCGAACGCGTACCGGACGAGCAGCCGCAGGCCCTCGGTCATGTAGCCCCGGCCGGTCGTGGCCGAGTAGGCGCAGTAGCCCAGGGTGCCGTCCTGGCGGGTGCCCCGGATGATGTTGTTCAGGTTGGCCCGGCCGACGATCGCGCCGGTCTCGAGCCGGCAGATCACGAACCCCTCGTTCGCCGGGTCGTCGAAGCGCGCCATGTACGCCTCGAAGGCCTCGTCGGTGGTGATGGGCAGGCCGGGCATCCAGGGGGCGAGGAGGTCGGCGCTCTCCCGGTTCAGGGTCACGAATTCCGTACGGTCGCGGTGGCTGATGCGGCGGATGCCGACACGGGTGTCCTGGGCGAGGTAGGTCACTTATCGATCTTGTCGCAAGGACGGCCACGACGCGCACCGCCAGGACCGGCCGTCCCACTCGACCGGGAACGGCACCGCGTGCGGGAGCGGCGCCCCCCACACCTGCTCACCCAGCCCGCACAGCACGCTGAGCCCGGCGGTGAGGCTCCCCACATGCCCGACCAGCACGACCGTCTCACCTTCGCAGGCGCCCACCTGATCCGAGTGGGTGGTCGTCATGCTCGGGTGGGCGGCCGGCTCCCCCATGTGAATGGCTGCCGTGCTCGGGTGAGTGGCCGGCTCGCCCGCGTGGGCGGCTGCGATGGAGGTGAAGGCGGCCACCACCCGGGCCACGACCGCGTTCCCGTCCTCGCCGTCCGCCACCGCCTCGCCCAATCTCCCCTCCACCACCCACGAACGCAGCACCTCGGCGGTACGCGCCCGGACCGCCGGATCGGTGGTGCCCTCCAACCGCCCCACCCCGAACTCCACGAGCCCTCGCAGCGCCACCACCTCCTCCCGCAGACCCAGCGCCCGCGCGATGATCTCGGCCGTCTGCCGGGCGCGCACCGCCGTACTGGTGTAGATCCGGGTGGCCCCTTCCCCGAGCAGGTGAACGGCCGCCTCCGCCGCCTGCACCCGTCCCTTCGAGGTCAGCTCCGCCAGCGGCAGCGCCCCGGCCATCCGGGAGACGACGTTCTCCGACTCGGCATGGCGCAGGCACAACACGCGGACCCCCATGCGCCCGACCCTACGAGCCGGAGCCCCCGATGCGCTCAAGATCCCGGAGAAGGGCGTCGAGCGACTCCTCGGGGGCCTGTCCGGCGGTGTCGACGAGGACGCGTTCGCGCTCCCACGGCTCGTACTCACGCTCCACGACCTCCCGCCAGTCAGGCGGTCGCAGGTCGGGGATGTCGATCGAGCGCGAGATCACGCGGTGCCGATGCTCGTCGCGATCGGAGCAGACCACCTCCACCTCGGCCACCCGAACGCCCGCCTTGATCCCGACCTCCCGCCAGGCGTCGCGGGTGACGGCCAGCGGGTTCACCGACTCCGCGATCACCGTCAGCCCCTGCCGCAGGTGCTCCCCGGCCAGCGCGTAGCCGACGACGTATCCGGCGGGGCCGATGGGGTGGCGGGCCAGGCCTGAGCGGACGATCGCCTGCTCGATGGTGTCGATCCGCACGTGCACCGCGCCGATGCGGGCGGCGAGGAGCCGGGCGAGCGTCGTCTTGCCTGTCGCGGGCAGGCCGCCGATGACGATGAGCACGCACTCCATGCTAGGCAGCCCACCCCGGTGAACGCGGAAAATGTCACACCCGTCGGCCAAGCTGAACCCGTCCGCTCTCGCGAAGGGTTGCCGTTCGTGCCGATCCAGGTCGCCAGCCGCCGCCGTTCGGCTGCCTCACTCGCCAAGGCCTTCCCCGGCGCCGAGGTCATCGACGTGACCTCCAAAGCGGACGAGCCATGGGTGCGGCTGAGCCCGTTCTACCCGCACGGCGGCATCCCCGTCCCACAGACCCCGGGCGTCACCGGCCAGACCGTCGAGGGGATCTGGCAGGCGCTCAAAGTCTTCGAGACCGCCGACGTCGACCCGGCCAAGCTCGCGATCACCACCATGACCGGCCTCAAACGCACCGTACGCAAACACGGACCGGTGCGCGGCCACCGCGACGGCCTCCACGGTGACCGGTTGCTGACGTACCGGACCGCGCGGCGCCGCATCTACCTCCCGGTCTACCGCTGGGTCCTGGAGCACAAGACCGGCGATCTCGTGGAGCGTCTGCGCCTGCTCGCCGCCGACCGCGAGGTCGTCCTCCTCGACTACACCACCAACGGCGACATCGACGACCCTGCCACCCCGCTCTCTCACGCCGCGCTGATCTGCCTGCACATCCAGGCGAAATGGCCTGAGGAAGCCTGATCCCGCTGTAACGGCTGAGCATCGCAGTCGGCCTCCCCGACGAACCGCCCGAGCGAGGTCCGGCCCACGGCGGCGCGTGTGCGTGCCTTCAGGTGCCGAAACGGCGGCGGGCGACTTCGATGTGACCGAGGTGCTGGTGAGTCCAGTCGCCCATGCCATCGACCGTTGCTGGCAAGGATTGGCCCCGGCGCGACTGTGTGGTCACCATCAGGTTCCCCAGTCACTGAAAAGTGCGTTCTTCCATGTCAGCGACCACTCTCCTATGGTTCCTGAGTAACCACAAGAAACCGCGAGCGTCGTGAATCCGGCGGACGCGGCCCACAGGAGCCCGGAAACAAGGAGGCAGGCAGCATGGCCATCACTCTGGTGAACCCCAGCGGATTGCCCAAGATCGATGTCTACCGGCAGGTGTCGATCGCATCAGGGACGAAGCTCGTCTTCATCGCCGGACAGGTCGCCTGGGACGCCGACGGGATCACAGTCGGCGAAGGCGACCTCGCCGCGCAGGTCGAGCAGTGCTACCTCAACATCGCCACCGCCCTGACCGAGGTGGGCGGCTCCTTCGACGACGTGGCGAAACTGACCTTCTACGTCGTCGACTGGACCCCCGACAGGATGCCCTCACTCCTGGAGGGGATCTCCCGGGCGACCGCGAAGCTGGGGATCACTCCGGTCCCACCGGCCACCCTGCTGGGCGTCGCGGCACTGGACGTCCCCGACCATCTGGTCGAGATCGAAGCCACCGCGGTCCTCAGCTGAACAGCTGCTCTGCGACCGCAGGCTACGGATGGCGGTCGGGAGAGAGTTCAGCCTGCGGGGTCGCACGGATCCCCAAGCCTTGCTCGGTGGCTCGGTGGCTCGGTGGCTCGGTGGCTCGGTGGCTCGGCGGCTCGGCGGCGAGACAGAGCGACCCGACGCTGCAGCGAGTCGACCTCGATGACGATCACGGTCACCTCGTCGCCGACTCGAACCGCGTTGCCTGATCCATCGACAGTCGGGGCGGCGAGTTCGCTGAGATGGACCAAGCCCTCGATGCCGTCTGCCACGCGAACGAAGTCATCGTGATCTGCGGCTGGTGACCTTCCAGCGCATAAAAGGGGATGAACCTGTCCAGCGTTGAGTGCAAGGCTGGGCTCGTGAGTGACACGCACACCGTGGTCCTGGTCGAGGGAGTCAGTGACAAGTCGGCCGTCGAAGCGTTGGCCGAACGTCATGGCCGGAACCTGGCGGCCGAAGGCATCTCCCTTATGGCGATGGGCGGTGCCACGAACATTGGGACGTATATCGGCAAGTTCGGCCCTCCCGGTCGTAATCTCCGGCTGGCCGGTCTGTGCGATGTCGGGGAGGAAGGCGACTTCCAGAGGAGCCTCGAACGCGCCGGCCTGGGATCCAATCTCAGCCGGAGCGATCTGGAGGCGCTCGGATTCTTCGTGTGCGTCGCCGACCTGGAAGACGAGCTGATCCGCGCCCTCGGCACCGCCACGGTTGAGCGCGTTCTCGACGCAGAGGGCGAGCTCAGATCATTTCGTTCGCTCCAGAAGCAACCCGCATGGCGCGGGAGGGCCCCTCACGACCAGTTGCGCCGGTTCATGGGATCGGGCAGCGGCCGCAAGATCCGTTACTCCGCCCTGCTCGTCGCGGCCCTTGATCTCGATCGCGTGCCGCGACCGCTGGACAGGCTGCTGGCCCACGTCGCCGGGTGAGGCGGATTCGCCGATGGAACCGGCGGGTGCGGGCTACCCGTCAAGATCAGGATCTCCGCGTGCCTTGGTAGGCGCCCGATTCAAGGGCGCGTCCCCGGTCAACGCCGGGGGCCTGGGGGTCGGAAGACCCCCAGGCGGGGGTGTGGGGGCTTGCCCCCACAAGGCGCAGCCCGAGCGTTTCAGCGCGAAGCGCGTCCAGTGCGAGGACCTTGCTTGTGGGGGGTCGAAGGGGGGGCGTGAGCCCCCCTGGGAAACACAGCCCGGAGCCGATTTCGCGCGTAGCGCCTCCTGGGCGGAGGCCCATGCCGGTGGGCTTGGGCCTCCGGGGTTACCAGTCGCCGCCGCCGAAGTCGCCGCCGCCGAAGTCGCCTCCGCCACCGAAGTCGCCCCAGCCGCCGCCGTCGCCGCCGCCGAAGTCGCCACCGCCGACGTCGCCTCCGCCGCCGTCAGCGTAGCCCTCGGCGTAGCCGGCGCCGTAGCCGCCGTAGCCCCAGCCGCCGCTGAGCAGGCTGCCCATCATGGTGCCGATGAACATGCCGGTCATGATGTCGCCGAAGCCGCCGTAGTAGCCGTACGCGTACGGCTGGTACGCGGGCCCCGCGTCGTAGTAGGGACGGCGTTGGCCGTCGACCATGACCTCGCGCATCTGCGGGTCGAAGCCGCGCTCCACGGCCTCGGCGTCCATCTTGCAGGCGGGCACGTCGCGGACGGCGCCACCGGGCGGGGCCCAGCGGACGTCGCGGACGGACGGGCCGTGCTGCGGGTTGAAGAAGCAGGGGGCACGTCGCTCGGGGACCGGGTCGTTGTGGACCTTGGCCTTCACCACGGCCAGCGCGTAGCGGCCGTCCTCGAGGGTCTGGGTGACCTCGCGGACCTGCTCGGCGCGCTGGACGTTGGCCAGCTGGGTCTTGGCCTTCTCGTAGGAGTCGAGCGCCTGCTGCCACTCCTCGATGTGCTTGCCGCCCTCGCCGGAGAGCGTCACGTCGGTGTCGAGGGCGGTGATCTCCTCGCCCAGCTTGGTGACGTCCTCGTCCACGGTCTGCTTGACGGCCGCCAGGTCCTTGGCGTCCTGGAGGGCCTTCTTCTTCTTGCGGTTGCTGGAGTAGAGGAAGTAGCCGCCACCGCCGACCAGGACCAGCCCGCCCAGGGCGATCAGCGCGGCGGTGCCGCCGGCGCCGGGGTTGGCCTGGCTGCCGCTGTCGAGGGCGGAGCGCTTGCCGTCGACGGCGAGGTCAACGCGGTTGACGAAGTCCTTCATGCCGTCAACGATGTTGCCGGAGTTGTTGCTCACGGCGAGGTTGGCCAGCTCGCCCGCGACGCCTTGCCCGCGGATGGCGCTCGAGGCCGCGAACAGCGTCTGGCCGTCGAGCACGGCGAAGGTGGCGCGGTTGCGGCCGGCCTTCGTGAGCTCGGAGTTGAGCGAGCTCATGTAGGAAGCAATCGTGGAGTTGTCCAGCGTGCCGTCGGGGAGCGCCACGGCGTAGATCTTGCTGTCGGCTCCCTTCAGCGCGTCACGGATCTCATCCTGCTGGTCTGACGACAGCGGTGAACCCGACTCCACGAAGAGCGGGTCCTTCTTGTCCTTCCAGTAGGACACCACCGACTGAGCATCAGGGGGTGCCGCCGCGTTGGCGGCAGGGGACAGCGCAAGCACGACGATTAGACCGGCGATCAGAGCCGCAAGCGCGGCCCCTGCTCGGCGCAGCGAGTGGGTCATTGGCAGCAAGCCTCCTTCGCCCATGAGGACGAACGAGCGGTCGGCAAAGTTCCTCACTGCGCACGTTACCTGTCCGCGAGCGCGCGGGCGCACACCGTGGCGAAGATGCCGGAATCTCCGTCAGGTGTCCTTGATCTCACAGATGGTGGCGCCGGACGTAACGGTCTGCCCGACCGTGGCCGTGAGCCCCGTGATCGTGCCCGACTTGTGGGCGGCCAGCGGCTGCTCCATCTTCATGGCCTCCAGCACCACGACCGTGTCGCCCTCGTTCACGACGTCCCCGTCCGTGGCCACGACCTTGACGATCGTCCCCTGCATCGGGCTGACCAGCGTGTCGCCGCCGGCCGCCGACGCCTTCCTGGAGCTGCCGCCACCGCGTCGCGGCGCCTTCGCGGGCGCCGGGGCGGAGGCCCCGAGCCCGGCGGGCAGCACCACTTCGAGGCGCTTGCCCCCGACCTCGACCGTCACCGTCTCGCGAGCGGCGGCGACGGCGTCCGGGCCCGAGGCGATCTCCTCCTCGTACGGCGCGACCGTGTTCTCCCATTCCGTCTCGATCCACCGCGTGTGCACCGAGAACGGCGAGGAGGCGAACGCCGGATCCGACACGACGGCCCGGTGGAAGGGCAGCACGGTGGGCATCCCCGAGATCTCGAACTCGGCCAGCGCCCGCCGCGACCGCTCCAGCGCCTCCTGCCGCGTCCGGCCCGTGACGACCAGCTTCGCCACCAGCGAGTCGAACGTCTGCGGCACCGTCATCCCCGCCTCGTAACCGGCGTCGAGGCGCACCCCGGGCCCCGCGGGCGGGCGCATGACGGTCAGTGTCCCGGGGGCGGGCAGGAAGTTGCGCCCGGCGTCCTCCGCGTTGATCCGGAACTCGATCGAGTGCCCGCGCAGCTCCGGGTCGCCGTACTCCAGCGCCTCCCCGTCGGCGATCCTGAACATCTCCCGCACCAGGTCGATCCCCGACACCTCCTCGGTGACCGGGTGCTCGACCTGCAGCCGGGTGTTCACCTCGAGGAACGAGATCGTCCCGTCCTGTCCCACGAGGAACTCGCACGTGCCGGCCCCGACGTAGCCCGCCTCCTTCAGGATGGCCTTGGAGCTGGAGTAGAGGATCTCGACCTGCTCCCGTGACAGGAACGGCGCCGGCGCCTCCTCCACCAGCTTCTGGTGGCGGCGCTGGAGCGAGCAGTCGCGCGTGCTGACCACGACCACGTTGCCGTGCGCGTCGGCCAGGCACTGCGTCTCGACGTGGCGCGGCCGGTCGAGGTAGCGCTCCACGAAGCACTCGCCCCGTCCGAACGACGCGACGGCCTCGCGCACGGCCGACTCGTACAGCTCGGCGACCTCCGACAGGTCGCGCGCCACCTTGATGCCGCGCCCGCCGCCGCCGTACGCCGCCTTGATCGCGATCGGCAGCCCGTGCTCCTCCGCGAACGCCACGACCTCGGCAGCCCCGGAGACGGGGTCCTTGGTGCCCGCGACCAGCGGCGCGCCGACCTTCTGCGCGATGTGCCTGGCCCGCACCTTGTCGCCGAGCGCGGCGATGGCGTCCGGCGGCGGGCCGATCCAGATCAGGCCCGCGTCGATGACGGCCTGCGCGAAGGCGGCGTTCTCGGCCAGGAAGCCGTATCCGGGATGTACGGCGTCGGCGCCGGAGCGCCGCGCGACGTCAAGCAGCTTGGCGATGTCGAGGTAGGTCTCCGCGGGGGACCGGCCGCCCAGCGCGTACGCCTCGTCGGCGACCTTGGCGTGCAGGGCGTCGAGGTCCTGGTCGGCGTAGACGGCCACACTTCCGATCCCGGCGTCCTGGCACGCGCGGGCCACCCGTACCGCGATCTCGCCCCGATTGGCGATCAGAACCTTCCGCACCGACCTAAGTCCTTCCTGAGAGGTTCAGCGGCCCAGGTACGCGCCGCCGTTCACATGGAGCACCTGCCCGGTCACGTGCCTGGCTCCCGCGGAGGCCAGGAACAGAACGGTATCGGCGACGTCAGAGGGGGTGCCAGGGCGCCCGTTGCGCGTGTTCTCCACCCGTGCCCTGATGCCGTCCTCGGTCAGCCGGCCGCGGAAGAACTCGGTGTCCAGGACGAGGCCGGGGGCGACCACGTTCGCGGTGATGCGCCGGGGGCCGAGCTCGGCGGCCAGGTCGGCGGTCCAGGACTCCAGGGCGGCCTTGGCGGCGCCGTACGAGCCGGAGCCCGTGCCACGCGCGGCGATGGAGCCGATCGAGACGATCCGGCCGCCCTCCCTCAGCCGCGGCGTCAGCGCGGTCGTGACGAGGACGGCGGACATGAGGTTGGCGTTGATGTTGGCCCACCAGGCCTCGGCCACGTCCATCAGCTCGCCGGACTGCCTGCGGTCGAGGTTGGTGTTGCCGCCGGCGTTGTTGACCAGCACGTCCACGTGCGGCGGCAGGCTGTCGAGCGCCTCTTTGACGGCGACGGGGCTGGAGGCGTTGAATGCCACGTGCGCGGCCCCGAGCCGGGTCGCGGCCTCCTTCAGCACGTGTTCGCGGCGGCCGGTGATGGTGACGCGGTCGCCGAGCGAGACGAACGCGGCCGCGACGGCGTATCCGATGCCGGTGCCTCCGCCGGTCACCACAACCTCGCGCATGACCCGAGTGCTCCCCGAGACGAATCCGAACAATCCTCGGGTAGACCATAGCCGCTCGGTATATCTCAGGCGACGGTAGGTGGTCACACCTTAAGTTGAGGGCGCTTTCCCCCATGTTCCAGGAGGTATGCATGAGCCAGAGCATGTTCGGCGGCGACCTCGCCGAAATGCAGCAGATGGCCAGCCAGTTCACGCAGCAGGCGGAGGCGGTCCGTACCACGATGACCGCGCTCGACCGCGAGGCCGCCAAGGTCGGCACCGCGTGGACGGGGCCGGGCGCCCAACGTTTCCAACAGTCGTGGCAGAACTACCGCACGGCCTTCCAGCGCATGGCCGAGGAGCTCCAGGAGGCCTCGCGGGTCATCGGCACCTACCGCCAGAACATCGAGTCGGCGACGAACTGAGCGATGGATCGGGGCCCTGGCAAGGGAGCTGGGGCTTCTTTCCTGTGAATAAGGGCTGATTCCAGCAGCCCCCGCCGCCGCCCGAATCCGGCAAGCTACGCTTTTTCCCCATGATTGGTCGCGCCTTGGTGGCGAGCGTGCTCGCCCTGCAGGTCCCGCTGGCGCCCGCGGCCGTGCGGGACCAGTGCCAGCCGCCCAGGGGCACCATGCAGGTGGGCGAGTCCTGGGCGCAGAAACGGCTCGACCCCAAACGCGTCTGGTCGCTGTCCACCGGCGCGGGCGTGAAAGTGGCCATCATCGACAGCGGCGTCGACCTGCAGCATCCGCAGATCCGCCTGGCGGGCCGGGCCGACCTCACCGGCACCGGCTACCGCGACTGCGTCGGCCACGGGACGGCCGTGGCGGGCATCATCGGCGCCCAGTACATGCAGGGCGTGCTCTTCTACGGCATGGCGCCGGGCGCGCGGCTGCTGTCGTACAAGCAGACCGCCTCCGAGCGGGACGGCGACCCCGAGCTGCTGGTCAAGGCCATCAAGGCGGCCGCGGACGAGGGCGCCAAGGTCATCAACGTGTCGGTGTCGACGAGCGACCTGCCCTCGCTGCGCGAGGTCGTGCAGTACGCGCTCGCCAAGGACGCGGTGATCGTGGCCGCGGCCGGCAACGTCACGAAGGAGGACGGGACTCCCGTACCCGCCTACCCGGCCGCCTACGACGGGGTGCTCGCGGTGGGCGCGGCCGGCCCGAGCGGCATCCTGTCCAACTTCTCCAACGTCAAGACCCCCGTCGCGGTGCTCGGCCCCGGCCAGGGCGTCACCTCCACCTGGCCCGGCCGCTCCTATTTCAAGGACCTCAACGGCACCAGCTACGCCGCCCCCTACGTCGCCGGGGTGGCCGCGCTCGTCCGGGCCCGCTTCCCGAAGCTGGACCAGGCCCAGGTACGCCAGCGCATCATCGCCACCGCCGACGGCGCCACGGGTGGCGGCAAGGGCGCGGGCATGGTCAACCCGATGCTCGCGCTCAGCGCGATCCTCCCGTACGAGCCCGCCGACGCTCCGGTGGTCGCGCCCCCTCCGCCCAGCCCGCTCTCCGCGGACGCCGTGACCAAGGTTCCGCCCGTGGACCACGACGCGATCAACCTGGCCCTGATCGTCGCCGGATCGGCGCTCGGGCTGGCGCTGTTGGTGGCGGTCACCCGCGTCATGATCCCGATGGGCCGCCGCAGGGGCTGGCGGCCCGGCCGCCCGGAGTGACTGGGGCTGCAAGGAAACAAAACGGTGAATTGTCGGGTACAGGCCGAAACTTCTGATGCTGAAGTGAAAGATCTGGTTCAATGTGACTAGATCATGCTTTGCCGTGAAAGGTTTAGTCATGCACGCTTTGCGCCCTGGTGATCCAGAGCGGATCGGCGATCTCAGCATTGTTGGCCGGCTGGGAGAGGGGCCGCGGGGCGAGGTGTTCCTTGGCCGCGAGTCCGAGGACGCCCCCATCGTCGCGGTGAAGCTGCTCCCGGCTGATCCGGACGCCGGCGCCGACGCGCCGGCCAAGCACCTGGCAGCCAAACAGGTTTCCAGCTCGTACGTGGCCAGGGTGCTGGACGCCGGAATGCACGAGGACCGCCCGTACGTCGTCAGAGAGCACGTCGAAGGCAAGAGCCTGGCCGAGGCGGTGGCCGATGACGGGCCGCTGACCGGGGACGCGCTCGAACGGGTCGCGGTCGGGGTGCTGACCGCGCTGTCGGCCATCCACCTCGCCGGCCGTTCGCACAAGTCGCTCACGCCCCACAACGTGATCCTCGGCCCCGAGGGCCCGCGGGTCACCGACGCCGGGATCGGCGAGCCGGTGGGCGAGATCGCCTACCAGGCTCCCGAGCAACTGCTCGGCCTGCAGTACGGCCCCTACGCGGACGTGTTCGCCTGGGCGGCGACCATCGCGTTCGCGGCCACGGGCCGGGCGCCGTTCGCCGACCGTGACGCGGTGCTGGGCGGCGAGCCCGAGGTGGACATCGAGGCTGAGCCGGTGCGCAGGGTCGTGCTGGCGGCGCTGTCCAAGGAGGTCGGCAAGCGGCCGACCACGTACAGCGCGCTCATGCAGCTGCTCGGCGGCAACGCCAAGCCGCCCGCGGCCCCGCAGACCGCCATCGAGGGCGTGCCGATCCAGGGGATCCCGATCCCCGGCGTGCCCGGCCAGGGCGGCCCCGTGCCGCCGCAGGACACGCTGGTCGCCGGCCCGCCGACGATGCAGGGCCCGCCGCCCGTCCAGGGCCCGCCGTTCGTGCCGGGTCAGCCCATGCAGGGCCCCCCGATGCAGGGTCCGCCCATGCAGGGCCTGCCGGTGCCGCATCAGCACCAGTCCGAGGCGCCGATGTGGGGCCCGCCGGAACCGGACCAGCAGCCGCAGCACATCAGGCTCGAGGCCGTGCCCTCCGGCCCCGCCGCCCGGCCGCGCCGTGGCTTCCCGCTGGGGCTGGTCGCCGGGGTCGCCGTGGTCGCGCTCATCTCGGCCCTGGGCCTGTGGGGCGCGAACAGGTACGTGAAGCTGCAGCAGGTCAACCCGGCCTCCATGGCGCAGGCCAACGCGGACGAGATCCCGGTGCCCGCCAGCGCCCCGGTGACCCCCGGCACGCAGGGCACGGATCCGCTCGGCGGCGGCACCGATCCGCAGCAGACGGCGCCCGAGGCCACGGTGCCCTGGGGCGCCACGGCCGCCCCGGACGACTCGGGTGTCGGGCCGCTGACGCTGCCCACCGAGTGGTCCTCGACCGCGCCCCAGGTGCCGGAGCTGACCACCGTGCCCACCACCCCGGCCGCGATCCCGACCCAGCCGGTTCCGCAGCAGCCGGTCCCCACCGCCACGCAGCCGGCCCCGACCAACACGGCCGAGCCGACGCCCGCGCCCAGCAAGACGCGGCACGCGAAGCCGACGGCGACCGTCACGAAGACGGTGGACAGGACGCCCACCCCGACGCCCACGCCGACCGAGGAGCCCACGAAGGAGCCGGAGCCGACGAAGGAGCCGACGAAGGAGCCGGAGCCGACCCCGACTCCGACGAAGACGACGGCCAAGCCGACTCCGACCAAGACCACGGCCAAGCCGACGCCGACGCCCACCAAGACGACGGCCAAGCCCACGCCCACCCCCACGAAGACGACGTCCAAGCCGACGCCGACCCCGACGAAGACCACGAACCCGTACTCACCCACCCAGGTGTGCGGCTCCGGTTTCTCGGTCCAGCGGACCAGCCCGTTCGGCGGCGGCGTGACGTACCAGCTCTGGAACAACAGCACCGGCCAGAACTGCGTGGTCACCCTCAAGACCACTGACATCGGCAAGAAGACGCCGGTCAGCGCGACCCTGGAGGTCCAGGGCGGCGGCAGCCAGACGGACTCCGGCAGCTTCGAGTACTACGCCGGCCCGGTCAAGCTGCCCGCCAGGGGCAAGTGCGTGCGTTTCTCCGGCAGCGCCGGTGGCACGAGCACCAGCCAGGGCTGGGGCAGCTGCGGAAGCTGAGCGCTTTCACATAGAGATGGGCCCGGATCGCGAGATCCGGGCCCATCTGCCGTTCAGTAGCCGACGTAGTCCAGGCCGCGCTTGGTGTTGACCACGCCGGGCACGTTCGACACCGAGCCGTAGCGCGAGATCGCGTACCGCACGCCCGCGATGATGTTGTCCACCGGGTCGTAGATGTTCTTGTGCCCGGCCAGCGAGTACGAGTTGAACGTCGGGTCGATGGTCTGCATGAGGCCCTTGGACGGCGTGCCCTTGGCCGCGTTGGAGTCCCAGTTGTTGATCGCGTTGGGATTCCCGCCGGACTCGTGCTGGATGATCATCCAGATGTCGCTGGCGTTCATCTTCGAGGCCGGCACGCCGTTCTTCTGCAGGATCGTGATGGCCTGCTCGATCCAGTCCTTGACCTGGCCCGTCGGCGCGGGACCGCCTCCGGCGGGCGGGGGGCCGCTGGGGCCGTAGCCTCCGAAACCGGACGTGCCACCGCCGGCGCCGGGCCCGTTCCCGCCGCTGGCCCCTTGCAGGGTGGTACGCGGCTGGTACTCGGGATCCGGCTCCCAGTCGATCTTCCGCCCGGCCGCCGGTGTGAACTCCTGCGTGGTGACATCCGGGATCGCGTGGAACGTGAGCGTGCGATCGTCCAGGAACCCGTTGATGTCCTTCTTGGCCTTGCTGACCGCCTTGTCCGCCGAGTCCACCCATGGCTGGGCCTCGGTCTTCGCCTGGTTGACCAGCTTCCTCAACCCGGGCTCCACGTCCGCCTCCTTGGCGTCGGGGTGCTCGCGGTAGTAGGTGGTCCTGTAGTTGGCGGCGTTGGTGGTCAGGTCCCGGCAGATGGAGCTGACCTCGGTGTGCGAGGTACGCAGCGCGGAGGCGGCGGCCTCGAGCGAGGACGCGGAGTTGGACAGCGCCAGCTTCAGGTCCTCGGCCGCGGTGCCGTACTTGCGCATGTAAGTGGCGAACTGGTTGGAGGAGTGGCCCTTCCAGGCGTCGTCCACCGTCTGGACCGCGGCCCCCAGCGCCCCGTCGAACTCGTTGATGTCGCCCGACACGCTGCGCCAGGCGGCGGCGATCTTGTCGATGGCGCCGGGGTCACCGGTCACCTTTTTCAGCATCGCGTCGAGTGCGTCGCCTCCGGGCAGGTGGGCGACGCTCATGAGGTCGCCCTGTGGGTCTTGCGGATGTTCTCCTCGACGTTGCTCAGCCCTCGCTCGACCCCGCCGAGCTTCCTGCGGGCCTGGTCCATCTCGCCGATCACCGCGGTCCAGACGTCGTTCGCGGCCGTGGCCAGCGTGCCGGAGTCCTCCAGGTGGCCGAAGGTGTCGGCGGCGACGGCGGTGCGGTTGTTGCGCGGCTCGCCGCGGTCGTCGTAGGTGAGCTTGCCGGGGTTGCGTTCGTTCAGCGTCTCCTCGTACTGGCCGGCGGCCTTGTGGATGGCTGTGCGGCACCTGTCCAGCGCCGAGAGGTGAATCTCCAGATCCGCCATCATTCTCCCCGTGTCTTGTCCGCGTCCAGGTATGCCGTCTGCGTCAGGCGTGCGCCGTATCGCCGGTCGACCAGGAAGCCGCGGCCCGGCGGCAGCGTCTGAGGCCGTACGTTGCCGAACAGGTATCCCTCGTCCTTGTTGCCGGACATGAGCAGCGCCGGTGTGGCCATGTCCTTCATGCGCTGGATGACCGGGTCGAACATGGCACGGCCCGCGCCGCCCATCTGGCGGGCCAGCACGACGTGCAGGCCGATGTCGCGGGCCTGCGGCAGCAGGTCCACCAGGGGGTGCAGCGGGTTGGACGAGGTCGCGACCAGGTCGTAGTCGTCGACGATGATGTACAGGTCGGAGCCCTGCCACCAGCTGCGGTCGCGCAGCTGCTCGGGCGTCAGGTTGGCCGGGGGCAGGCGGCTCAGCAGGGCGCCCTTGGCGTCGTTGATCAGGTCGGCGGCGGCCGCGCTGGAGGCGGCGTAGCCGATGCGGTGCGGGGTCGCCGCCGAGTCGAGCAGCGCCCTGCGGTAGTCGATCACGATCATCATGGCTTCGCTCGGCTGCTTGCGCGCCACCAGCCCCTCGGCGATGAGCCGCAGCAGGTTCGACTTGCCGCTCTCGTTCTCGCCGAAGACCACGAAGTGCGGGTCGGCGTCGAAGTCGAGGGAGACGGGCGCCAGCGCCGCCTCGTCGATGCCGATCGGGATCCGCTCCCGGTCGTCCGGCAGCGCGGACACCGGCAGGACGGCGGGCAGCAGCCTGACCCGCGGCGCGGGCGTCCCCTGCCAGGAGTCCCGTACGGCCTGCACCAGCGAGCGCGCCCCGGCCGCCAGGTCCGCCGAGTTCTGCACCCCGTCGATCCTGGGCAGCGCGGACAGGAAGTGGAACCCGTCCTTCGTCAGCCCCCGGCCCGGCGCCGACTCCGGCACGGCCAGCGCCTTCTTCCTGCTGACCTCCGACTCGTAGGCGTCGCCGAGCTTGAGCTCGATCTTGGTGCCGAGCAGGTCGCGGATGCTCGGCCGGAACTCCGACCACTTGTTGGTCGCGGCGACGAGGTGGATGCCGTAGCCGAGCCCGCGCGCCGCGATGTCGGTGATGGTCGGCTCCAGCGAGTCGAACTCCTGCCTGAGCGTCAGCCAGCCGTCCACGACCAGGAACACGTCACCCCAGCCGTCGCCCTCGATCGCGCCCTCCTCGCACAGCTGCCGGTAGGAGGCCATCGACTCGATGCCGTGCTCGCCGAAGTCGCGCTCGCGCTGCTCCAGGATGGCGCCGATCTCGGCCACCGTACGGCGTACCCGGTCGCCGTCGAGGCGGGTGGCCACGCCGCCGACGTGCGGGAGCCCTTCGAGCGAGGCGAGCGCGCCGCCGCCGAAGTCGAGGCAGTAGAACTGGACCTCGCGCGGCGTGTGCATGAGCGCCATGCTGGCCACGAGCGTTCGTACGACGGTGCTCTTGCCGCTCTGGGTGCCGCCCGCCACCCCGACGTGTCCGGCGGCGCCCGAGACGTCCAGCCAGAACGGGTCGCGGCGCTGCTCGAACGGCTTGTCGATGATGCCGATGACGGCGTGCAGCTTGCCCCGGCCCTGCCAGCCCGCGGTCGTCAGGCCGTGCTCGGTGGTGACGGAGAGCGGGGGCAGCAGGTGCGCCAGCGTAGGCGGCTCGGCCAGCGGCGGCAGCCAGATGCGGTGCGCCCCGGGGCCGTGCCCGGCCAGCCGGCCGACCACGACGTCGAGCAGGCTGCGCTGGTTGCCGCCGGCGGGTTCTTCCTCCTCCGGCTTCGGCGCCACCTGGACGGGCTTGGTGATCTCGGGCAGCGGCATGAAGGTGGGGCCGTACTCGACGACCTCGCGGATCGCCGTCGTGCCGTCGGGGGCGACCGCCTGCGCGGGGTCGTCGTGGTGGGCGCCGGAGACGTAGGCGGCCTTGAACCTGGTCATCCCGGTCGTGTCGAACTTCAGGTAGCCGTTGCCCGGCGCGGACGGCAGCTCGTACGCGTCCGCCACGCCCAGCACGACCCGGCTCTCCATGGCGGAGAACGTCCGCAGGCCGATCCGGTAGGACAGGTGGGTGTCCAGGCCGCGCAGCCGCCCCTCCTCCAGCCGCTGGGAGGCCAGCAGCAGGTGCACGCCGAGCGAGCGGCCCAGCCGGCCGATCATCACGAACAGGTCGATGAACTCGGGCTTGGCCGACAGCAGCTCGCTGAACTCGTCCAGCACGATGAACAGAGTGGGCATCGGCCGCAGGTCGGCGCCCTGCTCGCGGGCCCGCTCGTAGTCGCGCAGCGAGGCGTAGTTGCCCGCCGAGCGCAGCAGCTCCTGCCGGCGCACCATCTCGCCGTGCAGCGCGTCGTGCATGCGGTCGACCAGGGGGAGCTCGTCCTCCAGGTTGGTGATGACGGCGGAGACGTGCGAGAGCCCCTCCAGGCCGAGGAACGTCGCGCCACCCTTGAAGTCCACCAGCACGAAGTTGAGGATCTCGGAGGAGTGGGTGATCGCCAGGCCCAGCACGAGCGTGCGCAGCAGCTCCGACTTGCCGGAGCCGGTCGCGCCGATGACCAGGCCGTGCGGGCCCATCCCGCCCTGCGCGGACTCCTTGATGTCCAGCTCGACCACCCGGCCGTCGGCGCCCATGCCGATGGGCACGCGCAGCCGGTTGCGGCCCGCCCTGGGCTGCCAGGTGACGGCGGGCGAGAGCCGGCCCGGGTCGCCCACGCCGAGCAGCTCGGTCAGCGTGGTGTTGGTGCCGAGCAGGTCCTGCGACTCGCCGCCGGAGCCCGCCGAGGCCCGCAGCGGCGCGAGCTGCCTGGCCAGGCCCTCCGCGCGCGCGTAGTCCAGCTTGTCGGGGTCGCCCAGCCGGGTCGTGGACCGCTTGCCCGCATGGTCGATCTTCACCATGTGGAACCCGTCGGGTTGGATCTCCAGCCGCAGCGTGCTGGCCTCCTCGACCGGCCCCGTCGCCTCCGACAGGTCGATCACTGTGACGCCCTGGATGGCGTCGGTGCCGAGCTGGGAGTCGTGCGGCACGTGCCCGCCGTCCACGATCACCACGTGGTACGGCAGCGCGTCCGACGCCGTGCCCGGACGGAACCTGGCCCGCTCCTTCAGCTCGTCGCCCACGAGCTGGTCGAGCTGGGACAGGTTCTCACCCATCAGCCGCACCTGACCGGCCGCGTCCATCTCCTCTGGGTGCAGCGCGTGCGGCAGCCACTTGACCCAGTCCCAGTGGGGCATCCACTCCTTGCTGGCGCACACCAGGACCCGCATGTCGTCGGGGGAGTGGAAGGTGACGAGCTGGGCGATGATCGCCCGCACCAGGCCGCGTACGGCCCGCGGGTCCCCGCTGAGGTGGATCCGCGCGAAAGAGTTGAGCGCCACCGCCACGGGCAGCCCCGAGACCGTGGCGTGCGCCCGTACGAACCTGCGCAGCGCGCCGGCCGTCAGCGCGTCGAGGTCCTCGACCGGCTTGGAGTCGGGCGGGATGAGCTGCACGGCCAGCTTCTGCACGCCCGTGCCGAGCCGTACCGTGCCGAAGTCGTCGTCGCGGGGCCTGCGCTCCCACAGGCGCGGCCCCATGGCCACCCACCAGAGCGCGTCGGGGGCGGGGCCGCTCCACTCCAGAGCCTCGCGCTGCTGGACGGCGGCCTTGCGGACCCGCTTGCGGATCTGGGAGAGGTAGCGGAAGTAGTCGCGGCGCAGGCCGTTGAGCCGGTTCTTGCGCTCGCCCGCGTTGCGGCCGAACTGGCCGACCGTCATGCCCAGCATCGAGACCGCGAACAGGCCGCTGGCCACGTACATGATGGGGTTGGCGTTGCCGCCCGCGGTGAACATCAGCCCCATGGCCGCCGCGCCTGCCAGCATGGGGACGTACATGAGGACGCCGGTCATCCCGGCGGGCTGCAGCTCGGGGATCTCCGGCGGAGACTCCAGCAGGATTTCCCCACGCGGTGGCTGGGGGCTGGGACGGCGTTCAGGTCGCCGAACAACAACAATGCTCACTGACGGGACAACCCTCCTGTCACCTGGAACACTTTCTTACCAGACGTGCCATCCCTATATGTTCGGCATGTCGGATTTAGTCAGTCAGACCTGGAGTGGCCGTGACCTCGCTCGCCCACCAGCCGATGCAGCCCATGCGGCCGATGCCGCCCGGGCCGCCCGGGCTGCCGCCGACGCATCCAGGCGCTCAGCCGCAGATGCGCGCGCCGGTGGCGCCGTTGTGCCACGTCACGATCGTGGCCCCGCGCCGCCGGGTCGATCTGGCGCTGCCTGCCGACATCCCGCTCCCGCACGTGCTGCCCGGCCTGCTGCGCGCGGTCGGCGAGGCCGGCGGCGACGCGGCCGGACCGCCCGGCTGGGTGCTCCAGCGGCTCGGAGGCGCGCCGTTCGACCTCGGGCAGACGCTCGCGTCCCTGGGCGTCCTGGACGGCGAACTGCTCTACCTGCGGCCGCGCGAGCTCACGCTGCCGCCCGCGCTCTTCGACGACGTGGCCGACGTGGTCGCCACGGGCGTCAAGGACAGCTCGGGCAAATGGGAGGCCCGCCACACCCGGGCCATGGGCGCGGGCGCCGCCGCCATCATGCTCGCGCTCGGCGCTCCCGCGCTGGTGCTGTCCGGGAGCGCGCCGCTGGGCGTGACCGTGGTCGCGGGCATGCTCGCGCTGCTGCTGATCGGCGTCAGCGCGGCCCTGTCCAGGGCCGTCGGCGACTCCTCGGCGGGCGCGCTGATCGGCTACGCGGCGCTGCCGTACGCGTTCCTGGCCGGGCTGTACGGCCTGGTCAGCGGCTCCTCCCTGGGCGGGCTCGGCGCCCCGCACCTGCTGGCCGCGCTGACCTGTACCGCGCTGGTGGCCACCATCGGGGGCACGGTGGTGGCCGACGGCGTGGCGGGTTTCCTCGGCACGGCCATCGCGACCGTGGCGGGGGCGCTCGCGTCCGCCACGGTCATGGTGTTCGCCCTGCCCCCGGCGGGCGTGGCGTCGATGACGGTCACGATCCTGATCGCGTTCAGCCCGCTGATCCCCACGCTGTCGTTCAGGATCGCCAGGGTGCCGCTGCCGGCCCTGCCCACCAACGCCGAGGAGCTGCGAGCCGACAACCAGCGGCTGGACAGCGAGGGCGTGCTGGCCCGTACCGTGCAGGCCCGCCGGTACGCCACCGGCATGGTCGTCGGCATCGTGCTCACCGCCATCGGCGCGATGGCCTTCCTGGTCACCACGCCGACCTGGATGGCGGTCTCGATGGCCGTCGTGCTCGCGCTGGTGCTGCTGCTGCGCGCCCGCGTCTTCCACGGCCTCGGCCAGCGGCTCTGGCTGCTGGGCACCGGCCTGGCTGGGCTGATCGCGGTGGGGATCGAGCTGAGCGCGGGCGCGGGCACGGTGGCCGCCGCGGCCGTCGTGATGGGCGTGCTCTGGCTCGCGATGCTGGTCGTCGGGCTCGGCCTGTGGCTGCCGTCCGGGCGGCTCTCGCCGTTCTGGGGACGCGCGGGCGAGGTGGTGGACGTCATCCTGCTGATCGCGCTCTTCCCGCTGGCGCTCGGCGTCCTCGACGTCTACACCTGGATCCGCGGCCTGTCGGGCTGACCGCCTTGGACCGCCGCCGAAGCGGCCCGGCCCGGCGGGCCGCTTCGACGGGTCAGAAGTCGCGGGGATCCCGCTCGCCGAGCCGCCGGAGCCGGTCGTTCCGTTCGGCCGTCTCCGCGCCGAACATGTCCTGGAACTCGGCGAACTGCCGCTGGATCTCCTCCAGCCCGACGATCTGCGACGGCGGCACGGCCAGCAGCTCCTGGGCCTGGCGCCCCTGGTCCTCCTGGGCCTGGCGCACCGCCTGGACGACCTCTTCGGCCAGGGTCCTGACATCCAGGCGCAGCACGCGCGGCGAGAAGACCACGCTCTGGAGCCGGCCGTCGGCGTCCACGACCGCGGTGGTCATGCCGCTGCGGCTCTCCCCCTTGCCGGTGATCAGCCGCAGCTCGGCGGCGGCCGCGGCCAGGCGTGTGAGCTCCCGCTCGTTGTCCCGCAGGAGTTTGTCCACGTCGTCCTCGGTGTAGTCCATGACACGCCACGCCATCGGCGCAGGGTTAACTGGAGGCGATCGGAGGCTGGCGAGCCGCTGAATCGATCATGAAGATCGGCGCAAGTGTGCCACTTAGTAACGGTATGTGGACAAGAATGCCGATTTGTGGGGCAACAACAGGGTAAATCCGGGCAAGAGATCTACGTCACCTCCTCCACCATCGCGCACACGCGAAAGCGCGTCGACGAGGAGTTGCATCCGAATGTGGCCTTCATTCACGGGCTCATGTCGTACACGGCCGTGGACGGGCTCGGCTTCGGGGCGATCGGCGGCGTGATGATCGGTGGCGCGTACGAGGAGTTCCGCCGCTGGGCGGACACCACGTTCACCGAAATGGAGGACGCCGTGGAGAGCTGGTCGGGGGCTCTGGAGCGGGCCAGGCGCAACTGGCGCGCGGCCGAAGAGGCCAGCATCGTGAGGTACCGCAGCTGATGGGCACCCCAGACCCGTGGGGCGGTGCCCCGGACCCCTGGGCGCACACCCAAACCCCACCGGCCACCCAGGCGCCACCTGGCAATCCCTACGGCACGCCGGCGCAGCCGGGCGCTCCGGACCCCTGGGCGCAGGCCCGGGCGGCCACGCCGCCGCAGCCGGCGGCCCCGGATCCCTGGGCGCACACCCGGGCTCCGGCGCCCGCCCAGCCGGTGCCGGCCAATCCCTACTCCAACCCGTACGCCACCCCGAATCCCTACTCCACGACGCCCACCAGCCCGACGGGCCCGTACCAGCCCTATGCGCAGCCCAGGCCCGTTCCCGGCAACCCCTACGCCTACCCCCCGGCCAACCAGCCCGTAACCGGCCCTCCCACCCCCCAGGGCTACGCCGCCAATGGCGCCCCGCGCGCGAACATGGGCGCAGGCAGGTTCGGTCCGGCTCCGGAGTTCAACGCGGCCCGCCCGGCCCTGCCGTCGCTGGGCGAGAAGGCGCTCAACATGCTGAAAAGGGCGGGCAGGCTCGCCCTGGGGCTGTCTCCCGCCATCGCCATCTGCGGTGGGATGCTCGCCAACGAGCCGGGCATGGCCCAGGCGGTCAGCGTCTGGCAGAGCGGCATGGCCCAGCGGCTCGACGGCGGGATGAAGAACCTGCTCCCGCAGCTGCGCGACACGGCCAAGGACGGCTGGATCGCGATGGACCGCGACGAGTTCGACCGGGTGCTCTGGACCTTCCAGCGCGAGTCGGAGGTGCTGCGCAATGTCCTGAACACGGGCGGCAGCTCGCTCGACGAGGTCGCGGCGGCCTACCGGAGCTTCTGGACCTGGGTCCTGCGCACGTCGGCCGCCGCGCTCGGCCTGCTTCTCGCCGCCAAGGCGCTGCAGCGGGTGCCACAGAGCTCGGTGTGGGGGCTGCTGCTGGAGAAGTACATCACCGCCGAGGTCAACATCGCCACGCTCTTCCTGGCCACCTCGCTGGCCAGCACCCTGAAGGAGGGCGGCGAGGTGCTGTCGACCATGGTGAAGAGGAACCACCAGTGGAACTACATCACGCCGGCCGGCGAGGCCGCGGTCGACTTCAAGTCGATCGAGATCGACGCCAAGAAGTACCCCTCCTTCGCGGAGCCCGCCAAGAACAACGGCCTGCCCCCGCGCTATCAGGACTTCGACTGGATCGAGCCGAAACGGGAGATCTCCGGGCCCTGATGGATAGGGTGGTGAGAAAAGCGGCTTCTGCGTCTTGTGGGGTATGAGAGATGATCGAGCGGGATTTCGGGGCGCTGGACATCAACCGGATCCTCAGGAACGCCGACCAGCAGATGGCGCGGGCCGGCGAGTTCCAGCGGGTCCTGCAGGAACTGACGGGCCAGGCCCAGGACGAGGACGGGCTCGTCATGGCCGAGTGCGGCAGCACGGGGCTCAAGGAGCTCGTCCTGCACCCCAAGGCCATGCGCCTCAACTCGGCCGAGCTGGCCGAGCGCATCAAGGCCGTCATCGCGGAGGCCAACGCCGACCTGCAGCGGCGGATCTCGGAGGAGATGGGGAACGTCTTCGGCGAGGAGAACAACCCCATGCGCTTCGCCCAGGACCCCGAGGGCAGCCTGGAGCTGGTACGGCAGGCCGAGGCGGCCTACAACCGCACGTACGAGGACCTCATGGGAGAGCTGGACCGGATCCGGCAGCGCATGGAGGGCTGAAAAAGCCCGGCTCACGGTGGTGCGAGCCGGGCTTTTCGTTTTCTGTCAGCCGATGCGGTCGGGGCTGGTCTGGTGCGTGGAGGACCAGATGTCCCCTTCGGGGTCGTAGATCTCCCGGTCACGCTCGCTGCGCTGGTCGCCGCCCGCGCCCATGCCGCCCGGCGGGTACGCCATGATCCCAGGTCCCGAGGCTCCCGCCCCGCCGCGGAGCACCGCCGGAGCGGCCCCCGATCCCGAGCCGCCCATGCCGTACCAGGTGCCCGGGCCGCCGGCGCCCTGCCCCGGAACGGGGGAGAACGGGGTGCTCGTCGGCACCTGCGTGGTGGGCGGGTTCGTGAGCAGGTTGGGCGTGGACTGCTGCGGGTAACCCGTGGTCGGCGTGGTGGTGGTCGGGAAAGTCGGGTTGCCGGCGTCGGCGAGCTGGGTCTTCGGCGGGTCGGCGCCGATCACCGGAGGCACGCTCTGGTCCTGGTCCCCGGGCTTCTGCGGCGAGCCGCCGGTGCCCGTGCCGTTGCCGGGCTGCTGGGGGTCGGACGGGTCTCCCGTGGACGGGTCGTCCTGGCCCTTGCCCGGGTCCTGGCCCGGATCGTCCCGCCCCGGGTCCTGGTCCTTGCCGGGGTTCTGGTCGCCCTTGCCGTCGGAGCCGTTGGAACCGTCGGAGCCGTCACGGCCGGTGCCGGTGGTGCCGTCGGTGCCGGTCGAGCCCTTCGAGCCGTCGCCCGTGCCGTCGCCGGTCCAGTACCTCGTCTCGCCCGACGGCGTGTTGGTGCCGCTGCCGGGGTCGAGGTGGTCCTGCTTCTGGGTCTCCACCACCATGGGCTGGATCTCGGGCAGCTTGAACGCCAGGCCCTCGGCCATCTGGGCGTTCAGATCGTTGATCTTGTTGTTCAGCTGCTCCAGATGGTTCCTGGCCGCCACGTCCACCAGATACCCCGCGCTCCCCAACTGCGGGTTGAGGTTCGTCGAGGGCTCGTTGTCGACGTTGGTCGTGATGCTGAGGGCGGTGGGCCCGGGCATGGTCGTCTTGGACGTCCTGAGCTGCTGGGCGTACTGGACCATCGGCTTGCCGGTCTTCTCCATGGCGTCGCCCAGCGCGGCGGCGCTCGCGTGTAGCAGCCGCAGCGCCTCCAGCGCCGTGGTGGCGCCGTCGCCGCGCCAGACCTCCGCGAGCTCCTCGGCGGCCTTCATGAGCGTGCCCTCGAGCCCGCTCTTGCCGTGGACCAGCTCGGCCGCCTTGATGTAGCTGTTCCCGGCGCTCTCGATGCGGTCCGGGTCGGTGGCCTTCAAATAGGAGACGACCTGGGCCCTGGTGACGAAGATGCCCGGCTTGCTGTCGCCGAGGTAGTCATAGAGCCTGATCGGCTTCCACTCGTCACCCATCTACGCCATCCCTGCCGGTATCTCACGCACTGCTGTCCTGGTGCCCTTTTTCGTAGTTGGAGACGGCCCGTTCGACCGCCTCGGCCCACTTCTCGATGTAGTCGATGAGCTGGCTGTAGCTCTCGCCGAACACCTTGTACGCCGACTCGAAGTTGGCGCCGAAGTTGCTGGCCACCTCCCACTTGCCGGTGGCCTCCGGTCCGACGTTGCCCAGCCCCTGCACCTCGCCGATCGTGCCGGGGCCGCTCCAGGTGGCGCTCATCGACGGCTGCGGGTTGCCGTGCACGCCGCCCAGGTTCTTGAGCAGCCGCGAGACGACGTCCCTGATCGCCTCGTGATCCGCGTACGGCCCGCGGCCGTCGTTCCCGCTGAGCCCGGGGAAGTCCTTGGCGAGCTCCAGTCCCGGGGGCGGCGAGTCGTTGTCCTTCGGAACGCTCACGCCTTGCCTTTCGAGTCACCGTTGATGAGGTGGTTGGTCGTTGTCACGTCGCTTCTGAAGAGATCCTCGTCCTCCAGGAGGAACGTGGTGCGCTCCCTCTCCTGCCGCTCCTGGCCGCTGCCCTGGCCGCCGGTCAGCGGGACCGCGGGGACCATGGAGGAGCCGCCGCCCAGGCCGCGCAGGCCGGCGGCGTTCACGCCGTTGCCCATGCCCGCGCCTCCGCCGAAGCCGCTTCCGCCCGTGCCGGAGCCGCCGTACGGGCTGCCGATGCCCGTGGTGGGCAGGCTGGTGGACGGGCCGGACAGGGACGGATCGGGCATCCCGGCCAGGGACGTCGTCGGGCCCCCGGCGTTCGGGCCCTGGGAGCCGTTCAGGTTCGGGTTCGCGTTCGCGTTCAGGGCGCTGGACGGGTCGGTCAGGCCGGGGATGTTGCCGGCGCCGTTCTGGCCGTTGCCGGCTCCGATCCCGTTCTGGCCGTTCCCGATTCCCGTGCCCACGTTCCCGATCCCCGTGCCGTTGGGGAACGTGCTCGTCGGGTCGGTCGTGGTGCCGATGCCGGGGATCTGGTGCCGGCTCGGGTCCTGCAGGCCGTCCTGGTTCAGGCCGTCGAGGCCGGCGGTCGGGTCGTACGGCTGGCTGAGGCCGGCCGGGATGGTGCCGCCGACCCCGGTCTTGCCGCCGAACGGGTCGGTGGGGACGTTCGGCGAGAGCGCCATGAACTGCGGGATGTCGGTCCTGAGCTCGGTGGGGAACACGTCGTTGTTGAGCTTGGTGTCCTGGCTCAGCAGCTTGATGGCCTCGGCGGCCTTCTTCCTGTCCTTCTCCTCCTTGGAGTCTCCCCAGAGGTTCACGAACGGGATGTCGCTGATGAAGCGGGTGATGCCGCCGACGAGGAGGCCCACGCCGGCGCCGATCACCACACCCGGCACGGCTCCCACCCCGCCGAAGAAGGAGCCGATGGCGGCCCCGGCCACGCCGCCGGTGACGGCGGCCTCCCCGAAGTCGATGTCGCTGCCGGGGTTGTCGGGCACGTCTCCCTTGGCCACCTGCAACGTCCGGGCGTGGACGATGAGCGCGGGGGCGACACCGTGCGGGTTCTTCGGGGGGTTCTTCGGATCGACGGGCTGGTCGCTGATCGTGGTCGAGATGTCGGCCGCCGCCTTCCGCAGCTTGCGCAGCTGCGCCTTGACGGTCTTGGCGTCCTCGCCCGCGGTCCAGTACTTGTCCAGCTCCCGCAGGTGCTTGTCGATCACATCGACGAGATTGTCGAGCCGTACCTTGGCTTCGAGGAACTCAGCCGCGGCCTGGCCGACGAGCTGGGGCTTGTTCTTGGCCAGCGTGTCGCGGAGCAGATCGAGCGTCGCGCCCTCGAACTCGATGCTGCCGATTTCGCCCCTGATGGGCGCCTGGTACTCGGCCATCAGACCCGCATCACCTTCGACCTGCCCTCGCCGTCCACCTCGACGCCGTCGTAGTTCTGCAGCGCCTGATCGAGCAGGCCGATGACGTTCGCCACCTGGCCGGTGATGTTCGAGTAGGTGCTGGTGACGGTGGTGATGGCGTTGGTGGTGCTCTGCCGGAAACCCATGGCCGCCGGCCAGAAGCCGCCCAGGGCGTCATAGTCGCCACTCAGCGTCTCGACGGGACTGGAGCCGGTGAAGACGGCCTGCACGGCGCCGCCGCCCGACTTGCCGGCCTGGTGGCCAGGGTCCAGCATGGCGAGGGCCTCTTCCAGGTCCGCCTTGGCCGCCTTGATCGCCCTCCGGCTGAGCTCTACTCCGCCGTTGTCGCTGCCCATGTTCCCCCTCTGGTGTCGGCCCCCGCGCTACGCCTTACCTGCCGTCGAAGATCTGGGAGTTGATCTTCTCGACCTGCTGCATGTTCATGTTCGTGATGTTGATGTTCTTCTTCATCAGGTCGATGAACTGCGACATGTCGTTGGCCTCGCGCTCCCAGAGCTGCCGGACCTCGTCGAAGACGGTCTTGGTCTGGCCCTGCCAGATCGCGCTCTTGGCCAGCAGGTCCCGCTCCAGGGTGTCCAGGGTGGTGACCATGTCGTTGAACGCCCTGGCGAAGGCGTCCTCACCCTCGCCGAGGCCGGCGTAGTTGACCTTTGTGATATCGAAGATGTCGTCCGCGGGCATTGCGGCCTCCTCTGCTAGCTGGTCCTCGTAACCGGTGCGGCGCTGGTCAACGCGACAGCGGCGCGGCGTTGATCAGGTTGGCGATCTGGTTGATCGCCTCGGTCCGCTCCTGGTTGAACGAGGCGTAGTTCGTGTTGCTCGTCCCGATGTTCTCCGCCAGGCGGCGCAGGCTGCCCAGGATGACGTCCATCCGCTCGTGCCACTTCTTGTGGACGGCGTCGAACGCGGCCTCCGACTGGCCCACCCAGGAGTGCTTGAGGCTGATGCCGGCCTGGTCCAGGTTCAGCTGGATGCCGCGCAGGCGCTCGGCGGCGTCCTCGATGAGGGTGATCGCGGCCTTGAGATCGGCTTCACTTACTTGAGTCTGCGGTTGTGCCCCCACAGTCCCTCCCTTGCTGGGTCGGCTGACTCCAACCGACTACTGAAGTCGGCCCGTTTGGTCACATTAGTGAACATCCACCACTAGCGTCGCATGTGATCACGTTAATTTTCCATATCATCGGGGCGGATGGTGGGTGTATTGACAGAATGTACTCATTTGGGGCTTTGCTCCTGCTGAGTAGTGACAGGCCGTATCTGTCTGTACGGCACATGTGTGACTGGCGTAACGTATGGGCCGATCGTGACAAGGGGGGCACGTGGCCGACGAGAGCAATCCCTACTCCAGCGCCCTGAGCGGGCTCAACGGGCTCGGCGGCGCGACCGTCGACCCGCGTTCCAAGGACCCGGACTTCGCGATGAAGTACTCCAGCGTCACGACGCTGGGCAAGAACGTGGGCAGCTACGGCGATGACCTGACCTCGATGAGTCAGAAGACCAGCGCCATCGACATGCACTGGTTCACCTTCGGCGTGATCGGCGGCGGGCTCAACGAGGCACACCGCTCGACCCGTGACAACGCCGCCAAGGCGCTGGAGCAGGCCAAGGATGTGCTGGACTCGTGGAAGCAGGCGCTCGCCGACGCGGCCGCCAACGCCAAAGAGGCCGAGGATGCCAGCAAAGCCGGCAAGGACGGCCCCGGCGGGGTGGGACCGATGGGCGGCACAGGCATGGACCTGCCCAAGGGCACTGGCATGGACCTGCCCAAGGGCGGCGGCGGCGTCAACCCCGACGACCTGAAGTTCGACAAGCCTTCGGCGGATGACATCAAGCAGCCGGACATCCCCAAGCCGGACATCCCGGGGTCCGACATCGATCAGCCCAACATCGACCAGCCGAACATCGATCAGCCCAACGTTGATCAGCCCAACATCGACCAGCCGAACATCGATCAGCCCAACATCGACCAACCCAAGATCGATCAGCCGAACGTCAAGACCCCCGACCTGAGCGACCTCAACCAGACGCCCAAGACCAACCTGGAAGGCCTCAACCCCAGCCTGCCGACCTCGACCACGCCGCAGATCCCCGGCACCACGGGGTACGACCCGCGGGCCTCCATACCGCGCACGTCGGTCGGCGTGCCGGAGGGCGGGTTCGGATCCGCCGGCGGTGCATCAGGCGTGGGTGGCGCGGGCGCGCCGGGCAGCATCGCCCGCGCGCTCAACAGCGGGATGCCGATGTACCCCATGGCGCCCGGCATGGGCGCCGGAGCCGGCCAGGAGCAGAAGGACCGCGAGCGCGGTCCCCACCTCGGCGAGGACGAGGCGGTCTGGGACACCGACGAGGACATCACGCCGGCAGTGCTCGGCAGAGAGGAATAGGCGAGCAGGTGGCTTACGACGCGGATGTCTGGATGTTCCGCAGTGCCTGGGCGGCCACTGCGGCGGCATGCGTCGTCATGCCGTACGCGCTGCCCATCCTCACGCTCATGTCCCTGGTGATCGCGGATCCTGCCGAGCAGGCCCGGGCGGCGGACCAGTGGAACAACAGGACGCCGGTCGGCATGCAGCAGGCCGACAACAAGGGGTGGCACCCGCCGATGGCGGCGGGCGCGAAGCCCAACATGTCGCTCGTTCCCATGGCGACCTCGACGAGCTCCAGCGACCTCGACTATCTGCGCAGCGAGCTGAAGCGGATGGCCAAGGAGATCGGCGACAGCAGCGAGTGGGCCGGCCGGGGCTACTCGTCGTTCGTGCAGAAGGTCAACGAGCTCGACGTACAGCTGGAAAAGCTCGACAACAACCGCATCGGCTGTGCGGAATCGCTCAAGTGCTCGGCCACCGCGTTCCACGTCGTCGCAGTGCTGTGCGACGTCGTCGCCGGCCTCCTCACGGTGATGATGGGGATCGTGTTGGCTGTGCGTTTCATTCCGGCCGCCCAGGGGTGGGAGCTGGCGATCATCCGCTGGGTGATGAGCCTCCACAAGTGCCTCATGGAGGTCTTCAAGAAGCACTGGAAGCTCATCATGAAGATCACCGTCATGCTGGGCCTCGCGGGAACGGCGTTCAACCAGTTCATGCAGGACCTTCCGTTCCTGAAGGCCATGCCGTCGGTGAAGCCGAACCTGGCGCAGGCCAGCGTCATGTGGGACGCCAGCAAGGCGGACCTGGTCAAGGATCCGAACCCGAACCTCGACGTTGGCCAGGTCGATACGCGGGGACTCATGCCGAAATTCTGACCACCGCGCTGGTCGTCCGGCGGCTGGGACGATCAGCGGCCGCTGGGAGAGCCGCGGCGGCATGAAGGCCGTCGACAGCTCGCCTCGCGGCTGCCGGCTTGCGACGGCCGGGCGAGCCGACGCTGGGCCGTACCCAGACGGCAGACAGCAGACGGCCACCTGCCGGCACACAGCCGGCCACCAGCGGGACTACCGGCTGCCGACGGTCAGGGGCACCATGGCTGCGGCGGGGTCCAACGCCGGCCCCTGCGGGATCGCATGCATGATGCTCGTCGGCACGGGCGCGATGTCCGCAGCGTCGTAGCCGAGCTTCGCCAGCACGTCAACCGACGGAATCTGATACCGCACCCCCTGGTCGCTGATCAGCGAAAGCGAGCTCGCCACCGCACCGAGCTGCCCCTCGCCGGGCAGCACCCCGGCCACCACGGCGCTGCCCGGCGGGAGCAGCACCTGGTCGAAGCGGTCCTGTACGCCTGAGGTCGACGGCGTCGGAATCGTGACCCTGCTCCCGACCGTCACCTTGGCCACCATCGAGCCGGCCGCCGTGTTCGGATACACCGAGCAGAGCGGCGTCGAGCCGGACACGTTGATCACCTTCGGCATGGTCGTCGGCAGGGTGGGGTCCATGACGTTCTGGCGCGAGGGCGACGCGTTGGCAGAGGCCGCGTCGATCTGGATCTCCCGTGCCACACGGTTGCCGTACGCCTTCTTGATGTTCGGGTCCTCCAGCAGCAGCCTGGCCTGAACGGCGGAGATGGGCGCCAGACCGTCGTTGAGCAGCACGTACCACCGTGCGGCCGTGCCCGGCATGGCCGGGACCACGAACACCTGCCCCACCACAGCCGTGACCTTCCCGTTGGTCCGGACCTTCCTGCCGAGGTTCGCCACGTTCGGCCCCTTGAAGTCGCGGCCGACGGGCAGCGCGGTCAGCCACGCCGACGGCACCTTCCTGGGCTGCGCGTTGAGCGCCCGCACGCCGTGCTGGTTGACGCGCATGCGGCGATTGCCCCAGATCACCCAGTTCTGCTCCCCGTCGGAGACCACCATCGCATCCCCGCCTACGGGCCTCCCGCCGATGTCCGTCCCCCCGACAAGAGTCGTGTACGGCTTGCGCCCGCCCGTGTTGTCGGGCCCCTCCACCACGCACACCGACCACGGCGCCTTGACCAGCTTCTTCCGGTCGGGCAGCGAGTCAGGCGCCCCGGAGATCCCGATGAGGGGCCCCCGGGCGTACCCGGCCAGCGAGGCGGCGCTCACGCTCCGGGTCGTGATCTCCCCGGCGTCCAGCACGAGCCTGGCCGACACGTAGTTCGCCACCGGCAGCAGTCGCCGCTGCTGCTGGCTGTAGATGAACTTGGCCCCGCTCTCCTCCTCGACCAGCAACTGCCCGGGGTCGGTCAGCTTGGTCGCATTCCCGGGCCGCACCAGCCCCCAGATCCCGAACACCGCCATCACCAGAACCCCGATCAGGATCCCGCCGAACGTGGCAATGTTCTGCCGACGCATGGGGGATTCGGGCACGTCTGGCTCGGCCTGCAGGAGCGCCATGCCAAGCCTCTGCTGCATCAAGCGGTGTGCCTGATAGAGGTCCTTCTTGGTCTGCACAGCGCCTCCCCGCCTCAGAATCCGCGCATCAGCATAAACGCCTCAAACCCCACCCGCCCCAATCCCCACCCAATCCACCACCTCCACCCGCCCCCAACCACTTCCACCCCGCCAACCCACCCCACCTCTCTCAACCACCGCCCGACCCGGCGCTCAACCCACCCACCCACCTCTCTCAACCACCGCCCGACCCGGGGGCTCAACCCACCAACCCAGCCAGCCCTCTCGACCATCGCCGGGCCCGGGGCTCAACCCGCTAATCCACCCGAGCTCTCTCAACCACCGCCCGGCCCAGCACATCTAACCCGCCCTCAGCCCGCCCGCTCCCGGCCCCAGCGCTTGGCGACCACCGTCCGCCTCGCAGCTTCCAGCGCCACCAACCACCC
>NZ_JBITHZ010000003.1:340579-790806 GCF_044458585.1 Nonomuraea sp. NPDC050451
TCCAGCGCCGCCGACCACCCAGCGCCGCCGACCACCCAGCGCCGCCGACCACCCAGCGCCGCCGACCACCCAGCGCCGCCGACCACCCAGCGCCGCCGACCACCCAGCGCCGCAATCCGACCAGCCCCGGCCTATCAGCTCTCGGCACCTCGGCAGCCCCCCGGCTTCCGTCGGCCCGGCAGCCCATCAGCTCTCGGCAACCCGGTCGGCGCCCCGGCTTCCGGCAACCCGCAGCCCATCAGCTCTGGCAACCCGGCCAGCCCCCGCTCCCGGCCGGCCCCGGCAGCCCATCCAGCCCCCTGGCTCCCGATCGGCCCGCGAGCCCTCCATCCCCCGCGAGCCCTCCATGCCCCGCTAACCCGGCCAGCCCCCTGCTCTCTGAATGCCTACAGCGTCGCCCCAGCACGGCCCCCGCGAACCAACGCTCCGCCCACTGCCTCCAGCCTCACCGACCGCCTTGCCGCTCTTGAACCAGCGCCGTCCAGCCAACCGCGCCTCCCATGACTCAGGTCGCCTTTCCGCGCCCCTCATACGTCAGGTCACGCGAACACCGCTCCATGAGGCCCAAGCCGCGCCCCACCGCCCGCCGACTATGGGAGGAGCAACCCCCAGTACAGCGCCCACGGGACGAACACGACGCCGCCCACCATCAGCAACCCGATCCGCACCCTTTCGCCGGCCGGAGCGGACCGGCGCCACCGTACGCCCGTCAAGACGGTCCCCACGACGGTCGCGATCGCGAGAGCCTGGAGCGCCAGCCAGATGAGGGGCCGCTCCGCCACCAGAGGCCCCGGCGAGGCCAGCTTCCCCCCAGTCATGATCGAGTAGAACAGGTAGAAGAACCCGCCGACGACCACCGTGAACCCACCGGCACTGACCAGCCACGCCCCCTTGACGGGTGCCGCCTCGCCCCGCCCCGCCCGGTTGACGGGCTGCACCCCGCCGCGCCGCCGGACCCGGCGTACCAGGGCCACCACCGGATACCCTCCGAACGCGACCAGGAACAACACCAGCGCCGCCCCCTGAACGCCCGCTGACTCCCACCACCCGGCAGGCGGCACCGCCACAGTGTCGTCCGCCTGGACCGGCGCAGGACCTGTCACCTGCGCTACGGGCGCCCGCCCCGAGGTCGCCTCTCCCACCCAGCTGCCGACCAGCTCCGCATAACCAGGAGCGAGCTCGGGCAGTCGCGTGACACCACCATCAGGCGTCCGATGAGCCGCATGATCGGCATCCGCGAAGAACCGGAACGTGTACTGCCGGTTTCCTCCCTTCTCCAAGGCTTTGGCGAAGATGGGCGGCGTCTCCCGGGGCGGCGTCAGAAGGTCGTGTACGCCCCAGATCCCGAGCACGGGCTGCCGTACGCTCGCGATGACCGGTTCCGGATCGTAGTAGGGCTCGGGAAACATCCCGCCATCCGCGATCATCCGGTACATCGTGGGCTCGGCCCGATCGACGAAGGACCCGCGCACCCCCGCCTTCCGCAACCCGGCCGCCACCGCCCAGGTCTGCTGCCGTAGCGGCTGCAGCGCGTTGGCGCCCACCAGGATCACGAACGAGATGTCCGTGGACCGCGACGCCGCCAGCGGCGCCACCCATCCACCCTCGCTGAGGCCCCAGATCCCGACTTTCGCCGGATCGACCCCCGGTTGCCGCCGCAGCGTCTGCACGGCCCCCAGAGCGTCGTCGGCCAGTTGCGAGTACGACCTCTCGAACAGCGAATACCCCTCGGAACGCTTGTCGTAGATCAGCACCGACAGCCCTTGACGGGCGAACGCCACGGCCTCACCCAGCAGCTTCTCCCGTTTCGTCCCGGTCCCTGCCCCGTGCACCAGCACAACCCCGGCCCGCCCGCTCCGCGCCCGCGCCGGACTGATCACGCTGCCGTGCAGCACCAGCCCGCCACTCCCTCGAAAGCTCACCTCGGCGGCGGCCAGATCGTCGGGCACGTCAAGCCCTCTATCCGGACCAGCGCCGGAGCGCGCTCTGGCGCCACCTCCCAGCTGCCCGGCCCCGAATCCCCGTTGCTGGACCTCCTGTCCGCCGACATGTTCGGCCGACGGTCCGACCGCTAAGCGTTCCGACGGAAAGCTGGAGGGAGCGGGTCCCATGGAAGTGCCGAGCAGTGAAGAACCACCAGTAGGGCCGGCCGCCAGAAGCGTGGCGGCGACGACCGCAAGAATCTTTTCCATACGCCGAACATAGTCTGCAGAGAAACCTCGGCAAAGAGAAGTCTGCAGATATCGTTCGGGAGGACTACCCTCCTCCTCATGAAGGAGGACGAGACGAAGGATGGCGACGAGCCGTTCATCCTCGACGACCCGGCCAGGCTCAAGGCCTTGGCCCACCCCATGCGCCGCCGCATGCTGACCCACCTCAACATCCACGGCCCCGCAACCTCCACCACGTTGGGCGAGTTGCTCGACGCCAAGACCGGCACCACGAGCTACCACCTGCGCCAGCTGGAGAAGTACGGCTTCATCGAGGAGATCCCCGAACGCTCGTCCGGCCGCGAACGCTGGTGGCGCCGCGCCGAGATCCCCAGGGACATGCGCTTCCCCACCCCCGACCAACTGGCCCCGGAGGACCGCGCGGTACTGGGCGAGTTCCTGAGGGTCGGGTTCGAGGAGGACCGCGCCCTCATGGAACGCTTCCCAGCCGCCTACCGCGCCGACCCCGACTGGGCAAAGGGCTCAAGAGGCCTTGCCCGCATGACGAAAGAGGAGCTGAACGAGTTCTACAACGCGTACATCGCGTTGCTCCTGAAATACAGCCACCGACCAGAGGACGCCCCTCCGGACGCCCGCCCCGTCTACGTCCGCCTCTTCACCCTCCCCGCCGACGAGCCCTGACTCACCCCCAAGCCCGCAGTGCCCCATCCGCCGACGAGCCCGACGTATCCGCCCAACCCCACACAACCCCACCGGCCGACGAGCCCTGACTCACCCGCGGGCTTGGACAGCCCCGCTGACCGACGAGTCCTGATCCACGCCCATGCCCGCACAGCCCAACCGGCCGACGAGTCCTGATCCACCCCAGGGCTTGCACAGCCCCGCCAGCCGACAAGCCCTGGCCCACCTCCCATGACCGCACAGCCCCTGCCCGTGAGGGTGCCCTGACAGACCCTCAAGCCCCGCACAGCGCCACCAGCCGACGAGGCCAGACATACCTCCTATGCCGGCACAGCTCACCCGCCGAGGATCCGGGTAAACCCCAACATCACAAGGAGCCCTCTCGCGGAGCACCACCGTCACAGTGGGCACTACGGCAGCGGGCTTTCAAGGCGGATGCCTGTGACGGCAGGTCCCGTTGGGCACGGGGGATCAGTCTCGTAGCCGGCGGTCCCGAGGGGGTGGGGCTGGTTGCCCGGCCCTTGTACGTCAGTCGTTGTCGGGAAGGGCCGCTTGGATGGGGGTGATGTTGCCTGTTCTCACCAGAAAGCCTCGGCCAGGGGGGCCGCCGACCGTTCCGCGGGGTAGGCGGATCGAGAAGATGTCGCCGTCGGCCTGGCTCTGGACGGCCAGGAGCACCCCGGTGCGGGCCTTGCGCGTCTCGGCGACGAATCCGCGATAGGCGACGGCCAGATCCCCGGTCGCGCCGGCGATCAGCAAGCCGTGATCGCCGTCCCGGCCCGATCGGAGCACCTCCTCCAGTGCCATCCCCAGCGGACCGTCCGCGTTGATCAACTCGGCGTCGTCCACCAGCACCACGTACTGCTGTAGCTCCGCGACCAGCTCCGCCAGGTTGGTGGCGTTGCCGTCCAGCACGGCCAGTGCCCCGTCCAGCTCCCTTAACGGGCTGCGTCTGGGGGCGACGGCGATGACGGGTGTGCCCCGGGCGATGAGCGAGCGGGCGGCGGTCAGCAGGACGGACGAGCGGCCGGAGCGGGACGGGCCGGCGATCACGCCGCCGGGCCCGTGGGCCAGCAAGTCGAGCCCGAGCGGCGCCAGGGCGTCGCCGCCGGCACCGATCAGTGCCCACAATGGGGACGGGGGCGCGAATGTCGGGTCCAGGGCGAGCGCCTGGGATGCCGTGATGCGCATGGGGAGGGCGTCCACCCGCAACGGTGACTCGCCTTTCCACTGCCAGCCGCCCTGGCCGGCGCCCGCGGACCGCCCGTGAGCGGGACCCCGCCGAGTGCTCTCCGAACCTGCCGGCGACGTGCGGGCCAGGGATTGGAACGCGGCGACCTGGGCCGGGCCCGAGGGGTCGGGGGAGAGGAGCGCGATGTGGTGTTCCACGATGCCGTGCTCGCCCATCGAGAGGGCTCGGCCGGGCGGCATCGACGCGGGCAGGCCCTTGAGGGGGAAGCCCGCCAGGCCGTAATCGGAGGAGTCCGACAGGCGCAGGAGCAGGCGGTCGTCGAAGACCGTCGAGACCTGGCCGAGCAGGCCCGACCGGTCGCTGGTGACCACGGCCCTGAACCCCACCGCCGGGCCTTCGCGCATGAGCTGGAGCAGCGACTCGATCAGTCGGCCGTAGTCGTAGCTCTCGAAGGCGGCGACGAAGCCCTCCCAGCGATCGAGCATGAACACCAGCCAGGGGAGGCGGTGGCCGGCTTGGCGATATTCGGCCAGGGAGGCGTGCCCGGCCTCGGCCAGGAGCTGCTGACGGCGGCCGACCTCGGCACGCAGGCGGGTGAGCAGGCGTTCGACCCGGTCGATCTGGTCGCGGGTCACGACGGCGCCGCAGTGGGGCATCGCGACCAGGGGCAGGAGCGCCCCGGAGCCGCAGTCGACCGCGTGGACGTGGACGTCTTCCGGGGAGGCGTGGGCCGCGATGGAGCCCGCGATCGTTCGCAGTGCCGTCGATCTGCCGGAGCGGGCGGCCCCCGCAATGAGCAGATGGCCTCCATGGGGCAGGTCCAGCGTCAGAGGGCGCCGGTCCTGTGCCCACGGACGGTCGGTCAGGCCGTAAGGCAGCGGTGGCACCTCGACGAACGCACCCGAGAGGGATGCCGTGCCCTGGAGGTGGTCAGGTTGTGTGCTGCCTGATAGAGGGCCGTTCGCGCCTCCGGAGGAGCGGTGGCTCGATGGTGGATGGAGATGGCCTGGGGTTGCCGGGTGAAGGGGCGTGGGGTGACCCATGGGTGGGTGTCCGGGGAGGCCGAGGGCAGGCTGGACCGAGCCCTTCACGGAGACCTGGATGGGGTCATGGGGGCGGGCGGCGATCCCTGGAATGTGCTTGGAAGTGTCCTTTGGCGGGTTGGGAGCTGTTGTCTGCGGTGCAGGCCCGCCGGAAGGTGAAGAAGTGGTCGCTGGGAAATCTGGGGCGCTGTAAGGCGAGGCTGCGGTTGTCGGGGGTGACGTGGTGAGGGCTGGCAGGTCCAGGACGAGGAGGGTGGGGAGGGGATCGAGCCAAGGGCTGGGCTGGACGGGGACCGCGGCAAGGTGGGTGGCCTCGATGAGGGCGTCGGCGACCAGGGTGAGGTCGGTGACCGTCGAGTCCTCTTCCGGCTCCGGAGGGGGCGGCAGGGGTTTGCCCAACGAGCGCCAGCTCACGTCGAGCACCCTGATGGCGGCGCCCAGCCCGGCGAGCGGGCCCGTCGAACCTGGCGCGGGGCTGCGGCCTCCTACCCTGGCCGTCTGTACGGCGGTCGCGGCCCCCACACCGGAACGGACGTAGCAGCGGCCCGGCGTCGACTTGGAGATGTGGGCGGCGTCCGGGAGGTCGATGACGTCGGAGGACTCGGCGGGCTCGGTCACGCGCAGGGCGATGCGCAACGACGTGTTCGCCTGGATGTCGGCCGTGACCACGCCCGCGGGGCGCTGCGTGGCCAGGATGAGGTGGATGCCCAACGAGCGGCCACGGCGGGCGATGTCGACCAGGCCCGTGACGAAGTCGGGCAGCTCGGCCACCAGAGCGGCGAACTCGTCGATGATCAACACCAGGCGCGGCATGCCCGTGCCCGTGTAGTCCTCGATGTCCTTGGCCCCGGCCGCCGCCAGCAGGCGCTCTCTGCGGCGGATCTCGGCCGCCAGCGAGTCGAGGGCCCGCTGGGTCAGGTGGCCGTCGAGGTCGCTGACCATGCCGACCGTGTGCGGCAGGCGTACACACTCCTTGAAGGCGGCGCCGCCCTTGTAGTCGATCAGTACGAACGTGAGCTGGTCGGGCCGGTTGGCCACCGCCAGCGAGCAGATCAGCGTCTGCAGCAGCTCCGACTTGCCCGCGCCCGTGGTGCCGGCGATCAGGCCGTGGGGGCCGTCGAGCCTGAGGTCGACCGAGAACGGGCCTTCGGGTCCGATGCCGATCAGCGCGCTCGTGGAGCCCTGGGCACGCCATCGCCCGGCCAGCTCCCGTCCGGACGGGCTGGGCAGGCTCATCAGGTCGAGCAGGCGGACGGCGTCGGGGAGATTGCCCGACGGGTCGTCCCTGCTCACGTCGCGGATCGGGGACAGGGCTCTGGCCAGCCGGTCGGACCAGGTGGGGGAGACGAGGTCGCCCAGAATCGGGCCGATGACGTCGAGGCCGCCGCCGCGCAGGCGTACGAGACCGTCGGCGCCGCACGCGGCCACGGTCTGGCACTCCTCGGGCAGCAGGCGCTGGTCGTCGTCGATGGCGAGCGTGAACACCCCTGAACGCGGGCCCTGGCGCAGCACCTGCGGCATGTTGGGCAGGCCGCGCAGCACCTGGGCGCCGTCGAGGATCACCAGGACGTCGTACGGGCGCACGTCGTACGAGGAGAAGGTGGGCTTCTCCGGGCCCCCGAGGTCGTCCCAGCCGGTGGGGATCTTGCCCAGCTCGGGGATCGCGGTGTTCTGGCGTTCGTCGATGAGGGCGGCGAGCTCGGAGACGCGGCGGGCGGCCGACTCGGGGTCGGTGCCGACCAGCGCCACGCACTCCTCGCCGGCGCGCGGCGTACAGTGCGGAAGCCAGCGCATCCAGCCCCAGCGGTGCTCGCCGTCGGCGTGCGCGGAGACGATCACGATGGCCAGGTCACGCGGGCTGTGCAGGGTCGCAGCCTGGGCGATCAGCCAGCTCGCGAGGCTGGTCGCCGCGGCGCGTGGGCCCGTGACGCCCGCCACGCCCAGCCTGCGCATGGGTAGTGCCACAGGAACGGAACGGCACATCGGCGGATCGATGGGCCCGCCCTGCTCCTCCGACAGCTCCAGGTTGGCGGGCAGGTCGGCGAGGCCGACCCTGAGCCGAAGCGAGTCGTTGTCGTGGATCCTGCGCTCCCACAGCCGCCTGCGCGGCCCCGTGGCGGTGAGCAGCACCTGCGCCGGGTCGGGCGCGTCCGACCTGCGGGCCGCCTCGTCCGCCACCCTCGCCTGCTCGACGGCCTCGTCGTACGCCTGGATCTGCTCGTGGTACTCCTTGAGCGCCTTTTTGTGCTGCTTCTTCCCGTGGCGGCGGTCGCTCCACCACTGGCCGATCATGATGACCGGGGTCATGAGGGCGACGAGCAGGTAGTACGGCTGCTTCAGGGCGAACGCGAGCGTCACGCCGAGCACGGCGGGCAGGAGGGCGGCGAGGAGCTGGAGGCGCAGGCCTTCGTTCCTGGAGGGCTCCTTGGGTTTGACGAACTTGCGCTCGGGCTCCGGGCGCCGGAGCCTGGGCGGGCGGTTGTAGGACACGCCGCCCTCGCTCCTGGGTGCCAGGTGGGCGTCCTTGGGCTCGATCGACGTCAGCACGAACACCGACGAACCACACATGAGCACGGCCTGGTCGGGCCATTCGGTCTGCTCCGTGAGCGGACGGCCGTCGAGCTCGGGCACCTCGCCGTAGTCGGCGGCCAGCTCGGCCGCCTCCCGCTCCGCGACCCGGGCCGTGAGCTCGGCGACCTCCTCGGCCCACCTGCCCTTGAGCTTGAGCCTGGGCGCCTCGCCGGGCTGCCGCCAGGCGCGCTCGATGGTGATCGCGTCCGGCGTCACGCGTACGGTCACCGCTTCCGGCGCGAGGGCGGGGTCGGCGGTGGTGATGGCGCACATCGGGTCGGAGCCGATGACGTGCACGCCCAGGCCGAGCCGGTGTACGGCGCCGGCCGCGGGGCCGCCCACCACGCGTACCTCGGCGACGCCGCCCGGCTCCTCGATGAGGGTCTCGCGGGCGAGCGCGGGGTCCAGCGTGACCTTGTCGCCGTCGCGCAGCACGGCGGTGGCCCTGGCGCGGGGGTCGAGCGGGCGGCCGTCACGCCACAAGACCGGCGCCGTCCCTGGGGCGCTCGGCTGCGCTGTGACCGCCTGAGTCGCGGTGCGCTCAGGTCGGCGGGGGTGTGGCACGTGGGCGCCGGTGTCCTGGGGTGCCGACATTCCGTAGGGGGCTCGTGCTCTGGGCAGGCGGACGACCTTCGCCAGCGGCCCGTGATCGTTGAGCGCCTCGCTCACCCTCGCCACTGTGGCGCCGTCGTCGCCGTCGATCACGACGTCACGGTCGCCCTGCCCGCCGAGCACGGTGAGCATGATCCGCATGATGCCGTCTCCTCGCTCGGATCTCGGGCGCCCAAAGGTAGCGCCCGAAGCGAGGCTAGGCGGGTTGGTTGACGGCAATGGCATGGCTGGCTGGGGCTGGGGATGAGGGTGGGCTGGGGCTCCTGATGGTTGTGGATAACCGGTCTCCGCTCTTTGGCGGGGCTGGGTGGCTAATCGGGGGGTGGTGGGTGTGAGGGTGCGGCGTATGGCATTGGTGTCCGTTTGGTTAGGTGGCGGGGCGTTGCGTCCGGCCAGGGCGCGGGTGGGCGGATGGCGGATGTCGGGGCTGGGGCGCACCGGGTGGGTCGAGGGCTGGGGGCACCGGGTGGGGTCGAGGGCGGGGCTTGATGGAGGAGGCGGCGTCAGGGGTGTGGCTGGGCACCGTGGGCGTTGCGCCGGACTGGGCCGTGCGTCGTCTCGCCGACCCGGCGCTGATGGGGGTGGGTGGCGGTGGCGGTGCCGGTGGCGGTGCCGGTGGCGGTGCCGGTGGCGGTGCCGATGGCGGTGCCGATGGCGGTGCCGATGGCGGTGGCGGTGGGCTGCGGGCCGCGTGCCGGCAGAGGCGCCTGCGGTTGAGAGGCGGCTCGGATGAGCGGCTGAGGGTGGGTGGCGGTGCCGGTGAAGGTGGCATATGGCCGGGTGTGGGTGGGAGGGGGGTGGACTGGGGTGAGTGGGTGCGATTTGCGATGGGGCAGATGTTAATGGGTTGAATCGTGGGGCCGGTGTTATTGGGGTGGTGGCTAGCCGGAGAAATGGTTGGTCGTCAACTCGGTAGAAAGAACCGGCATCGATTTTCTGGCATTGGCGTCCCGTCACCTGCGAAACAAGCATGGGTCCTCGCATTCCGCCCCCGCGCGCCCTCCCCGCCCCACATAATGGCGGCAATTCCACGATTCAATTGGGAGCCCCCCACCCATGAGGACCAGTGAAAAGCCTGCCGTCAACGCGGCGGCGGGGTTGTCCGGCCCGGCCTCGCGCAAGCTCCCCGTGCCCCCTCGAGAACGCAAGCCGGCCCTCGCCGCCCTTGCCGTTCTGCTGATTCTGGGCGGCGCGCTGGCCACGACCCTGCTCGTGCTGCGCAGCGGCGACCGCGTCTCCGCGATCCGGGTGACGCAGCAGGTCGGCGCGGGCCAGAAGTTCACTGAGCAGATGCTGGAAGAGGTCCAGATCGCGGCCGACAGCGGCGTCGACTACGTGAGCTGGTCGGAGCGGGGCAAGGTGGAAAACAGCTTCGCGACCGTCACGATCCTGCCCGGCACGCTGTTCACGAGCCGGATGGGAGTCAAGCAGAGCAGCGAGCTCGGCCCGGGAAAGGCGACCGTCGGATTGGCCCTCAAGCCAGGGCAAATGCCGGCCGGTGTGGAGGCGGGCGACCGGGTCCAGGTGATATATGTGCCGAGCCGTTCGAGCCAGGGACAAACGCGGGTACTGGCCGAAAGCGCTCTCGTGTTCTCGGTGGGCGACAAGTCCAGGACGGCGAATTCCGGCCAGATCACGGTAATAGTGGATTCATCAGCGTCGCCGGAAATAGTGGCGTTCGCCTCCAGCGGTGAGATCGCGGTGGCCGAGCTACCGGGGGCACGCTGACGTGGCGCTGATCGTACTGGCCGCTGACAAAGGCGCGCCGGGTGTGACGACCGCGGCGACCGCCCTGGCGGCGGTGTGGCCGCGCCCCGTGCTGCTGGCCGAATGCGACCCGGCGGGCGGTGACCTCGCCTACCGGCTCCCGGCCGCCGACGGCGGCGTGCTGAACCCCGGCAAGGGCCTGCTCACCCTCGGCGCCACGGCGCGGCGCGGGCTCGAGCCCGCCCAGATCCACCAGCACACGCAGAAGATCGTCGGGGGGCTCGACGTGCTGGTCGGGCTCACGCACGGCGAGCAGGCCGCCGGGCTCACCTGGATGTGGGGCCCGCTGGGCAGAGCGCTCGCCGGCATCCCGAACGCCGACGTGATCGCCGACTGCGGCCGCCTCGGCGCGCACGCGCAGCTCGGCGACCTGCTCGCCGAGGCCGAGCAGGTCGTGCTGCTCACCAGGGCCACCCTCGACCACGTCGCCCACCTGCGCGAACGCCTCCAGATCACCAAGGCGCACGGCGTCGCCGTGATCGCCGACCCGCGTAACTACCGCGGCTCCATCGACGACGTACGCAGGATCGTCGGCCCGGCCGTCCAGTACGTCTACGGCCTCGCCCACGACCCCAAGGGCGCCGAGCTGCTGCGCGGCCAGTGGGGCGGGCGGCTCGACCGGTCCCTTCTCATCCGCACCGCGAGAGACCTGGCGGGGAGGCTGGTGAGTCACCGATGATCGATCACTCGCTGGTCAAGCGCTTCCGCCAGGAGGTCGGCGACCGCCTGGCTCACCAGCGCCGGCTCGACCAGGCCAACGGCCTGCCCCCGATGACGGGGGAGGACGAGCGCCAGTTCGCCCGGGCGCTGATCTCCCAGGTCCTGGAGGAGCACGCCCGCAACGAGATCGGCCTCGGCCGCACGCCCCCCACGGTCGAGGAGGAAGAGGCGCTCGCGGCCGGCATCCACGCCGCGCTGTTCGGCGTGGGCAGGCTGCAGCCGCTGCTCGACGACCCCCAGGTCGAGAACATCGACATCAACGGCTGCGACAGGGTGTTCGTCAGCTACGCCGACGGCCAGGAGGTCATGCACGACCCGGTCGCCGAGTCCGACGACGAGCTGATCGAGCTCATCCAGATCCTGGCGGCGTACTCGGGCCTGTCGAGCAGGCCCTTCGACACCGCCAACCCGCAGCTCGACCTGCGCCTGCCCGACGGCTCCCGGCTGAGCGCCGTCATGGACGTCACCGTCAGGCCGGCGGTCTCGATCCGCCGCGCCCGCCTCGGCAAGGTCTTCCTGTCCGACCTGGCGGGCAACGGCACGATAAGTCGGGATGTGGCGCGGTTCCTGACGGCCGCCGTCGCCGCCCGCAAGAACATCATGATCGCCGGATCCACCAACGCCGGCAAGACCACCCTGCTTCGGGCCCTGGCCAACGAGATCCAGCCCAGCGAGCGCCTCATCACCGTCGAACGCGCCCTGGAGCTGGGCCTCGACCAGTTCCCCGAGCTCCACCCCAACGTCGTCGCCTTCGAGCAACGCCTGCCCAACTCCGAGGGCCAGGGCGAGATCTCCATGGCCGAGCTGGTCAGACGCTCCCTCCGCATGAACCCCAGCCGCGTCATCGTCGGCGAGGTCCTCGGCGACGAGATCGTCACCATGCTCAACGCGATGACCCAGGGCAACGACGGCTCCCTGTCGACCATCCACGCCAACTCCAGCATGGAGGTCTTCAACCGCATCTCCACCTACGCCCTGCAGGCCAGCGAGCGCCTGCCCATCGACGCGACCCACATGCTCATCGCGGGCGCCATCGACTTCGTCGTCTTCATCACGAAGCGCAACGACTACAACATCGGCGGCACCCTGCGCCGCTACGTCTCCAGCATCCGCGAGGTCAACGGCTGCGACGGCCGCGTCCTGTCGAGCGAGGTGTTCGTGCCGGGCCCCGACGGCACCGCCGTCCCGCACGCGCCGGTCTCCTGCCTGGACGAGCTCGCCGCCCACGGCTACCTGCCAGGGGGGTGGTGACGAGGTGATCTTCGACCCGTTCGCCCTGCTGGCCGGAGCGGTGGTCGGCGGCGGCCTGTTCCTGTTCTTCGTCTCCCTGTACGGCATGCGCCCCCGCCCGCCCCAGCCCAAGCGCCACCTGCTCAAGATGCTGACCACCCGCACCGCGATAGCCGCGGTGGCGGCCGGACTCGTCCTGATCATCACCGGCTGGCCGGTCATGGCGGTGGGCACGGTGCTGCTCGTGTTCGCCTGGCGCGGCCTGTCGGGCGGGGCGGCCGAGGAGCGCGCCGCCATGCGCCGGCTCGAAGGGCTCGCCGCCTGGACCGAGTCCCTGCGTGACACGATCGCCGGCGCGGCCGGGCTCGAACAGGCCATCCCGTCGTCCATCAGGGCCGCCGCGCCCATGCTCAGGCCCCATCTGCGCGCCATGATCGACCGGCTGCACACGAGGATGGCGCTGCCGGAGGCCCTGGCGTTGTTCGCCGACGAGCTCGACGACCCGTCGGCCGACCTCGTGGTGGCCGCGCTCATCCTCAACTCCCGGCTGCGCGGTCCCGGGCTGCGCGACGTGCTGGGCGCGCTGGCCGTCTCGGCCCGCGAGGAGCTCGACATGCGCCGCCGCGTCGAGGCCGAACGCCGCTCGACCAGGCGCAGCGTCCAGATCGTGGTGATCACCGCGCTCGTCTTCGCCGGGCTCCTCATCCTGTTCAACCCCTCCTACGTGGCCGAGTACGAGGGCCTGCTGGGCCAGGCCGTGCTCGTGGTCGTCGCGGGGCTGTTCGGGGCCGGGTTCGCCTGGATGAGGCGGCTGGCCAGGTTCGACAAGCCGACCCGGCTGCTCATGGGAGGAGGCGGCGGCAATGGTTGAGGGCGCGCTGGGCGGAGCCGTATTAGGGCTCGGCCTGTTCGTACTGCTGCGGGCGCTCTTCCCGGCCCGCCCGGGGCTGGTGGCGCGGCTGCTCGCGCTCGACGCCATGCGCGAGGACGCGGGCGGCCCGAGCATCCAGCTCCTGCTGCCCGAGGAGGAGGTCAGCGCGTTCCGCCGCGGCCTGGGTGCGCGCCTGGCCCGCCTGTACGCCGCCCGCGGCTGGGAGGTCAGGTCGATCAAGGCGGACCTGGCGCTGCTCGGCCGCTCGTTCGAGGCGTTCCTGGCAGGCAAGGTGCTGCTGGCGGCCAGCGGCCTGCTGGCCTTCCCGCTGCTGCTCGGCTGGCTGGTGCTCATGGAGTGGGGCACCTCGCTCGCCATCCCGTTCTGGGCCGCCGTGCTCGTCGCGCTGCTGTTCTTCTTCCTGCCCGACCTCCAGATACGCAAGGACGCGGCCGCCAGGCGGCGCGACTTCCGTCATGTGGTCGGCGCGTTCCTCGACCTCGTCTCCATGAACCTGGCCGGCGGCCGCGGCGTCCCCGAGGCCCTCATGATGGCCGTCTCGGTCAGCGGTGAGCAGCCCAACTGGGCGATGGGCCGCATCCGCGACGCGCTCAGCGGCGCCAGGATCGTCGGCATCACCCCATGGCAGGCGCTCGGCCAGCTCGGCGAGGAGATCAACATCGACGAGCTGCGCGACCTGTCCGCCGCGCTCGGCCTGGTGGCCGACGACGGCGCCAAAGTACGCGCGTCGCTGACGGCGAGGGCCGCGACGCTGCGCCGCCGCGAGCTGGCGGAGATCGAGGGCAGGGCCGGCGAGCGGTCGCAGTCGATGCTCGTGGCCCAGCTGCTGCTCTGCGCCGGTTTCGTGATCTTTCTCAGTTTTCCCGCCGCTATGAAGATGTTGGGGTCCTGATGAACCATCCCTGGATCGTTTACCTCACCGCGTACCTGAGCGTCCGCGTCCATCGCGCCCGCACCGCCCCCACCCGCGGGGCCTCGGCCGTCGAGTGGGTGATCATCACCGCCATCATCGCCGGTGTCGCGCTCGGGTTGGCCACCTTGATCAAGTCGCTGGTCGAAGGAAGGCAGAACGATCTCCAAGGCACCTTCGGCGGTGGCGGTGACACCGGTGGTAATCCGTAGGAGACGCGAGCGGGGCGCGACGGTGATCGAGCTGGCCATCCTCATGCCGGTCATCCTGGCGGTCGCGCTGCTCATCGTGCAGGTCGCGCTCTGGTTCCACGCCCGTCAGGTCGCGGAGGCCGCCGCCCAGGAGGGCGCGCGCGTGGCCAGGGCGGCGCCGTTCGACTCCGGTGACTGGCCGGGCCAGGCCACCGCCAAGGCCACCGACATCATCCGGGCCGTCGGTCCGAAGCTGCTCCAGGGCGCCACGGCCACGACGTCCGAGAAGGAACCGGACGAGCGCTTCGTCACCGTGACCGGCAGCGCCGTACAGGTCATCCCGCTGCTGCCCGAGCTGACGTTCACGATCACCGCCACCGCGGGCGGGCCGGTCGAGTGCTTCCGCCCGGACAACGGCGGCGGGGACTGCTCATGAGGCGGGCAGAGCGCGGCTCCATGGCCGTGGAGACCGTGATGCTGGCCCCGCTCTTCCTGCTGTTCCTCATGTTCCTGGCGGGAGCGGGGGTGCTGGTGGAGTCGCAGGGGCGCGTCAACGGGGCGGCCAGGGACGCGGCCCGGGCCGCGTCGGTGCAGCGCACGCTCGACGACGCCGAGGCCGCCGCCAAGGCCATCGTCGACAGCACGCTGACCGGGCCCTGCGGGTCCCCGTCCGTCTCGCTGGGCGGCTCCGCGTGGGAGCAGGGCGGCCAGGTGCAGGCCGAGGTGAGCTGCGAGCTGGACCTGGGCTTCCTGGGGTTCGGCGGCGTCAAGCGGATGACCGGCACGGCGGTGGTGCCGATCGAGCAGTTCAGGAGGGTCGAATGAGCGAGCGGGGGTCGATGTCGGTGTTCACCGTGCTGTTCTCCGTCGTCGTGTTCCTGCTGGCCGGGCTCCTCGTGGACGGCGGCGCGGCGATCAACGCCCGGCTGCGCGCGGCCGACGTGGCCGAGCAGGCCGCGCGGGCCGGCGCCGACGAGATCGACGTCGACCACCTGCGCTCCACCGGCCAGACCCGGCTGCTGGGCGAGGACCAGGTGTGCGCCAGGGCGGACGAGATCGTCGCCGCGCAGGGCGGCGAGGGCGTGACGCGCGGCGAGTGCGCCGTCGGCCAGGGACAGGCGCAGGTGACGGTCAGCGTGTCGGTGCGCTGGCAGGCGTTCTTCCTGAGCGCGATCGGCTTCCCCGGCGCCGAGATGACCGGGCAGGCCGTCGCCGCACCCGAAGCGAGATAGACCGAAACTCACCGGTCGATGGATCGGCGAGCGTACGAGCACGACCCTGGACGGCGGAAGGGAGAGACGATGCCGACGCGAGAGCCCGCGCGCCCACACGGACGTCACACGCCCGTGCGCGCCAAGGCCAGGCGCAGTGCCGGAGACGTGCTCGCCGGCATCGGATCGCTGATCGTGCTGGTCGCGCTCGTGGGCGGGGTGCCGTACGCGCTGCTCACGTTCGTGGGGCCGCCGATCGCGCCCGAGCTGCTCGACCTCGACCTGCTCACCAGCCGCGTCGGCCCGAGCACCGTCGTGGCCGTGCTGGTGCTGCTGGTGTGGCTGGCCTGGTTCCAGCTGTTCGTGTGCGTGCTGGTCGAGGTGTACGCGGGCGTGCGCAGGGTCGGCATGCCGGCTCGCGTGCCGCTCTCCGGAGGCACGCAGGCGCTGGCCAACAAGCTCGTCGGCGCGGTGCTGCTGCTGTTCACGGCGGGTGCGATGGTCGTGCCGCTGGCCAAGCTGGCACCCACGCCGGCCGCCACGCCCGTGACGGCGGTCGCGTACTCCGCGCCGATCGTCGAGAAGACGACCCTCGACACGCACAAGACCAAGAAAGTGTACGTGGTGCAGCCCCCGCACGGCCGGCACCACGAGAGCCTGTGGGAGATCGCCGAGAAGTGCCTCGGCGACGGTCGCCGATATCCCGAAATTTACCGGCTTAATCAGGCGAAAGAGCAGCCGGACGGCTCCCGCCTGCGCATGGCCGACCTGATCAGGCCCGGCTGGGTGCTCGACATGCCCGACGACGCCAGGCACGCCCACATCGTCCCCGTCGACCAGCCCCGCGAGCAGACCCTGCGCGAGCACCCGGGCAGGGCTTCAGTGGGGCAGCACGCGGACCGGCACGCCGACTCGAAGACCGGCCACGCCGAGAAGAAGGTCGAGGCCAAGCACCGCCAGCCGGATCAGCAGCAGCAACCCGACCGGCCGCAGGCCACCATCCGGCAGAGCCAGACGACCGACCTGACCGACTACCTCGCCACGGCCTCCCTGGCCGCCGCGGGCCTGCTGGTCGTGCTGGCCAGGCGGCGCCGCGAGCAGCTCTGGCGCAGGGTGTTCGGCCGCCGGATCGCACGCCCGCGCGACGACGCCGCCCAGGCCGAGGTCGCGCTGAGGCTGGGCGGCGACGCGCCGGGCGCCCGCATCCTCGACATCGGCTTGCGGCTGCTCGGCGCCGAGCTGGCCGCCCAGAACCGCACGCCGCCCACCGTGTACGGGGCGCACCTGTCGGCCCGCACGCTCGACCTGTGGATCCACCCGCCGGACGGCGACGCGCCGGCGCCGTGGGCGGCCCAGGACGGCGGCCAGGTGTGGCGGTTGCCTGCCCACGAGGGCCGCCTGCTGCCGGAGCGGAGGAGCTCGGGAGGAGAGAGCGGAGCCAACGAGTCCCGAAGCGGCCGCGACCATGAGTACGCGCAGGCAGGTGGGGCGCCGTACCCCGGGCTGGTCTCCATCGGCACGGACGCCGGCGGCCGCGTGCTCATCGACCTGGAAGCCGCGCAGGGCCTGATCAACGTGCGCGGCCCGCAGACCACGGCCGCACTGGCCGCCCTCGCCGTCGAACTGGCCACCAACCGCTGGTCCGACCGCATGCGCATCACGCTCGTCGGCTTCGGCGAGGAGCTGACCGCGATCGCGCCCGACCGCATCAGGGCCGTCGGCGGCCTGGCCGAGGTGCTGCCCGAGCTGGAGGCGATCGCCGCGCCGCGCAGGGAGGTGCTGACCGGGCGCATCACCGGCAGCCCGCGCGACGCCCACTACCTGCTGTCCGCGGTCGCGCCCACGCACGAGGAGGCCCGGCGCCTGGCGCTGCTGGCCCGCAGGGACACCGCCGGTTACGTGCTGGCGGGCGAGGTCCCGCACGCCACCTGGACGCTGGAGATCGGCGACGACGGCCGGGCCAGGATCGCCGAACTGGGCTTCGACGTGCAGGCCCAGCTCCTGCCCCGCCGCCACTACCAGGCCCTGATCGACCTGTTCCGCACGGCCTCCCGGGTCGACGGCGAGGCACTCTCCGAGGCCGAGCCGCTGGCGGGGCTGCACCCGCCCGCCGTCGAGATCAGGATGCTCGGCCCCATCGAGGTCACCGGCCTGCGGCCCCTGGAGGAGGGGCGGCTGGCGCTGGCCGCGGAGCTGCTGGTCTACCTGGCCACGCATCCCGGCGGCGTGCATCCCTCGGTGCTGGGCGGGGTGCTCTGGCCGCGCGGCGTGCAGGACATGGTCAGGGACGCCACGATCGCCAGGGTCGCCGAATGGCTCGGTCCGCAGCACCTGCACACCGACGAGGCCGGCCGGATCAGCCTGGGGCCCGAGGTGCGTACGGACTGGGCGCTGTTCCGCGAGCTCGTACGCCGCTCGCACGGCGATCCGACGGCCAGGGCCGTTCTGCTGGAGAAGGCGCTCGGCCTGGTCAGGGGCCCGCTGCTGAGCGGCCGCCAGCCGGGTAGGTACGCCTGGCTGGCGGCCGAGGACCTGGAGTACGACGTGGCCGCCGAGGTGGCCGACGCGGCCCACCAGCTCTGCGAGCTGCGGCTCGCCCACGGGCAGCCGGACGCCGCGGTGGCCGCCGTACGCGCGGCCCTGCTGCTGGCGGTGGACGACGAGGGCCTCTGGCGCGACCTGCTGCGGGCCACGCACGCCACCGAGGACACCGTACGGCTGCGCGCCGTCGTCGAGGGGCTGACCCGCAGGGCGGCCTCGCACCCGTACGGCGGCGGGATGGCCCCGGAGACCGAGGCACTGATCGAGGAACTGCTGCCCACGTGGCGCATCCATGTGGTGAGGGAGTCGTCGGCATGAGACGAGTCGTGGTGCTGCTGATGATCGTCCTGGCGGGCTGCGGGCAGGCCGAGCGCCCGTACGCGCCCGCGTCGGAGCCCACCCCGGCGAAGCCCTCCGTCGAAGCCACACAGCCGGAGGAGTCGCCGCCGTCCGGCCCCCAGAGCATCGCCATCGGCGACGGCCTGCGCGTGCGGGTGGAGTGGCCGGCGGATCCCGACCCGCTGCTGAAGGTCATCGTCGACCAGTACGTGGGCACCCGCCAGGCGGTCGTCGAAGGGACCCGCGGCTACCGGCGCAATCTCGAGATCCAGGCCGAGGAACAGGCGACGGAGTGGGTGAACCAGTTCATCGACGAGGAACGCTCACTGCGCGGGACCGGCCGGCTCTACAAGCTGCGGGTCAGCGGGCGCATGGGCAAGGGCGCCCAGATCAACGCATGCGTGGACGAGTCGGGGGTGCGGATGATTTCCTCCCGCACCGGCAAGGCGGTCGCCGCTCAACCCGATTGGCTGCGCACCCCTTACAGCCAGAGCGTGGTCGCTCACCGCGGTGACGACGGGGTGTGGCGCATCAGGTCCTACATCACCTCCACAGAGAGATGCACCCGATGAAAGCTTTGCTCGCGGTACTGCTCGCGGTGCCACTGTCGGCCGCTCCGACCCCAGGGCCGCGCGACGTCGATGTCAACGGCAACCAGCGCGGGCGGACGACGACCCTGAGCCTGGAGGCCAGCACCATCAAGATCACCGGTGACGGCAAGGGCGGCTCGGGCGACGGCTATCGCATCCCGCGCCCCTGCTGGTACGAACCCAGCCTGAACGCCGAGGAGATGTACCGGCTGCACACCGAAGGCGTGGGTCCGGCCAGGCGGGCGGGCATCCATGAGGAGAGCCGCCGGGCCTTCATCCAGCAGTTCGAGGAGCAGCGCGGCAAGCCGGGCCGATGGTGGGTGCCGGCGTACAACAAGGCCGATCCGAACGGCGCCGCCTGCTGGGGCGGCCTCGATCTGTTCGTCTTCATGCCCCCGAACACCACGCCGCCGTCCGGGATCACGATCGAGCAGCTGGCGCAGATCGCCAGGGCCGCGCTGACCGTCCCGGAGCCCACGGTCAAGCTGAACCCCGACGCCAAGAGCTTCGTCAACCTCCCGACCTTCGTCTGGCTGGAGAACGTCGGCCAGCCGCGCCGCACGGTCACGGCGTCGATCCCCGGCGTCATGAGCGTGACCCTGGTGGCGACGCTCCAGGACATCAAGATCGACCCGGGCACGACGAAGGACCGGGCCGAGGTGCACGAGGAGGGCTGCGGGCCGTCCGGGAAGCCGTACGAGAAGGGCGCCCAGTTCACCTGCGGCGTGCGTTACCTGCGCTCGGCGATCGACCAGCCGCGCGAGAAGTACACGCTGACCGTCACCACCGTCTGGCCGGTCCAGGTGGCCGACAACGTGGTGCCGTTCCAGTTCGCGCCCGTACAGGTCGGGGCCAGCCGGGACGTGCCGGTCGGCGAGATCCAGAGCAACGTCAGGCCGTGAGCGGGGGTCCGGGGTCGATCAGGACCGGACCACCGCCACCAGCGGGGCCAGCTCGGGCAGCTCCGCCGCCTCGTCGAGCACTTCCTTCAGTACGCCGTCGTGCGTGGGGCGGGCCCGCCCGAGCAGCTCGAACCCGGCCTGCGTGACCTCCGAGTAGATCCCGCGCCGGTCGTCCTCGCACAGGTAGCGCCGGAGCAGGCCGCGGTTCTCCAGGCGCGTCACCAGCCTGGTCGTGGCGCTCTGGCTGAGCACGACGGCCCTGGCGAGCTGCTGCATCCGCATGTGCCAGCCGTCCTGCCGGGCCAGCACGTCCAGCACTGTGTATTCGCTCACACTGAGCGAGTGCTCCTTCTGGAGTGATTTCTCCAGCCTGTCCTCGATTTTCGCGTGCAGCGCCGCGAGGATGCGCCAGCCCTGGGCGCGTGCCTCCACGGCGTCATCGGCTAGGGGCATGTGACAGCCTCCTCGACATCCTTGTATGTTCATGTAGTCGGCGTGTGCAAATAATGTCCACGCTTACTAACGTCGTCTGAGGAGTAGTCTATGCCTCTCGCCCTGTTCGCCCTCGCGATCAGCGCCTTCGGCATCGGAACCACGGAGTTCATCATCAACGGGCTGCTGCCCGAGGTGGCGGCCGACTTCCACGTGACCATCCCGGCCGCCGGCCTGCTCGTGTCCGGCTACGCGCTGGGTGTGGCGGTCGGCGGGCCGCCGCTGACCATGCTCGGCGGGCGCCTGTCGCGCAAGACCATGCTGTTGTCGCTGATGGTGCTGTTCATCGTCGGGAACCTGCTGTCGGCGCTGGCGCCCTCGTACGCGGTGCTGATGGTCGGCCGGTTCCTGTCGGCCTTCGCGCACGGCGCGTACTTCGGGGTCGGCTCGGTGGTGGCCGCCGACCTGGTGGCGCCGCAGAAGCGGGCCAGCGCCATCGCCATGATGTTCACCGGCCTCACGCTCGCCAACGTCCTGGGCGTGCCCCTGGGCACCTGGATCGGTCAGGCGTTCGGCTGGCGGTCCACGTTCTGGGTCGTGGTGGCGATCGGCGTGGCCGGACTCGCCGGCGTCGTCGCCCTCGTCCCCCGGCAGCCGCGCCCGACCGGGAGCGTCGTGCGGGAGCTGGCGACGTTCCGCAAGGCCGGCGTCTGGCTGGCCCTCGGGATGACCGTCTTCGGCTTCGCCCCCGTCTTCGCCGTCATCACGTTCATCGCGCCCATCATGACCGGCGTGGGCGGCTTCTCGCCCGGCGCCGTGCCCGTGGTCATGGCCCTGTTCGGGGTCGGCCTCGTGGTGGGCAACCTGATCGGCGGCAAGCTGGCGGACCGCGCGGTCATGCCCAGCATCTACGGCTCGGTCGCCCTGCTCACCCTGCTGGCCGTGGCGGTGGCCCTGGTGTCGGGCAGCCAAGTGGCCTTCGTGATCACCATCACGCTGTTCGGCGTGGCCGCCTTCGCCACGGTCCCGCCCCTGCAGACCCGCGTCCTGGACGCCGCCGCCGGCGCTCCCACGCTCGCCTCCGCGGCCAACATCGGGGCCTTCAACCTGGGCAACGCGATCGGCTCCTTCGTGGCCGGCCTCACCATCGACGCCGGCTTCGGCTACACGGCACCCGCCTGGACCGCGGCCCTGCTGGGCCTGGCCGGGCTGGCCGTGGCGGGGGCGGCGGGCCTCCAGGCCCGCCGCCTGGTGCCCGCCACCTAGAGAGCGCGGGTTTCGTGGGCGATCAGCCACTCCTTGACCGGCACGCCGTAGTAGTAGCCGCCGTAGCCTCCGCCGCTGGGCAGCACCCGGTGGCAGGGCACGAAGGGCGCGATGAGGTTCTGCGCGCAGGCCGAGCCGGCCGCCCGGGCGGCCGTCCTGGGCATGCCCGCCCGCTCGGCCAGCTCCGCGTACGAGACCGTGGTCCCCGCCTTGACCTCGCGCAACGCGGCATGGAGCCGCTTGCGGGTGGCCGAACCCGGCTGCGAGACCGGAACGGCGTCCAGGGCGTCCAGATCCCCGGCCAGGTACGCCCGGACCGCCGCGGAGGCGTCCCCGAGGTCGTCCACGACCTCCAGGCCCTCCGACTGCAGCTCGGGCGTGAGGCGTACGAACATCTCCGTCGGGTCGGCGGTGAAGCCAGCCGCCACCACCACTCCCTCGCGGGACAGCAGCGACAGCGGCCCCATCGGGGTCGGGATGAGCTGGGCAGCGATCATGATGAGCTCCAGAGGTGCAGGGCGGCGTAGGCCCGCCAGGGCCGCCACCGCTCGATGTGGTCGTCGGGGATGCCCAGGCAGGCCATGCGCTTCTTGAGCACGAGGTCGCCCGTGGGCCACGCGTCCGGGTCGCGCAGCGCCCGGAGCGCGATGTAACTGGCCGTCCACGGGCCGATGCCCGGGACTTCGAGCAGGTCCGACACCGCCTCGGCGGGGTCCTGGCCGCCGTCGAGGTCGAGGCGGCCCTCCACCAGGTGGCCGGCCAGGTGCTTGAGCGTGTCGATCCGGCGGTTGGTCAGGCCCACGCCGGTCAGGTCCGTCTCCAGGAGTTCGGCGGGGGTGGGGAAGAGGGGGCCGGGGGCCTTGGCGACGATGCGGCCGAGGAGGGTGCGGGCGCCGGCCACCGAGATCTGCTGGCCGACCACCGCGCGTACGGCCAGCTCGAAGCCGTCGAACGCGCCCGGCACCCGCAGCCCGGGACGGGCCGTCACCAGGGGCCCGAGCGAGGTCTGCTCAAGGATCTCCGAAATGGCGGACGGGTCGGCGTCGAGGTCGAGGAGGCGGCGGCAGCGCGCCACGACGCGGGCGAGCTGCCGCGTGTCGTCCATCACGACGTCCAGGGCTATGTGGTCCCGTCGTGGTGTGAGCGTGATCGTCCCACCTGGTACGGCTCGCTCGTACGACGTCCGGTCCGCCACCTCCAGCCCCGGAATGGCGCGGGCCGCCAGGAACGCGAAGACCCCCTCCACGTCGTACGGCTCGCGCCGGTGCAGCCGCAGCCGCAGCGTCGCGTCGGAGACCCGCGGGCCCGCCGTGGCCCGCAGCTCGCTGGGCGTGAAGCCGTACGTCTCCCGCATGGTCGCGTTGAACTGCCGCACGCTCCCGAACCCCGCCGCGAACGCCACCTCCGTGACCGGCAGCCCCGTCTCCGTCAGCAGCTGCTTGGCCAGCAGCAGCCGCTTGGTCCGCGCGACCGCCAGCGGCCCGACGCCCAGCTCGGCCACGAACAGCCGGTGCAGGTGCCGCTCGGTGATGTGCAGCCGCTCGGCCAGCCCCGCCACGCCCTGCTCGTCCGCCGCGCCGTCGTCGATCAGCCGCAGCGCCCGGCCGACGAGGTCGCCGCGCACGTCCCAGCCCGGGTCGCCGGGCGAGAGCTCCGGACGGCACCGCTTGCACGGCCGGAACCCCGCGGCCTCGGCCGAGGCCGCGTGCCGGTAGAAGCGCACGTTCCTGGACGATGGCGTACGCGCCGGACAGATCGGACGGCAGTAGATGCGCGTCGTCGTCACCGCCGTGTAGAAGCGCCCGTCGAACCGGGCGTCCCGGGCGGAGACGGCCCGGTAGCAGGAGTCGAAGTCGAGCTGGAGTGGTGACATGCCTCCGACACTAGGCGCTCCCCGACAGCGCTGACTGGCGGAAATCGGACGTGAGCGTCGAACGGCAGGTCAGCAGGCCGAGCCGGGTGACCGGCGGAAATCGGACACCCGGGCCGCGGCTACTTGGACGAGACGCCCACCCCCAGGTCGAACTCCCGGTAGACCCGGGCCCAGAAGCCGTCGCGCAGCCACACCCGGGCCTCCGGGTAGGGGCGCAACGAGTGGCCGAGCTCCTTCTCCGCCTCGATCAGCAGCTCGGTGTCGATCACGGTCGGCAGGATGGGCCCGGGCAGCAGGTCGCGGATGTTGTCGCGGCCACGGGTGAGGATCCACTTCTGTGCCACGTGCTCGCCCACGTCCTCCACGCGCGGGCGGCTCGGGCCGAGCTTGGCCACCTGGCCGGGCTTGGCGTGCGGCTTGACCGGCGTGCGCCCGGCGAAGACCTGGGCGGGCGACGGGGCCGCGGCGGGCGGGGTGACCGGGACGGGCTGGGGAGCACGGCTGAAAAAGGGCCTCAGGAAATCAGCGGAGATCACTTCCACGGTGTCGGACTCCCACACCAGGCGCTCGGCCTGGTTGGTGCCGTACGGCGGCTCGACGCCCCAAAGATGGATCCGCACCCCGTACGCCTGCGCCGCCTCGACCGCCGGAACCATGTCCTCATCGCCTGCGAGCAGGATCGTGTCGGTGACCGCGTGATGCCGGGCCAGCGCCTCCAGATCGCTCCTGATCTGCGCGTCCACGCCTTTCTGCTGGCCGCGGGCGTTCAGGTTGCCAAGCCGCACCTTGACCCAAGGGAGCTGGGCGATGACCCGCTGGTCGACGGTGGGCACACGGTCGCGGGCTGCGTCATACCAATAGATCCGCAGAAGTTCGCCGGAAGTACGTTCCTCTGCATGTTTCTGTAGACTCTGGATGAGCTCATCGGCGGCCACCCGATATTCTTTGCGTTCCTTCGCGCCGAGCAGCACTTCACCCGCCGCCGCGTACAGATAACCGACATCCACTAGGACGGCGTACTTGGCTGCCACAGGATGCGGCATGAGGTCTGGGATGGCCATGTCGTCCTCCAGGCCGCGGTGTTAGTTGATCGGCTGACTATATACGCCTACTTTCTCTAGATAGTCCCAACTCCCGGGGAACTTGACACCCGATTCCCAGGATCTATCTAGGGTAGAGCGCTCATCCGCCAAGCCGACTTCCCTGGGACGACAGGCTTACGCATACCTCTGGCGGGGTTTCGCCACGTTTGGCGACGCGGCTCCGGTGACGCCTCGGGTTCGGCGTGCGAGGTCTGTCGCGCGGCGAGTACGGCAACCAACGCCGCGATCTCCTCGGGCGTGGCGTCCCCCCGGACAATCCGCAGATCCGGCGTCACAGCGGGATGTTCCCATGCTTCTTCGGCGGGAGCGTCGCCCGCTTGTTCCTGAGGGCCCGCAGCGCCCTGACGACCTGGGCCCGGGTCTCGGACGGCCGGATCACCGCGTCCACGTAGCCGCGCTCGGCCGCGATGTACGGATTGGCCAGCGTGTCCTCGTACTCGGTGACGAGCCGGGCGCGTTCGGCCTCGGCGTCGTCGGAGGCGGCGAGTTCGCGCCGGTAGAGGATGTTGACCGCGCCCTGTGCTCCCATGACCGCGATCTGGGCCGTCGGCCAGGCCAGGTTGATGTCCGCGCCGAGGTGCTTGGAGCCCATGACGTCGTACGCGCCGCCGTACGCCTTGCGCGTGATCACCGTGATCAGCGGCACCGTGGCCTCGGCGTAGGCGTACAGGAGCTTGGCGCCCCGGCGGATGATTCCGTTCCATTCCTGATCGGTCCCTGGAAGGAATCCCGGGACATCCACAAATGTCAGTATCGGAATATTAAAGGCATCACATGTTCGAATAAATCGGGCGGCCTTCTCCGATGCGTTGATATCCAGACATCCCGCGAAATGCATGGGCTGGTTGGCCACGACCCCGACCGCCTGGCCGTCCACCCGGCCGTACCCCACCACGATGTTCGGCGCGAACAGCGCGTGGACCTCCAGGAACTCCCCGTCGTCCAGCACGTGTTCGATGACCCGGTGCATGTCGTACGGCTGGTTGGCCGAGTCGGGGATCAGCTCGTCGAGCTCCGGATCGGGCTCCAGGTCGGTGGCGGGCTCGAAGACGGGGGCCTCGTCCAGATTGTTCGACGGCAGGTACGACAGCAGCGCCTTGACGTACTCCAGCGCGTCGTCCTCGTCGGCGGCCTGGTAGTGGGCCACGCCCGACTTCGTGTTGTGCGTGTGCGCCCCGCCGAGCTCCTCGAACGTGACCTCCTCGCCCGTCACGGTCTTGATGACGTCGGGTCCGGTGATGAACATCTGGGACGTCTGGTCCACCATCACCACGAAGTCGGTCAGAGCGGGGGAGTAGACGTGCCCGCCGGCCGCGGCGCCCATGATGAGCGAGATCTGCGGGATCACGCCGGAGGCGTGCACGTTGCGCTTGAAGATCTCCGCGTAGAGGCCGAGCGCGACCACGCCTTCCTGGATGCGCGCGCCGCCGCCCTCGTTGATGCCGATGATCGGGCACCCCGTCTTGATCGCCAGGTCGAGCACCTTGACGATCTTCTCGCCGTACACCTCGCCGAGCGAGCCGCCGAACACCGTCACGTCCTGCGAGAACACGCACACCTGCCGGCCGTCGACCGTGCCGTGCCCGGTGATGACGCCGTCGCCGTACGGCCGCCGCTTCTCCAGCCCGAACATCGTGGACCGGTGCCTGGCGAACTCGTCGAACTCCACGAACGAGCCCTCGTCCAGCAGCGCGAGCACCCGCTCCCTGGCGGTCATCTTGCCCTTGGCGTGCTGCTTGTCCACGGCCGCCGCGGAGCCCGCGTGCGCGGCCTCGTCGAGCCGCCGCTCCAGGTCGGCGATCTTCCCTGCGGTGGTATGGATGTCTGGCTTGTCCGGCATCTCCTCGGCAGCAGTGCTCATGCGCGCAAGGCTAGTCCTTCCTCCTAGAGTGGATCCATGACGGATGCGGTTCGCACGCAGGGGCTGTTCAAGCGCTACGGGCCGCAGATCGCGGTGGCGGGCGTCGACCTCGTGGTCCCGTCGGGGAGCTTCGCGGGCCTGGTCGGGCCCAACGGCGCGGGCAAGACGACCACGCTCAGCATGATCACCGGGCTGCTCCGTCCCGACGGCGGCACGGCCGAGGTCGACGGGTTCCACGTGTGGCGCGACCCCGTGGAGGTCAAGACGCGCATCGGGGTGCTGCCGGAGGGGCTGCGGCTGTTCGAGCGGCTGTCGGGCCGCGAGCTGCTCCTCTACAACGGCCGGCTGCGCGGCATCCCCAAGGCCGACGTCGAGCAGCGCGCGGGCGAGCTGCTGGCCGTGATGGACCTGACCGACGCCGCCGACAAACTCGTCGTCGACTACTCCACCGGCATGCGCAAGAAGATCGGCCTGGCCGCCGCGCTGCTGCACAACCCGTCCGTGCTGTTCCTGGACGAGCCGTTCGAGGGCGTCGACCCGGTCAGCGCCAACACGCTCACCGACGTGCTCCGGCGCTTCACGGCGTCCGGCTCGACGGTGATCTTCTCCAGCCACGTGATGGACCTGGTCGAGCGGCTGTGCGACTGGGTGTCGGTGATGAGCGCGGGCCACATCGTGGCGCAGGGGCCGCTGGCGGACGTACGCGGCGGGCGCAGCCTCAACCAGGCGTTCCTCGAGCTGGTCGGCGGGTCGCGCGACAACGGCGAGGGCCTCACGTGGCTCGGCGCCAACCCCAGGTGACACCCGTGAGCCCCGGAGCACCCGAGGAGTCCCGTTGACCACCGTGGCCCTGTTCGCGCAGCTCAAGCTCCGGCTGCTGGCCGGAAACCTGCGCGGAGACCTCCAGCGCAAGCTCGGCTTCGTCTTCACCCTGCTCATCGCCACCGGCCTGGCCGTGCTCGGCTTCTTCCTGATGAGCCTGCTGCGGCTGGCGCCCCACGACGTCGCCGCCGACCTGGTGATCGTCGCGTTCACGTCCTTCCTCATCGGCTGGATGATCGTGCCGCTGATGGCCTTCGGCCTGGACGACACGCTCGACCCGGCGAAGCTGTCGCTCCTGCCGCTGCGCACCGGGCAGCTCGCGGTCGGCATGTTCACCGCGTCCGTGACCGGGGTCTGGCCGGCCGCCATGCTGATCGTCACGGCCGGCGCGCTGGTGGGGCTTGCGACGGGCGTCGGCGGCGTGCTGCTCGGGGTGCCGGCCGTGCTGCTGCAGGTCGCGCTGTGCGTGGTGACGTCGCGGCTGATCACCACCTCGCTGTCCAGCGCGCTGCGCACCCGGCGGGGTCGTGACGTGCTGGCCGTGGCCGCGCTGCTCGTGGTGGTGCTCGCGCAGCTGCCCAACCTCGTGATGAACCGCGGCCTCGGCGACCCCGGGGCCATGCTGCGCCAGCTGGCGGGCGTGCTCAGGTGGACCCCGCCGGGCATGGCCGCGCACGCGATGGCCGACGGCGGCCTGGCCGGGCTGGCCGAGCTCGCGCTGGTGGCGGTGATCGTGGTGGTGCTCGGCTGGCTGTGGATCAAGGCGCTGGGCCGGGCCCTGGTGACGCCCGACGTCTCCACCCAGGCCGCGTCCGTGCGCAAGGAGAGCGGCCTGGTCGACAGGTTCCTGCCGGACGGGCCGCTGGCGGCCGTGGTGACGAAGGAGCTGAAGTACATCAGGCGCGAGCCCAGGTTCCGCGTCGGCTGGTTCAGCGCGATCGTGGTCACCGCCGTGCTGGCGTTCTCGCTGAGCAGGAGCACGGGCGGCGCGGAGGGCGTGCCGATCGTCCTCACCTGCGTCGGCGCCCTGATGATCGCGCTGCAGTCGGGCAACGCGTTCGGCATCGACGGCCGCTCGTTGTGGATGAACGCCGTGGTGTTCGGCTCCGAGCGCGGGCTGGCCACCGACCTGGCGGGGCGTCATCTGGCCAACGCGCTGATCGCCGTGCCGCTGCTCACCGTGATCGCCGTGGCCACCGGGCTGTTCACCGGCCATCCCGGCATGATCGTCCCGGCGGCGCTGGCCGGGTGGGGCGCGCTCGGCGTCGGGCTCGGCGTCGGGTCGGTGACGAGCGTGGTGGTCCCGTACACCGTGCCCGAGCGGATGAACGCCTTCAGCGGCGCCGCGCCGGGGCAGGGCGGCCAGGCGTTCGCCTCCGCCATGGGCGCCACGCTCGGCATCGCGCTGCTGTCGCTGCCGTTCGTGGTGCCGCTGGCGTTCGGCTGGTTCTGGGTGTGCGCGGTGGCGCCCTTCTACGGGCTGCTGGCGGAGGCGCTCGGCAGGCGCCTGGCCGCCAGGATCGGATTCGCCCGGATGCCGGAGCTGCTGGAGGCTGTTTCCAAAGGTAGTTGAGTGGTCTAGTCCAATTGGCGAGACCGGTCTACGGCTTCCCGGAGCGACTCGATACCCTTCGAAGCATGATTGACCAGGGGCTCGAGCGTCGCAGCGCCGCCGTTACCGAGATGCCGGACGAGCTACGCCACGATGTGCGCCTGCTCGGCAAACTGCTCGGCCAGGTGCTCGCCGAACAGGGTGGCGAAGACCTGCTGGCCGACGTCGAACGGCTGCGCAAGGCCGTCATCGCAGCACGTAAGGGCGAGGTCTCGGCCGACGAGATCACCGCCATGGTCGCCGAATGGGAGATCGAGCGGGCCGTGGCGGTCGCCCGCGCGTTCACCTGCTATTTCCACCTGGCCAACCTGGCCGAGGAACACTACCGGATCCGCACACTACGCGAGCGGGACGCCGAGGGCAGGGTCCAGCGGGAGTCGCTGGCCCAGGCCGTACAGGAGCTGGGTCACGAGCGGGTGACCGAGCTGCTGGGGGGCCTGGAGCTGCACCCGGTGCTCACCGCGCACCCCACCGAGGCACGCAGGCGCGCGGTCGTCACCGCCATCCAGCGCATCAGCGGCCAGCTCACCGAGTACAACATGCCCGGCCGCGGCGCCAGCGAGCGCGCCGAGAACAAGCGCCGCATGCTGGAGGAGATCGACCTCCTGTGGCGCACGGCCCAGCTCCGCTCGACCAAGCTCGACCCGCTCGACGAGGTGCGCACCGCGATGGCCGCCTTCGACGAGACGCTGTTCCGCATGGTGCCGCAGGTCTACCGCTCGCTGGACGCCGCGCTCGACGAGCGCACCGGCACCCGCCCGCCGCAGGCCAGGCCGTTCATCCGGTACGGCAGCTGGATCGGCGGCGACCGCGACGGCAATCCCAACGTCACGGCCAGGGTCACCCGCGAGACCATCCAGATCCAGTCCGAGCACGTGCTGACAGCCCTGGAGACCGCCTGCACGCGCATCGCCCGCACGCTGACCGCCTCCGTCCAGCTGGCCGTGCCCTCGTCCGCGCTCAAGTCGGCGCTGTCCGAGGCCGTGGACGCCTACCCCGACGTGGTCTCCGAGCTGGCCACCCGCTCGCCGCGCGAGCCGCACCGGCAGTGGCTGCTGTTCGTGGCCGCGCGCATCGCCGCGACCCGCCGCCGCGACCTCGACCTGGCCTACCGGGCGCCGGCCGAGCTGCTGGACGACCTCCGCCTGGGGCAGGAGTCGCTGGCCGCCTCGGCGCCGCGGCAGGCGTACGGGGAGCTGCAGCACCTCATCTGGCAGGTCGAGACGTTCGGCTTCCACCTGGCCGAGCTGGAGGTGCGCCAGCACTCCCAGGTCCACGCGGCCGCCCTGGAGGAGATCAGGGCGGGTGGCGAGCTGTCGGAGCGCACCGAGGAGGTGCTGGCCACGATCCGGGTGATCGCCTGGATCCAGGAGCGGTTCGGGACCGCGGCCTGCTCCCGGTACGTGGTCTCCTTCACCCGCTCGGCCGACGACATCGCGGCCGTCTACGAGCTGGCCAGGCACGCGCTCGGCGAGCGGGCGCCGGTGCTCGACGTCGTGCCGCTGTTCGAGTCGGGCCAGGACCTGGCCAATTCGCCGGACGTGCTGACCGGGATGCTCGAGATCCCGGCGATGCGGGAGCGCCTGGAGGCCACCGGGCGGCGCATGGAGATCATGCTGGGCTACTCCGACTCGGCCAAGGAGCTCGGCCCCGCGGCCGCCACGCTCCGGCTCTACGAGGCGCAGGAGGAGCTGACGGCCTGGGCGGCCAAGCACGACGTGAAACTGCGGATGTTCCACGGCCGTGGCGGCGCGCTGGGCCGCGGTGGCGGCCCGGCCAACCGCGCAGTGCTGGCCCAGGCACCAGGTTCGGTCGCCGGCCGGTTCAAGGTCACCGAGCAGGGCGAGGTCATCTTCGCCCGCTACGGCCACATCGCCATCGCCCGCCGCCACCTGGAGCAGGTGGCCAACGCCGTGCTGATGGCCTCCTCGCCCATGGTCGGCGCCCGCACCGCGGCCGCCGCCGAGCGCTTCCGGGGCCTGGCCGAGCAGGTGGCCACGGCGTCGGAGGAGGCCTACCGCGCGCTGACCGAGGCGCCGGGCTTCCCCGAGTGGTTCGGCCTGGTCAGCCCGTTGGAGGAGATCGGCACGCTGCGCCTGGGCTCGCGCCCGGCGCGCCGCGGGCTCGGCGCGCCGCGCTCGCTCGACGACCTGCGGGCGATCCCGTGGGTGTTCGCGTGGGCGCAGACGCGGGTCAACCTGCCCGGCTGGTACGGCCTGGGCACCGGCCTGGCCTCGGTCGGCTCCCTGGAGGAGCTGCGGGCGGCGTACGCGGAGTGGCCGCTGTTCAACGCGATGCTCGACAACGCCGAGATGTCGCTGGCCAAGACCGACCGCTCGATCGCCAAGCGCTACCTGGCGCTGGGCGGCCGGGAGGACTTCGCCCGGCAGGTCATGGAGGAGTACGACCGGACCCGCGACCTGGTGCTGCGGGTCACCGGCCACACGCGGCTGCTGGAGAACCGGAAGGTGCTCTCGCGCGCCGTCCAGCTCCGCGACCCGTACGTGGACGCGCTCTCCCACCTCCAGCTGCGGGCCCTGCGCGCGCTGCGCACCGGAAACCCGTCGGAGCAGGAGCGCGAACGCCTGTCCACGCTCCTGCTCCTGTCGGTCAACGGCGTCGCCGCCGGCCTGCAGAACACCGGCTGAGCCGGTCCGTCGCCGCCCTCGCTCCTCCTCTCCGAGGAGCGCGGGCGGTCTAGCGGAGGCCCTCGAAGAAGGCGATGACGTCGGACGTGAGGGCCTCCGTCGCGGTGTGCGCGGTGTAGTGGCCGTGCGCCGGGGCCGGCAGCGTCTTCCAGGAGACGATGTTGGCGTGGTCGCGCTCGGCGAAGCGGCGGATCGACTTGAAGTCGCCCTCGGCCATCGCCAGCGCGGTCGGCACGGTGGTGGGCTCCTTGGGCTGCTCCATGCGGGCGTTCTCCCAGTACTGCCGGATCGCCGAGCCGGCGGTCCCGGTGAACCAGTAGATCGCGGCGCTGGTGAGCACGAAGTCGTCGTCCAGGTCCTCGTCGAAGAGCTGGGCGAGCCAGCCCAGGAGCCCGGCGGGGGAGTCGGCCAGGGCGTGGGCGAGGGTCTGCGGCTGCTGCGAGTGCAGCACGTTGAACGCGCCCTTCTCCTTCCAGAACCAGTCGAGCACGGCCAGCCCCGCCTGCTCCTCCTCGCTCAGCCCGGCGAACTCGGCCGGGTCGCCGGAGGGGAAGGAGAACAGCTGCGTGACGTGCACGCCCACGACGTGGTCCGGGTCGATCCTGCCGACCTCGGGCGAGATCATCGAGCCGCCGTCGTTGCCGACCGCGCCGTAGCGGGTGTAGCCGAGGCGGGCCATCAGCTCGGCCCACGCCCTGGCGATGCGCTGGTTGTTCCAGCCCAGCTCGTTGGCGGGGCCGGAGAAGCCGTAGCCGGGGACCGACGGGATGACCAGGTGGAAGTGGCGGGACAGGGGCTCGATGGCGTCGAGGTATTCGGCGATCGAGCCGGGCCAGCCGTGGGTGAGGATCAGCGCCAGGGCGTCGGGGTTGTCGTTCCGTACGTGGATGAAGTGGATGTTCTGCCCGTCGATCTCGGTGGTGAACTGCGGGTGGGCGTTGAGCCTGGCCTCCTGCGCGCGCCAGTCGAAGCCGTCACGCCAGTAGCCGACCAGGCGCTTGACCCGCTCGACGCTGACGCCCTGGTCGGAGCCGGGGATCTCGTGGGTGAAGCGGGTCAGGGCGAGGCGGGCCTGGAGGTCGTCGAGGTCGGCCTGGGGGATCTCGACGCGGAAGGGGCTGATGCTCATGACGGACTCCCGGAACAGACGGAACGGTTTGTTCTGTTCCAGAATAGCAGAACGGAATGCTTCATTCCATAGGTACCCGCTCCGGTCCCGCGTAGACGTTGCAGCGCTCTCCGCGCAGGAACCCCACGAGCGTGATGCCGAACTCCCTGGCCAGCTCCACCGCGAGCGACGACGGCGCCGAGACCGCGCACACCGCCGGGATCCCCGCGGCCAGCGCCTTCTGCATGATTTCGTAGCTGGCCCGCCCGCTGACCATGAGCACGTGCTCGGCCAGCGGCAGCCGCTCGCTCAGCCCCGCCCAGCCGACCAGCTTGTCCACCGCGTTGTGGCGCCCCACGTCCTCCCGCACCGCCACCAGCGTGCCCGTGGCCGAGAACAGCCCGGCCGCGTGCAGGCCGCCGGTCTTGCCGAACCCGCCCTGGGCGGCGCGGAGCGCCTCCGGCAGGCCGTACAGGAGCTCGGGGGTGAGGGCGAGCAGGCCCCTGGGGACCGGCTTGCAGCGGTCGTGCAGCGCCTCCAGGCTGGCCGAGCCGCAGACGCCGCACGCGCTGGAGGTGAGGAAGTGGCGATCCAGCGCGGGCAGGTCGGGGATGGGGCCGCGCAGGCGCACGGTCACCGTGTTGTAGCGGGCCTCGGGCGGGAGGTCCTCGTCGGTGCAGTACGCGATGGCGGCGATGTCGCCGGGACCGGCCAGGCCCTCGCCGTGCAGGAACCCGGCGGCCAGCTCGAAGTCGTGCCCGGGGGTGCGCATGGTGATGGCCACGGTCTTGCGCGTGCCGTCGGGCGCGGTGAGCCGGATCTCCAGCGGCTCCTCGGTGGCCAGGTAGTCGCGCCGTTCCCTGGTGGCGGAGCCGGACAGCTCCATGATCCTGATGCGCGTGGTGGGCCCTGGACGCGTGTTCACAGCGGCCGCACGGTGACGAGGGCGTTGTAGTCGGGGATCCGCGCGTCCGGGGAGCGGCGGGACTCGTCCAGCAGGACGTTGCCCTCGGGCCAGTGGATCTGCAGGTTGCCCGGCACGAGCGGGGCCCGCAGGATCTTGCCGCGGTAGGTGCGCTCGCCGGAACGCAGCTCGACCGGGGCGCCGTCGGGCAGGCCCAGGCGGTCGGCGTCGTACTCGCTCATCAGCACGGCCTCGCGCATCGCGCCGTTGAAGCCGTCGCGGCGCTCGTGGACCATGCTGTTGAACTGCTTGCCGCGCCTGGTGGCCACCATGAACGAGCCGTCGGGGCGCTTCAGCGCCGGAGGCCGGACGGCGCTGAAGCGGCCCAGCCCGTCGGGGGTCTGGAAGCGGCCGTCGGCGAACAGGTGGCGGCCGCCGTACTGGACGTTGTCGCCGAACTTCCGCAGGTCCGCGATGCCGCGGTAGAAGGGGACGGCGCGCTCGATCTCGGCCCGGATCTGCGGCGTGCCAGTAAAGGCGATTTTTGCTGAAATTTCGGGGTTTGTGCGGGCGGCCAGCTCCGTGAAGATCTTCCACTCCGGCCACGCCTCGCCGATGCGTGGCCCCTCGACCTCGGGGGAGAAGATGATCCGGCGCTCGGTGGAGGTCTCGGTCACGCCGCCGACCATCTCGTAGCGGGTCTGCGCGGGCAGCAGCAGCACGTCGCCCTCGCTCGGCACCAGCATCTGCGACGACAGCACGATGTCGATGTGCACCCGCAGTCGCAGCCGCGACAGGGCCTCGCGGCAGTAGTCCGGGTCGGGCAGGACCTCCAGGAAGTTGCCGCCGCTCGACACCAGCGCGTCGAGGTCGCCGCGGTGGGCCGCGTCGATCATGTCGGTCGCGGTCAGACCGGGCGTGGCCGGGACCTCGAACCCCCACATCTCCGTAAATTTCGCGGCGTTCTCTGGCGTGATCGGCAGCCCGCCGGGCAGGCCGGTCGCGTACGCGCCCATCTCGGCCCCGCCCTGCACGCCGCTGTGCCCCCGGATCGGCATCAGCCCGCACTTGTCGCGCCCGACGAAGCCCCTGGCCAGCGCCAGGTTCACGATCGAGCGGACGTTGTCCTCACCGTAGGCGTGCTGCGTGATGCCCATCGACCACACGAGCACCGCCGACCTGGCCTCGCCCAGCAGCGTGGCCAGGCGGAGCATGTCGTCGCGGGAGGCCCCGGACAGCGCCTCCAGCTCCTCCCACGACTGCCCCGCGAGCTCCCGCCGCAGCTCCTCGAAGCCCGTGGTCCGCTGGTCGACGAACTCCTTGTCCACCCAGTCGTTCTCGATCAGGTGCTTGAGCACGCCGTTGAGGAAGCCGATGTCGCCGCCCACGTTCACCCCGAAGAACTCGTCGGTGATCTTCGTGCCGAACAGGGCGGACTCGGCGTTCGACGGCACCCAGTACTTGTCCATGCCGGGCTCGCGATAGGCGTTGACCATCGCGATCCGGGTGCCGGCCTTCTTGGCGTGGTAGAGGTACTTCATCGCGACCGGCTGGTTGTTGGACGGGTTCGAGCCGATGAAGACGATCAGGTCGGAGCCGATCCAGTCGGTGTACGAGCAGGTCGTGGCCGCCGCGCCGATGGTCTGCTTGAGCGCCACCGTGGAGGGCGAGTGGCAGATCCTGGCGGCGTTGTCGACACTGTTGGTGCCGAGCGCGCGCACGGCCTTCTGGGCCGCGTAGTAGTTCTCGTTGGGCACGCCGCGGCTGGTCAGGTAGGCGCCGAAGCGGGCGTCACGCAGGCCCTCGGCGGCCACGCCCAGCGCCTCGTCCCACGAGATCCGGGTGAAGCCGGGCTCGCCCGCGCGGCGCAGCATGGGGTACGGTAGCCGCCCCAGCTCGCGGAGCTCGGCGCTCTTCTTGCCGACAAGCCCAGAAATATCCCGCAAAAGTGTGGTGTCCAGGGCGGGCATGGTGTTCAGCGGCAGCAGCCGCAGCCTGATGTTGCACAGATGGATCTCGTCCATCGTCCAGTCGCGCATGCCATGCGTGCCCAGCGCGCACCCGTCACAGGTGCCCTGGTTGAGTATCCGCCACGCGTAACCCCGGTTGCCCTTGACCGACCTGAAAGCCTTCCACAGCTCCAGGTAGTTGTTCGGCTTGCGCAGCCCGATGCCGAACGGTCGCCAAGAGGCCCAGTTACGCGGATCCAGGAGCTTGCTCATCGAAAACCTCCAAGGAGATCCTCACCCTTAGGCGGGGAGAAATCGGACCCCTGCGGGGCAGGACAGGGATAGGCGATTCGCCATCAGGTGGACCGCTGCTTCGAACACACACACGATAATTAGCCGATCTCGCGTTACGATGTGAGGCATGGCGCAGGTCGTGAAGCGGGCCTACAAGTACCGCTTCTACCCGACTCCGGACCAGGCCGACGAGCTTGCCCGGACGTTCGGCTGCGTCCGCCTTGTCTACAACAAGGCGTTGCAGGAGCGCACTCGCGCCCACACCCTGGAAGGGCGTCGTGTCTCCTATGTGGAGTCGTCGGCGCGGCTGACTGAGTGGAAGCGCAGCGGCGACTACGACTTCCTGTCGCAGGTCTCTTGCGTCCCGTTGCAGCAGGCGCTGCGCCACCTTCAGGCGGCGTTCGCGAACTTCTTCGCCAGGCGGGCCAAATACCCCGCTTTCAAGAGTAAGAAGAAGTCGCGGTTGTCGGCGGAGTACACCCGCTCGGCCTTCCGCTGGCGCGATGGCTGGTTGACTCTGGCCAAGATGGACGCTCCGTTGAACATCGTGTGGTCGCGCCCACTGCCGCAAGGTGCGAAGCCGTCCACGGTGACCGTGTCCAGGGACGCGGCTGGGCGCTGGTTCGTGTCCCTGCTGGTGGAGGAGGAGATCGCCCCGCTGGTTCCTGCCGCTCGGTCGGTCGGGGTGGATGCGGGCATCACGGCTCTGGCCACGCTCTCCACCGGCGAGAAGATCGTCAACCCGAGGCATGAGCGGGCCGACCGGCGTAAGCTGGCCACGGCCCAGCGGGCGCTTGCCCGCAAGGTCAAGGGCAGCGCGAACCGGGCCAAAGCTCGCATTCGCGTCGCCCGGGTCTATGCTCGCATCGCCGATCGCAGGCGGGATCACCTGCACAAGGTCACCACACGGCTTGTTCGCGAGAACCAAGTGATCGCCGTAGAAGACCTGACCGTCCGCAACATGGTCAAGAACCGTTCGCTGGCGCGGGCCGTCTCCGACGCCTCGTGGCGGGAGCTGCGTTTCATGCTGGAGTACAAGGCCGCCTGGTATGGGCGCACGCTGGTGGTGGTGGATCGCTGGTTCCCGTCCAGCAAGCTGTGCTCGGTGTGCGGGGCCCTGCAGGACACGATGCCGCTGAACATCCGGGAGTGGGTGTGTGCCTGCGGCGTGGTGCATGACCGGGACGTCAATGCCGCGAAAAACGTGCTCGCCGCCGGGCTGGCGGAGAGCTGAAACGCCTGTGGAGCTGGTGTAAGACCTCAGCGAGAGTCCTCTCGGGCGGGCGACCGGCGGTGAAGCAGGAAGGCCGACTGGTGACGGTTGGAACCCCCTCCCCTTCAGGGAGGGGAAGATGCCAACTCTCCATTTTCCTCCTGGCTGCAAAGATAGAGGGGTGCCCGACTCGCGTTACTCCGACCTCGACCGTCCGCCGCTCTCCGAGGCGGCGCTCAACCGCGCGCTGGTCCGCCCCGGCTCCCTGTGGACCGGCGTCACCGTCGTGGAGAGCACCGGTTCCACCAACGCCGACCTGGCCGAGGCCGCCCATGCCGGAGCCCCGGAGGGGACGGTGCTGGTGGCGGAGTCTCAGCTGGCGGGCCGCGGCCGGCTGGGCCGCATCTGGACGGCGCCGCCGCGCTCGGGCCTGACGTTCTCGATCCTCCTCAAGCCGGACGTGCCGGCCACCGCACAGGGCTGGCTGACACTCCTGTACGGCGTCGCCGCCGCCTCCGCCCTGCGCCGCCTGGCGGAGGTGGACGTACGCGTCAAATGGCCCAACGACCTGCTGATCGGTGAGCGCAAGCTGGCCGGGATCCTGGCCGAGCGGGCGGAGGACGGCGTTGTCGTCGGCATGGGCCTGAACGTGTCGCTCAGGCCGGAAGAGCTGCCCGTCGAGACGGCCACGTCGCTGGGCATCGAGCAGGCGGCCTGCCTCGACCGTGACCCGCTGCTCAGGGCCGTGCTCAGGGAGGTCGAGAGCCACTACAGGGAGTGGACCGACGCGAAGGGCGACGCCGAGGCGTGCGGGCTGCGCCCGGCGTACCTGGCGGCCAGCGCCACGGTCGGGCGGCAGGTCAGGGTGGAGCTGCCGGGCCGGCAGGCGGTCACCGGAACGGCCACGGGGATCGACCCGTTCGGGCACCTGCAGGTGGAGTCGGAGGGCGAGCGCTACACGCTGAGCGCGGGCGACGTGGTGCACGTCCGCCCGGCGGACTGACCTGATCCGCCGGGAGCGTAGCCGCCGCGCGGCGATGGTGGCACGATTTGGCCATGACCCTTCCCGACCATCATCTGACGCAGGGTGAGCGGCGCATCCGGTCCTTCCATCCCCATTGGAAGCGGCTCGTGCTCCCCTTCCTCGCGCTGGTCCTCGTCGTCGCGGCCGCGGGCGCGGCGATGTTCTTAATCCCCGGCGGCTGGGAATACGCGTTCTACGCCAGGATCGCCGTCGTCGTCATCGGCCTCATCCTGCTGACGATCTGGTCGCTCGTCCCCTACCTGCGGTGGGTCAACACCGGCTACGTGCTCACCACCCACCGCTTCACGATCAGCACCGGCGTGCTCAACAAGTCGACCGACGAGATCCCGATCACCAAGGTCAACACGGTCAGCTCCGACCAGACGTTCCCCGAGCGCCTGCTCGGCTGCGGCACGCTGACCGTCGAGTCGGCGGGGGACCGGGGCGAGATCGTGCTGCGCGACATCCCCAAGATCCAGGACGTCCGTACCGACCTGTTCAGGCTCGTCGAGGACGCCTCCGACGGCGAGCTCGACGGCCGCTGACGCGTGAGCCGCCCGCCCAGCCGGCCGACCGCCGAAGAGATCGAACGCCTGCTCGTCGGCTCGCCGGCCCGCTTCACGAACGAGCAGGTCACGGCCAGGGCCGGGGTGTCGCAGGAGCTGGCCGAGCGCATCTGGCGCGCGCTCGGGTTCGCGCAGCGGGCCGACGACGCCGTGGCGTTCACCGAGGCCGACGTGGCGGCGCTGCGCCGGGTGCGCCGGATGCTCGACGGCGGCACGCTCGACGAGCAGACCGTCATCCGCATGGCCCGCGCGCTCGGCCAGACCACCGCCCGGCTGGCGCAGTGGCAGGCCGAGATCATGATCGGCGCGATGCTGCCCCCGGAGCCCTCGGAGGACGACCTGGCCAAGGTGCTCGGGGCGGCGCAGGAGCTGATGCCCGACTTCGAGCAGGTGCTGGTCCACGTCTGGCGGGCCCAGCTCGCCGCCGCCGGCACCCGGCTGCTGGCCATCGCCGACGGCAACGACGAGCTGGTGCCGACCCGGGTGACGATGGCGGTGGGGTTCGCGGACCTGGTCTCGTTCACCAGGCGCAGCCGCGAGCTCGACGAGAAGGAGCTGGCCGAGCTGGTCGAGGGGTTCGAGGCGCGGGCCTCCGACGTGGTGGCCTCCCACGGCGCCCGGCTGGTCAAGACGCTGGGCGACGAGGTGCTGTTCACCGCCCCGAGCCCGGCCCAGGCCGCGGGCATCGCGCTCGACCTGGTCGAGTCGGGCGTCGAGCTGCGCGTCGGCCTGGCGTACGGGCCGGTCCTGCCCACCATGGGCGACGTCTTCGGCACCACCGTCAACCTGGCCGCCAGGCTCACCGCCATCGCCCGGCCGGGCACGATCCTGGTCGATTCCGCGCTGGCCGAAGGGCTCGAAGGGTTCGATCTGCAGAAGATCAGACGCCGGCCCGCGAGAGGGCTCGGCGTGGTCCAGCCCCATCTCTTGCGGAGATCATCCTCCTGACACAAGATGGCTGGCATGCCGTACGAAGTGCAGGGCGTCGTCGCCCGGGCCAAGGGCCAGGAAGTTTCGCTCGAGACGGTCGTGGTGCCGGACCCAGGTCCCGGTGAGGCGGTCGTCAACGTGCAGGCCTGCGGGGTCTGCCACACCGACCTGCACTATCGCGAGGGCGGGATCAACGACGACTTCCCGTTCCTGCTCGGACACGAGGCGGCGGGCGTCGTCGAGGCGGTGGGCCCCGGCGTCACGGAGGTCGCGCCCGGCGACTTCGTGATCCTCAACTGGCGCGCGGTGTGCGGCCAGTGCCGGGCGTGCCTGCGCGGCCGCCCGTGGTACTGCTTCGCCACCCACAACGCCACGCAGAAGATGACGCTCAAGGACGGCACGGTGCTGTCGCCCGCGCTGGGCATCGGCGCGTTCCTGGAGAAGACGCTGGTCGCCGCGGGCCAGTGCACCAAGGTCTCCGCCGAGGCGCCCGCGCAGGTCGCGGGCCTGCTGGGCTGCGGCGTCATGGCGGGCATCGGCGCCGCGATCAACACCGGCGGCGTGACGCGCGGCGACTCGGTCGCCGTCATCGGCTGCGGCGGCGTCGGCGACGCCGCGATCCTCGGCGCCTCGCTGGCCGGGGCCGCGAAGGTCATCGCCGTCGACGTCGACGACCGCAAGCTGGGCTGGGCGCGCGACTTCGGCGCCACCCACACCGTCAACTCCCGCGAGAGCGACCCGGTCGAGGCGATCCGCGACCTGACCGGCGGCTTCGGCGCCGACGTGGTCATCGAGGCGGTGGGCCGCCCCGAGACGTACAAGCAGGCCTTCTACGCCCGCGACCTGGCCGGCACGGTCGTCCTGGTCGGCGTCCCCACCCCTGACATGACGCTGGAGCTGCCGTTCCTCGACGTCTTCGGGCGAGGTGGCGCGCTGAAGTCCTCCTGGTACGGCGACTGCCTGCCCTCCCGAGACTTCCCGATGCTCATCGACCTGTTCCTGCAGAACCGGCTGCCGCTCGACAAGTTCGTCTCGGAGACGATCGGGATCGGGCAGGTCGAGGAGGCGTTCGCGAAGATGCACCGCGGCGAGGTGCTGCGTTCGGTGGTGACGTTCTGATGATCGACAGGGTCATCACCTCGGGCACGTTCTCGCTGGACGGCGGCACCTGGGACGTCGACAACAACGTCTGGCTGATCGGCGACGCCCGCGAGGTCGTCGTCATCGACGCCGCCCACGACGCCGCGCCGATCGCCGAACGGGTGGGCGGGCGCACGGTCAAGGCCATCGTCTGCACGCACGCGCACAACGACCACATCAACGCCGCCAAGCCCCTCGCCGACCGCACCGGGGCGCCCATCCGGCTGCACCCCGCCGACCAGGTGCTGTGGGAGCAGCAGTACGGGGACGCGGTGGCGTACGAGCCGCTGGCCGACGGCGAGAAGATCGAGGTCGGCGGCATCGCGCTGGAGGTCGTCCACACCCCCGGCCACGCGCCCGGCGCGGTGTGCCTGTACGCCCCCGACCTGGGCGCCCTGTTCAGCGGCGACACGCTCTTCAAGGGCGGCCCGGGGGCGACCGGCCGGTCCTACAGCTCGTTCGACACGATCATCGACTCGATCAGGGAGCGGCTGCTGACCCTGCCTCCGGAGACCGTCGTGCACACGGGCCACGGCGACTCCACCACCATCGGCTTGGAGGCGCCCCACCTGGAGGAGTGGATCACCCGAGGTGGATAGCCTGATGTGGCCGACCTAACATAGGCAAGCCTTACCGAAGTGGGGTAGCTTAGGTGTGCCTAACCTAAAGGCGCCCCCAACTTCGCTTGCGAGAGGCCTGTCCCCGGATGTACGTGTGCATTTGTCGTGCCGTGACGGAAAACGAGGTGCACGACTGCATCGCCTCGGGGGCCAAGAGTGCCAAGCAGATCCGCGACACCACTGGTGCCGGTGGTGACTGTGCCCGATGTGTACGGAAGATCTGTGCAATCCTGAAACGGTCTGAAGAACTGACGACCGCATAGCGAGGGGCCCGTTCCATGCAGGGCGACAAGCAGATCATCGAGCTGCTCAACGAGCAGCTGACCGCCGAGCTAACCGCGATCAACCAGTACTTCCTGCATGCCAAGATGCAGGAAAACTGGGGATACACGAAACTCGCCGAGCACACCCGTGCGGAGTCGATCGACGAGATGCGCCACGCGGAGCGTCTGACCGATCGCATCCTCTTCCTGGAGGGTCTGCCCAACTATCAACGCCTGGGCACTCTGCACATCGGGCAGACCGTGGAGGAGCAGCTCAGGGCGGACCTCGAGGTCGAGCTCTCAGTCGTGCAGCGCCTACGCCCGGCGATCGCGCTCATGCGCGAGAAGGGCGACATCACCTCGGCCCGGATCTTCGAGGAGATCCTGGAGGACGAGGAGTCGCACATCGACTATCTGGAGACGGAGCTCAGCCTCATCCGCAGCCTGGGAGAGCAGCTCTACCTGGCCCGCTACGCCGAACCGCCGTCGTCCGACGACTGAGCGGCACTGCGGCACCGAAGGCGCCCCGTCCCCGGATGGGGCGTCTTCGCGTTACCGCCAGAGCCACGCCTGCTCCCCGGTGCCCCTGCACGTCCACTGGATGATCCACTTACCCTTCTTGCGCTCGCCCTTGCCGACCGCCAGGCACAGGCCGGTGGCCCGGTTGCGCAGGCGCTGCATGTCGTCGTAGATCCACTCCTGCTCGATCCCGCCGTCGGTGCACGGCCACTGGATCGCGTACTTGCCCTTGACCGTGGAGCCGTGCGCGATCGCCAGGCACATGCCGGTCTTGGCGTTGATGAGCTTGCGCCCCTTGTAGATCCACTGCTGGTCCTTGTTGCCGGAGCAGGTCCACTGGATCACCTTCTTGCCGGCCTTCACCTCGCTCTTGCCCACGGCCAGGCAGAGGTCGGTGGCGCCGTTCATCAGCCGCCCGCCGGCCCCCGCCGAGGCGGGAGCGGCGGCCAGGGACAGCGCCAGGGCGGCGGTGGCGGCGACGGCGAACATTCTGGTGGGGGTTGCGACCACGTCTGATGACCTTCCTGTGAAGTATTGATCACTGAGACGCGCGCGATTCCCGTTTTGTTGTGATCGGCTGCCGTATGGGCTTCAGCTCTGGGGCGAGCAGTTGGAGGCGGTGGTTTCGGAGATGATGTCCTCGTACACACCGACCTTGTAGCTGATGAGGTCCAGGCAGCGGTTGAGATCGCTCATCTGGCGCAGCACGCGCTCCCGGTGCTCCAGCATGATGGTGAGGCGCTCCGCCTCGTTCCCGGTCCCGTTCCTGACGAGGTCGGTGTACTCCCGGATCGCGGGCAGCGGCATCCCCGAGGCGCGCAGGATGATGCAGGTGGTCAGCCAGTGCGCGTCCGCTTCGCTGTAGATCCGCCGTCCGCCCGGCCCGCGGCGCACGGGATTGAGCAGGAGGCCCTCACGCTCGTAGAAGCGCAGCGTGTGCACGCTCAGCCCGGTGAGTTCGGCGAGTCGGCCGATGCTGATCTCCGATGACATGCCGCCCAGAATACGATTCGAGCTCTAGCCGCCGAGGATGGTGTACGTTGTCCCGGCCTCAGCGTCCCAGCTCAGCGTGTCCCCGGAGCGGCGCGGGCGCACGTCGCCGGAGACCCGGCAGCGTCCGGCGAGGGCCGTCCGTACCGTGAGTGGCCCCGAGCGCCCCACGTGCAGCGTGATCCGCTCGGCGGCGCCGTCCCGCCACGAGACGTCCACGGTCACGTCGCCCCGGGCACGCAGCCCGCGCACCGACCCCGTGGGCCAGGCGGAGGGCAGGGCGGGCAGTACGTGGATCTCGCCGTGCTGGCTCTGCACCAGCATTTCCGCCATGCCGGCTGTAGCCCCGAAATTTCCGTCGATCTGGAACGGCGGGTGCGTGTCCCACAGGTTGTCCAGCGTGGACGTCCTCAGCTGCTCACTCAGCATCCGGTGCGCGTGGTCCCCGTCGAGCAGCCGCGCCCAGAAGTTGATCTTCCATGCCTTGCTCCACCCGGTGCCGCCGTCCCCACGGGCGGTCAGTGACACCTTGGCCGCCTCGCCCTCGCGGCTGCCCGCGGCGATCTGCCGGCCGGGATGCAGGCCGAACAGGTGGGACACGTGCCGATGCGTGTTCTCCGGGTCGTCCCGGTCGGCCTTCCACTCCTGGAGCTGCCCCCAGGACCCGATCCGCAGCCCAGGGTCCAGCTCCGCCAGCGCGTCCCGTACCCGCTTGCCGAACTCGGTGTCGCCCAGGACGTCGGCGGCCTCCGCCACGTTCGTGAACAGGTCCCAAATGATCTGCTGGGACATCGACGCCCCGGCCGAGAAGTCCCCGTGCTCGGGGGAGTAACTGGGCGAAACGACCAGCGTCCCGTCACGGGGGTCGGTGCGCAGCGTGTCCAGCCAGAACTCGGCCGCCCCCTTCATCACCGGATAGGCGGTGTCGCGAAGATACCCGGCGTCCGCGCTGAAGCGATAGCGGTCGTAGAGCTGCTGCGCGAGCCAGGCCCCGGCCTCCGGGAACCAGAACGACGTGGCCCAGTCGTGCACGCCGGTGAAGCCGAACGGGTTCGTCTCGTTGTGCACCAGCCACCCGCGCGCCCCGAACATCTTCCGCGCCGTGATCTCACCCGGCTTCACCAGGCTCTCGACATAGTCGACGTACGGCTGAGCCGTCTCGGCCAGGTTCGTCTGGTCGGCGAGCCAGTAGTTCATCTGCAGGTTGATGTTGACGTGGTAGTCGCCGGCCCAGGGCGGGGTGGTGGAGTCGTTCCAGACGCCCTGCAGGTTCGCGGGCAGCGATCCGGCCCGCGAGGAGGCGATCAGCAGGTAGCGGCCGTAGGAGAAGAAGAGGGCTTCGAGCGCGCGATCGTCGGCGCAGGCGCCCCCGGTGTAGGCCGCCCGGAGCCGGTCCGTGGGGACCGACGGCGCCCGCTGGCCGATGTCCAGCCGTACGCGGTCGAACAGCTCCCGGTGATCGGCCTGGTGGGCGCGGCGCAGGGCCTCGTACCCCTGCGCCACCGCCTTGTCCACGGCGGCGGTGACAGCGGCGTGCGGGTCCTCTCCGCGGTACTCAGGATGGATGGAGGCGTAGTCGGTGCCGGCCGACAGCACGAACACGGCGCTGTCAGCCCCGGTGACCGTGATCCGGTCGACCCCGTCCGTACGGCTGCCGCCCTCGGTGACCACCCGTACCTGGGCCTCGAACGTCATCCCGTTGTCCGCGAGCCGCCCGCGGATCGTCAGCCGCCCGTCCGAGACGCTGATCCGCCCGTCCTCGTGCGGCGAGGACACCCGGAGCGTGAACGACACCCGGCCCGGCCGATCGGCCGTGACACGCCCGGCGATGACGTTCCCGGGGTGACTGGCGAAGTACTCGCGCGAGTGCCGCACCCCGTCCGCCGTGTACGTCACCCTGGCCACGGCCTCGCTCAGGCTCAGCTCCCGGCGGTAGCCGGCGGGGGAGCCGGGCTGCCCGGCCAGGTCCAGCCAGAGGTCGCCGAAGGGCTGGTACGCGCCGAAGCCCGACTTCGGCTGCCCCAGCGCGGCGGCCACGTCCTCCGGCGCGATCCGCCCGTCGCGGTCCAGCGCCTCCTGGACCCCGGCGATCGCGTCCGGCCGGGGAGAGGCCCAGTCGCCGAAGTCGTATCCCTCCCGCGACCCCGGGCCGCCCGTCCACAGGCTCTTCTCGTTGAACTGGAGCCGCTCGGTGTCCGTCCCGCCGAACACCATCGCCCCGAGCGCGCCGTTCCCGATGGGCAACGCCTGCGTCTCCCAGTCGGTGGCCGGCCGGTCGTACCAGAGGGTCAGATCAGTCACGGGGGACAACGTTAACAACATTGTTTATTCCGGACGGCAGGGGGCCAGGGACTCCATTGCTTTTGTTCCCCGGTAATCGCGGTAATTTAATCCCGACTAACCGATATTTAGCCGCGTTTGCCCAGGTCAATGGATAGGTCAACTGCGAGTCAAACCGCGCGCTGTGCCCGGGAAACGATCGCTTAAGGTCCTACGATCGCTTCATGACCTGCGTACTTCTCGCCGAGGATGACACCTCGATCTCCGAGCCGCTCGCGCGTGCATTGCGCCGTGAGGGCTATCAGGTCGAGGTGAGCCCCGACGGCCCGCAAGCCCTGGAAAGGGCGCTGTCGGGCGGCATCGATCTCATCGTTCTTGACCTTGGACTGCCCGAAATGGACGGTTTGGAGGTGGCTCGTCGCATCCGGGCCGAAGGCCACGGCACTCCGGTCCTGATTCTCACCGCTCGCGTCGACGAGGTGGACACCGTCGTCGGCCTCGACGCCGGCGCGGACGACTACGTGACGAAGCCGTTCAGGCTCGCCGAGCTGCTCGCCCGGGTACGGGCGCTGCTCCGGCGCGGCACCTCCGAGACTCCGGTCGTCCAAGGCGTCCGTATAGACGCCGACTCCCGCCGCGCGTGGATGGGGGAAAAGGAGCTGCATCTGACAACGAAGGAATTCGACCTGCTGCGTGTGCTCGTTCGCGACGCCGGAAAGGTGGTCACGCGGGAGCAGATCATGCGCGAGGTCTGGGACACGAACTGGTGGGGTTCGACCAAGACCCTCGACATGCACATCTCCTGGCTACGCCGCAAACTCGGCGACGACGCCGCGAAGCCGCGTTACATCACGACCGTCCGGGGAGTCGGCTTCCGGTTCGAACGCGAGTAGGAGATGCGCCGCCGACTGCTCTCCTCAACCCTGGTCGTCGCGGTCATCGCGGTTCTGCTGCTGGGGGTCCCCCTGGGTGTCGTCGTCAGCCGGCTGATCGTCGACGAGGCGGCTCAGGAGCTCGGGGCGGAGGCCAAGCGCCTCGTGGGAGAGGTCGAGTACGCCCGCGTCCAGGAGACGCCGCTCGACCCCCAGCAACTGGAGCAGAAGTATCCCGGCAGGTACATCCAGATCTGGGAACGCGGAACCCCCTTGCGGGTGACCGTGGTCGGCAGCGCACCGCCGTCCGGTCACCTGATGACCGAGGACGCGCAGACCAACACCGGCGTCTATGTCCGCATAAGTCGCGATCGCGACCAGGTTGAACAGGACGTACGGGCCCGACTCATGCTCATCGTGGCCCTGGCCGTCGCCGCCCTGGCGGTGGCCGTGAGCCTGGCCGTCGTACAGTCCCGGCGGCTGACGCTGCCCCTGCAGGACCTGGCGAAGATCGCCGAGCGGCTGGGCTCCGGAGACGCCCGGCCGAGCAAACACCGTTACGGCATCCCCGAGCTCGACCGGGTGGCCCAAGTGCTCGACCGCAGCGCGACCCGCATCTCCGACCTGCTCACCCGCGAGCGGGAGTTCGCCACCGACGCCTCCCACCAGCTCCGCACCCCGTTGACTGGTCTCACCATGCGCCTGGAGGAGATCGTGTCCGCCGCGGACGAGCCGGAGGTCGTACGGGAGGAGGGAGAAGCGGCGATCGTGCAGGCGGAGCGGCTCACCGCCGTGATCGACGAGCTGCTGGCGGCGGCGCGGCGCCAGCGCCACGCCCAGGCCGAGCCGGTCTCCATCGACGACGTGATCATCCAGCAGATCAGGGAGTGGGAGCCGGTGTTCCGGGAGGCGGGGCGTACCCTGCGGCTCGAAGGCGCCCGCAGCCTGAAGGCGATGGCCACCACCGGCGGCTTCGGCCAGGTGATCGCGTCCCTGCTGGAGAACTCCCTGCGCCACGGCGGCGGCGACGTCACCGTCACGTCCACCAGCGGCGACAACTACGTGGTGATCGAGGTCGCGGACGAGGGCCCGGGCATCGCCGACGAGATCGCCCCCAAGATCTTCGAGCGGAACGTCAGCGGCGGCGGAGGCACCGGCCTCGGGCTGACGCTCGCCCGCGCGCTGGCCGCGGCCGACGGCGGCAGGCTCGAGCTGGTACGGCGCCGCCCGGCGACGTTCGCCATCTTCCTGCGCCCGGCCGAGGACGACGGCGCGAGGACGCGGGTGGTCAGCGGTCCTGCTTGACCCCGGTCTCGGGCAGCTCCATCGGGATCGGCTCGGTGGCCTCCAGGAACACCCACTTCTTGTACGACCAGTAGCGGAACAGCGTGCCGAGCCCGACGCCCACGATGTTGGCGATGTTGATGCTGAGCGCGTCGTGCCGGTCGAGCGTGTAGGTGGTGAAGCCGATCGTCAGCATGCCGAACAGCAGCGCGATGCCGTTGAGCAGGAAGAACAGGAAGTATTCGCGTCCCAGGCCGCTCTGGTCGCGGTGCCGGAACGTCCAGAAGCGGTTGCCGACGTAGGCGAAGGTCGTGGAGATCGTCGTCGCCACGACCTTGGACGTCAGCGGCCCGAGTCCGAGCACCACGTTGCAGAGGTTGAGGAGGCCGAAGTCGATCAGGAAGGCGACGGCGCCGATGCTGCCGAACTTGGCCAGCTCGTGCACAAGTGAGGAGAACCGCTCGTAGAGGCGCTTTGCGAAGTCCACGTCTCTGCTCGGTCCCTTCCCTCGGCGAGCCTGACTCAACTCAGCGTACCGGCCACCATGTAGGCCCGACGTCAGGCTGGTGAACTTACCACTTAGAAATATCGTCCTATGCCCGGCATTTACGACAGTTGGGCATTACGCTGCTCTGCATATCTCTGCACATCGCCCGCGACCCGGCATAGCGGGCGGAGCGGAACGCTGGGCGGTCGTGCCTGCGAAGGCGACCCGGAACGGCCGCCCAGCCCGGGGGAGTCCGGGAAAGTCGTTCCGTCCCGGTAAGCTCACCTGGCGTGAGTTCCTACAGCCCCATCGGGCCGGTCGTCGGCATCGTCGGCGCAGGCCAGCTGGCCAGGATGTCGCAGCCGCCGGCCATCGCGCTCGGCGTCGAGCTGCGGGTGCTGGCCAACTCTCCGGAGGAGAGCGCCGCACGAGTGATCGTCGACACGCGCGTCGGAGACTACCGCGATCTGGACGATCTGCGCGAGTTCGCCAAGGGCTGCGACGCGATCACGTTCGACCACGAACACGTGCCCACCGAGCACATCCGGGCCCTGACCGAGGCCGGCCACGCCGTGCACCCCGGGGCCGACGCCCTCGTGCACGCCCAGGACAAGGCCGTCATGCGCGAGCGGCTGACCGCGATCGGCGTGCCGTGCCCGGCTTGGGCGCGCGTGTCGTCGCCCGAAGAGGCCACGGGCTTCGCGGAGCGGCACGGCTGGCCGATGGTCCTGAAGGCGGTGCGCGGCGGCTACGACGGCCGCGGCGTGTGGGTGTGCCGGTCGGCCGAGGAGGTCGCGGAGGCGTTCGCGACCGGGGTCGAGCTGCTCGCGGAGGCGTTCGTGCCGTTCGAGCGGGAGCTGGCGGTGCTGGTCGCCCGCTCGCCGCACGGGCAGGGCGTCAGCTACCCGGTCGTGGAGACCGTGCAGCAGGACGGCATCTGCGTCGAGGTCATCGCGCCCGCCCCCGGGCTGGACCCCGAATACTCCGCGCAGGCGCAGCGCATCGGCCTGAAGATCGCCCATGAGCTGGGCGTGACCGGGCTGCTCGCGGTCGAGCTCTTCGACACGCCGAACGGGCTCGTGGTCAACGAGCTGGCCATGCGCCCGCACAACAGCGGCCACTGGACCATCGAGGGCTCGACGACGTCGCAGTTCGAGCAGCATCTGAGGGCGGTGCTGGACCTGCCGCTCGGCTCGCCCAAGATGACCGCCCAGGTCGTCGTCATGGCCAACCTGCTCGGCGGCGAAGAGCCCGACCTGTTCAAGCGCTACGAGCACGTGCTGGCCCACGACCCGGGCATCAAGCTGCACTTCTACGGCAAAGAGGTGCGCCCTGGCCGCAAGATCGGCCACGTGACCGCCCTCGGCTCCAACCTCGACGAGGTGCGCGCCCGCGCCCGCCACGCCGCCGTCTACCTCACCACCGGGGAGTACACGTGAGAGAGCGAAGCGAACGAACGATGAGACACAGCACCGTCCCTGCAGTCACGATGCCGACGAAGGCGGCATCGTGACCGTAGGCATTGTGATGGGGAGCGACTCCGACTGGCCGGTCATGAAGGCCGCCGCGGAGGCGGTCGCCGAGTTCGGCGTGCCCTTCGAGGCGGACGTGGTCTCGGCGCACCGCATGCCGACCGAGATGATCGACTACGGCCGCCAGGCCGCCTCCCGAGGCCTCAAGGTGATCATCGCCGGGGCCGGGGGAGCCGCGCACCTGCCCGGCATGCTGGCCTCCGTCACGCCGCTGCCGGTGATCGGGGTGCCGGTGCCGCTGAAGTACCTCGACGGGATGGACTCGCTGCTGTCGATCGTCCAGATGCCCGCCGGGGTGCCGGTGGCGACGGTGGCGGTCGGCGGGGCCCGCAACGCGGGGCTGCTGGCCGTACGCATCCTCGCCGCGTCCGACTCCGGGTTGCGGGAGCGGATGGAGGAGTTCCAGGTGCGGCTGAAGGAGCAGGCGTACGCCAAGGGCGAGAAGCTCCGCGCGGAGGCCGCAAGTCTCGGGTCGTGACGGGGGGTGCGCCTACGGCGGCCGGGGGCTGTCGTAGGCGGGGGATTGATTCGTCAGGGGCGGCCGAGGGCGCGGTAGTGCCATCCGGCGGACCGCCACGTCTCGGCATTCAGGGCATTACGCCCGTCCACGATGCGCCGGGTCGCGACCACGGCCCCCAGCTCCTCGGGGTCGAGCTCCACGAACTCCTGCCACTCGGTGAGCAGGAGCACCACGTGCGCTCCTCGTACCGCGTCGAGGGCTGATTCGCCGTAGTTCAGCTCGGGGTGAGCCTTACGGGCGTTGCCGAGCGCGATGGGGTCGTACACGGTGACCTGTCCGCCCTGGTGGCCGATGGTCACGGCGACGTCCAGCGCGGGGGAGTCGCGGATGTCGTCCGAGTTCGGCTTGAACGCGGCGCCCAGCACGCCCACGGTGCACCCGTGGAACGAGCCTCCGGCCAGCTCCCTGGCCAGATCGACCATGCGGGCGCGCCGCCGCATGTTGATGGCGTCCACCTCGCGCAGGAACGTCAGCGCCTGGTCCGCTCCCAGCTCCCCGGCCCGCGCCATGAAAGCCCTGATGTCCTTGGGCAGGCAGCCGCCGCCGAACCCGAGGCCCGCGTTCAGGAACCGCCCGCCGATCCTGTCGTCGTACGACAGCGCCTCGGACAGCTGCTTGACGTCGGCGTGCGCGGCCTCGCAAACCTCTGCCATCGCGTTGATGAACGAGATCTTGGTGGCCAGGAACGCGTTCGCGGCCGTCTTGACCAGCTCGGACGTGGCGAAATCGGTCACCACGAACGGAACCTCGCCCAGCGGCTCGTACACCTCGCGCAGCACCTTCTCCGCCCGCTCGGTGCGAACGCCGAGCACGATGCGATCCGGGTGCAAGGTGTCCTCGACCGCGTACCCCTCCCGCAGGAACTCGGGGTTCCAGGCCAGCTCGGCCTGTCCTCCGGCGGGCGCGAGGCGGGCGAGCTTATCCGCGAGCCGCTCGGCGGTGCCGACCGGGACGGTGGACTTGCCCACGACCAGGCACTGGCGGTCGAGGAAGGGGGCGAGGGACTCGATCGCGTTGTCCATGTACGTGACGTCCGCGGCATATTCGCCGCGTTTCTGGGGAGTGCCCACGCAGACAAAGTGCACGTCGCCGAAGGCGGCTGCCTCCTCGTACGAGGTGGTGAAGCGAAGGCGGCCGGATTCGAGCCCACGGCGGAGCACGGGCTCGAGCCCGGGCTCGTGGATCGGGAGCTCCCCTTGGTTGAGTCTGCGGATCTTGTCGGCGTCGATATCAAGGCCCAGGACGTCGAATCCGAGGTCAGCCATGCACGCCGCATGGGTGATGCCCAGGTATCCGGTCCCGATCACCGTGAGGCGATATGGCACGAGTGAGCTCCTTTCGATCGCGCAGGCATGCTACCGGCCCTCGCTACCTCGTACGTGCCACCTGCACCTCTTCGCAAACCGTACCGACTAGTAACAAGGAGGTCGGACCTCCTAATATCTGACACATGAGCTTCCCCCTCTACGCCCCCGCCGAAGAGCACGACCTGCTCAGGGAGACGATCCGAGCCCTGGCCGACGAGAAGATCGCCCCGCAGGCCGCGGCGGCCGACGAGAACGAGGAGTTCCCCTGGGAGGTCTACAAGGCGCTCGTCGCGGCCGACTTCCACGCCGTGCACATCCCTGAGCAGTACGGGGGCGCCGGGGCGGACGCGCTGGCCACGGTGATCGTCATCGAGGAGGTCGCCCGCGCCTGCGCCTCGTCCTCCCTCATCCCGGCCGTCAACAAGCTCGGCACGGTCCCGCTCCTGCTGTCGGCCTCGGAGGAGCTGAAGTCCCGCTACTTGTCCGCGGTGGCCGGCGGCGAGGCGATGTTCTCGTACGCGCTGAGCGAGCCGGAGGCGGGCTCGGACGCGGCGTCGATGAAGACCCGGGCGGTCCGGGACGGCGACGACTACGTCCTCAACGGCACCAAAATGTGGATCACCAACGCCGGTGTGTCGGAGTACTACACCGTGATGGCGGTGACGGACCCGTCGGCCGGGGCACGCGGAATCTCCGCCTTCGTCGTCGAAAAGTCCGATGAGGGCGTCTCCTTCGGCCCCAAGGAGAGGAAGCTCGGCATCAAGGGCTCGCCCACCCGCCAGGTGATCCTGGAGGACGTCCGCATCCCCGCCTGGCGCATGATCGGCGCGCCGGGCACCGGCTTCAAGACCGCCCTGGCCACCCTCGACCACACCCGCGTCACCATCGCCGCCCAGGCCCTCGGCATCGCCCAGGGCGCCCTCGACTACGCGATCGGCTACGTCAAGGAACGCCGCCAGTTCGGCCGCCCGATCGCCGACTTCCAGGGCCTGCAGTTCATGATCGCCGACATGGCCATGAAACTGGAGGCGGCCCGGCAGCTCACGTACCACGCGGCCGCGAAGTCGGAGCTCGCCATGAACGGCGAACCCCAGAAGGACCTGACCTTCCTGTCCAGCGCCGCCAAGTGCGCCGCCTCGGACGCGGCCATGGAGATCACCACGGACGCGGTGCAACTGCTGGGCGGCTACGGCTACACGAAGGACTTCCCGGTGGAGCGCATGATGCGCGACGCCAAGATCACCCAGATCTACGAAGGCACCAACCAGATCCAACGCCTGGTCATGGCCCGCCAACTCCTCAAGTAAGGGAGCCAGAGGCACGGTCCTCACGGTAGGGGCGCTTCGCGCCAGGAGGCTCGGGCTGTGACATTGGGGGGCGCGGCCCCCCAAACCCCCAGCCAAGCCCCGCTTCGCCGACTCGTTGAGCACGCGAGCCATAGAGAGAAGCTTGGCCAAGGGGCAAGGCGCTGAGGCCACCCGCGAGGTCCTCTTCGTAAGCTCGGGGAGGTGGGGCCGTCCGGAGCTCAGTCCTTCGCCGCGAGGCCGAGGTCGAACCGCACCTCGACCTCGTCGCTCAGCTTGAGCGCGCCGAACAGCGCCGAATAGGGCCGAATCCCCCACCGGGACTGCACGATGGCCGCCGAGCCCCGTACGCGGTCATTGGCGACCATGCCCTGGACCGTCACCACCCGGGTCATACCGACGATGGTGAGGTCGCCCTCGATGTGGAACGACTCCGCGGTCCCGTCGACCCGGGTCGATCGGAAGGTGATCGCCGGATATCGGCCGGTGCGCAGGATCTTCTCCCGGATGATTCGCTCGATCTCCTCGCGGTCGGAGTTCGTGAGCGGCTTGACGCCGCCCGTCCCCGTCCGGACCTCGAGTGACCCCGCGTCGACCTCGACGGTCAGCGAGGAGTTGGCCGGGGTGGCGGTGTCGATGGTGGCGTCGCCGCTCCAGCGCGTGGCCTCGATGGTGAGATCGTGGCCCGCCTTGGCGCCCAGCCCGGTGCGGGTCGTATGGATGAGGAGCCGGCCGGAATCGGGGCCGAACGTGTAGCTACCAGCGGTAATGCTCACCTTGCCAGGCTAGCTCGCACCACGTGTCCGCCCTGTGGCCAGTGTCCGCCGACGCGGTCGGAACCTACTGGCAGGCGGTGGAGATGCCGCCGCGTCCCCAAGTGCAGCCGTCGACCTTCTTGAGGTCGCTGCTCCGGTAGAGGCCGGCCGTGTCCCCGTCGTTGTTCCAGACGTACCATTTGCGACCCCAGTACAGGGTGGTGGAGGTGTTGGTCCCCTGGCCCGAGCGTACGGTCACTGATTTGCCGGGCTTGAGGGTGAATCTTGGGAATCGGTATTTGTAGCCGGTCGTGTCCCGCAGGATCCAGTTCTCGAGCTGGATGCCTTGCCTGCTCGTGTTGCGCAGCACCGCGTATTCGCCGTTGAGCGAGACGTTGCCGCCCCGGTCGGACCCCGGCGAGTCGTAATACACCTTGACGATCTGCACGACCGGGGTCGCGGCCTGAGCGGGCGTACCGGCTGACGGGAGGACTACGGCCGCGGCGCCGATCGCCGCGAGGAGACGCTTGAGCACTGCGGGCTCCGTATGGCTGGGGATGGAACGTGACATCAGTGGGACGGCTGCTGCGATCGCCGGGTTGGCGATCGCCGGCGTCCGCATCCGGCCATCTTCCGAAAGGCCATCTCCGCGAATGTCCCGTCTGCCCCTATGTCACCATGCGCCACCATTTGCACACAGTTGGCAGATCAACTACGGTCCCTGACTACTGTCAACCCTCTGTGTGCATGTGTGGAGTGATCAAGTGAAGAACCGTAGAGCGGGGACCGGCGTCGCCCTCACCGCAGCCGTGACCGTGGGTGTCCTGGGCTTCACCGCCGTGTCGCCGGCCTACGCGTCCCCCGGCACCCCGACTCCGACGCCGTCCTCCTCCACCACCCCGACACCCAAGGGCCTCTTCACGCCCCTGAAGTACCAGCTCAACCTCAAGGGCCAGCGCCAGGAGACCAACTACTTCTGCGTCCCCGCCTCGTCGTCGATGAGCCTGTCGACCTTCGGCGTCAACGTCAGCCAGTCGACCCTCGCCAAGAAGATGAAGACCACGGCCTCCGCCGGCACCAGGGGCGTGAACGCGCTGCCGGTGGTCAACGCCTACCTCAAGTCGCGCGGCTACAAGGTCACGAGCCCCACCGACGCGGACGGCAACGCGGTCGTGCTCATGAACCGGGTCTCCGGGAACATCGGGGACCTGCGCCGGGCGCCGGTGCTCGCGGTGTGGATGGAGCAGCTGCCCTGGAACAAGGGCAAGATCAAGGGCACCAAGGTGGGTCACGCCATCATCGCCTACGGTTACGACAAGACGGCGGGCACCGTCACCGTGTACGACCCGTGGAAGCCGACCGGCGGCACCCACACCATCAAGGCCTCCGTCCTGGCCGGCATCCTGCAGCCGGGCGGCAACATGTACTACATCTCCAAGCTCTGAGTCGACGCGGGCGGTGCGGCCCGAGGCAGGGAGCGGAAGGGGTACGTACGGGATGAGCGGGGAACCGGCCACCGGGATGCTGCATCACGTCGAGATCTGGGTGCCCGACCTGCCGCGGGCCGTCGCGAGCTGGCAGTGGCTGCTGGAGGCGCTCGGCTACACCCTCCACCAGGACTGGGAGCACGGCCGTAGCTGGCGGCTGGGAGCCACGTACCTGGTGCTGGAGCAGTCGCCCGCCCTCAGCGCCGACCGGCACGACCGCTGCCGCCCCGGGCTGAACCATCTGGCCTTCCACGTGGGAAGCCGCGCCGAGGTCGATGCGCTGGCCGGGCGGGCGCCCGCGAACGGCTGGACGTTGATGTTCCCCGATCGGCACCCGTACGCGGGCGGGGAGCATCACTACGCCGCATACCTGGAGGACGGGGACGGCTTCGAGATCGAGCTGGTCGCGCACGACCCCCAGGGCAACCGTCAGCCTCTTGAGGACCCGTGAACAGGATTACAGAACTATGCGCCGCAACGACCGGCGGCCGCGACGTCCGGTGCGTCGCTCGGCGTGGTCAGTGGGCGGCGCCGGCAGGGGAAGAGTTTTCTCCTGCAGGCGTTGGCCGAGGCGACCGGCGGGATGTATTTCGCTGCCACCGAGGCGACGGAGGCCGAATCGTTGCGGCTCTTCACCGAAGCTCTCACGCGATTCACCCGGCAGGTCGTGGAGATCCCCTTCCGGGACTGGAACGACGCCGTGCCCTATATGTTTCGCGCTTTTCGAGATCGACCCATGCCGCTGATCATCGACGAGTTTCCGTTCCTGTCCAGGGTCTCGCCCGCGCTGCCGTCCATCATTCAACGTGAGCTCGGTCCCGGTGGAAGCGGCCGGGAGAGTGCCACGCGGCTGATTCTCTGCGGATCGGCCATGTCCGTGATGGGTGGGCTTCTTTCCGGGCAGGCACCGCTGCGCGGGCGGGCCGGCCTGGAGCTCATGCTCCACCCGTTTCGATATCGGGACGCGGCGGAGTTCTGGGGGATCACGGATTCCCGGCTGGCCGTGCTGGTGCACGCGATCGTGGGCGGAACACCCGCCTACCGTTACGAGTTCACGCAGGGTGACGTGCCGGAGAGCCTCGATGACTTCGACTCCTGGGTCGTCCGTACGGTGCTCAACCCGCAGATGCCGCTTTTCCGTGAGGCGCGGTATCTCCTGGCCGAAGAGTCGGACATCCGCGATCCGGCGCTTTATCACTCTGTGCTGGCGGCGATCGCCAGCGGGAACTCCACCAATGGTGGAATCGCCAACTATGTGGGGCGCAGGTCCGATCAGATCACACATCCGCTCACAGTGCTGGAGGACTGTGCACTGGTCAGGCGGGAGCCGGACCTCTTCCGCTCGGGACGCGCCCGTTACCGCATCGTGGAGCCGTTGATCACCTTCTATGAGGCGATCATGCGGCGCCGCTGGTCGGAGTTGGAGATCCATCGGGCCGAGGCCGTATGGCAGGCGGTCAGGCAGACGTTTCTCGCCCAGGTCGTCGGGCCGCACTTCGAGGCGCTGTGCCGTGATTTCGCACTGGACGCGGGAGAGTCCGTTTTCGGCCAGTTTCCGGCTGAGATCGGAGCGGGCGTCGTGCCCGATCCGGCCAACAGGGGCCACATCGAGGTCGACGTGGTGGCGCTGGCCGCGCAGGAGCCCGGGAAGCCGCGGCGGATCCTGTCGCTCGGTGAAGCCAAGTGGGGTGAGGTGATGGGCCGCGATCATGTCAAGCGCCTGGCCAGGGCGCGCGAGTTGCTGGAGCGAAAGGGGTATGACACCCGCGATACCGTGCTCACCTGCTATGGAGGGTCGGGGTTCAGCGACGAGCTGAATGCGGCCGCGGGCGAGGATCCTCGGGTGGCGCTGGTGGGGCTTGAGCGGCTGTATTGCCGCTGAATGGGTAGTTCGGGGCGACTTCACTGCCAGTTCATGCATATGTCAGACAACGACATTCGGTCGGTATACCGTCAGGTTTCGGTCTGATCCCTAACCGAAGACGGGTACCGCAACATGCGCAAAGTCCTGACGCTGGCCGTGGCCGCCACCGCATCGCTCGGCCTGCTCGCCGCCCCCGCCACCGCCGACGACCGCCACCGGGAGTTGCCGGTCGAGATCTACGGCGGCGCCTGGACCGAGGGGCACGTCCAGGGGATCGCCATTGACGAGCGCAAGGGGTACATGTACTTCTCCTTCACCAACGTCCTCGTCAAGACCGACCTCAAGGGCAACCCCGTGGGCTCGGTGACGGGCTTCACCGGGCACCTCGGCGATCTGGACTTCAACGCCAAGGACGGCCGGGTGTACGGCTCCCTCGAGTACAAGGAGCAGGAGTCGTTCTACATCGCGATCTTCGACGTCGACCGCATCACCAGCATGGGCATGGACGCCCAGACCAGTGACGTCGTCAAGACGGTCTACCTCAAGGAGGTCGTCGCCGACTACACCGCCGACATGAACGGCGACGGCAAGTTCGACGGCAACGTGGGCAACACCCCCGACCACCGGTACGGCTGCAGCGGCATCGACGGCGTGTCCTTCGGCCCCGAGTTCGGGAAGAAGCACGGCAAGCAGCTGCTGACCGTGGCGTACGGGATCTACTCCAACACCACGCGCAACGACAACGACCACCAGGTCCTCCTCCAGTACGACATCGAGCGGTGGAAGAAGTACGAGAAGCCGCTCACCGAGAGCGACCCGCACAAGAGCGGCCCGGAGCAGGTCGACGGCAAGTACTTCGCCTACACCGGCAACACCACCTACGGCGTGCAGAACCTCGAGTACGACGACTTCACGGGCAACTGGATGATGGCCGTGTACAAGGGCAAGAAGCCGCAGTTCCCCAACTACTCGTTCTTCATGGTGGACGGCCGCGAGCGGCCCAGGGAGGGCGACATCGTCGGCCAGCCGCAGCCCGAGCGGGGCCGGCTGCTCGCGCTGGCGCCGGGCGGGCTCCAGCACGAGGCCACCGGGGTCAGGGGCTGGGAATTCGGCGGCGAGTACGGCCTGATCTCGCTCGGCGGGGGGCGCTACTACGTGTCCAAGTCCGGGACCGTCACGGAGGGCGGGGTCAGCAAGTACACCGGTCACGCCCAGCTCTTCCGCTGGACGGGCCAGACGCCGACCCCGTTCGAGAAGGTCGGCTGATCGGAGCTGTAAGCGGTTGGTCAGTAAAGGCTGTTAGGGTCGGGCCGCAATCCCACGAACTCGTAAAGAATCCTGCATGGGAGGGTCATGCGGAGCGCGAGCAAGATCGCGGCCTTGCTGATCGGAATGACGGTCCCGGTGGCCGTGGTGGCGCCCGCGGCCGGCGCGCAGGCGCGTCCGGCCTGGGTCGCCTACCACGGCCTCACCGCCGAGCAGAGCGTGGCGAGGGTCAAGCAGCTCAGAGCTCAGGGCTTCCGGCCGATCACGGTGAACGTCTCCGACGGGGAGCGGTACGCGGCCGTGTGGGTCAAGGGCGGATCGCCGGCCAATTGGGGCCTCTGGCAGGGTATGTCGGCCGAGGAGTACCAGCAGCGGTTCGACCAGGGGCTGAAGGAGGGGGCGCAGCCGGTCTCCGTCTCCGCCACCGGGCCGAGCGACGCGCCGGTGTTCACGGCCGTCTTCGAGAAGCGGCGCGGGAAGTTCTTCGCCAGGTCGAACCTCACCCCCGCCCAGTTCGCCGCCGCCAACAAGCGGGCCACCGTCCAGGGGCTCGCACTGACCTCGGTCGACGTGTACGGCACCCCGGACGACCTGCGGTACGTGGGCGTGTGGACGGTCAACACGGGCGGGGCCTGGTACTACACGTACGGGAAGTCCAGGCAGCAGCACGAGGCCGCGTTCTACGCCAAGAAGAAGCAGGGGTTCCGGCCGGTCAAGGTGGCCGTGGCGCCCGACGGGACGTACACGGCGGTGTGGCGCAAGGACGGCGACAAGTCCTGGGCCCACTACATCGACATGACCTCCTCCGGCTACCAGAAGCGCTTCGACGACCTCAGGACCAAGGGGCTGGTCCCGGTCCAGGTGAACGCCGAGAACGGGCTGTACGCCGCCATCTGGCAGTAAACGGTGGGTCAGCGGGCCTGGAGGATGCGGACGTCCCCGGAGCCACTCAGGGCCTTGATGGTGTTGGGGCTCTTGGCGTCGTGCTTGAGCTCCGAGCGTTCGGTGCCGTCCGTGCTGCGGGCCGTGATCGCGTAGGCCGCTCTGGGCACGGTGGCGGTTACCCGGCCGTCGCTGGAGCGCAGGTCGAGGGCGGCGGGCGGGCTGGCGAACGACACGTCGATCGCGCCGTCCGACGTCCGGCACCTGACGCTCGGCGACTTCAGCCCTTCGCCCGTGATCGGGCCCTCGCTGCGCAGCCGCAGCTTGCCCGCGGCGCCTGACACCTGGATGCGGTCCCGGCTGGCCGCGTCGACGTCCTGGGTGAGGCCGTTCAGGATGACGCCGTCGTCGGCCTCGATCGACAGCGGCACGCCGGGCGGGACCTTGACGTGGTAGCGGGCGCCGCAGTCGCCGAAGACCATGCTGCAGTTCGCGCTCAGACGAAGGGTGCCGTCCCGCAGGGACCAGGTGGCGTTGCCGTCGTCGGCGGCCTTGCCGCGTACCCACCGCTCCACCTCGACGCGGCCCCCGGTGCCCTGCAGGACGCGCACGCCGCCCAGGGAGGCGCTGATCTTCAGCGCGGTGCCCGTGAACGGGAACGCCTGCGCGGTGTGGACCTCTTCGGCGTCCAGGTCCACCTTGCACCCGGTCAACGCCAGCGCCGCCGCCAACGTCGCCCCTGTCGCCACGACTCGCCTCATGGAGATGCTCATGACGACGATCGTGGCCGATCGCCCGCCGCCCGCCATCGACCATCCGGCCGAACGCGCCCGCCCCGCCATCGGCCTTTCGGCCAGGAACGACCGTCAGGCCGGAGAATGACCGTCAGGCCCGAGAACGAGCACCAGGCCGGAGAACGAGGGTCAGAGGGCCGACAGCAGGGCCGTGACGTGCCGCAGCGGGTCCGAACCCAGCGGCCGCACCGCCACCGTGGCGGCCCCGGCCGCCCACAGCGCCTTGACATGCTCGGCCGCGGCCTCAGGAGACCCCGACGCCATCGCCACCTCCTCGGGCGCGACCCCGAGGAACCCGGCCTGCCCCTCCAACATGGCACCGGCGCTCTCCGGGACCTCGCTCTCGGTGTTCAGGAAGGAGAAGACCACGAGCTCGTGATCAGCCGAGCCCCCGATCTGGTCCAGGATCCCGGGCAGCTGCGCGGGCCCGACCCCCTCGGGGATGATCGTCCCCTGGGCGACCCGGCCCGACAGGGCCAGCGAGCGCGGCCCCTTCACCCCGGCCAGCACGGGCGGGGGCGAGGCGGGCGGGTGCACCAGGGACACCCCGTCCAGGTGGACGGACTTGCCGTGCAGGGTGACCGTCTCGCCGCGCAGCAGCGCGCGTACGGACGTGATCGTCTCCTCCAGGAGCGCCAGCGGCGACGACGGGGCGGCGCCCACCTGGCGCATCCAGTCGCCCACGCCGTGCCCGATGCCGGCGGCCAGCCGCCCGGGATGCACCCTGGCCAGGTTGGCCAGCTCCATCGCGAGCAGCATCGGGTTGCGCAGGGGAGCGGGCGTGATGCCGATGCCGACCCGCAGCCGGGACGTGACGGCGAGCGCCGTGGCGGCCGACGAGACGCCACCGGTCCAGCCCAGGTCCTCCACCACCCAGAGGTCGTCCACGGACGTCTCGTCGAGCGCCTTGGCGAACGGGATCAACTGCTCGGGAGGAAGCTCCCGGTCGAACATGACTCCGAGTCTCACGATGCCCTCCAGTAATAGCGGAACAACCGGCCGACCTCCGAGTATTCAGCACGCAGGAAGGCGTCGGCAGTCGGGACGTTCGCCACGTCCGTGACGGCGACGATGCGCTGCAGCCCCGCCTCGGCCAGCGTGCGGGTGCCCTTGGCCAGCAGGTCGTCGACGTAGCCGTGGCCGCGGTGCTCGGGCACCACGCCGATGTACGCGATCGAGTGGTCGTCGGGGGCCACCAGGCCGACGGGGGAGTCGCCCAGGTAGCCGATCACGAACCAGTCGGGCTTGCCCTTGCGGTTGACCAGGTCGTCGTACATCCACCGCGCCTCGCGCCCGGCCCCCGACGTGGCCACCTCGATCCGCGTGTCGTGGTCGAGCGAGCCCTCCGAGATGCGCACGAGGATGTCGATCACCTCGGCGCTGTCCATGCGGCGCGCGGGGCGATACGTCAGGCGGCCGGGATCGACCGGGACGTCGCTGCCCGCCACCCATTCGAGCACCAGCCGCTCGACCTCCATGACGAACCCCGCCAGGGTCAGGGCCTCGTGCTCGACGGCGCGGTCGACCACGGGGTCGAGCCCCGGTTTGAGCGAGATGTCGTGGATTATCTTGCTCAGTCCCATCGTGCGCAGGCTGCCGCGCAGCAGCTCCGCGGCGGCGACCGGGTCGGGGCCCGGGTCGAACTGCCAGATGGTCACCGGCTCCGCGCCGGGGAAGGGCGCCCAGAACGCCAGGCGGGCCTGCCCCTCCACGAAACACCACTCAGGCCGGGTCCTGCCCTCGTCGAAGGCGGCCGCGAGCTGGGAGCGCCCCGGCTCGGGGAACTGGTCGAACAACGTGAAGGCCTCCACAGCTGAGGGGCTCTCCCCGGCCGCGGCCGTGGCGAGGGGTGCCCGTGATGACATGACCATGTTCTCGCACGGAAGCGATCAGTCAGACCGTCCCGAGCGGGTCCCGCTCAAGGTCAGGCGGCGCTGCCGAAGGCCGAGCGCGCCTCGCCGAGGGATTCGCGCGTCTCGAAGTGCCGGTCGAGGTTGGTGATCGTCAGCAGGTGGCGGATCATGCCGGGGGCGAGCACCAGGATCAGGCGGCCGTTCACGCGCCGGACGTGGTTGAGCGTGGCCACCAGCACGCCGAGGCCCACCGAGTCGCAGAACGGCACCTCGGTCAGGTCGACGACGAGGTTGAGCGGGTCGGCGGCGGCGATGGCCTGTTCGAGCTCGTCCCGCAGCCGGGGAGCGCCTGCCACGTCGAGGTCGCCCACGACGTGCAGCACCGTACAGGGGTCCTCCCGCCACGACCTGACCACCATGAGGTCTTCACCTGCCGAACCGCCGACTGTTATTACTGTTTCTTACATATGTTCTGCATTGCCGTTTTGGTGGTCGGAGTAACACTCGGTTTCGCTGAGGGCATGGAAGTCGACTTGGATTTCGCGATCTTCGGCTGATCGCTGCCGATGATCACTTCGACGCCCTTGACGTCGGCCTTGTCGAGCTCGGCTCCCGGGATGGCGGCGGCCACGACCTTCGCCTCGTCCTCGTGGCCCGCGCCGTAATGGATGACCGTCTTCTTGTAGTCCTTCTTGGTCGTGTTGCCGGGCTGGCCGGGGACCTTGAAGCCGTACGCGACCAGGCCCTCCTTGGTGCGGGCGCCGAGACCCGTGATGAGCGTGCCGTTCTTGACCTTGACTGTGATGCTGCCGGGCGGAATGGCCGACGGCTTCACCGAAGGAGTGGGCGAGGGGGAGACGGCGGGCTTGGTCAGGTCCTGGTCCGCGTTGATCTTCGCGAACATGTCGCGGGCGGCCGGCTTGTCCCACAGGACCGCGGACTCGCCCGTGGGCGCCTTGAAGTCGACGTTGGACAGCGGCACCTCGGCGAAGCGCACGTCGTCGAGGGAGACGTCCCGCAGCTGGGTGGCCAGGCCGAGGAGCCCGTCGTCGGGATCGACCTTGACCGTGCTCAGCGTGGAGTTGACGAACGAGGCCAGCTTGGCCGGGTTGGCCAGGGTGTCGGCGCTGAGCGCCCGGTTGAGCAGGGCCGAGATGACCTGCTGCTGCCGGTCGATGCGGTCGAGGTCGGAGCGCGCGGTGGCACGGGTGCGGGCGTAGCCGAGCGCCTGCACGCCCTGGAGCTGGTGGGTGCCGGCGGGCAGGTTGAGCCCGGTCTTGGGGTCGTTGATCGGCACGGGCGTGCAGACCGTGACGCCGCCGAGGGAGTCGACGACGTCGATGAAGCCGAGGATGTTGACCTCGATGTAGCGGTTGATCTGCAGCCCGGTGGCGGCCTCGACGGTCTCCTTGGTGAGCTTGGGTCCGCCGAACTGGTACGCCGAATTGATCTTGTGGTCGCCCTTGCCGGGGATCGTCGTCCAGGTGTCGCGCGGCAGGCTCACCACGGTGACCCGCCTGTGGTCCTCCGACAGGTGGATGACCATGATGGTGTCGGTGCGCTGGCCGGACTCGCGGCCCAGCTTGAGCCGATTTTGCTGCTGGCGGGTGAGGTCGTCGCGCTTGTCGACGCCGACCAGCAGGATGTTCTCGGCGCCGCGGGCCGCCGGCACGGTCACCCCGGCGTCGACGGTGCCGATCTGGCGCGGGGTCGCCCACACCACGCCGGTGGCGACCAGGACCCCGGTGGACAGGAGCCCGGCGACGAGAATGTTGCGACGGCGGGCCTTGGCGCTCCTGAGCGGCCTGCGGGGACGCGTGGGCGCGAGCTTGACGCCGCCGTAGGCGTCGCCGCCCACGAGCACACCGCCGTCCTCCTCGCCCGGGTCGCGCATCCCGTCCCCCTTTTGTCACCCGGAGGATCAGGCTTTCGATTGCCCGACTCCCCTGGTCGTACAGTAGCGTGAGCCCCGCCATGAAGCAGTTCCCCGACTCGCCGCAGGCCCCCGCGGAGACGCGCGCCTGGCCCCCCATCTCCGTCGTCATGCCGGTCCTCAACGAGGAGCGGCACCTTCGCGAGGCCGTCGACCAGGTCCTCGCCCAGAGCTACCCAGGTGAGATCGAAGTCGTGCTCGCCGTGGGTCCGTCCCAGGACCGCACCCAGGAGGTCGCCGACGCCATAGCGGCGGCCGACCCGCGGGTGACGGTCGTGCCCAATCCGACGGGCCGCACCCCCAACGCCCTCAATGCCGCCATCGCCGCCGCGCGCAACGGCATCATCGCCCGGGTCGACGGGCACGCCATGCTGCCCCCCGACTACCTGCGCGTCGCCGTCGAGACGCTGGCCGAGACCGGCGCCGACAACGTGGGCGGCGTCATGGCGGCCGAGGGCATCACGCCGTTCGAGCAGGCCGTCGCCTGCGCCATGACGTCCAAGATCGGGGTGGGCGCCGCCGCCTTCCACGTGGGCGGCACCGCGGGTCCCGCCGACACCGTCTACCTGGGCGTCTTCCGCCGCTCGGCGCTCGACCGGGTGGGCGGCTACGACGAGCACTTCCAGCGGGCGCAGGACTGGGAGATGAACCACCGCATCCGCGAGAGCGGCGGCCTGGTCTGGTTCCAGCCGCGCATGCGGGTCTCCTACCGCCCCCGCCCCAACGTCAAGGCTCTGGCCAAGCAGTACTTCCACTACGGCAGGTGGCGGCGCGTGGTCGCGCGCACCCACGAGGGCACGATCAACCTGCGCTATCTGGCCCCGCCCACCGCGGTGCTGGCCATGCTGCTGGGGCTGGTCGTCTCGCCGTTCTTCCCCTGGGCGCTCATCGTCCCCGGCGGCTACGCGCTCGCCATCGTGGCGGGCTCCGCGGTGACGGGCAGCGGGCTGTCCCCGAGCGCGCGGCTGCGGCTGCCGATCGTGTACGCCGCCATGCACTGCTCCTGGGGCTGGGGCTTCCTCACCAGCCCGAAGAAGCTGGCCAGGCCGCCCCGGTCATGACCCGGCGAAGACCCGCTCGACGGCGGCGTCGAAGCGGGTCAGCGCGTCCGGATACTCCGCCCCGAACAGATAGCTCCTGAGCTTGATCCTGGCCCGGGCCAGCGTGTCCTCCCCGTCGAGGAACTCCGCGAGCCCGGCCAGGTCCTCCCCGATCAGCACGCCCGCCTCGGTGCTCGGGTAGCGCTCGTGGAAGGCGCGCTCGTCCAGGCCGGCGACGTTCGTCACCGCGTACGGCTTCTCGCTGGCCAGGAAGTCGGCCACGACGCTGGAGATGTCGCTGATCAGCAGGTCGCACTGGTTGAAGCAGTCGTACAGGTGCGGCTCGGGGCCGGTGACGATCTGGTGCTCGATCCGCGGCGTCTCCCCGGTCGCCCGCGACGGGTGCCTGGCCTTCGACTTGGCCAGCTCGGCCGCCTCGATCATGGTTACGATCTTCCGGTGCGCGCGGGTGGCGCTCCGGTCGCGGTGGCCGGTCAGCGGGTGCGGCTTGTAGATCACGCGCACGCGCGGCCGGTGGTCGAGCAGCGCCCGCACGATGCGCGGGCCCATCATGATCAACGACGTGTGGAACAGGTCGTCGTTCCAGCCCTCCCAGGTGGGGGCGTACAGGACGGTGCGGTACGGCAGTTGCGGCCCCTCCGTCGAGATGCCTTCGAGCTGCGGCCGGCCGACCTCGTGGATGCTCTCGTCCCTGACGCCCACCCTGGCCCGGCGGTAGCGGTCGCGGCCCGCGGGACCGGCCACCCACACCTCGTCGTACACCCGGGAGAACGGGTTGAACGACGCCTCCTTGTCGCTGTCGCCGTGGTTGAGGAACGCGCTGCGCAGGGTCGGGATGCGCAGCATGTGGACGTTCCTGCCGACGTTGGAGACATACAGGCAGAGCTTGGCGCTGGACAGGGCGCGGAAGCTCATCAGGTCGGCCGCCGACGGGATGCACAGCATCGGCAGCGTGGTCGCGTCGAGGTGGTTGGCCATGCCGCGCTCGCGCAGCACGACGATGGCGCGCCGGCCGATGCGCTCCAGCGTGGGCAGCCACATCCTGGCCTGGTAGGCGGCCGCGGTGGCGCCGGAGAAGTAGAGGATGACCTCGGGCCGGTACTTCTCGACCTGCTCGCCCACGACGGCCAGCACCCTGGCCTTGTCGGTGAGCGGCGTGGCACGGCGCACGTACGGGATGAGCGCGAGCGCCCCGGCGGTGCCCAGCAGGACCGCCAGACCGGCGCCGATCGCGGCGGGCACGGCGCCGACGGCCGCGCCGACCACCGGCAGCGCGTCCAGGTAGAGGAAGCGCACGCTGCGGCTGTCACGCAGGAACGGAGGAGGCATCTTCGGGATGCGCAGCGCCGAGACGTCGAGGTTGCGGGTGGTCAGCGGCATTCGGCTGAGCATCCCCTTGAGCCGCAGCGCCAGGGCCGTGTGCCCGGCCCGCACCACGTGGATCGCGAAGATGCCCGACGCCAGCGCCACGAACCACGGCGAGTCCACCCCCGCTATCCGCGCCACCAGCAGCAGCGCCATGGTCTCCCTGGCGGCGAAACGCAGCGTGACCCCGAGGTGCACCCTGCCGAGCAGCTCGGGCAGGGGTCTGGCGGCGCGTGAGGCCGCGTACTCCACCGCGTAGGAGAGCGCGGCGACCGCTCCGAACACCGCCGGCGCGGGCCAGAGGGCCGACAACAGCAGGGTGGGGTAGCAGCCGAGCAGGGCCGCGATCACGATGAGTCTCCTCATGTGATCACACGGTAACAACTCTCAGGTCAAGGGGCATCCACGCGAACGTCTGTGACCTATCTGGGCAAGTCGGAGATCGACGGGGTTGCGGCGAGCTGGAAGAGCAGCTCGGCGATCCGCAGGTCGAGGGGGTGGGTGACCTTGATGTTGTGCTCGCTGCCCGGCACGAGGTGGATCGGCACGTCGGGCAGGTAACGCAGCACCACGCCGCAGTCGTCGGTGGCCGGGCGGCGGGCGAACCCGGGGTCGGCCAGCGCCCGCTCGTACGCCTCGCGGATCACCGAGAGCCGGAAGCACTGCGGCGTCTGGCTGCGCCGAAGCACCGACCTGTCCAGCACGTCGCCGATCACCTCGCCACCGGGGCCGGGCACGGCCACGAAGACCGTGTCGGAGCTCGGGATCGCCACGTTGACGGCCGAATGGGTCTCCAGCGCCTTGACGCACTCGGTGATGATCCGGGGCTCCACGAGCGGGCGTACGGCGTCGTGCAGCAGCACGTTGCACTCCTCGGTGCCCAGCGCCCCCAGGGCCAGCCATGTGCTCTCGGTACGGCTCGCGCCACCCTCCACGACCTTGCTGACCTTGTCGTAGCCGCCCTTGTCCACGATCTCGCGGACCCGGTCGGTGTAGCCGGGCGTCATCAGCACCACGATCTCGTCGATCTCCGGCGCGTTCTGGAAGACCGCCAGCGAGTGCTCGATGATGGGCTTTCCGGCGACCTCGATGAGCTGCTTTGGCCTCTCCTGCCCGATTCGCTGCCCCACGCCGCCCGCGAGAAGCACCCCGACCGACCGCAACCGTGAATCCATATCGGCAGCGTAACGGTCCTGTTCCGTGATTACGCCTTGACCTGTCGCTACGCTGTGCCTACGCACCCCCAAGCCACGCGGCTCCCGCGCGACCGGGAGGAGACCTGCGCTTTGCCCGACTCATTGACCCGCGAGACCACGGCCACCTCGGTCGTCCTGCTCGCCACGACCCCGGCATGCAAGCTCTCCGGCTCCGATGGCACCCTGCTCGACCGCGTCACCGACCAGCTCGCCACGCTGCCCGTGCGGGAGATCCAGGTGGTGACGCCGGGTGGCGGCCTCGGAGCCGACCTCAGAGGCGTCGCCAAGATCGCCCGGATCTCGACGGGCGCGGTCGCCGTGCTCCCCGCCGACCTGGTGGCGCACACCGAGGCGCTGGCGCTGCTGCTCGACCACCCCGCGCGCGGCAGCGGGGCCCTGGTCTCCTATGACGCCGCCGCGACGCCCATGCGGCCGCCCGTCCGCGTCGAAGGCGGCAAGATTGTCGCCGCGGGCAGCTCGTTCCACGTGGTCCCCGAGGCCAACGCCACGTTCAGGGGCGTGCTGAAGGCGGGCGAGGCCGACCTGGGCGCGCTGGCGGACATCGCGGAGGAGCTGGCCGAGCTGGCCGACACCGGCAAGCTGGGCCCGGTCACCCCCGTCGAGGCCGTCGACCTGCTGCTGGTCGGGCTGGTCAGGTCGGGCGTGTCGGTGCGGGCGGCCGGGATCGGGCCGCTGCACGCCGACCGGGTGACCGGCCAGAACGCCGCCGACGCCGCCGTCGCCAGGCTGGCCGAGGTGGACGAGGCCAAGGTCAGGCTCGACCTGTCCATCAAGGCGGACGACGGCTTCTTCGCCACCTTCTTCGTCTCCACCTGGACGCGCCACCTGATCAAGCCGGCGGTCCTGCTCAAGCTGGCCCCCAACACCGTCACCGGCGCCTCGATCGGGCTGGCCGCGCTGGCGGCCGTCTGGTTCTCGGAGGGCACCCAGGGCGGGCGGCTGGCGGGGGCGCTGCTGTTCTACCTGTCGTTCGCGCTCGACTGCCTCGACGGGCAGCTGGCCCGCTACACGCGTACGTTCTCGCCGCTGGGGGCGTGGGCCGACGGCATGGCCGACCGGCTGAAGGAGTACGTCGTCTACGTCGGCCTGGCCCTGGGCTTCGCGGGCGCCGGCATCTGGCAGCTCGCCGTGGCCGCCATGATTCTCCAGGTCGCACGGCACGCCATCGACCAGACGTACGCCGGGGCCCTCGTCGACGCCGCCCGGGTCGGCGCTCAGTGGGGGCGCCCAGCGCGCTCCCTCCTGGAGTCGGCCGACGGCAGCCGGGCACGGGGCGTGCTCGGGATCGCCCAGCGCCTGGAGCGCGACGCGATCGCCCGCTGGCTCAAGAAGAGCGTCGTGCTGCCCATCGGCGAGCGCACCGCGCTGATCGCCGTCACCGCCGCGGTCTGGAACGCCAGAGTGACGTTCCTGTCCCTGCTCTGCTGGGGCGGCGTGGCGGCCCTCTATCAGCTCGCCGGACGGATCGCGAGGTCGGCACGGTGATTTCGGTCCACATGACTCCCGTCCCCCGCAGCACGGTCGTGGCCTACCGCGACGACGGCCCGCTCTCGCGCGCCATGGGCCTGCTCGTGGCCGGGCAGCTCCCGCCCCTGCCGCCGGTGATCGCGGGCACGTTCGTCACGGGCGTGCTGCTGCTGCTCGGCGTGGCGGGCACGGACGGGCTCGCGGTGTTCGCGCCCGCCGTGACGCTGCTGCTGGCCGGTCCCGGCAGCACGCACGCGCACGACGGCAGGTTCGACTGGCTGGTCCCGCCGATCCTGCGGCTCATCGAGTACACCTTCGTCGCGGCGTGCGGGTTCGCCCACCAGGTGCACCCCGTGGTGATCTTCCTGCTGCTCGGCGCGCTGGCGTTCCACCACTATGATCTTGTTTACCGGCTGCGGCAGCGCGTGTACGCACCGGCGTGGCTGTCCACGTTCGGCCTCGGCTGGGACGGCCGGATGATGGTGGTCTCGCTGGTCGCCCTCACGGGCTGGCTGACCGGCGGTTATCTGCTGCTCGCGCTCTATCTGTGGGCGTTCTTCGGCTGGGAGAGCCTCACCTGCTGGCTCGCCGCGCCCCGTTCCGGGGTGGAAACGCCTGATATGGGAACGCAAGACTAACGCCGGATTACCCGCTCAGGGCCCAAAGACGAATACTCTTTGGGCTCACGAAGACATGCTCGACTGAGGAGTGCACGTTGCTGGGAATGGTTCTGGCCGCTGGAGCCGGACGACGTCTGCGGCCGTACACCGACACGCTGCCGAAGGCGCTCGTGCCGGTCGACGGCGAAACCACGATCATGGACATCTCCCTGCGCAACCTCGCCGAGGTGGATCTGCGGGAGGTCGTGGTCGTCGTCGGTTACGCGGCGCAGGCCGTACACGACCGCAAGGAGGCCCTGGAGCAGCGGCACGGCGTCAAGCTGACCCTCGTCCACAACGACAAGGCCGAGGAGTGGAACAACGCCTACTCCCTGTGGTGCGCCCGCGACTACTTCTCCCAGGGCGTGCTGCTGGTCAACGGCGACACCGTGCACCCGGTCTCGGTCGAGAAGACGCTGCTGTCCGCTCCTGAGACGAGCGACATCCTGCTGGCCGTCGACAACGTCAAGAAGCTCGCCGACGAGGAGATGAAGGTCACGCTCTCGCCGGAGGGCTCGCTGCGGCGCATCACCAAGCTGATGGACCCGGCCGAGGCGTACGGCGAGTACATCGGCGCCACCCTCATCCGGCCCGGCGCGGCAGACCTGCTGGCCGACGCGCTCAAGACGACCTTCGAGCGTGACCCCCAGCTCTACTACGAGGACGGTTACCAGGAGATGGTCGAGCGCGGCGAGGTCATCCACGCCGCGCCCATCGGCGAGGTCGACTGGGTCGAGGTGGACAACCACGACGACCTGGCGAAGGCTCGTACCATAGCCGTCCGCTACTGAGGGGGCGCGCATGCCGCTTCTAGCGAGGATGCTGCCGGCGCCGCTGACCATGCAGGTCAGGCGGGGCGCGGTGGCCGAGCTCGGCGCCCTGCTGGCCGACAGCCGGGTGGCCACCTCCGGCAGGGTCGCGGTGGCCGTCGGCCGCGGTCAGGGCGACCACATCGAGAGCTTGATCACACCCCAGCTGGGCGAGGCCGAGGTGTTCCGGGTGGCCGACGGCTCGGTCGACGCGGCCGTCTCGCTCGGCGCCGACCTGCGCAAGGCCGCCTACGAGGTGGTGGTGGGCGTCGGCGGCGGCAAGACCATCGACGCCACCAAGTACGCCGCCTCGCTCGCCGGCATCCCGATGGTCGCGGTGGCCACCAACCTCTCCCACGACGGCATCTGCTCGCCCACGGCCTCCCTGGTCTACGAGGGCGGCAAGGGCTCGTTCGGGGTGCCGATGCCGCTGGCCATCCTGGTCGACCTCGACTTCGTGCACAACGCGCCGGAGTCGCTGGTCAGGGCGGGCGTGGGCGACGTGGTGAGCAACCTGTCGGCCATCGAGGACTGGCAGCTCGGCAACACCGAGCGCGGCGAGCCCATCGACGGGCTGGCCTGCTCCATGGCCCGCACGGCCGCGGAGGCTCTCATCGGCCGCGGCGACTCCATCGAGTCCGACGCGTTCCTGACCGTGCTGGCCGAGTCCCTCATCCTGTCCGGCATGTCCATGGTGGTCGCGGGCTCGTCCCGGCCTGCCAGTGGCGGAGATCATGAGATCATGCATGCCGTGGACCAGCTATTCCCCGGCACCTCCAACCACGGCGAGCTCGCCGGGATCGGCGCCGCCTTCTGCTTCTTCCTGAGGGAGGACGAGGCCCGGGTCACGCAGGTGGTCGACTGCCTGCGCCGGCACAAGCTGCCCGTCGTGCCCGCCGACATCGGGCTGACCGGCCAGCAGTTCGCCGAGGCCGTCGCCCTGGCCCCGGCCACCCGCCCCGGCCGCTACACGATCCTGGAGCACCTGCGCATGCAGGACTCCGAGATCCACGATCGGGTGGGGGACTATGTCCGGGCCTTCGGTAGCTGAGATCCGGCGGGTCGCACAGCCCGCCGGCCACCTCGAGCGCAGGAACGGCGAGCACTGGGCCGGCGTGCTCTACATGCGCCAGCTGTCCATCTACGTCACCTGGCTGTTCGCCAGGACGTCCGTCACGCCCAACCAGCTCACCTGGGTGATGACGGTGGCCGGGGCCCTGGCCGGGGTCGTGCTCGCCCTGCCGGGCCTGTGGGCCGCCGTGGGCGCCGCCCTGCTGGTGCAGGTCTACCTGCTGCTCGACTGCTCCGACGGCGAGCTGGCCCGCTGGACGGGGAAGACCTCGCTGGTCGGGGTCTACCTAGACCGGGTCGGGGCCTACTTCTGCGAGGCCGCGGTGCTGGCCGGGCTGGGCTGGCGGGCGTCGGCCGTCCTGCCCGACTGGTACACCGTGCTGGGCTTCGCCGCCGCGCTCGGCGCGATCCTCATCAAGGCCGAGACGGACCTGGTGGAGGTGGCGCGGGCCAAGGGCGGCCTGGAGGCCGCCACGGAGGCGGCCGCGGTGCAGTTCCGCTCCGGGCTCCTGGGCCTGGGCCGGCGGGTGCTGTCGGCGACGAAGTTCCACCGGATCGTGCAGCCGATCGAGCTGTCGCTCATGGCATTGGTGGCCGCCGTGGTCGACTTGTTCCTCGGTGACCTGACGGCCTCGCGGGTCCTGATCGTGGCCTGCTTCGTAGCGGCATGCCTACAGGTTGTCCTGCATTTGGTAAGCATCATCGCCTCGAAGCGGCTGGCGTGATCTGATGTCGGAACCGGAAGAGCTCCCCGTCCGTCGTATAGATCGGACGTCCGCCGTTCGGTGGGGGTTCATCCTTGGTTCCGATACGCTTAGCCCCAGCCTTTCCAAAACATGCAGACCAGCAGACTCGGTGATCATGAAAGAATGCTCCGCCCGTGTTCTCAACGCGTCAGGACAGTGATTCGTTGAAGATCTCGTGCGTCATCCTCACCATGGGTAACCGGGTCGCGGAGCTGAACCGGGCGGTCGAGTCCGCGCTCAACCAGGTCGACGGCGACGTCGAGGTGGTGATCGTCGGCAACGGCGCAGATGTGCCCGAATTGTCGGCGACGCCACCCGAAGGGTCGGCCGCGGTCGTGAAATCGATCCGGCTCGATCAGAACACGGGCATCCCCGCAGGCCGCAACCGCGGCGTGGAGGAGTGCTCGGGAGACGTCGTGCTGTTCCTCGACGACGACGGCTGGTATGCCAACCAGAAGGTCGTCGCGCACGTACGCGACCGCTTCGCCACCGAGCCGGACCTCGCGGTGATCTCCTTCCGCGTGATGGACCCCGACGGCGGCATCGGCCAGCGGCGCCACGTGCCCCGGCTGCGCGCGGGCGACCCGCAGCGCTCCTCGCCGGTCACGACGTTCCTCGGCGGCGCCTCGGCCATCAGGCGCTCGGCCTTCCTCCAGGTGGGCGGGCTGCCCGAGCGGTTCTTCTACGCCCACGAGGAGACCGACCTGGCCTGGCGGCTCCTGGGCGAGGGCTACCGGATCGAGTACGACGCCGAGACGGTGATGTACCACCCGCAGGTCCCGCCGACCCGGCACGTCGAGTTCTACCGGCTCAACGCCCGCAACCGCGTCTGGCTGGCACGGCGCAACCTGCCGTGGCCGCTGGCGTTCTTCTACCTCACCAACTGGGTCGTGCTCACCCTCGTGCGCGAGCGCGGGGCCGGGCCGGCGCTCAAGGCGTGGTTCAGCGGGTTCTTCGAGGGCCTGCGCACCCCTGCGGGGGAGCGGCGACCCATGGCGTGGCGTACGGCGTGGCGCATGGTCAAGCTGGGCCGCCCGCCGATCGTCTGACCCGCGGCGGGCCATCGGGGCCTCAGACCTCGACGGCCTCGCCGAAGGTCATCTCGGCCCGCGAGATCGTGCTGGTGAACATCGCCCGCCTGGGCAGCCCCAGCTCGCTCAGCTCCTTGGCGATGGGATGGTTGCCCAGGCGGATCAGCGCGCCGCTGGGGCGGATCCGGGCGCCGCGGGCCCGTACGGACCAGGGCACGCGCCGCGTGATCCCGTCCCGGTGCGTGTAGGCGTCGAGCGGCGCCATCACCGTGGCGCCCGGCGCGGGCACGCCCGGCTTGATCAGGATGTCCAGCACGAGCCTGCCGTCCCTGCGCAGGACGCACCGTTTGTACGGCGTGCCGAGCCGCAGCTCGATGTCCGCCAGCTCCTTCGGGAACCCCCACAGCGTGCGTCCGGCCTCCAGCGTGAACGGCTGGTCCACGGGCAGCCAGTGCACGAACACCCCGGCCTGGCGCAGGTCCCACAGGCCGCCGGACCCGGACACGCCCGGGGGACGCACCAGGAACGCCATGCCGAACTCGTGATACGGGTCCAGGTCACCCTCGCGGTAGTCCACGAACAGCAGCACGCAGACGGCCTTGCCGGGCATGATCTCGGCCACGTCGAGTCCGGAGTACGCGATCACCGCCCTGGCGGCGTCGGCGCGCACCGCGTAGAAGGCGCTGCACACCTCCGCGTCCCGCACCCGCACCGGCATGGCCACCGTCCGGCCCTGGATGAGATGCGTTGCCATGGCCCCAGTACATCAACCTCTCGGTCGTGTCGCCATTCCCACCCCCGATGTCCTTCCGTCCACCCCGGCCCCCGGCGTGTCGCCGCCCGCGCTCTCGGAGGGGCGGCCGTCCGATGAGGGGTGCCGGTGGAGGTGGGTCAGACGGCCAGGGCGTGGGCGGGGAGGCCGGCCCAGGACTCGGCGCGGTTCACGAAGGCCGCCGCGTGGTCCGGCCAGTGGTGGTGCAGGCGTGCCTCCGCGTGCCCCAGGGCGCCCAGCCGGGCCCGCCGCACCGGGTCCTCCTTCAGGTCCAGTACGGCGTTCAGCACGGCGTCCACGTCCAGCGGCACCACGAGCCCGCACCCGGTCCGCTCGACCAGCGCCGAGCCCTGGGGAGTCGTGATGACGGGCAGCCCGCGCCCCATGTAGTCCATGATCTTCGTCGGCACCGTCCGCACCGTGTCGTCCGCCAGCGAAAGCCCGGCCAGCGCGCCCTCGGCCATGCGCAGCGCGTGCCGGTTGGGCACGTACCCGAACCAGTCGAGCAGCCCGACCCGCTGCGCGTCGCGCAGCAGCGGGCGGACGTCCCGGGCCGCCGCGCCGATGAGGTCGAGCCTGACGCCGTACGGGACCAGCCGTTCGGCCAGCCCGATCAGCTCCGACACGCCGCGCTCGGCCGAGAGGCGGCCGATGTGCACGACCCTGGTGTCGCCGGGAGGAGGCGGGCTGGGCGACACCAGGGTCGCCTCGGGAACCACCGCGGGCGTGATCACGCGGTGGCGTCTCCCCGCGCGGTCCAGCCGCCTGGGGGAGACCTCTTCGCGTATGTCCCAGACGACCGGAGGGCGCCTGTAGGGCAGCGCGCGCAGCAGCCGGTGCTCGTGCACGATCAGCAGGTCCGCGCCCTTCACACCGCGTCTCAGCGCCGCGCGCGCCCTGCCGTACGAGGCGTGCCGCGCCACGTCGATCGCGGTGATCCCCATGGCGGGGGTCACGTTGAAGTACGTGAACGGTGCGACGTAGGTGACCTCGTGGCCGGCGTCGAGCAGCGCCCTGATCTGCCGGTGCATGATCCGGGCGTCCTCGGGATGATGGACGGTCGTGGCGACACATGCGCGCATGTGTCGATGCTCCGCGCTTACCAGGTCAAAGGCGTAAATGTGGGTAGAACGGTCGCTTAACTTCGTGAGGGCCGGCGATAGAGCCAGGTCAGGCGGGGTTCGAGCACCCACTTGAAGACCGTGCGGGTCTCAGGCAGGCACAGCACGATCGCCAGCGCGAAGGCGCTGGAGGCGATCGCCAGCACGCCGAGCGGCCCGAACAGCCACGGGAACTCCAGCCAGCCCATCTCCTTGGCGACCAGCACGGGGATGCCATGCAGCAGGTAGCAGTAGAGCGTGCGGGTGCCGAGGTCGGAGAACCACGTCTCGCCCCGGGGCACCAGCGCCAGGATGGCGAAGCACATGGCCAGCGCGCACACCAGCAGCCCGGCGCGCAGGGCGAGGCCCATGTACCACGACAGGCCGAGGTCCTGGAAGCTGGCCTTGAAGTAGAACGGGTCGAGCGGCGCCTTGGGGGCGACGTAGATCGCGACCGCCGCCGCGCCGAGGACCGTGACCACCGACACGATCTTGATCCACCGCCGGTTGAGCATCTCGAAGTGCTCCGGCTGCATCACCAGGCCGATCACGAAGAACGGCATGAGACCGAAGAAGCGGTCCATGCTGAAGTCGCCCTCGATCTGCGAGAACCCGGCGAACAGGTAGATCGCGATCGCGACCGGCACCGGATATTTCATCCGCTTCCACACCGGTGTGGACAGCCGCCAGAACAGCAGCGCCAGCAGGTACCAGTTGAGCCACGCCGGGTCGATGATCGTCAGGCTCCACTTCTGGCCCACCGAGACGCGGAGCAGGGCGTAGCCGACCTCGACGATCACGTAGGGGACCAGGAACGTGTCGACCAGTTTGTTGGTCTTGGCGTTCGAGTTCCAGAAATTTCTGGACAAATAGCCACTGATCAGCACGAACAGCGGCATGTGGAACGTGTAGATGAAGATGTACAGGGCCCTGGAGGAGTCGGCCGACAGCGTCGGCACCAGCGAGTGGCCGACGACCACCATCGCGATCAGCACGAACTTGACGTTGTCGAGGTACGGGTCGCGCTTGCGCTTGGGCGGCTGGGGCTCCTGCTTCGGCTCCGGCTGCTGCTGGGCCGTCTCGTCCGCCGTGGCCTTGGGCCGCCGCCGGGGACGCCGCTCCTCCGCCGCCTGCGGGGGCTCGTCCGCCGCGGCCGGACCCTTCGCCGTGGGCTTCTCGTCCTTGACGGCGGGTTGCGGCTCGGTCAGCTCTCCCGGGGCCATCCAGTGCGGATCGGCCTCCTCGCTCCAGAACGCCTCCTCCGGCAGCGGCCAGCGGGCTCCCGTCTGGGCGGGGCCGCCGGTCTCCTCCTCGGGGCTCCGCGGAGTCGTGACCGGTGGGGAGAATCTGGTGTCAGACACAGGGGAGTCGCTCAGCTTCGCTCGGGGCCGGGGAACACGACGGCAGCACGACCAACGGTTGGCCTCTCGGCTCCGGGTCGCGCTGCGTCGCCGACCCGCAACAGACTATCCCGCCCACGCGCCTCCTGTCCCTTGAGCGAAGCGAGAATGCCCGATTCCACAGGGAACTTGGAGGCTCGTCAGGTGCAGGCGTTCTTCTGCTCGGAGGCGGTGATCGTGCTGTTGTTGACGCTGTCGGGCAGCTTGGTCACCTTGACCGAGTCGAAGTCCTCGCCCACCACCAGCTGGATCACCGGAGTGCCCTTGGGCGGGGTCTTCGCAGGGGGCGTCACCGGTGTGTACGGCTGCGGGTTGGTGACCGCGACCTTGCCCTCCGCCGGGGCGGGCTTGGGCACGACGGCCCCGGCCAGGGTGCCGGCGTGGTCGGGCGCCGACTCGACGGCGTTGGCGTAGTGGACCTCGGTCTTCGGCAGGCTCTTGCCGTCGGCGGCCTCGAAGTTGCCGAGGCCGGTGACGTTGAAGCCCTCCTTGGCGAGCTGGTCGGCGACCTCGCGGGCCTTGCCGACGGTCTTGGTGCCGTTGAGGACCTGGACCTTCACCTGCTCGGGCTTGAGCGTGACCTTGGGCTTGGTGGCGGTGCTGGCGCTGGCGGACGGAGCCGGCGTGGCGACCTCGGTGTCGGTCTTGATCGAGGTGAACAGCTCGTTGGCGTCGGGCTGCTTCCAGACCACGCGGTTCTTGTCCTCGGGGTCGGGCCCCCACGGGATCGTCGTGAACTTGACGCCGCCGGCCGTCATCTCCTTGGCGCTCAAGGCGATGTTGATGAGCTGCTCGGTGTCGTTGGCCAGTTCCGGGTCCATGGTGACCGACCCGGCGGCGGCCGCGATGAAGTCGCGGAGCTTGCCGACGTCGGTGAGCAGCTCGCTGCTGGTGGCCTTGGCGACGACCTTGCTCAGGAAGATCTGCTGCCGCCTGATGCGCTGGATGTCGCTGCCGTCGCCGTAGTGGCGCAGGCGCACGTAGCCGAGGGCCTTCTCGCCGTTGAGCAGACTCTTGCCGGGCGGCAGGACCAGCTTGGAGCTCTTGTCGTTGACGCCGGACTTCAGGCAGATCTCGATGCCGCCGAGCGCGTCCACGATGTTCTTGAAGCCGCTGAAGTCGACCTCGACGAAGTGGTTGACGCGGATGCCGGTGAGGGTCTCGATCGTGGAGATCGTGCAGGCGATGCCACCCGAGTTGTACGCCGAGTTGATCATGTCCCGGCGCGGCGCCATCTCCTGCTTGGTGGTCTCGTTCTTGCACTTGGGGATCTGCACCATCGAGTCACGCGGGAAGCTGATCAGCCGTGCCTTGTCCCGGTTGGGCGAGATGTGCATGAGGATGATCGTGTCGGTGCGCTTGCCGCCCGCGTCGGCCGTCCTGGCGAGCTTCTGGCCGTACCGCGCGTTGTCCTTGCCCGCGCGGGTGTCGGAGCCGACGAGCAGGACGTTGAGCGCGCCGGTGTCGACGGGCCGGGGGTTGATGATGTCGCTGTTGACGCTCTTCTTCTTGATGTTGCCGAAGGCGTCGCGGTAGACCGTGTAGCCGGTCAGCGCGCCGGCCACCATGAGCGTGGTGACGCCGATGCTGACCCAGGCCAGGACGCGCATCTTGTTCTGGCCACCGCCGCTGCCGCCGCCACGGTGGCCGCGCGGCGGCCGGTCGTCGGGCGGGGGCGGCGGAGTCGCGGCGGCCGCCGCTCTGCGCGCCATCCTGCTGCCGGGCTGAGTGGGGGCAGCCCGGTAGTCCTGCCCGGAGGTGACTACGGGCACGCTCCTGTAGTCAGTCATACGTCCCCTAGCCTCACTTCTCGCGCCTGACGCGCTGGCTTCGTCGCCTCGCGCCACGAGACGAGGTCACGTACGGCGTGCCAGGTGCCATGACCGCGGGGAACGACCGTGACCCGGGCGTGATTTTTCCGCGGCAAAGCATACTCAGAGCTGGACATTACGTGGAATATCATCGCCAAACTCTTTCTTGCTTTCGCACTGTCTTCGCACGTCAGGCCTGATGCTCAGGGCCGCCGCCAAACAGGCCAGGGGCACGGCCGGCAACACGTATCGGTAGTCGAACTCCGCCGCCGCGGCCGGTGTGACCAGCAGCACCACGGCCGCCGACCAGGGCACCAGCCAGGGCGCGGGACGTCTGCGCCTGCGGATGACGGCCGCCACCGGGGGCACCAGCAGCACCCCCAGGAACACCGGGCCGGGCAGCCGCACCATGCTCTGGTAGGCCCTCAGCCAGCCGGCGTAGGGCTCGACGATCTCGGTGCCGATCGCACCCCGCTCGTAGAGCTTGGCATAGTCGGCGCCGACCTGCGCGGGATAGCGGCCAGGTGGCCCCGGCTCCGTCACCGGGAACTGGTAGTAGGCGTAGATCTCCGGATCGGGGTAGACCGGGCGGCCCCACGTGAACGTGCGGCCCAGCTCGGACAGCACCGAGGCGGCGTAGTCGAGCGGCTGCCTGGCGATCGCCAGCGTCGCGAACCGGCCCGCCAGGTCGTCGGTCTCCTTCGTGAACGTGATGCCGGGCAGCAGCACGAGCGGGGAGTCCTTCGCCCAGATGTACTCCTGCGACGGCGGCCGCCGCTCCGGGGGGCGCGGGTCGCACAGGACCCGCAGGTCCGGCGGCGGGTCCATCCTGGCGCAGTCGGCGAACGACATCGTGCGGGCGTACAGGAAGACGCCGTTCGCCCCCACGAGCCCGACCCGCTGGTACGTGGCGTAGAACCAGGCGCCGTACGCGATGATCGGCACGAGGGCGGTGGCCAGCAGCAGCCCGGCGAGCCGCAGGCGCCCGCGCAGCACGTACCAGGCGGCCAGCAGCACGATGAGGGGCTGGCCGACGGTCCGAGTGAGGGTGGCGGCGGCCAGCAGCAGGCCGATCGCGACGACCCCGCCCGCCGCCCGGGCCCGCCGCTCCGACACGCACAGCGCCACCGCCGCCACGACCAGGAACATGAAGAGCGTGTCCGAGACGAGCAGGTGCTCCAGCTCGATCTGGTACGCGTCGAGCAGCACCGGCACCGTGGCCAGCGTCGCCACCCACCTCGGCGCCCTTCGCGCGACCCGGTAGATCAGCACGCCGGTGGCCAGGCCGAGCAGGTGCTGCGCGACCGCGACCATCCCGAAGCCGTGGAACGGCTCCAGCAGCTTCAGGAACATCGAGTAGCCCGCCGGGCGGACCAGGTCGGGGCGGGGTTTGAAGACGGTGACGATGTAGGTGTAGGAGTCGGGGAACCACAGGGCGGGCCGGTAGCCCAGCATCGCCAGGGCGCGCAGGGCCGTACCGAGGGCGAGGACCGCCAGGAACCACCCGTGCGGCTTCCACCGGGACGGATCCCTGACCCACGCCAGGCTGCCGCGAGCGGCCTTCGCGGGCTCGTCGGCGCGAGTCTCCGCCATCACCCGCACGTCCTCCCGCTGTCTCTCCGGCATGTCCCGTAGTGCCCACGTACGCTACCCGCCATTCAGTGAACCCCGTGCCAACCGGCCGATAGGGGGTACGCACGCCAGGTCTGCCCGGTTGCGCCGGACGGGGACAAGATCGCGCGCCGTGTGGCGGAACCCACCGGGACCTCCAGTTTGGATACGCTCGCTCACCGATGGGACTCGACCGATCCGGGCGGATGCTCGCCGTGCTCTCGGTGGCGCCCGCGCTCGCCGTGGCGGGCTGGCTGCTGGCGGGGCTGCCGCTGCTGCTGCTCGGCCACTTCGCGCCGCTGCCCGCGGCGCTGATCGGGCTGCCCGCCGCCGCCCTGCTCTGCTGGGCCGGCACCCGGCGGCTGGGCAAGGTGGTCGAGGCCACGTCCCGGCAGGTCATGGGCGTCGTGGCGGTGGCTGTGGCGTCCGGCGTGTTCAACACGCTCATGCACACCGAGCAGCTCGTCGTCAGGCGCGACCCGGCCACGTACGCGCAGTACGCGGCCTGGATCGCGGGCCACGGCTCGCTGCCCATCCCTACGCAGGCCGAGGCGTTCGGCGGCGCGGACCCGTCGCTGATCTTCAAGAGCGTCGGGTTCTACGAGGTCAATGGGGCGGTGGTGCCGCAGTTCATGCCGGGGCCGCCGATTCTGTTCGCGGTCGGCGACTGGCTGGGGGTGCCCTTCGCGATCCCGGCGGTGCTGGGCGGCCTGGCCGTGCTCACGGTGGCCGGCGTGGTGGCGCGGCTGGCGGGTGCGCGGTGGGCGGTGCTGGGCGCGGCGGTGTTCGCGGTGAGCCTGCCGATCCTCTACACCTCGCGCAGTACGTTCAGCGAGATCCCGTCGCTGATCCTGCTGTTCGGCGGGCTGGCGCTGGCACACGACGCGCTCGCCCGGCCGGGCCGGGGCCGCGGGCTGCTGGCGGGGCTGGCGTTCGGGCTGGCCGTGCTGGTCCGGGTCGACGGGCTGCGCGACGTGCTGCCGGTGCTGGCGTTCGCGGGGCTGCTGATCGCGATGCGCCGCTTCGCCAGGCCGCAGGGGGCGCTGGGCCTGCCGCTGCTCGCCGGGCTGGTGGCGGGCGCCGGCGCCGGGATGCTCGCGGCGTACCTGCTCTCCCGGCCCTACCTCGAGTACCTGTCGGGTTCGGTCAAGCCGCTGCTGCTCATCTGCGCCGCCGTCCTCGTGCTCACCGCGGTGGGCACGGCCGCCGCCCCGCAGCTGGCCAGGATTCGGCGGCCGGCGTGGGTCCCCGCGGCCGGGGCCGGGCTGGTCGTGCTGCTCATGGCCGGCCTGTACGCGCGCCCGTGGTTCCAGACCGTGACCCGCGTGCCCGTGACGGAGGACGACCGGCGCACGGCCCTGATGATCGCGCAGACCCAGCAGGCCAACGGCCTGCCCGTGGACGACACCCGGCTCTACTTCGAGAACTCCCTGCACTGGGTGACCTGGTACGTCGGCCTCCCAGTGGTGCTGCTGGCCACGGTCGCGGCGGCGGTGCTGGTGCGCAGGCTGCTGCGGGACGGCGGGCCGTTCGAGTGGCTGCTGCCCCTCGCGGTCGTCGGCTGGACCACCGTCACCACGCTCCTGCGCCCCGAGATCACTCCCGACCACCCGTGGGCCGCCCGCCGCCTGGTCCCCATCGTGATCCCGGGCCTGATCCTGCTCGCGATGTACGGCCTGGCCTGGCTGCGCGACCTGCTCCGGGCACACCCCCCGTCCTGGCCGCGCGGGCCCCGCGCGCGGCGGTGGGGGATGGCACTAGCCGTGCTGCTCGTCCTCGTGCCGCCGGCCGTCACCTCGATCGGGACGGCGTTCACGCCGGTCGAGCGGGGCGAGGCGGCGGCGGTGGCGGCGATGTGCGCGAAGTTCCCGCCCAACGCGTCGGTGCTGATCGTGGAGCGGGTCACCGGTGATCGGTTCACCCAGCTCGTCCGCGGCATGTGCGACCGCCCGGCGGCGAAGGTGGCTCTCGACGGCCCGGACACCGCCCCCGAGGCGCAGGTGCGCCGGCTGATCGCGCGAGTGCGCGCGGTGGGCCGCGTCCCCGTCGTGCTGGCCGCCGACGCCGCCCAGGTGGCGCCGTACGGACGTCCGTCTCAGGTCATGGCCCTGGTCTCCCGCCAGGACGAACGCTCTCTCGTGGACGCCCCGAACGGCACCTGGTCCCTGCGGATCGGCGCCTGGATGGCCCTCCCCGAGGGGAACGGGTGATCTTGGAAGTGGGAGCTCCCAGTGGGCGCGCGTGGACTCGGCTTTGAGTTGGGCAGAGTACCCTCAAGGCCCGTGAGCACGCTAGAGACCCCGAAGAGTGGACCTGCCGTGGAAGAAGCGCCGTACGTCACCATCGTCCTGCCCTGCTACAACGAGCAGAATCACGTCATCGATGAAGTCAAGCGCATCACGAGGGCCATGGACTCGAGCGGCTACACCTACGAGCTCGTGGCCGTGGACGACTGCTCGACCGACGGCACGCTGGCCAAGTTGAAGCAGGCCGCTCCCGAATATCCCCACCTGCGCGTCCGCGCCTTCCACCGCAACGGCGGCGCGGGCACGGTGCGGCGCATCGGGACGCAGGAGGCCAGGGGCGAGATCGTCGTCTGGACCGACGCCGACATGACCTACCCCAACGACCGCATCCCCGAGCTGGTGCAGATCCTGGAGAAGGATCCGATGATCGACCAGGTGGTCGGCGCGCGCACCAGCGAGGAGGGCTCGCACAAGTTGCTGCGGGTCCCCGCCAAGTGGGTGATCCGCAAGGTGGCGGAGCAGCTGGCCGGGCAGAAGATCCCCGACCTCAACTCGGGGCTGCGGGCCTTCCGCAGGACGGTGGCCAAGCCCTACCTGCGGCTGCTCCCGCCCGGGTTCTCGTGTGTGACGACGATCACGCTGTCGTTCCTGTCCAACCAGCACGACATCTACTACCTGCCGATCGACTACGCCAAGCGGGCCGGGAAGTCGAAGTTCAGCTTCGTGTCCGACGCGTACCGCTACATCCTGCAGGTGCTTCGGATGATCATGTACTTCAACCCGCTCAAGGTGCTCATGCCGCCCGCGCTGTGGCTGGTGGGCATCGGGTTCGTGAAGGGTCTGTGGGACATGATCCAGCACCCGTTCTACTTCCCGGCCAACACCGTGATGATCTTCCTTTCCGGGATGCTGATCGGGTCCGTGGCGCTGCTCGCCGACCTGATCGTGCGGTCGCGGGGGGAGTAGCGCGTGCGGATCGCGATCGTCGGCCCCACCTATCCGTACAAGGGGGGCGGGGCGCAGCACACCACCGAGCTGGCGCACCGGCTCGCGGCCCAGGGCCACGACGTGGTGATCGAGTCGTGGCGGGCGCAGTACCCGTCGTTCCTCTATCCGGGACAGCAGACGATCTCCGCGCCTGAGGGCACGCCTTTCCCGAAGACCCTGCGCAGGCTCGACTGGCGGCGACCCGACGGGTGGGTGTCCGCCGGGAGGCGGCTGAGGTCGGCGGATCTCGTGGTGCTGGCCGTGCTGAGCCCGGTGCAGGTCCCTGCATATTTGGGGATTTTGTACGGGATAGGGCGAAAAGTCAGGACTGTTGCCCTCTGTCACAACGTGCTGCCCCACGAGCGCAAGCCGTACGACGAACCGCTCATGAAGGCGCTGCTCAAGCGGGTCGACGGGGTGCTGACCCACTCCGAGCAGCAGGCCGGGCTGGCCAGGGGCCTGACGGGCAGCTCGGTCAGCGTGGCGGCGCTGCCGCCGCACCTGCCCTCCACCAACGCCGAGAAGTCCACCCAGGTCCATCGCCGGCTGCTGTTCTTCGGCATCGTGCGGCCGTACAAGGGGCTGGATCTGCTGCTCAGGGCGCTGCCCGACGGGATCTCGCTGACGGTCGCGGGGGAGTTCTGGGGCGGGCTGGAGGAGACGCGGGCGCTGATCGCCGAGCTGGGCCTCGGTGACCGGGTCGAACTGCGGCCCGGCTACGTGGCGGCCGAGGACGTGCCGGGGCTGTTCGCGCGGGCGGACGCGCTCGTGCTGCCGTACCGGAACGCGACCGCCAGCCAGAACGTCTGGCTCGGCCACGAGCACGGCGTGCCGGTGATCGCCACCCGCGTCGGCGCGCTCGCCGACCACGTCACCGACGGCGTGGACGGGCTGCTGGTCAAGCCGGGTGACGCCGGGGCGCTGCGCGCGGCGATCGAGCGCTTCTACGCCTCGGGCGAGCCCGAGAGGTTGCGGTCGGGCGTCAAGGCCGTCGACCCCGAGCCGTTCTGGTCGGCGTACGCGGGGACCTTGCTGGCCGCCTGACGGCCGAGCACGAACGAGATGCCCGCGGCCGTCGCGTCCGCCAGCGTGAACGCCAGCCGCGACACGATCGCCACCGCGAGCGCCGCCGGGGTGCCGATGAGCGGCCCGAGCACCAGCACCAGCGCGCCCTCCCGGACGCCGACCCCCGCGGGCACGACGATGGTGAGGATCCCGGTGGCCCACGCGAACGCGTACGCGCCGGTCGCGACGAGGTAGAGGTCGGAGCGGCCGGTGAGCAGCCACGTGTGCAGGCCGTACACGAACCAGCCGAGCGCGGTCCACGCCACCGCGACGACCACCGTGCGGCCGGGCAGCACGCTCTCCAGCGGCTCCTTGCGCGCGATGCGCAGCGCCAGGTTGAGACCCCAGGTGAGCACCTTGGGATGCAGGCACACGATGATCAACGGCACGAGCAGCACGAGGTACCAGGCCTTGCGCACCGCCTCCAGCGAGCCCAGCGTCGCGGCGGCGATCGAGACGGCGACGCCGAGGTTGATCACCAGGCTCAGCGAGATCGTCGCGAACGTGCGCCGCGGCGGGCTGCCGTGGTCGCGCCCGAGGTCCATCATCGCCGCGTACGCCCACACGGCGCCCGGGATGTACTTGCCCAGCTGGCCCACGAACATGATCCGCCCGGCGATCCGCAGCGGCACCCGCGTGCCGAGCCCCGCCAGGATCTCCCGCCAGGCCACCAGGATGAAGAACTGGCCGAGCAGCACCGCCGCGAACGCCCCGAGCACCGCCCACGGCGACATCGCCGCCACCGCCCCGGTGGTCTCGTCCCAGTTCGTGGCCAGCCCGTAGCCCAGGAAGCCGAGGGCGATCAGGGCGAGTACGACGCGCAGCAGGCGACGGAGCATTCGCTCAGGCTACGCGCGGTTCGCGGGGTAAAGCCAGACGACGCCGCCGACGAACGCGAGCCTCCACCAGTGCCAGGCCGGCCACCGTACCAAGCCCATTTGGGTACTGTGGGTCCTCGTGGGTAAGCAACGGGTCGCGCAGCTCGAATACTCGGAGTTCCAGTCAGCCATGCTCGACGAGGGCAAACGGCGGCGGAAGGCTGCGAAGATCATCGCGGTGCTCGAGCACTTCCGCGGGCCGCTCGGCGGGCTGACGGTGGGCGACGTGGGCTGCTCCGCGGGGTTCATCGCCGACGAGCTCGCGCAGGCCGGGGCGAAGCACACGCTGGGCATCGACATCGACGTGCCGGGGCTGCGCAAGGCCGCCGACCGGTTCGGCGAGCGGGTGGCGTTCGTGTGCGGCGACGGCACCGCGCTGCCGTTCCCCGACGGGTCGATCGACGTGCTGGTCTTCAACCACATCTACGAGCACGTGATCGACCCCGACGCCGTGGTGGCCGAGATGCACCGGGTGCTGTCCGACGACGGGGTCCTCTACCTGGGGCTGGGCAACCGGCTCGGCGTCATGGAGCCCCACTACAAGCTGCCGTTCCTGTCCTACCTGCCGCCCGCGCTGGCCGACCGCTACGTGCGGGCGTTCGGGCGGGCCGACCACTACTACGAGCGGTTCAGGACGCGGCGCGGGCTGCGCAGGATGCTGCGGGCCTTCCACGTCTGGGACTACACCTTCCCGGTGCTGGCCACGCCGGGCCGGTTCGCCGGGGGCGAGCTGTTCCCGGGCGCTCTGGGGCGGATCGCGCAGACCGTGCTGGCCCGCACTCCTCGCGAGGTGCTCAGGCTGCTGCTGCCCCTGGTGCCCACGTACCTGTGGGTGGCCACCAAGACGCCGCGGCGGCCCGCGGGTGCGGCGCTGCCGCAGCCGCCCGAGCGGGTCCGTCCGCTGTGAGCCAGGGCACCACCGTGGAGCAGCCCGAGAGCGCGGAGGCCGCGCCGCGGCGGTCGCCGGTCCGCAGGCTCGTCCGGTACGGGTTCCTGGCCGTCGCGCTCGGCTTCGGCGCCTACGCCGTGGCGAAGCAGTGGGACGCCGTGCTGGCCGGGTTCGCCCGGCTGTCGTGGGCCGCGCTGGCCGGGTCGCTGGTCGCCGTGGTCGCCGCGCTGCTCGGCGCCATGCTCACCTGGCGCACCCTCCTGGCCGACCTCGGCTCCCCGCTGCCGCTGAGGCCCGCCGCCAAGGTCTTCTTCGTGGGCCAGCTCGGCAAGTACATCCCCGGCGCGGTCTGGCCGGTGATCGCCCAGATGGAGATGGGCCGCGAACTCGGCGTGCCGCGCTCGCGCAGCGCGGCGGCGTTCTTCCTGATGATGCCCATCCAGCTGGCCACCGGCCTGCTGGTCACGCTGGTCACGCTCGGCTGGGACCGCTATGGCTGGCTGCTGCTGTTCATCCCGCTGCTGCTGGTCCTGCTGGAGCCCAAGGTCATCAACGCCGTGATCGGCTACGCCCTGCGCAAGCTCAAGCGGGAGCCGCTGGAGCGCCCGCTCACTCGGCGAGGCATGCTCACCGCCCTCGGCTGGGCGCTGGCCGGCTGGCTCTGCTACGGCGTGCACCTCTACTTCGTCGCCCCCCAGGGCGGCCTGCTCTTCGCCGTCGGGGCCTTCGCGGTGTCGTGGTGCCTGGGCATCCTGACCTTCGTCGTCCCGGCGGGCGCGGGGGTGCGGGAGGTCGCGATGGTCGCGGTGCTGGCGCCTCACGTGGACGGCGGCGCGGCGATCGCGGTGGCGCTTTCGTCCCGCATTGTCATCATTTTGGGGGACCTGATCTGCGCCGGTATGGCGGGAATCGCAGCGCGTCGCGACTCCGTGTGATTTGACCCTCGTTTTAGGGGAGGCTGGTCATAAGCTGAACTTCAGAGGGGGACGACCAGTCCCACGTTGATCTTGAGGGGAGAAGATCTACGTAATGCCTCGAGTGCTCGTCGACGCGGCGGCGGTCCCCGCGGACCGCGGCGCGTTGATCAGATATGTGGACGGGCTCGTGGCCGCGCTCGACCGGGCCGGCGCAGACCTCGCAGTGGTCTGCCAGCGCTCCGAAGCCGAACGGTACCGGCGCCTCGCGCCCTCGGCCCTGGTCCTCCCGGGGCCCGTGGCGATCTCCAACAGGGCCGCCCGGCTCGCCTGGGAACAGACCGGCCTCCCGCTGCTCGCCCGTCAGGCGGGGGCGGACGTGATCCACGCCCCCTACTACTCCATCCCGCTCGGCTCGGGCCTGCCGACCGTGGTGACGATTCACGACGCCACCTGGTTCACCGAGCTCGACCAGCACGGTCCGCGGGCGTCGTTCTTCCGCTCGGCCACCCGCACGGCCGTGCGCCACGCCCGGCGGGTGATCGTGCCCTCCAAGGCGACCAGGGACGAGCTCGTCCGCGTGCTCGCCGCCGACCCCACCCGCATCGACGTCGCCTACCACGGGGTCGACCTGGGGCAGTTCCACCCGCCGAGCGACGACGAGATCCGCCGGGTCGCGCTGCGGTGCGGGCTGCACGGCCAGCCCTACGTGGCCTTCCTGGGCGCGCTCGACCCCCGTAAGAACGTTCCCAACCTCATCCGCGGCTTCGCCGCCGCCGCGAAACGCCTGGACGCGCCGCCCGCGCTGGTGATCGGCGGCGGGGTTCACGAGGACGACGTCGACGCCGCCTGCCGGGAGGTCGAGGCCACGGTCAGGGTCATCCGGCCCGGCTACCTGCGCGCGCCCGACCTGCCCGGGTTCCTGGGCGGGGCGCTCGTGGTGGCCTTCCCGTCGCGCGGCGAGGGGTTCGGGCTGCCGGTGCTGGAGGCCATGGCCTGCGGCGCGCCGGTCCTGACGACGCATCGCACGTCTCTGCCAGAGGTCGGCGGCGACGCCGTGGCCTACACTGAGCCCGACGCCGACAGCATCGCCGCGGCGCTCGGACATCTGCTGGGCTCCCCCGCCCGCAGGCGGCAGCTGCAGGAGGCGGGGCTGGCGAGAGCACGCGAGTTCACCTGGGACGCCTCGGCCGAGGCGCATCTCAGCTCTTATCAACGCGCGATCGAATAGTTCGGTAACCTCACGGAGTGATGGAGAGCTCTTTGCCAGACCTCGAGGCGATCCTCCTGGTCGGGGGGCAGGGCACGCGCCTGCGTCCGCTGACACTGGGCACGCCGAAACCACTGCTGCCGACCGCCGGAGTGCCGTTCCTGGCCCACCAACTCGCTCGTGCGCGATCTTTCGGCGTCCGCCGGATCGTGTTCGCCACCTCGTACAAGGCGTCGATGTTCGAGCCCGCCTTCGGCGACGGGTCGGCGTTCGGGCTCTCCCTCGAATACATCACCGAGGAGACGCCGCTGGGCACCGGCGGCGCGATCCGCAACGCCGCCGAAGCCCTCACGGTGGGGCCGTCCGACCCGGTCCTCATCCTCAACGGGGACATCCTCTCCGGCCACGACATCGGCGATCAGGTGCGCACCCACCTCGCGCGACATGCCGCTGTAACGCTCCATTTGACAGAAGTCGACGATCCCTCTCGCTTCGGGTGCGTCCCGACCGATGAGACCGGGCGGGTGACGGCCTTCCTGGAGAAGACGCCCAACCCGGTCACCAACCGGATCAACGCCGGCTGCTACGTGTTCACCCGGTCGGTGATCGACTCGATCCCCCGGGACGAGATCGTGTCCGTGGAGCGGGAGACGTTCCCCGGGCTGATCGAGGCGGGCGAGCTGGTGCTGGGCTACGCCGACCGCACCTACTGGCTCGACGTCGGCACGCCGGCGGCGTTCGTGCAGGGGTCGCGCGACCTGGTGCTGGGGCGGGTCGAGTCGCCCGCGCTGCCCGGGCCGACCGGGGAGTTCCTCGCGCTGGAAGGGGCTCAGGTCTCGCCGGAGGCCAAGGTGCAGGGCGGCACGGCCGTCGGCGCGCGGGTCGTGGTCGAGGCCGGGGCGACGGTGGTGGGCTCGGTGCTGACGGACGACTGCGTCATCGAGACGGGCGCCTCCGTGACGGACTCCGTGGTGGGCCGGGGCGCGCGGGTCTGCGCGGGCACGGTGGTGTGCGACGCGGTGATCGGCGACGGCGCCATCGTGGGGCCGGGCAACGAGCTGCAGAACGGCGTGCGCATCTGGCCCGGGGTGGAGCTGCCCGAGCGCGCGATGCGTTATTCGAGCGACGTCTGAGCCCCAGCCCTCTGGGTGTCTGCCCTCGCTCCCGCGGCCCGGTCACGGGCAGCGGGGAGGTGGGGGCAGACTGGACGGGTGAGGGAGCGCAGGTGGGTGCCCGAGGGGCCGCTGGACGTGGGGCTGGCGTTGCAGCCGCACAAGCGCGGCGGCGGGGATCCCACCTGGCGGCAGAGCGGTGACGGGGCCGTGTGGCGCACGTCCAGGACGCCCGACGGGCCGTGCACGCTGCGGGTGAGCGTCAAGGCCGGGTGCGTGCACGGGCAGGCGTGGGGTCCCGGGGCGGAGTGGGCGCTGGAGGCGTTGCCGGCGCTGTTGGGGGCGCTTGACGACGTTTCCGGATTTGTCGCCAAACATGAGGTTTTGGCGGAGGTTGTCAGGAAAAATCCGGGTTTGCGGATTGGGCGTACCGGGCGGGTCATGGAGGCCCTCGTACCGGCCGTGCTCGAGCAGAAGGTGGTCGGGCAGGAGGCGTGGCGGGCCTGGCGGTGGCTGCTCGACCGCTACGGCGAGCCCGCGCCCGGACCGGCGCCCGAGGGGATGCGGGTCGTGCCCGAGACCGTGGTGTGGCGGCAGATCCCCAGCTGGCACTGGCACCGCGCGGGAGCGGAGGCCGTCCGCGCCCGGACGATCGCGAACGCCGCCTGGCATGCCGACAAGCTGGAGGCCGCCGCGAGCACCGAGGAGCTCGACCGGCTGCTGCGGGCGCTGCCCGGGATCGGGGTGTGGACCTCGGCCGAGGTGCGCCAGCGCGCGCTGGGCGACCCGGACGCGGTGAGCGTCGGCGACTACCATCTGGCCAAGCTCGTCGGGTACGCCCTGACCGGGGAGAAGACCGACGATCCTGGGATGTTGCGGCTGCTGGAGCCGTACCAGGGGCATCGGCACCGCGCCACGGTGCTGGTCTGGCTCAGCGGCCTGCGCCCGCCCGCACGCGGGCCCCGGATGCCCGTACGCGACTACCGGTCCTTCTGACCCGCGGGCCCCCTGAGTGCGGGCGGCGAACTCAGCCGTCGGTACTGTGCCCGTATGAGTCTCGTCAGTGATTCCGCGCTCCGCCGGGCCCTCGCGCGTGCCCGCGACGGCAAGGCCCTCGACGTCACGGAGGTGACCGTCCTCCTGCACGCCCGGGGCGAGCACCTCGACGCCCTGCTCGAACACGCCTCCCGCGTACGTGACGCCGGACTGCGGGCGGTCGGCCGCGAAGGGATCATCACTTACAGCAAGAAAGTGTTCATCCCGTTGACCCGGCTGTGCCGGGACCGTTGTGGTTACTGCACCTTCGCGACCGCGCCGCACAAGCTGCCCGCGCCGTTCCTGAGCCCTGACGAGGTGCTGGAGATCGCCCGGCAGGGGGCGGCCATGGGGTGCAAGGAAGCGCTGTTCACGCTGGGGGACCGGCCGGAGGACCGCTGGCACCAGGCGCGCTCCTGGCTCGACGCGCACGGCTATGACGACACCCTTTCTTACGTCAGGGCCATGGCGATCGGCGTGCTGGAGGAGACCGGGTTGCTGCCGCACCTCAACCCGGGGGTGCTGACCTGGCGTGACCTGCAGCGGCTCAAGCCCGTCGCGCCGTCCATGGGGATGATGCTGGAGACGACGTCGCGGCGGCTGTTCGAGGAGAAGGGGGAGGCCCACTACGGGTCGCCGGACAAGGACCCGGCCGTACGCCTGCGCGTCCTGGAGGACGCCGGACGGACGAACGTGCCCTTCACCACCGGCATCTTGATCGGCATCGGCGAGACCGTCGAGGACAGGGCCGAGTCGATCTTCGCGATCCGGCGGGTGGCGCGCGAGTACGGCGGGATCCAGGAGGTCATCGTCCAGAACTTCCGCGCCAAGCCCGACACGGCGATGCGGGGGCTGCCCGACGCGTCCCTGGAGGAGCTGGCGGCCACGATCGCGGTGGCGCGGCTCGTGCTCGGGCCCCGGGTACGCATCCAGGCGCCGCCCAACCTGGTGGACTCCGAGTACGCGCTGATGATCCGGGCGGGCATCGACGACTGGGGCGGGGTGTCGCCCCTCACGCCCGACCACGTGAACCCCGAGCGCCCCTGGCCGCAGATCTCCCTCCTGGAGGACCGGACCGCCGAGTCCGGGTTCCAGCTCCGGGAGCGGCTGACGATCTATCCCGAGTACGTGGTGGCCGGGGAGCCGTGGCTGGACCCCCGGCTCTTCGCCCACGTGGCCGCCCTGGCGGACCCCGCCACGGGGCTCGCCCGCCCGGATGCCGTGCTGCGGGGGTTGCCGTGGCAGGAGCCGGACGGGGGGTTCGCGCCGTCGGGGCGGGTGGACCTGCACGTGGAGGTGGACACGTCGGGGCGCACGCACGATCGGCGGGACGACTTCGACCACGTCTACGGCGACTGGACCGCCCTCCGCGACCGCCTCCCTTCAACCCCAGCCACCACGCCATCGTCCACCACGCCGTCGTCCACCGCACCATCGGACGGTGCGCCATCGGACGGTGCGGGGTCGGATCCCGCCGCCCGCGTTGCGCCGAGTGCCGCCGCCGGGGTGCCCGCCGTACCGGCGCCTGGAGCGCGGGTTGCGGAGGGCACGGCCGCCGACGCCGCGCTGCCAGGTGCTGTGGCCGGGAGCGCCGCTTCGGCGGGCGCGCCGGCGGACGGCGGGGCGGTGGGCGGCGTGACGGCGGGTAGCGGGACGGTGGACCGCGCTTCGCTCGCCGGGGTCGGTGTGGCGAGTGGTTGGGCGGCTGGGGAGGTGTGGCGGGCGTTGCGGCGGGCGGCGGCCGATCCGGGCGGGTTGAGTGACGCCGAGGCCGTCGCGTTGCTGTCCGCCGAAGGGGAGGCGCTGGACGAGCTGGCCGCCATCGCCGACGACCTCCGGCGGCAGGCCGTGGGCGACGAGGTCACCTACGTCGTCAACAGGAACATCAACTTCACCAACGTGTGCTACACCGGATGCCGCTTCTGCGCCTTCGCCCAGCGCAGGACGGACGCCGACGCGTACACCCTGAGCCTCGACCAGGTGGCCGACCGGGCGCAGGAGGCGTGGGACGCGGGCGCGACCGAGGTGTGCATGCAGGGCGGCATCCACCCCGACCTCCCCGGCACCGCGTACTTCGACCTGGCCAAGGCGGTCAAGGAGCGGACGCCCGGGATGCACGTGCACGCGTTCTCCCCCATGGAGGTCATCAACGGGGCGAGCCGCACCGACATGTCCATCCAGGCGTGGCTGGAGGCGGCCAAGGAGGCCGGGGTCGACTCGCTGCCCGGGACGGCGGCCGAGATCCTGGACGACGACGTCAGGTGGGTGCTGACCAAGGGGAAGCTGCCCGCGAAGGAGTGGGTGGAGGTCATCACGACGGCCCACAAAGTGGGCATCCCGACCACGTCCACCATGATGTACGGGCACGTCGACAACCACCTGCACTGGGTCAGGCACATCAAGCTGATCCGCAGCCTCCAGGAGCGGACCGGCGGGTTCTCCGAGTTCGTGCTGCTGCCGTTCGTGCACACCAGCGCCCCCATCTACCTGGCCGGGATCGCCCGCCCCGGCCCCACGGCGCAGGAGAACCGGGCCGTGCACGCGCTCGCCAGGATCCTCCTGCACGGCGCGATCAAGAACATCCAGTGCTCGTGGGTGAAGCTCCGCGACGACCTGTGCCGTCACGTGCTCCAGGGCGGCGTGAACGACCTCGGCGGCACTCTCATGGAGGAGACCATCAGCCGCATGGCGGGCTCGGAGAACGGCTCGTACAAGACGATCAGCGAGCTGCGCGAGATGGTCGAGGTCACCGGCAGGCCGGTCAGGCAGCGCACCACCGAGTACGGCATCCCCACGGACGAACGGCTCGCGGCGTCCGAGGCCAGCGACGGCGTGTGCAAGAGCGTCAGGAGGGTCCTGCCGATGGCGTAGTTGTAACATGTTCTAACAAGGCTTGCGCCCGCCATGGGAGGCGCTGGAAGAATCATCACTCCCCTGGGAGAGAGGTTCACCGTGCGGCTAGGTCGGCACCGCGCGCCGCTGCCCCCCGAGCAGCGACGCAGGAAGGCTTTCCGGCGCGGCATGCTGGCGGGTCTCACCGCCCTGGCCATCGTGGCCGCCGGCCTCGTCGTGGTGTTCGGCGGTGGCGGCGTGCTGTGCAGCACACGAGAGCCTGTTCTGGTCAGCGTCGCGGCGGCCGTCGATGTGGCCCCGGCGGCCATGGAGGCCGCCGAGCGGTTCAACGAGACGAAGACGTCCGTGGGCGGCCGGTGCGTGCTGGTCCAGGTGACCGAGCAGCCGCCGGCCACCGTGCTGCGCACCCTGATCGGCGACCGCGCGGGCGTCCTGCGCGAGCGGCCCGACGGGTGGATCGCGGACTCGTCGGCCTGGATCAGGCTGGCCCGCCAGCAGGGCGCGAGCGCGCTGCCCGCCGGTGAGAGCGTGGTGGCGACCTCGCCGCTGGTGTTCGCGACCCGCTCGTCGCTGGCCCAGCGCTTCTCGGTGGGCAAGACCGAGATGAACTGGCGGATGGTCTTCCCCGCGACCGTGCGCGGGCGGCTGACGCCCAACTCGTCCGAGCCGGACGTCGTACGCGTACCAGACCCGTCGCTGGCCGGGGCGGGCATCGCGACCGTGGCCGCCGCCAGGGACGTCGTCGGCACGGGGCCGGAGGCGGACAAGGCGCTGACCGCGTTCGTACGGTGGGCGCAGGCCGGCTCCGCCCCCGACTACCGCAGCATGCTCGCGGCGGTCGACGACCACACGTTCTGGCAGCGTCCGGTGGTCATCGTCCCCGAGCAGTCGGTCTGGAACCACAACCTGCGCCCCTCCGCCGACCCGGTCGTCGCGCTGCACCCGCGCGAGGGCACGATCAACCTCGACTACCCGTACGTCGTCACCGCCACCGACCCCACGGTCGCCGAGGCGTCGACGGTCTTCGCCGGCTGGCTGAAGGGCTCGCAGGCGCAGGAGATCGTCCGGCGGGCCGGGTTCAGGTCGGGCGACGGCACCCTGGGCCCGATCTCGCCGGGGCCGCAGATCCCCTCGGAGACCCCGAAGACCAGGTCGTCGGTGTCACCGCAGGACATCGACGAGGCGCTGCGGGCCTGGAGCCGGCTGGCCCCGCCGACGAACATCCTCGTCCTGGCCGACACCTCCAAGCACATGGCCGAGCCGCTGAACGGCAGCACCAGGATCAGCATCGCGCTGGACGCGGCCAAGATCGGGCTGCAGCTCTTCCCGGACTCGACGCACATGGGCCTGTGGGAGTTCGCCGAGCGGCTGGGCGGCATCAAGCCCTACCGGGAGCGGGTCGGGCTCGGCCCGATCAACGAGGCCCAGACCGGACAGGTGGTACGCAAGAGCCGCCTCGCCGAGCTGACCGGCACGATCACCGCCCACCCCACCTTGGACAGCTCGCTCTACGACGCGATCCTCGGCGGGTTCCGCAAGGTCACCAGCGAGTACCGCGAGGAGATGAACAACGCGCTCCTGGTGATCACGGCGGGCAAGGACGACGGCAAGGGCACGAAGCTGCCGGAGCTCCTCGACAAGCTGCGGCGCGAGTGGAACCCCGACAAGCCCGTACAGATCATCATCATCGCCTTCGGCAAGGGCGTCGACCACGACGGCCTGTCGCGGATCACGGCCGCCACGAACGGCTCGCTGCACGAGGCGCAGGAGCCGGGGGAGATCATCGATGTCTTCCTCGCCGCCCTGGCCCGCCGGATCTGCCACCCCACCTGCAAGCCGACCACATGAGAAAGGGGGCGCTCCAGGCGGAACGCCCCCTGAGGGCTAGACGCGCTGCCAGAGCGCCGGGACGTTGGGCGGCTCCCAGCCGGCCAGCGCGGTGTGGGCCTGGATGCAGCGGTACGTGACGCCGTTGTAGGTGACGGTGTTGCCGACCGCGTACGCGGTGCCGGCCTTCCACGTGCCCGACGGCGTCGTGGGAGTGGGCGTGGGCGTCGGGTTGGGGGTCGGCGTGACGGTCGGGGTGGGCGTCGGGGTCGGGTTGCCGCCACCGCCGCCGATCTGCAGGTCGATGCAGGAGTAGAAGGCGTTGATGGTGTCGGAGATGTTCCAGATCGCCAGGACCTTCTGCCGGCCCGAGTAGCCGGACAGGTTGACCGTGTGCGAGACCGTCGCGGGCGGCTGCTGGCCGTGGCCGTCGAAGACGGCGACCCGCGTGTTGCCGATGTAGTACTCGTAGTTGAGCGTGGCGTGCCTGGCGGTGAACGTCCAGTTGAAGGTCACCGTGGTGCCCACCTGGGCGGCCGGCCACGGCTTGCTCTCGTCGCTGAGCTGGGCGAACTGCGACAGGTTGGCGTGGCAGCTGCGCAGCCCCTTCGGGCCCTCCACACTCTGCGGCTCGTAGATGATGTTGCCGCAGTTGGGCACCTTGCCCTGGGCGCAGTTGGCCTGCCGGCTGGGCGGGGAGTTGACGTAGCCGTGCGCGAACGCCGGCGCCGTGTTGAACACCGTGGTGGCGACCGCGATCACCACCACGGCGACTAACGTGAGCGTCCTTCTCATGAAGTTGCTCCTTCACATGGGGGGATGCCCCAAATGTAAAGGAAAGTTTCCTAACGGTAAATGCCCGCCTGACCCATCCTTTCGGGTCGCGGTCAGCGGGTGACGATGAAGTCGTCCGGGTCGCGGGGCGCGCGGTCGCGCGGCGGGGCGGCCGCGTGGCCGACGGCCACACAGCCCATCGGGTCCCAGGAGGCGGGCAGGTCGAGCACCTCGCGGACGACTGGGCGGCAGAACATCGTGGACGACACCCACGCCGAGCCCAGCCCCTCGACGGCGAGCTGGATGAGGAGGTTTTCCACCCCGGCGCCGGTCGCCACGACGAACATCTCCCGCTCCGACGCGTTGCGCCGATCATCGCGGTAGGTGTGGGAGCCCTCCATCACCAGGCACGGCACAATCAGATAAGGCGCGTCGCGCAGCACGTCGCCCCGCTTGATCCGCTTGGCGATCGACTGCTCGGTGAACCCGTCGCCGCGCAGGTCCTCGATCCACGCGTCGCGCATGGCGTCGAGCAGCTTGGTGCGCGTCTGCGGCGACTCGACCAGCACGAACCGCCAGGGGGTCGTGTGGTGCGGCGCGGGCGCGGCGACGCCCGCCGCGACCGCCCTGCGCACCTTCTCCGGATCGACCGGCTGGTCCGAGAACTCCCTGATGGTACGGCGGGCGAACACGACATCCCGCGACCCGTAGCGGAACAGGTCGTCGTCGGCCGGGCGCACCAGCGGCCTGACCCCGGGCCCGTCGTCGTCGGTGACCAGATGGGACAGCCCGCGCACGATCGCCACCGGGACCCCGCTGAGCTTGCCCTTGACCAGCTCGGCCGCGCCCGCGAGCTCGTCGGCCAGCGCGGTGACGGTGGCGTTGAGCTCGTTGCCGTAGCCGTCGGAGGTGCCGCGGAAGTCGTCGAGCGGGCGCACGCCCGCCACTCCGATGGCCACGTCCGTGAGCCCGTGGCGCCACGGGCGGCCGAACGTGTCGGAGACGATCACACCCGCCCGCACGGCCAGGCCCTTCCTGATGCGCCTGGCCGAGGCGTCGGAATCTTCGGGGAGGAGGAGCACGGTGCCCGGCTCGGTGTTGGAGGCGTCGACCCCGGCGGCGGCCATGACGAAGCCGTGGCGGGTCTGCGAGATCACGGTGTCGCCCCGCCTGGCCACCACGCGCTCGGTCTCGTCCTCGATGGCCTGGATGCGGTCGGGCGCCCGGCGGACGCGGCCCTCGGCCTTGCTCACGATCTTGGACGTGACGACCACGATGTCGCCGTCCCGCAGCTCGGCGTCCTTGAGCAGCGCCGCGACGTCGTCGCCGGGCCGAACCTCACCGATGCCCTCGACGGCGATCACCTCGAAACGCCGGGGGGCGGTGGTCATCGGGCGAGCTCCTGGGCCAGGTCGAGCGCGGTGCGGGCGATGTCGGCGGCTGCGTCGGCGTCGTGCATGAGGATCGGCCGGGCGATCACCCGTACGCCGTCGAGCGCGACCCCTTCGTCCTCCTCCGCCACCAGCCATCCGTCGATCAGCTCCGAGCCGTACAGGTCGAGCACGGCCTGCGCCGTCGTCTCCACCCCGATGGCGGTCAGGCAGGCGTCGGCCATGCCCCTGACCGGCGCGCCGCCGATGATGGGCGAGACGCCGACCACGGTCTTGGGCAGCAGGGCCTCGCGGATGCCCGGGACCTGCAGGATCGTGCCGATGCTCACGACCGGGTTGGACGGCGGCAGGATCACCACGTCGGCCTGCTCGATCGCGTCGAGCACGCCCGGCGCGGGCTTGGCCGTGTCGGCCCCCACCAGCGCGAACGACTGCGCCGGAACCGAGGCGCGCAGCCGCACCCACCACTCCTGGAAGTGGATGGCGCGCTTGCCGTTTTCGTCCTCGATCACCACGTGGGTCTCGCAGCGGTCGTCGGTCATCGGCAGCAGCCGCACGCCGGGCTGCCAGCGCGTGCACAACGCCTGCGTGATCTGCGACAAGGGGTAGCCGGCCTCCAGCATCTGCGAGCGCACGATGTGGGTGGCGAAGTCGCGGTCGCCGAGCCCGAACCACTGCGGCTCCACGCCGTACGCGGCCAGCTCCTCCTTGACGACGTGGGACTCCTTGGCGCGCCCCCAGCCCTGCTCCTCGTCGATGCCGTTGCCCAGGGTGTACATCACGGTGTCGAGGTCGGGGCAGACCCGCAGGCCGAACAGGGTGATGTCGTCACCCGTGTTGCCGATGACGGTGATGGTGGCATCCGGCGCGGTCGCGCGCAGTCCGCGCAGGAAACGGGCGCCGCCGATGCCGCCGGCGAGTGACACGATGTGCATGCCGCCAGTCTTCCACCGGCCCCTCACAACCCCGTCTCGGGAGTGGTTTTACCCCACTTGTTATGAGAGAAGTGCCAGGTGTAGGCCGAATTGGGATGCAGGAGGTTCCTGGGACCCCCGCCACCCAAGTCAGTCATGTGGCAAACTCCCTTCGGGCTAAAGGGTCCGATGGGGGTACATGTGAGCAAATTTGACGTCGCCCGGCTTAAGGAGCCGGGCGCATGGATCATGCTCGTCCTCGGCTTGCTGACCGTGTTGCTGACGGTCGGCGACGTCCTGGTCGGCTCGTCGTTGTCCCTGACGAGGCGGGCAGCGGCCAACGTCCTGGACCTGGCGAACCCCGTCGTGCCCGCGCTGCTGCTCGGAGCCGTGCTGCTGGTCACCAAGGTCGGCGAACCGTCGCCCAAGGCCAAGCCGATCATGTACGGGTCGGCGGTCGGGCTGGTGCTGGCCACGGTGTTCGGCATGCTGTCGCTGATCCTCGGCCTGTTCTCCGGGCTCCCTCTCTGGGCGATGATGCAGCTGGTGCTCCTCGGTGTGCCCTCCGTCGCGTTGACCGCCGTCGCGCTGGTGTACCTGCTCCCGCAGATCCTGCCGGAGCGGCCCGTCGCGCAGGTCTACCACCACCCGAACCTCGGCCAGCAGGCGCCCTGGCAGCAGCCGCAGCAGTTCGGCCAGCCTGACCAGGGCCAGCAGTTCGGCCAGCCGGAGCAGGCTCCCGGCTTCGGCCAGGCCCCTTACGGCCAGCAGCCGCCCTCGGGCGCGTACGGCCCGCAGCCGGGCTTCACCCAGCAGCCGCCGTCCGGCCAGCAGCCCGGCTACGGCCAGCAGCCCCCTTCCGGCCAGTACGGCCAGCAACCCCCATCGGGCCAGTACGGCCAGCAGCCCCCGAGCTTCGGCGGCCAGCCCGAGCCTCAGGCCGCGCAACCGGAGCCCCAGGCCGCCGCTCAGCAGCCCCAGCCGCACGTGATCAGGGGGGCCCTGCCCGCCGCTCCCTCGGACCAGAGCCAGCCCGAGCAGCCCTACTCCACGCCCAGCTTCGGCCCGCCGGAGCAGAGCCAGCCTGACCAGTCCTACGCTCCCCAGCGCTTCGGGCAGGGCGAGCAGGGCCAGCCGGAGCCGTCCTTCGCTCCGCAGAGCTTCGGACACGAGCAGGGCCAGCCTGAGCAGCCTTTCGCTCCGCAGGGCTTCGGAGCTGACCAGGCCTATTCCTCGCCGAGCTTCGGCCCGGCTGAGCAGGCCCAGCCCGAGCAGCCCTTCGCTCCGCAGGGCTTCGGACCGGGGCAGCCGGACCAGTCCTACGCGCCGCAGAGCTTCGGGCAGGGCGACCAGGGCCAGCCGGACCAGTCCTACACCCCGCAGGGCTTCGCCCCGTCGGCCTACGCCCCCGCCGACACGGCCCCCTCGGTCCAGGAGTACTCCACCCCGCCGGCCGTCGAGTACCAGCCCGCCCCGTACGTCCCGGCCGACAGCCAGCCGAGCGTCTACGGCCAGCCCAGCCCCAACCCGTACGCGCCGCCCGGGACCGACCAGCCCAACCCGTACGCGCCGCCCGGGACCGACCAGCCCAACCCGTACGCGCCGCCCGGGACCGACCAGCCCAACCCGTACGCGCCGCCCGCGGACCAGCAGCCCAATCCCTACGCCCCGCCCGCGGACCGCCCGAACCCGTACGCGCCCCCGGAGCCCGCGCCCAACGCGTTCGCCGACCAGGCCTTCCCGACGCCGGCCGGCGACACCGCGCCGAGCGTCCCCTACCCGCCGGCCGCCGAACAGCAGCAGCAGCCGTACTTCGGCCAGAGCGCCTTCGACCAGCAGGGCGGCCAGCCGTTCACGGGCTACTCGGGCCGCGAGTACGCCACCCCGCCCGCCTACCAGGAGCCCGACCCGCCCGTGGACCCGCGGTCCCAGCAGCTCCTGGACGCCTACCAGCAGGCGGAGACGTACCAGCACTCGACCGGCCAGCACTCGACCGGCCAGCACTCCACGGCCCAGCACTCCACTGCGGGCACCCAGCCCGAGCTGCGCGTGCCCGACTACTCCAGCCAGGCGGCGCCCAGGTCGTACGACGACCCGTTCGGCCACCCGCAGCACCCGCAGCAGCCCCAGCAGGGCGGGTACGAGCCCCAGCAGGGCCAGTACCAGCCCACCCACCAGGCGCCACAACAGCAGCAGCCCTGGCCCCAGCACCAGGCGGAGCCTGTCGGCGACGCGACGATGCGGCTCGACTCCACCCCCTTCGGCGGCGACTACAGCACCCGCCCGGGAGACGACCCCATCGACCCGACGGCCATATACACCCCCAACGAACCCCGCAGGTAACGGACCGGTAATGAACGACTAGAGAGAAGGTGGGCCCTGGGCGGGTGTCTATCCCGCCCTGGTACGGTTCGGACCGCTGACAGGTTGAACGAGCCTTACGACGCCGCGCGCAAAAGGGTGTCGGCCGGGCGTGAACATCACATGCCAAGCACACCGGGGCGAGCTCTGGTCTTTCCCCGGATAGCTGCATGCCGCTTGACGTCAGCTACAGCACACGCGTGTAATTACAACCATGTTGTTACGCCTTCCGGATGGGTGGGTAATAAGGAAGGCGTCCATGGGGGGCTCCATTGCGGGCGGGCGGCAGGGAGGTGTGCAGTGACCGATCCGGTCATCGCACAGGATCAGCTTGACGCTGAAGAACTCGGCTGGCAGGAGCGCGCGTTGTGCGCGCAGACGGATCCGGAGGCGTTCTTCCCGGAGAAGGGCGGCTCCACCAGAGAGGCCAAGAAGGTCTGCCGATCGTGCGAGGTCCGTGCCGAGTGCCTTGAATACGCACTCGAGCACGATGAGCGGTTCGGCATCTGGGGAGGGCTGTCCGAGCGGGAGCGCAGACGGATCAAGCGCCAGGCCGTTTAGGTATATGGGCGGAAGGGTCACGCGGTCGAACGCGTGACCCTTTTCGCATCTGCTGTCCCCGCTGTCACAGGTATATGGTGGGCGCGCCTGCTCAACCCCCCTTCAGGAGCATCCGCCCATGTCACGTCCCTACGTCACCGTGATCGTCGTCGCTCACGACGGCGCGCGCTGGCTGGGGGAGACGCTGCGTGCTCTGGTGAACCAGAGCCGCAGGCCGGACCGCGTGGCCGGCGTCGACAACGGCAGCAGGGACGGCTCGGCCGACCTGCTCGCCCAGGCGTTCGGCCGCGGCAACCTGATCTCCCTGCCGCGCTCCACCGGCTTCGGCGAGTCCGTCGCCGAAGTCCTCGCCAAACTGCCGCCCGCCGGAAGCGACGAGTGGATCTGGCTGCTGCACGACGACTGCGCCCCCGACAGGCGCGCGCTGGAGGTGCTGCTCACCGCGGCGGCGCAGGACCCCAAGGCCGCCGTGCTGGGCCCGAAGCTGCTCGACTGGCTCGACCGCCGGCGCCTGCTCGAACTGGGCGTCACCGTGGGCCGTACCGGGCGCAGGGAGACGGGGCTGGAGCCGCGCGAGTTGGACCAGGGGCAGCACGACGGGACCCGCGACGTGCTGTCGGTGTCCACGGCCGGGATGCTCATCCGGCGCGACGTGTGGGAGCGGGTCGGTGGGCTGGATCCGTTCTTCCCGCTGTTCCGCGACGATCTCGACCTGTGCTGGCGGGTGCGCAACGCCGGGCACAAAGTCCTGAACGTGACCTCCGCCGTGGCCTGGCACGCCGAGGCGGCGGCGCGCAGGCGGCGCAGGATCACGGTCAGCGGCGACCATCCCCGCAGGCTGGACCGGCGTAACGCGATCTTCGTGGTGATGGCGAACCTGCCGTTCGGCGCCATGCTCTGGGCGCTGCTGCGGAACGTGCTCGGCTCGGCCTTCCGCACGGCGCTGTTCGTGGTGAGCAAACAGCCCGCGAACGCGCTGGACGAGATGGTGGCGATGGCGTCGGTCCTGCTGCATCCGTTCCGGCTGCTGCGGGCGCGCCGGGCGCGCCGTCACGGGCGCAAGAAGGGATATATCCGCATAAAGCGGTTGATGACCCCCCGGGGTGCGGCCTGGCGGCGGCTCACCGACATGGTGCAGAGCTTCCTCGCCGGCGAGGCGCCCGTGGACTCGGCGGGCCGCCACCACCACGCCACCGTCTCCACCGAAGACGAGTACGAGGTCGTCCCGGCGGACACCGGGGCGGTCAAGCGCTTCCTCAGCCGCCCGGGCGTCGTCCTCATGCTCGCGCTGACCGCGGTCGCGCTGGTCGCCGAGCGTTCCCTCCTCGGCGGCGAACGGCTCGGCGGCGGCGCCCTCGTCCCGGTCACGGGCGGCGCGGGCGACCTGTGGGCCTTCTACACCGAGGGTTTCCACGACATCGGGCTCGGCTCGAACACCTGGGCGCCCCCGTACGTCGCCGTGCTCGCGGCCCTGTCCACGCTCGCGTTCGGCAAGACGTGGCTGGCCGTGTCCGTGCTGCTGCTCGGCTCGGTGCCGCTGGCGGGCGCGACGGCGTACCTGGCCACCCGGCACGTCATCCCGGCGGTGCCCGCGCGGGCCTGGGCGGCGGGGACGTACGCGCTGCTGCCCGTCGCGACGGGAGCGATCGCGGCCGGACGGCTGGGCACGGCGGTGGTGTTCGTGCTGGTGCCGCTCTACGCCTCGCTCGGGACGGTGGTGCTGTCCGGCGAACGCCGTCGCGCCCGCCGGGCCGCGTGGGCGCTCGGGCTGCTGCTGGCCGTGGGGACGGCGTTCGCGCCCCTGGTCTATCCGCTCTTCGCCGTGCTGGGGGTGCTGGCGGCCGTCGCGTTCCGCGGCGTGGTGACCTCGATGGCCATCGCGCTGGCGGTGCCGCCGGTGCTGCTCTTCCCCTGGCTGGCGGGGCTGGTGACCTCCCCCAGCAAGATCCTGCTGGAAGCGGGGCTGCACGATCCCGCCCTGGTGGACGCCGCCCTCGCCCCCGAGTCGCTGCTGGCGCTCAGCCCGGGAGGGCCGGGGCTGCCGCCGTTCTGGGTGACCGGGGGCCTGGTGGCCGCGGCGCTGGCCGCGCTCCTCATGCGCCGCCAGCGGATGATCGTCGCCATTGGCTGGGGCATCACCCTGTACGGGGTGCTGGCGGCGATCCTGGTCAGCCGGGTCACCGTCGAAGGCGCGCGGGCCTGGCCCGGGGTCCCGCTGGCGTTCGCGGGGACCGGGCTCGTGGTCCTGGTGGGCCTGACCGCCCACCGGCTGGCCGAACTCCGCGCCGGGGGCGGGCTGCGGCGGCTGGGGGCGATGGTGGTGGCGGCGGTGGCGTTCAGCACGCCGCTGCTGGCGGCCGGGTACTGGGTCGCCACTGGCGTGCGGGGACCGCTCGTGGGCGACGCGCCGGACGTGCTGCCCGTGCTGGCCGCCGCCCGTACCACGCAGGGAGAGCGCACGCTGGTGATCAAGGGCTCCTCCTTCACCGTGCTGCACGGCCGTACCCCGCTGATCGGCGAATCGGAGCTCCCGATCGTGTCCGAGGCCAGCACCCGCCTGGGAACGGCGGTCCAGGGCCTGGTCGGCGGGCGCGGCGGCGACGCGGCCACACTGGGCAAGCTCGGCGTGGGCATGGTGGCCGTGGCGCCGCCCGTACCCGCCGAACTGGCCAGGACGCTCGACTCGCAGCCGTCGCTGGCACGCATGAGCCTGTCGGAGTCGGGCGGGCTGTGGCAGCTGGCCGAGCCGATCGTCCGCGTACCCGCCCAGCCGGTCAGCGCCCTGCACACGCCCTGGCTGTGGACGCAGGCGGTGCTGGTGCTGGTGATCGCGGTGCTGGCGGCGCCGGGGCGGCGCGAGAGCGCCCCCGAGGCCGTGGAGCCGCCGGCGGCGGTCGCCGCCAGAATGGCCGTGAACGTGGCGGGTGGGCGATGAAGGCGTTCGTGGAGAACCGGTTCGGGCTGCCGGCGCTGGTCGTCGTGGCACTCGCGGCCCTGTACGGCGTCGCGTACGTCACCAGGCCGGCCCCTCCGGCGGCCGCCGCCCCGCAGCCCAGGAAGGTCGCCGTCGAGTCGGTCACCGCGGTGTGCCCAGGCTCCAAGGGCGAGCGGGTCAGCGTGTACCTGCCCGGCACGCTCACCTATGAGCCGATGCGCGACGCCAAGCCGTACGTGACGAAAGGCCCCGGCGGGCTGGAGGCCGGCTACCTCACCCGAGCCACCAAGGGCGCCGGCCGCGGCCTCGCGGGAGTCCGCTGCACCGAACCCGCCCCCACGACCTGGCTGGTGGGCCCCGGCCCCGCGAACGCCGACATCCGCCTGCACCTCACGAACGCCGACAAGGCGCCGGCCCTGGCGGACGTACAGGTGTACGCGGCGGAAGGCCCCATCTCGGGCGACAAGGGCACCGGCCTGGAGATCGCGCCCGGCGAACACCGCGAGATCGACCTCAAGACCATCGCCCCGTCGGCGGACATCATGGCCGTGAGCGTCACCACCGCCTTCGGCCGCCTCGCCGTCGCCGCCAGGACCACCCTCGAAACCGGCGGCGTCGACTGGCTCCCCGCCGCCGCCCCGCCCGCCACCCGCGTCGTCGTACCCGGCCTCCCCGGTGGCGGCGGCCTCCGGGAACTCCTGGTCGCCGCCCCCGGCGAGAACGACGCCGAGGTGCAGATCAAGGCGGTGAGCGAGGACGCCGAGTACGCCATGAAGGGCCGCGAGTCCCTGGACGTGCCCGCCGGCAGCGTGACCTCCCTGGACGTCACCACAGGCGTCGGCGGCTCCTCGGCGGCCCTGGTCCTCACCTCCCCCACCCCGATCGTGGCCGGCCTCGTCATTACGGGCACGGGCGGCCGCTCGGACGTCGCCTTCACCGCCGGCACCCCCGCGCTGGACCTGGGCAGCACGGTGGCCCGCAACGGCCCGGGCTCGAAGCTGATCCTCACGGCCGTCGGGGGCCCCGGCAAGGTGCGGATCCAGGTGATACCCGAGAAGGGCCGGCCGGACGAGCCGTTCGAGGCGTCGATACCGGCGGGCCGCACGAAGAGCGTCAAACTGAAACCGAAGGGAGACTACGCGCTGGCGGTCACGCCGGTCGCGGGGGAGGTCTACGGCGCGAGAGTGATCGAGAACCCCCTGAAAACCGGCCTCCTGCTCACCACCCAGCCCCTGGCCCCTTCCCGCCTGTGGACCCTCCTCCCACCCTTGACCGACACCCCCAACGTGGTGACGCCTTAGGGGCTCCGGGGGGAACTGCATGGGCCTCCGCGATGCGAGGCGCTTCGCGCGGATCGGCTCCGGGCAGCGCCTCCCAAGGGGGCACGCCCCCTTTCGATCCCCCGAAGGCGAGGTCCTCGCACGAGGGCGCGCTTCGCGCGATGGAAAGCTCGGGCAGCGCCCTGTGGGGGCCAGGCCCCCACACCCCCAGGCGGGGACCTGCCGGTCCCCGCACCCCTGGGACGCGACCCCGATCACCTCGTGGCAAGCATGACGGTTGTGCGTTCAGGGGTGAGAGAGCCAGAGCGCGATGATCGTCATTCGTCGCCGCCGGCCAAGAGTCATTCCACTGCGCCGGGAGAATTCTCCGAGTCGGCGGCTTGCCGGTACGACAGTTCGTAGAGGTGGCCACCCTTGATCAGGATTGAAGCCTCCACGGGTCGCCCGGAGTCGGTGTAGACGACCCGGAACTGCCGGAACACCGGCACATCGGGCGGCAAGTCGAGGCCCTCCACTTCCTCCGTCGTGGGTTGCCTCACGGAGATGCGGTCCTCGAAGTGCCGCTCCGGGAATCCCAGATCGGCCAGGACCTGGGGCGCGCCTCCACGGATCTTTCTGCGAGCCGCCAGAGGAGTCCCCGCGGCGACATGCAACGGGTAGTACGACCACGACAACTCGACAGGATCCCCGTCGTGCATCAGTAGCCGATGGCGCATGATGACCCGGTCACCGTCTGGGATCGTGAGCGCGGCGGCCACGTCGTTCGGCGGCTCTGCTTCGGTGACCTCCAGGAGTTCGTAGCTGTAGCCATGTGGTCCTGGGGATTTGTAGCTGGTGGCTTCCACGACGAGGGGTTGCTTGTCTCGTACGAACACGCCTTTGCCCGCGTGGCTCCGCACGAAGTCCTCATCCTTCAGAGATTGAAGAGCGCGCTGGATCGTCGCGTTGGCGGCGTCGAAGCGGGTGACCAAGCCCGCTGTCGAGGGGAGTTGTTCGCCTGGTCTCAACGCACCGGACATGATCTCGGCGCGTAGCTCTGCCGCGATCTGCTGATGACGAGGACGCGGGTCCGATCGCCTTGCCAAGATAGTCAGGTCCCCTCGTTGATGATCATTTTGTAGTGCAACTCACGGCCATCGGCGACCATGGTCATCACGGTGACCTCAATCGGTGCTTCTTCGCTGGTTCGCAGCACCCTGGTGAGCACCAGGACCCAGTCTTCCTGGCGAATATCAAGCGCTTGCTGTTCCGGTTCGGTCGAGGGACGGGCCATGACCCGCTCCTCTGCGCTGTGTGGCCGATAGCCGAGTTCGGCCAGCATGGCGAGGGCTCCGCCCGGGATCTTCCGCATTTCAGCAAGCCGGGTACCGCGCGCGAGCGCCGCCGGGTAGTAGGAGTCCGCGAGCTCGGTCGGCCGCCCGTCGAGGAGCACCAGCCTGCGTCGGACGATGGACGTCTCCTCGGGGCTGAGGCCAAGCGCTTCAGCGACATCTCGGGGTGGGCGGACCTCTTCGACATCGCGGAGTTGGTGTGTGCCGACGTGGCCCTGCTGCGCGGCCTCTTCCGCCCAGGCGTCCGGTTCTCCTGGGCGGCGAGGCCTCACATAAGGCGCAGAAACGCTGACCCAGCCTGTGTCTGCCATGCGCTCCTCCACCGGACATGACGGGCCATCTACCAGCCACCGTACCGGCTCGGCGTGGGGCGGTCCGATCAAGAGTACCCACTGTTTCCTTGATGCCTTTCGGGAAATGCAGTAAGCCTATGCGCGTTAGAGAGCGGCTAACCGAAAGGAGAACCCGAGTGAGGAATCTGTACGGCCAGCAACTTGGCCGATGTGCCGTTCACCAAGCTGTGCGGTGGCAACCAACAGGAAGAAAACATGGAGTCCTGCGTCCTGATTGCCCCCATCCCTGGCATTGAGGACGCCTACGCGCTCCGCGACTCCAAAACCCGGACGCCGGGACCCTCCGGTTCACCGGTACCGAACTGCGCGCCGCAGGCCTGACCACCGTCTAGTCGCCACCCGCGAGACGGCGGTCCCTGCCTGATCGAAGCAAGCAGGTGCCGCCGCCTCAGCACTGTACGGGAGCAATCGGGCCCATGCACTGGCATGCCTACCACTGGGCCGGTACCGGTACCGACCGCGCCAACGAAGCCGAACGCCGGACGAGTTCCCCTGACTTCGCCACCTCACCGCTGCCGCCCATGCGCACCGGCGACTGGCTGGCCAAACCCGCCTCCCGGATCGCCGCCAGTTTCGATCAGGTCGACGCGGCGACCGCCTGGCTCGCGGCCGAGTACGACAAGATTCGCTCGGCGCTGCTGCTACCTGAACGGATCCCGCCGGAGGACCGGCTGGAGCACGCCCGGGATCTCCTGTCGCGCGGTGTGGACGTCCAATAGGGTGAGTGGCTCCAAGGTGGCCGGTTCGCCACGATTGGCATGATCTGCTGCCCGAACCGACACGTCTCCCGCCCCTGCCCGATTCGGCGAAGCGCCGGAGCCAGTGGCTAGCGCCTCATGAGCAGGCGCGGCGGCGGCGATCCCACTGGCTGGTCTCGCCGCTGCGCCATGAAAGCGATCCGACATGTACCGATGGGATCCTCACCTGCCGCACTGCCCGCGCCTGCGGGTGGTCGCCGTGTCCTGTTGCGACGAGTATCAGCTGTGCTCCGAAGGTGGCCAGTACTTCGTCCTGCGCCGTGCCGGCGACGGCTACGAGGAGACCGGCAGGGGCGTCCACGCCAAGGCCGTCCAGGTGTGGAACGCACTCGTCACCAGCCACCGGCACCAGGCGGCAGATGCGTCGTGACCGCTGTCCGTGGGACCGCCAGTGGGTATCCCTGGATGGCTCTGAAGGGCTGAGCTGGGACCTTCCGGCCCAGCTTGCTTTGAGGGCGGACGAAGGCTGCCCGCACGCCAGAGGTCACTTGAGCTGAAAGTGGCATCTCGGGTCGAGCGATGAGTTTTTTGCGGTTCACGAGTCCAACCGGGCGAACTGAACGACAGGAGGCCCGAGGTGGGCGAGCAAGTGAGTAACGGGGTCGCCGGCGTCAAGACTGTCGGCGTCCCCGTCACCGACCAGGACCGTGCCGTCGAGTTCTACGTGGGCACACTGGGACTGGAGAAGCGGCTGGACGCGCCCGTCGAGCAGCTCGGCGGACGATGGATCGAGGTGGCGCCGCCGGGAGCGGCGACCACGATCGCGCTGATCCTGGCGGCTCCCGGGACGGCGGTCGGGGTCGAGACGGGCATCCGGCTCGGCACGGCGGACGCGGCGTCCCTGCACAAGGACCTGGTGGTGCGTGGAGCTGACGTGGACGAGCTGCTGCGATGGGAGGGCGTCCCGCCGATGTTCGCCCTCCGTGACCCGGACGGCAACGGCCTCAAGATCGTCGAATAGCGGAGAGGGAAGCCTGCGATGAGTGGTGTCACGCGAGCGCATGACGTGGTCCAGGAGCTCGACAAGGAGTTCACCGCGACGCTGGTGAAGAGCCCGAACAGGGGTGGGTGGACGTACGTCGTGATGCCCGGGTCCGCCGAGTTCTTCGGCACTCGGGGGCTCGTGAAGATTCGGGGGACCATCGACGGTCACCCGTTCCGGAGCTCGTTCATGGCCCTGGGGGATGGCACGCACAAGCTGCCCGTGAAGAACGACGTACGGGAGCTGATCGGGAAGGGGCCGGGGGACAGCGTCACCATTCACCTGCTGGAACGGATCAAGTAACGGGCTGTAGGGAGCGCGAGTGTCTGTCGCCCTCCTTCGAGTCTTTGCGGTCCGGAGGACGGCAACCAGGCCAGGCCGCCCCTTGTCTCAATCCTGAAAGGGAGAGATCGCGGCGCGTGATGTCGACCTCCGTCACGCGGCTCCGACCGTTCGGGGAAGATGGCGGCTATGACCGTTCTGGGGTTCGGTGAGGGTCCTGCGTTAGCGAGTGACTTCGGAGTGGTGCCGTCATGCTTCGAGGCGTGAAGCGGCGCGCTGTCCTGACGACTCTGATCGGGATCGTGGTGGGTGCCCTGGTCGTCGCATGCGTCTTCTTTCTGCCCGCCTGGATTGTCCGGCATGACCTTGGGGACGCAGCGTCAGGGTTCTCGGCCGGCGAGCGGCTCAAAGCCGTCAACGACGTGCGGGTGACCTTGCTGCAGGCGTTGGCTGCGCTGGTGGCGCTGGGGAGTGTTGCGCTGGGCGCCATGATGACGCTGCGCCAGATTCGGGTGAGCAGGGAGGGACAGTTCATCGATCTGTTCACCAAGGCCATCGAGCAGCTGGCGAGCGATCACGTCGGAACGCGGATGGGCGGTGTCTACGCGATGGAGCAGATCGCGTATGCCGCGCCGCACTATCGCGGTCACGCCGCCGCCCTGCTGGCCTCGTTCGTCCGGTTGCACGCGCCCTGGCCGCCCAGCCGCCCGATGCAGGAGGTCGACCTTGAACGGAAGCGCTATCACGGAGGGTTGCGCGACGATATCGGTGCGGCGATGGCGGTGCTCAGCCGGCGAACGATGGTTCTTCCGGGCGACAGCATCGAACTGGAGAAGATCGACCTACGGGCGGCCGACTTGGCCGGGCAGGACCTGAGCCGATTCTGCTTCGCCGGCTCCAACCTCGAAGGCGCGATCCTGACCGGATGCAACCTCACGGAGACCACCTTCGCCGGCGCCATCCTGCGGAACGCGGACCTGACTGGTTCGAGCCTTTCTGGAGCGGATCTCAGCGATGCCGATCTCACAGGAGCTGTCGGCATCAATTCGGGTCGGGTGGAGCCGACTCCGGCTGACGGTCGTGGCGTGGCTGGAGGGCCGTCCATAGAGCGGGACTCATGAAATCAATGGGAGCGCACCGGAAACGCAGAGTCAGTCCGAGATTCTCTGTGTGGAGCGCCTGCGGATCACTTCTTGCTCCTCCGGCGGCAGTGCCTCGGCGACCAGCAGTCGCGGCAGTAGTTCCGGCTCCAGGGTCATCGCGCGGAAGACGAGCGCGACGGTCACATCATGATCGGGCCGGTGCACGATCTCGACCGGGTCGCCGGCGTGGATATCACCGGGCTCGATCACGCGCAGATACGCGCCCGGCCGTGCGGCCTGTGTGAATCGCTTGATCCAGCCGTCACGCTCCAGCCAGCCCTGGAAGGTCCCACACGGGATCCGCGCGCACGACACCTCCAGGACAACGTCCGGCCCGATCCGCCAACGCTCACCGATCAGGGCGCCATTGACGTCCAGGCTCAGGGTCGTGAGGTTCTCCCCGAAGACGCCGTTTGTGAGTGGCCTGCCCAACTCGGCCTGCCAGGTGTCGAGATCCTCGCGGGCGTAGGCGTAGACGGCCTGGTGAACGCCGCCGTGATGCTTCACGTCGTACACCCGGTCTCCGGCGAGGCCGACCTCACCGGTGCCCTTCGGGCCTGGGGCTCTCACAGCGACTGGGCCGTCGACGGGCCGCTTGTCGATGCCCGTCGCGCTCAGGCCCTTCCAGGGGTTGGGTCGGGGTCTGCCGATATTGACGGAGAGCAACCTCATAGAGCATGACGGTACGGCCCTCATCCGCGCTCTCGCGACTCATTTCTCCTGGGCCCTTGGGAATCAAGCGCCCGTGCCCTGGTCTGCGCCGGCCAAAGATCATCCATGGTGGAAAACGGCCAGGGCCGGGGAGCGCGAGGGGCCGGGAGGCCTCTCGCCGATCCGCGCGAAGCGCCTCGCCTGGCGGAGGTCCATGCAGTTCCCCCGGGGCTCAGCGGCGGTCGTCGTAGCCGGGGTCGACGGTTTCGGGGGAGAGGCCCAGGAGGGTGGCCACTTGTTCCACCACCGTGTCGTGGACCATGGCGCCCAGGGTGTCCCGGTCTCTGGCCCGTGCTTCCAGCGGGCGGCGGTAGACCACGATCGACGCTGGGTTCTGGCCGGTTGCGGCGTCGGCGCGGCCGAAGGGGATCGGGTCGGTGCCCAGGCTTGGGCCGTCGCCGAGCTCGCTCAGCGGAGGGACCTCCTCCACCGCGAACTCCACCGCCGACAGCTGTCGCTCCCAGCGGGGGCGGAGGCGGTCGACCGCGTCCAGGACGAGGTCGTCGAAGCGCTCGCTCCGGGACTTGGCCATGGGCACGTGGGAGGGAGCGAGCGGGCCGCGCAGGCCGCGACCGTGGCGATCGCGCCGTCTGGGACCGCGCTTCTGTGTCACGCAAGCAAGTGTACGGGGATGGCCTGTCAATTCTGAGGAATGGTGTCACGTCTCCGCGCCTCTGGGTGATGAGGTTCTGGGTGGTTGCCGGCACCGCGAGAGGTTCGGGGAGTCGGTCCGTGGTGTCGGTTCTGCGGGGGCAGGGGTGGGGTTCCACGGAGATGCGGGGGTCGGCTGGGCGGAGGCCGGGTGGGGTGCTGGGGCGTTGCCCGTGTCCCTGGGGTCCGGGTGGGTGCCGGGCGTCGTCCGTGTTCCGGTGTCCGGGCGATCTGGGGTGGGGTGGGCGATCTCTGGGGAGTTGGTACGGCGTTGCCGCTCCCCACCACGCGTTGATCCCCTTAGGCTCTGTGGAAGCGTCACCGTTCACCACCTCTGCGTGATCCCCCAAGGTCCGGAGGGCCGGTGTCTTCGGGGCATGTGGGTGGAAAGGCTGCGACAAGTGTCCGAATTGTGGCGACACGCTCGTTAAGAGCCCTCAGATAGTGGCGCCTCGCACACTTACCAGATACGGTCCCTCCGTGAGCCCCGTCCGCCGCTGTTCCCGCACCGCCTGCAGTCAGCCTGCCGTCTTCACGCTCACGTACGTATACGCCGACTCGACCGCTGTTCTCGGCCCCCTGGCGACGTACGCGGAGCCACACTGTTACGACCTGTGCGCCGAACATGCCGAGCGGCTGACCGCTCCCCGAGGCTGGGAGGTGGTACGGCTGCCGACGGACGGCGCCTCCCCGAGTTCCGACGACCTCGAGGCGCTGGCCAACGCGGTCAGGGAGGCCGCGCGGCCCACGCCCCCCGGCGGCGGTGAGCCGGTCGGTCAGGGCGTGGAGGTCGGTCGCAGGGGGCACCTGCGCGTTCTGAGGTCGGCTCAGCAGCACCGCGACCGGTAGGCTCGATTACGCTGGAGAATCGACCCAAGGGCGGAGCTGGAGAGTGGGCGACCTCGCCAAGATCTTCAAAGCGTACGACGTTCGCGGAGTGGTGCCCGACGAGCTCGACGAGCCGACCGCCGAGGCCGTTGGGGCTGCCTTCGTCGAAGTGACAGGGGCCGAGTCGATCGTGGTCGCGCACGACATGCGCGAGTCCTCGGGTCCGCTGTCCGACGCGTTCGTCAGGGGTGCCCGTTCGCGTGGCGCGGACGTGGTGCACGCCGGGCTGGGGTCCACCGATCTGCTCTACTACGCCAGCGGCAGCCTGGGGCTGCCCGGGGTGATGTTCACCGCCAGCCACAACCCCGCCCGCTACAACGGCATGAAGATGTGCCGGGCCGGCGCCGTGCCGATCGGCGGCGACACGGGGCTCGTCGACATCCGTGACAGGGCCGCTGAGCTGGTGGGCGTCACGGCCACGCCCACCGGGTCGGTGATCGAGAAGGACCTGCTGCAGGGCTACGCCGACCACCTGCGCACGCTCGTCGACCTGTCGCGCATCAGGCCGCTCAAGGTGATCGTCGACGCGGGCAACGGCATGGGCGGGCACACCGTCCCCGCCGTGTTCGAGGGCCTGCCGATCGAGCTGACGCCGCTCTACTTCGAGCTGGACGGCAACTTCCCCAACCACGAGGCCAATCCGATCGAGCCGCAGAACCTCGTCGATCTCCAGCGGGCCGTGGTGGAGGGCGGGGCGGACATCGGCCTCGCGTTCGACGGCGACGCCGACCGGTGCTGGGTGATCGACGAGCAGGGGCGGTCGGTCTCGCCGTCGGCCGTCACGGCGCTGGTCGCGACGCGAGAGCTGGCCAAATACCCCGGGTCGACGATCATCCACAATCTGATCACGTCCCTGGCCGTTCCCGAGATCGTGCGCGAGCAGGGCGGGGTGCCCGTGCGCACGCGCGTCGGCCACTCGTTCATCAAGGCCGAGATGGCCCGCACGGGAGCCGTCTTCGGCGGCGAGCACTCGGCCCACTACTACTTCCGCGACTTCTGGTTCGCCGACTCCGGGATGCTGGCGGCGCTGCACGTGCTGGCCGCGCTGGGCGAGCAGGAGCGCCCGCTGTCGGAGGTGGTGGAGGTCTACTCGCGCTACCACGCCTCCGGCGAGATCAACAGCGCCGTGGCCGACCAGGGCGACGCGTTGCGGCGGGTGCGGGAGGCGTTCGCGGCACGGGGAGAGTTCGACGAGCTCGACGGGCTGACCGTGACCGGGTCGGGCTGGTGGTTCAATCTGCGGGCGTCCAACACCGAGCCGCTGCTCAGGCTGAACGCCGAGGCGGCCGACGAGAGCACAATGAGGGCGATCAAGGACGAGGTCCTCGCCATCGTGGGAAGGGTGTCAGAGTGAAGATCGACGACTGGCTGCTGGAGATCCTGGCCTGCCCGGCGTGCAAGGCTCCCTTGCGCGCCGAGAACGAGGCCGAGGAGCTGGTCTGCACGGGCTGCGGCCTGATCTATCCGGTACGGGATGACATCCCCGTCCTGCTCGTCGACGAGGCCAGGAAGCCGTGACCTGGGAGCCGGAGCGGCTCGACGACCAGCGTCACCTCAGCGAGGCGGATCCCGGCGGGATGCTGCCGGCGGTCGCCTCCTCGGCGGCGCACGTACGCACCGGCTATCGCACCGCGGTCGAGACCCGCGTCGACCGCCTGGCCGGCCACGGGCGGCCGCGCGCCATCGTGGTCGCGGGCATGGGCGGCTCGGGCATCGTCGGCGACATCCTGGCGGCGATCGTCGGCAACGGCGCGCCCCTGCCGATCGTCACGCTGCGCTCCTACCAGCTCCCCGGCTGGGTGGGCGCCACCGACCTGGTCGTGGCCGTGTCCGGCTCCGGCGACGCCGAGGAGACGGTGTCCGTCGCCACCCAGGCCGTGCGGCGCGGATGCACGCTGCTCGGCGTGGGCGCCCCCGGCTCCCCACTGGAGGCCGTCGCCACCCAGGCCTCGGCGATCTACGTGCCGGTGCCGGTCACCGGCCAGTCCAGGTCGAGTCTCTGGCTGCTGGCCGCCCCGGTCATCGTGGCCGCCGCCGCGCTGCGGCTCGTCCAGGCCGACGCCGACCTGTTCGAACGGGTGGCCAAGACGCTGGAGGACATGGCACACAGGTGCCGGCCGTCCAGCGAGTCGTTCATCAACCCCGGCAAGTCGCTCGCCATGGATCTGGCCGAGAGCGTGCCGATGATCTGGGGGTCGTCGCCTGTCGCGTCGGTGGCGGCGTACCGGCTGGCCTGCCAGCTCAACACCAACGCGAAATACCCCGCCGTCCACGGTGAGCTGCCCGAGGCCGGCCACAACCAGGTCGAGGTCTTCGACGGGCCGCTGGCCGAGCGTGACATCTTCGCCGACACCGCCGGGCGCACGCTCAGGCTCGTCGTGCTGCGCGACATCGAGGAGCATCCCCAGGTGACGCGGCGGCGCGAGACGTCGGTACGGCTGGCGCGAGAGCGCGACGTCCCGGTGACGGAGCTGTCGGCGGAGGGCGTGCACCCGCTGGAACGGATGGCCACGCTGATCGCGCTCGGCGACTACGCGAGCACGTATCTGGCGCTGGGATACGCCATCGATCCGACCCCTGTGTCAGCGATCACGGAGCTGAAGGCCAGAATTTCGCAATAGGATCCCCTTTCAGGCCTTTGTAGTACGTGATCTTTATGAGTGGAGAAGACCGGTGAGCGCGAGCGGCGGTACTAAAGCGATCATTGCGGCCTTGACCGCGAACCTGGCAATCGCCGCGTCCAAATTCGTGGCCGCGTTCTTCACCGGGTCGTCCTCGATGCTGGCGGAGGGCATTCACTCGGTCGCCGACTCGGGCAACCAGGTGCTGCTGCTGGTGGGCGGCAAGCGGGCGGCCAGGGCCAGCACGAAGGAACATCCGTTCGGCTACGGCCGCGAACGCTACTTCTACGCCTTCGTGGTGGCCGTCGTGCTGTTCACGATCGGCGCGGCGTTCTCGATTTACGAGGGCATCCACAAGCTCTCGGATCCGGAGCCCGTGGACGCGCCGATCTGGGCGTTCGCGGTGCTGATCTTCGCGATCATCGCCGAGAGTTTCTCGTTCCGCACGGCCATCAAGGAGTCGAACGCGGTACGCGGCAAGCAGTCGTGGGTCGCGTTCGTCCGCCGGTCCAAGTCGCCCGAGCTGCCGGTCATCCTCCTGGAGGACCTGGGCGCGCTGCTCGGTCTGATCTTCGCGCTGTTCGGCGTGACGATGGCGGTCGTCACCGACGACGGCACCTGGGACGGCATCGGCACCCTGATGATCGGCGTGCTGCTGGCCGTGATCGCGGTGGTGCTGGCCATGGAGACCAAGTCGCTGCTGGTCGGCGAGGGCGCCACCCCCGAGATGGAGGCCCAGATCCGGTCCGCGCTGGAGGGCTCGCCCGAGGTGGCCAGGGTCATCCACATGCGCACGCTGCACCTGGGCCCCGAGGAGCTGCTGGTGGCGGCCAAGATCGCGGTGGAGTACAACGAGACGGCGGCCGAGGTCGCCAAGGGCATCGACGAGGCCGAGCGCCGCATCCGCGAGGCCGTGCCGATCGCCCGCGTGATCTACCTGGAGCCCGACCTCGACCGCCTCCGAAGCAGCACCTCCGCCTCCTGAGGTTCACGACGTGAGCTGGGCCGGGCGCAGGTGCGGGAGGCGCAGCCGGGGCCTGCCGGGCCGGCCCAGGTTGATGAACGCCTCGGCCTGCAACGCCGAGACACCGATGCGGGGCAGGTCGCGGGCGTTCGGATAGACCACGAAGCGGGGCTCCCAGATCGGCCGGAACTTGGCGTTGAAGCGATACAGCGACTCGATCTGGAACCAGTGCGACAGGAAGATCAGCATCCCCCGCCAGGCCCGCAGCACCGGTCCGGCCCCGAGGCGCTCCCCGCGGGCCAGGACCGCGCGGAACATGGCGAAGTTCAGTGAGACCTGCGTGATGCCCAGGGCGGGCGCCGCCTGGAGGGTCTTGACGATCAGGAACTCGTTCAGCCCCGGATCGGCGCCGCGGTCGCGCCGCATCAGGTCGAGCGAGATGCCGCGCGGCCCCCACGGCACGAAGTGCAGCACGGCCCTGAGCTCGCCGTCCTTGTGGGCGGTGGCCACCAGGCACTGGGAGTCGGCCGGGTCGCCGAAGCGGCCGAGCGCCATGGAGTAGCCGCGCTCGGTCTCGGTGCCGCGCCAGGAGTCGGCCGCCTGCTGGATGCGTTCCCGATCGTGGGCGGTCAGGTCGGCGGTGCGGCGCACGCGGCACGTGTAGCCGTTCCGCTCGGTCCTGTTGACCATCTGGCGGACGTTGCGCATGGCGCGGCCCTCCAGCGTGAAGTCGGCGACCTCGACGATGGCCTCGTCGCCGATCTCCAGCGCGGACATCCTGGCCTCGCGCGTCCACACCTCGCCGCCGGTCTCGCCGCAGCCGATGACGGCGGGCACCCAGGCGTGCCGCCTGGCCTCGTTCATGAACGCCTTGATCGCCGCCGGCCAGGCCTCGCGGTCGCCGATCGGGTCGCCGCTGGCCAGCATGACCCCGGACACGACGCGATAGGCGATGGCCGCCTTCCCCGAGGGGGAGAACAGCACGCTCTTGTCCCGCCGCAGCGCGAAGTAGCCGAGAGAGTCGCGTTCGCCGTGCTGGGCGAGCAGCGCGCGCAGGCGCCGCTCGTCGTCCTCGGTGAGCTCGGCGGCCGGGCGTTCGGGACGCAGCGCCAGGTAGAGCGTGGAGACGGCGGTGAGCGTGCCGAGCGCGACCAGGGAGAAGTAGACCAGGTCGGAGACCCGCTCGACGGTGAACGTGACCGGGCCCTCGATCCCGAACAGGCCGAGGAGGACGTGTTCGAGGCGGTCGAGCACGCTGGGACGGCCCACGATCACGTGGGGGCGGGCGCTGACGATCAGGTAGCCGAGGCCCACATCGATGGCGCCGAGCACGAGCAGGTTCCCCAGGGCGCGCCAGCGCGAGCGCGGGTCGGGCAGCGCGGAGAACTCACCTCTGCCCCACACGAGCAGGGCCAGCAGGGCCAGGCTGATCACGGCCGAGGCCGGGCGCAGATGGACGAAGCTCACGGCGGCGCTCACCGGAAGCAGCACCACGACCGCGCGCCAGGCCCGTACCTTCCCGCGGCGCAGCGCGTGCGCGAGCATGATCAGCATGATGCCGACGACCAGGGAGGAGGCTCTGGCGACGGTCGTGACGATGCCGGGCAGGATGTCAGTCCACTCGCCCATGCGGCTGTGCTCGAAACGGGGGAACACAGCCTTGCTGATGTCCAGCAGGCCGACCACCAACGACGCGTAGGCGGCGACGGCGCGAATCCAGGAGCGCTTCACACTCTGAGATTGAAGACCCGGCCGGGTAATCTCCATGTTAACTCCCTGCTTACGGCCCTCCCTGTATCCCATGCCTCATGGGACTGAACTCAATCGGCCTGCTGGCCACCTTCTCGGTGCTGGCGGTGGCGGCGTTGGCGACGACGGTGTGGCAGTGGCCGCGGCTGAGCGCGGCGCGCTGGAGCGCGGTGCTGGGCCGGGTGGGCGCGCTGGCCGTCTGCCAGGCGTTCACGCTGGCCGCCCTGGGGCTGGCGGTGAACCAGTACTTCGCCTTCTACAGCTCCTGGAGCGATCTGCTGGGCACCGACACGGCGACGGCGCCGATCACGGTCGCCGCCTCGGGGCTGCAGGTGCTGAGCACCCGCTCGGTGCCGGGCGGGCGGATCGAAGAGGTGATCATGCCGGGGCCGTCCACGCGCCTGAGTGAGGAGGCGTACGTGTTCCTGCCGACGGCGTACCTGAAGCACACCACGGAGCGCTTCCCCGCGATCCTCGCGCTCACCGGCTATCCGGGTGACCCGCGCAACCTCATGACCCGGCTCGACCTGCCGGGCCGGATGGCGAAGGCGATCGCCCAGCACCAGGTCAAGCCCACGGTCCTGGTCATGATGCGGCCCAGCGTGGTGCTGCCGCGCGACACCGAGTGCGTGGATGTGCCGAACGGGCCGCAGGTCCAGGCGTACTTCGCGAACGACGTCAAACATGACATGACCACTCACTACCGGGTGGCGGAGGGCCGGGACTCGTGGGGCATCCTGGGCGGTTCGACCGGCGGCTACTGCGCGCTCAAGATCGTCATGAGCCATCCCGAACAGTTCTCGGCGGCGGTCTCGCAGTCGGGCTACTTCAAGACGATCGTCGACGGCACGACCGGCGACCTGTTCCACGGGGACAAGTCGGTCGAACAGCGCAACGATCTCATGTGGCGGCTGGCCAACCTGCCCGCGCCTCCTGTCAACGTGCTTGTCACCAGCAGCAGGAAGGGCGAGAGCGACTATCCGGCGACCATGAGGTTCCTGAGCGCGGTGAAGCCGCCGATGCGGGCGTCCTCGCTGATCCTGCCCAGCGGCGGGCACAACTTCAACACCTGGAACCGTGAGCTCCCTCAGGCCCTCCCGTGGCTGGCCCAGCAACTCGCCGCCTGAACGGGGTCAGCGGCCCGAGGGGCGAAGGAGGCGCAGCGCCTTCTCCTTCTCGAAGTCGAGGGCCCGGCGCGGCACCTGGATCCGCCCGATCCGTATCCCGAGGTCGCGGACGGCCGCCGCCACCGTGGGCTCGCTGAGCACCCGCAGCGCGAACGCCAGCTCCGCGGGCGAGACGTCGAACTGTTTCTCCAGCTCCACCCCCTGCGCCACCGCCGCCAGCTCCTCGGGCCCGAACCGCCGGTGTGCCCCCTGCTCCCGCACGGGCGGCAGCAGACCGAGTGCCTCCCGGTATCGGAGCATTCGAGGGGACATGCCGAGCCGCTTCGCGGCCTCCGTGATACGCATTCTTACATTCTTACGTCAGTTTCGGCCGCCCCGAGATGCGCACCCCTCGAAAGGCCGCCTAAACTCGTCGGGACAACCATCAGTGACGCGAGGGGAAACCCGATGGACTTCAAGGTCGCAGACCTTTCACTTGCCGACTTCGGCCGCAAGGAGATCCGGCTCGCCGAGCACGAGATGCCCGGCCTCATGGCGATTCGCAAAGAGTACGCGGCCTCCCAGCCCCTTCGCGGCGCGAAGATCATGGGCTCCCTGCACATGACGATCCAGACGGCCGTCCTCATCGAGACGCTCGTCGAGCTCGGCGCCGAAGTCCGCTGGGTCAGCTGCAACATCTTCTCCACGCAGGACCACGCCGCCGCCGCGGTGGTCGTCGGCCCCAACGGCACGACGGACGACCCGCAGGGCGTGCCGGTGTTCGCCTGGAAGGGCGAGACGCTGGAGGAATACTGGTGGTGCACCGAGCAGGCCCTTACCTGGCCCGGCGGCGACGCCCCCAACATGATCCTCGACGACGGCGGTGACGCCACGCTGCTGGTGCACAAGGGCGCCGAGTACGAGAAGGCGGGCGCCGTGCCGGCCGCCACCGCCGACGACCCGGAGGAGTGGCACGTCATCATCGACCTGCTCACCCGCACGGTCGGCGACGACAAGAGGTGGACCAGGATCGCCGAGAGCATCAAGGGCGTCACCGAGGAGACCACGACCGGCGTGCACCGTCTCTACGAGATGCACAAGAACGGCCAGCTCCTCTTCCCGGCCATCAACGTCAACGACTCGGTCACCAAGTCCAAGTTCGACAACAAGTACGGCTGCCGCCACTCCGTCATCGACGGCCTCAACCGCGCCACCGACGTGCTCATCGGCGGCAAGGTGGCCGTGGTGTGCGGCTACGGCGACGTCGGCAAGGGCTGCGCCGACGCGCTGCGCGGCCAGGGCGCCCGCGTCATCGTCACCGAGATCGACCCGATCTGCGCGCTCCAGGCGGCCATGGACGGCTTCCAGGTGACGACGCTGGACGAGGTCGTCGGCATCGCCGACATCTTCGTGACCGCCACCGGCAACTTCAACATCATCACCGCCGACCACATGGCGAGGATGAAGCACCAGGCGATCGTCTCCAACATCGGCCACTTCGACAACGAGATCGACATGGCCGGCCTCGCCAAGCTGCCCGGCATCGTCAGGAACAACATCAAGCCGCAGGTCGACGAGTGGGTCTTCGAGGACGGCCACTCGATCATCGTCCTCGCCGAGGGCCGCCTGATGAACCTCGGCTGCGCCACCGGCCACCCGAGCTTCGTCATGTCCAACTCGTTCACCAACCAGGTGATCGCGCAGATCGAGCTGTTCGCGAAGACGGCCGAATACCCGATCGGGGTCTACACGCTGCCCAAGCACCTGGACGAGAAGGTCGCCCGCCTCCATCTCGACGCCCTGGGCGTCAAGCTCACCGAGCTCACCAAGGAGCAGGCCTCCTACATCGGCGTCCACGTCGAGGGCCCCTACAAGTCCGACCACTACCGGTACTAGATCTGCTTCTTGAGCTCCGGGAGGGGGTTTCCCGCCTCCCGGAGCTTTCCGCTTCCTGTTTTTACGGCCGAGCACGGTGGGCCGCACGCGCCGACGTCAGTGGCCGTCCGTCATGGCCGGTCGTGAAGGCTCACGGGTCGCTCGCCGTGACGACGCGTATTCTCGGCCGTCTTCTTCGCTCAAAGGGCTGGCATGGATCTCTGGGAAAGTGGCGAGCGGCAGATCTCCTGGGCCGCTCGTTCGATGCCGGTGTTGACCGCGATCGGAGAGCGGTTCGGCATCGAACGGCCGCTGGACGGGCTGAAGATCGCCGCCTGCCTGCACGTCACCGCCGAGACGGCCGTCCTGATGGGGGCCCTGAAGGCGGGCGGGGCCGAGATCGCGCTCGCCGCGTCCAACCCCCTGTCCACGCAGGACGACGTGGCCGAGGCGCTGCGTGCCTACGGGATCGCCGTGCACGCGCGGGCCGGCGTCGATCGGGCCACCTACTACCGGCACATCCACCAGGCGCTCGACCTCGAGCCCGACCTCGTGCTCGACGACGGGTGCGACCTGGTGAACATTCTCCACACCGAACGTACCGACCTGCTCGAACACGTCACGGGCGGGTGCGAGGAGACCACCACCGGGATCATCCGGCTGCGGCAGATGGCCGCCGAGGGCGCGTTGAGATTCCCCGTCGTGGCGGTGAACGACACCCGTACCAAGCGCATGTTCGACAACCGTTACGGCACCGGGCAGTCCACCCTGGACGGCATCATGCGCGCCACCAACGCGATGCTGGCCGGGCGCACGGTGGTCGTGGCCGGGTTCGGGTTCTGCGGGCGGGGCGTGGCCGAGCGGGCCAAGGGGTTCGGCGCGCGGGTGATCGTGACCGAGATCGACGCCGTGAAGGCGCTCGACGCGACCCTCCAGGGGTACGAGGTCCGGCCCATGGCGCAGGCGGCGATGGTCGGCGACCTCTTCGTCACCGTGACCGGCAACCGCGACGTGATCAGGGCCGAGCACCTGTCGGTCATGAAGGACGGCGCGATCCTGGCCAACGCCGGGCACTTCGACGTGGAGATCGACGTGCGGGCGCTGGACGAGCTGGCCACCGAGGTGCACCGCGGGGTGCGGCCCAACACCGACGAGTACCTGATGCCCGACGGCCGGCGGCTGCTGCTGCTCGCCGAGGGGCGGCTGGTCAACCTCACCGCCGCCGAAGGGCATCCCGCGGCGGTCATGGACATGTCGTTCTCCGCGCAGGCCCTGGCCGTGGCGTGGCTGGTGGGCGAGCGTTCCCGCCTCGATCCCGGCGTCTACGACGTTCCGGAGGAGATCGACCACGAGGTCGCCAAGCTGAAGCTGGCCGCGGCGGGGATCGGCATCGACGAGCTCACAGCTGAGCAGGAGGAATACCTGCACTCCTGGAGGGTCGGCTCCTAGTACTCCAGTGACATTTCGCGATCATGGTTCGGATCTGCGCTGGTAGTGGCAGTCGCCGGGTGGCTGGGCGGCGGCGATGGCTGCCGGCGGGGCCGGGGCGGTAGCGGTGCCAGTGCCGATCGGACACTCGCGTCGCGACCTCGGCCGCGCTCACCAGGGCGCCATCGAGTTCGACCCGCCGGTTGCCCGCGATCGCCAGCACGTACCCATCCCGCGCGCCTCCAGGGCGACGCGCAGACGCGGATCTTGCCCGTAGACCTCATCCCCGCTCACCGGCACCCCGCCTCGATCGCGGCCAGGAGCATCTGGATGGCCAGGGCGGGCGTGGTGGCGAAGCCCGTCTCGTCCGGGACACCGGCGCCATGGCAGCGGCCGAGGTCGGCCAGCCAGGTGTGCTCGGGCAGGTAAAGCCGCCGGTCCAGCAGTGCTCGGCCGCGCGTGGTGGCGTAGCGGAGGAACACGCCGATCTGGCTGTCTTCGCGGACGGCGTGTGGACGGCGTCGGCGTCCCGGCGGGCGGTGCGCAGCAGCCGCCGCAGCGTCTGCGGCCCGGTCAGGCCGGCGTGTTCGGCCAGGTTCCAGCAGTTCTTGCGGTCGATGTCGGCCAGCAGCCCGCGCACGTAAGCGCCGGCGGCGCGACGTGGCTCGATGCGGCCGAACCGACCGGCGATCCCGGCCATCAGGTCGTTGAAGATGACCATCCAGCCGTCAGGGTCTATGCGGTGGCTCGCGGCCACCGCACGATCTTTCGTTGTCCTTACAAACACCGAATGATCACGCGGTGGCCGTCGCCATGTAACCCCAACACCTCAAGCCCACCCACGGCGACCTGGAGGCCGCGGTCGCCAAGCTCCCCACCGACCAGTAGATGGCGAAGGTCATGTGCCGGCGCCCAGCGTGACAGATTGCTCCTGCAACGGAACTCCTTGATCAGCTCTCTTGGTCCAACGGTGTTGTCAATGGAGTACTGGGCAGCGCCGATCATCAGCAAGGTCGGTTTCGGCGCCTGGGCCGGACGGTCCTGAGAAACAGCCCTTAATCCACGGATGAAACCGTTGGCGCGGCCGAGGCGTCGTACGCCGCGATCGACCAAGCCCCGGGACGCTTGCCGAGTTTGGCGGCCAGCCGGTCGGCTGTCTTCGGATTGTAAAGGTTGTACCTCCCCTTGCACGCATCCTTGGATGGGCACGAACCGCGTCCGCGCGCGACGGCGGGATCAGGGGGGAAGACCCAGACAGTGATTTGATGATCGCGGCCAAGCCAGCCCGGCTCGTGCGCCTTGTCCGCGAGCATGCTGAGCCCGCCGTCCGGGCCACATATGCCGCCGGCGCTGCTCGTTCCCTCATTGGTGAAGAAAACCGAGCCCGGCTCCTGGCAGAAGATCACGATCTTGATGTTTTCGCTTGTGGGACGGAAGCGAAGACGCTCTTTTGTCGCCGACCGCGGCACCGTCGTTGCCGATAGACGGTTGAGCCCCTTATAGGCGCGTGGTGGCTCTTCGAAGGCCGGCGGGGGCGCGGGCGGGGCCAGCGGCGCGGGTTCGGGAACGCCGATCAGGTTCGACACCAACATGACCACTGTCATGACGACCCCCGCGGTGACGACGGCGGCGCCCGCCGTCCAGCCCCAGCCCCATTGCCGGCGCGGGCGGGGCTGACGTACCGCAGCCTGGCGGGCGATCAGCCGCGCACGGGCCCTGGCCACGGTCTCGGCTGAAGGCGGCGGTTCATCCGGGATCTCCTGCGCGAGCAGCGTGATTTCATCCATCGTGCGCCTCCTTCAGCGGGTTGACGTCGCCCAGTGCCTTGCGAAGTTGCTTGCGTGCCCGGTTGAGCCGGGACGCGACGGTGCCAATGGGGATTTTCAGGGCGGCTGCGACTTCCCGGTGGGTGAATCCGCCCAGCGCCACCAGCAGCACCACGTCCCGGTCGCCGCTGTTCAGAGCGGCAAGCGCCCCCGCGAGTCTGCCAGTGAACCTTCCAGCCGTGACACGCGTGAGCGTCGTGTCCTCGTGGCTTTGCGCCTCGCGTTCGGATGTCCGGCTGAGCGCTCTCCATCTGCGGATCTCGCTACGGCGGTGTCTCGAGATGAGCTTGGTGGCGATGCCGTACAGCCAAGGTCTGACCTCGCCGCGCGAGGGTTCATATCCGCCTCCGGCAGCGATGAGAAAGACCTCGCCCGCCAGGTCGTCGGCGTCGTCTCTGGAAAGCCGCTGGGCGATGTAGCGGTGGATCTCGGCGAAGTACGCGTCGAAGATCTGATCAAGGTCCAGTCCCGGATGGGTGGAAACGCTCATGCGAGCGGCCCCGTTGGCATTCGTGATTGGGTCACGCACTGCTCTCCGTCCGATTCGAGAAGGCGGTCACCTCTGATTGCCCGATGTGCCGAAATGTTTTCACCATCCCTGCGAGGCATGCCGAACGGCCGGGTCGGGCTGATCGCGCCCCAGGAGGCCAAAGGCATCACCACCGACGGACGGGCGCGCACTGCAGCGCTGTGGCCCTGGCCAAGGCCGTTATGCACGCCCCCGGGCTACTGGCCGCACTCGTTCTGACCCGGCACCACTCGATCGTGGACGTTCTGCACTGGTCAGATTGGCGCCGCCGTCACCAGGCCACAGCCCGACGCTGCCACTACCAGCGCTGATCCCAGCCGTGATCGCGAAATGTCGCTGGAGTAATAGACGGGCTGGAGCGCGCTGTGGGGTTGGCGTGGCCGGTGATATTGCAGGATGATCGGATGATCCTGGAATGTCCGGCGGTGGAGAAAGGGTCTGCTGCGTGAGTCCGTCCCCCAAGTTCCTTCCGAGTGCAGGGTTCGTCTTCTCCGCCGCCGGTGTCGCCGGCGTGGTCATGCAGATGCTGTCCGTCGTTTACCCTGACGGCGACCCGGCCAAGGCGCGCGAGGCCGCCCGCCTGTTGCGGCAGCTGGCCACGCGGGTGGACGTCAGCCTGGACGACGTGGAGGAGGTCGCGCGCACGGTATGGCGGCCGCCCAGCTCCGGCGCGGGGATCGACGCCTTCAGGACATACTTCAACGACGAGGTGGCGCCCTATCCGCCGCACGTGTCCGCATACCTCCGCGGGCTGGCCGACGCGGTCGACGACTACGCGGACATGCTGGAGCAGACCCAGCACGCGCTCAAGACGATGGCCATGATCCAGTGGCTCGAGCTGCTGATGTTCTTCTGCTGGCCGGCGATCGACAAGAAGGTCCAGACGCTGATCAACTGGGCGATGCGCAGGAAGCAGGCGGGGCTGCTGCTCAGGATGTTCAATCATGAGGTGGGCAAGCGGTTCATCTACGCCGTGGGGGGCAGCTTCGCCTACATGGTTCTTGACCAGGGGCTCGTTGACGGGATCAAGAAGCTGAGAGGCGAGGACCTGGGGTCGTTGGGCGACCGCGGAAAGTACATGGTGACGAACTTCGCCGCGGCCTTGGTCTTCTACCATGTGGATCCCGCCAACTTCAGAGCGGCCACCAACCTGCTGTCGAAGAACAAGGTGACGCAGAACGCCGCCGCGTTCCTCGATAAGGCCGCCGACCTGCTGCCGAAGAACAAGGCGGCGCAGGACGCCATGTTGTTCGTGACCGGGTCCTCTATCTTCACCACCACGGCGAACGCGCTCAACCGGCCCGGCGACGTGATCGACGATCCGCGCAGCCTGTTGCCCACCTGGGAGCAGATGCTCGCCAAGCTGGGTGTCGCCGCAGGCCAGGACCAGTTCAGGCGCATGCGGGGATACTGACCGCCGGTGACCACGTAGCTAGTCCTGGCTGAAACGCCTGACCTCGTCGGCGAACGGGGTCAGGCCGTCCGTCATCATCCCGGCCATCTGCTTGGTCAGGTCCGTGGCGGCGGCGCTCGCGGCGGCGAGCACGGCCTCCGCCAGCGCGTCCGCGCCGAGCCGCATCGCCCGCGGGTCGATGCGCAGGCCGCCGAGCGCGCCGCTGGGCAGCACCTCGGCCTTCACCTGGCCATTGGCCGCCTCGCCGCGGCCGCGGACGCTGTCGAGGCTCTCTCGCAGCTCCTGCAGCGGCCGGATGTCGGCCTGGAACTGGGTGAGAAGGCGCTGCATCTCCTCGTCGAGGAAGGGGGCGCCGTCGTCTGGTGTGGGCATCGGGTCTCCGAACAACGTCAAGGGGTGAACTTCTTGTCCGACTTCGAGTACTCGGGCGGGTCGGACACTTTCGGCAGGGATTCGATGGTGGCCCAGTGCGCGACGTCGAAGCCGGTCTTCATGCCGGCCAGCCGTTCGGCGACCTCGGGATAGACGTCGCGTAACGCGTTGACGTACGTCTCGGCCTTCTTCAACGCGCTGGAATAGCCCTGTCTGAAGGTGTTCGCCGTCTCATCCGTGCCGGCGAAGTCGCCCAGGGAGGCGATGGCGTCGAGAATCCGGCGGGTGTCCCTTGCCAGCTCGTCGTGCTCGGCGACGAATCCGCCGGCCGCCGTGATGAAGGTGCTTCCGCGGACATCGGTGTTCGGCATGCCCGGGCGTTGAAGGCCGGGAGAGCTCGGCGAAGGGGTGGGGGCGGGGTACGTGGGAGACGGCGACGCCCCAGGCGTTCCGGTGGGTGACGGCGTCGGGGTCGGGGTCGGGGTCGGCGTCGGTGTGGGCGTGGGGGGAGGGCTTGGCGACGTCGGGCTCGGGCTGGGCGTCGGGGTCGTGGGGCTCGGGGTGGGTGTGGGGCTCGGGGACGTCGGGCTCGGGCTGGGCTCCGAGGTCGTGGGGCTGGGTGTGGGTGTCCCTGAGGGTGTCCCGGTGGGGGTCGGTGTCGGCGTCCCCGTGGCCGAGGGACTGGTCGACGGCGTCGGCGATGCGGTTGGAGCGTTTGAATCTGCCATGGACGTGACACTCTCCTCGCGCATTGCCTGCACTACCTGCAGGGATAGTGTACTTTAGTGCCGGGACGAGGCCCTCGTCCTCAGAGTCCCGGCCCTCCTAGAGGGCTGACTGCATCTGCTGCATGCGGCGGATCTCGGCGGCCTGCGTCACGCTGACGTCGCCGGCCAGCTCCTCGATCCGGATGTGCGAGCCGCTCGTCAGCACCTGCTCCGACATCTTGATCGCCCCCAGATGGTGGTTGATCATGAGCTCCAGGAACATCCGGTCGAAGTCCTTGCCCTTGGCGGCCTTCAGGGCCTCTATCTGGGCGGGCGTGGCCATCCCCGGCATGCCCTCGTGTGCGGCGTGGTGGTCGGGCACCGTCTGCTGCTGCTCCCGCAGCCACGTCGTCATGAACTGGATCTCCGGCCCCTGGGCGTCCTTGATCCGGCTCGCCAGATTCTTCAGCTGGGCCGACTCGGCCCGGCTGGGCGCGAGGAGCGACATGTCCAGGGCCTGGCGGTGGTGGACGATCATGTCCTGGACGTACTTGATGTCGGCCGCGTTGGCCGTGGCCGAGGGGACGGCGGTGGCGGCCTCACTTGGCGACAGCGTCCTGGCCTGCTCCCCGGGGCGACCGGGGGCGATCACGGGGGCGGTCGAGTCGGCCCGTGGGGCCGGCGGCGGAGAGGAGGAGGTGCAGCCGGAGAGGGCAACGACCGTGCCCATGACCACAATGAGCGCGGCGCGCACCCACAACCTCCCTGACTGACTCGGTCGAGAATGCGCACTCTAGGTCATAAGCGGACAAATTAAAAGAGGGTGAACAGGAACAAAATTTGACAAGTTGTCTGCTTGGCCGGTCGAGGGAGGAAAGGCGAGGATGGCGTAGATTTATGCCCCCTTTATAGGAGGATCCCGAGTGTTCACCCTCCGCAGGGCCCTCACCCTGGTCACGGCGGTCGTGGCGATGGCCGGCGTCGTCTTACCGGCCCAGGCCGCGGACATCCCGGCTCCTGGCGAGATCGTCATGAGCCCCAACATCAAGCACGTCACCAACGTGCCCAAGCCCGAGGCTCTGGCCGACATCCACACGGACATGGCCTTCCAGGGCGACTACGCCTACGTCGGTAACTACTACGGCTTCTCGATCTACGACATCAAGCGCCCGAAGCGGACATCGCTGGTGAGCTCCGTCGTCTGCCCCGGTGGCCAGATGGACATGTCCGTCTACGGCAACCTGCTCTTCGGCTCCGTGGACTCCTCGCGTAACGACGACTCGTGCAACAGCACGTCGCAGCCCGCGTCGGTCAAGGAGTCGTGGGAGGGCATCCGCATCTTCGACGTCTCCGACAAGGCCAACCCGAAGTACATCAAGTCGGTCGAGACCAACTGCGGCTCCCACACGCACACGCTGGTGCCCGACCGCAAGCGCGAGAACGTCTACATCTACATCTCGTCCTACAACCCGAACGCCACGTTCCCCGACTGCCAGCCGCCCCATGACCTGATCTCGATCATCAAGGTGCCGCTGCGCGACCCGACGGCCGCCACTGTGATCGCGACGCCGAACCTCTTCCCCGACGGCGGCTACGGCGGCGTCCAGCTGCCCTACCCGGACGGGAAGTCGGCCACCACCGGCTGCCACGACATCACGGCCTACCCGGAGAAGGGCATCGCCGCGGGCGCCTGCATGGGTGACGGCATCCTGCTCGACATCCGCAACCCCGAGCAGCCCAAGGTCACCGCGACCGTGCGCGACGAGACGAACTTCGCCTTCTGGCACTCGGCCACGTTCAACAACGACGGCACGAAGGTCATCTTCACCGACGAGCTCGGCGGCGGGACCAGGGCGACCTGCAACGAGGCCATCGGCCCGAACCGGGGCGCCAACGCGTACTACGACATCGTGAACGGGCAGCTCCAGTTCAGGAGCTACTTCAAGATCTCGCGCCACCAGGCCGACACCGAGAACTGCGTGGCGCACAACGGCTCGCTGATCCCGGTCAAGGGCCGCGACATCATGGTGCAGGCGTGGTACCAGGGCGGGATCTCGGTGGTGGACTTCACCGACTCTGCCCACCCGCAGGAGATCGCGTTCTTCGAGCGCGGCCCCGACAACACCGCTCCGGCGCTCAGCGGCGGCTTCTGGTCCGCGTACTACTACAACGGCTACATCTACGGGTCCGACTTCAACCTGGGCCTGGACGTGCTGAAGATCAACGACTGGCGTACCAACCGGGCGAACGGCGTCAGGATGCGCTCACTCAACGCGCAGACCCAGACGTCGTATCCCGAACACGGCCACTGATCACCCGGCGGCGAGGACCCCGACCGGGTCCTCGCCGTTTTCAGTTATCCGGACACATCGATAAGGAGTCCCGGAGTGTTCCATTCGCGCCGTGCCCTCGTCATGGCCGCGGCCGCCGTCGCGTTGGCGCTGACGAGCGTCCCCGCCCTGGCCGCCGACATCCCGCCGCCCGACACCGTGGTCACCAGCCCCAACGTGACCCACGTGCTGAACATCCCCAAGCCCGCCCCGATCGCCGGCACCATCAACACCGACATCGCCTTCCAGGGCGACTACGCCTACGTCGGCAACTACGGCGGCTTCTCGATCTACGACATCAGCAACCCCAAGAAGGCCAAGCCGGTCAGCTCCGTCGTCTGCCCCGGCTCGCAGATGGACGTCAGCGTCTACGGCAACCTCCTGTTCACCGCCGTGGACTCCTCGCGCAGCGACGACTCGTGCAACAGCACGGCGCTGACCGCCGACCACAAGGAGGCCTGGGAAGGCGTCCGGATCTTCGACGTCTCCGACAAGGCCAACCCGAAGTACATCAAGTCGGTCGAGACCAACTGCGGCTCCCACACCCTGACCCTGGTGCCGGGCAAGGGCCGCGACCGGAACAAGAACGTCTACATCTACGTCTCGTCCTACAACCCGAACGCGACGTTCCCCGACTGCCTGCCGCCGCACGACAAGATCTCGATCATCAAGGTGCCGCTCAGGGACCCGGCGTCCGCGGCAGTCGCGGCCACCCCGGTGGTCTTCCCCGACGGCGGCAACGAGACCCAGCCCGGCCTGCTCCTGCCGACCAGCGGCTGCCACGACATCACCGCCTACGCCGAGAAGGACATCGCGGCGGGCGCGTGCATGGGTGACGGCGTGCTGTTCGACATCTCGGACCGGCTGAACCCGAAGGTCACGGCCAGGACCACGGACCCGAACTTCGCGTTCTGGCACTCGGCCACCTTCAGCAACGACGCCAGGAAGGTCGTCTTCACCGACGAGCTCGGCGGTGGCGGCGGGGCCACCTGCAACGAGGCCACCGGGCCGAACCGCGGCGCGGACGCGATCTACGACATCTCGAACGGGCAGTTCACGTTCAAGAGCTACTTCAAGATCCCGCGCTACCAGGCCGACAGCGAGAACTGCGTCGCGCACAACGGCTCGCTGATCCCCGTCAAGGGCCGGGACATCATGGTCCAGGCCTGGTACATGGGCGGGCTGTCGGTGTGGGACTTCACCGACTCGGCCAACCCGAGGGAGATCGGCTATTTCGAGCGCGGTCCCCGCTCGGCCGGCGGTGGCGGCGGCATCTGGTCCGCTTACTACTACAACGGCTACATCTACGCGGCCGACTTCCACGAGGGCCTCGACGTCGTCAAGGTCACCGACCCGCTCACGAACGGCGCCAGGCACGTCCGTACCGACCGGTTGAACGTGCAGACGCAGGAGTCGTACCGCAACTGGTGGCACAACTGACCGACCGCCGCACTCACTGAGGCGGAGCGAACCCGCCCGGAGTCGCCCTCGGCGGCTCCGGCGCGGGAGGCCGGGGCTGAGGTTGTGGCTGGTACGGGCCCGGCTGCTGGTAGGGCACCGGAGGTTGCGGCTGGTACGGCCCTGGTTGCGCGTAGGGGGCCTGGGGCGGGCGGCCGTTGGCGGCGCGTTGCGCGAGACGTACCTGCTCTCTCCTGCGGCGCTCGGCCAGGATGGCGCTCAGGTACGCGTGCGGCGGCACCCCGGCGGGCGCCGCGGGCGAGACGAAGGACGCCACCTGGGTCGCGATCCGCACCCCCATCTCATGCTGGACCTGCGGCGACAGGTCGTGCCAGCGCGACAGGTACTGCCGGGCCGCCTGCGCCACCTCGTCGGGGAGCTGGGAGAGCTCCAGCGTGGCCGCCCAGGCCGCCAGCGGTGGCGGCATCACGATGAGCTGCCCGGAGTCGCGCGGCGCCCGGTCGGAGATCACGATGGTGCCGGCGAAGACGTCGCCGAGCCGCTTGCCCCGCTGCGAGACCAGCGACGCGATCAGCGCGGGCGCCCCGGAGAGCATCCAGAACTCCACGATCCCGGCCAGGCCGCGGAACAACGCCTGCCTGAAACGCTCGGGGCTGCCGTCGTCGCTGACCACCCGGAGCCCGAGCGCGAGCTTGCCGAGGCTGCGTCCCCTGGTGAGCGACTCGAAGATCACGGGGTAGCCGACCAGCACCAGCACCATGAACACGATCATCGCGGCCCCCAGCATGGCCGAGTCCGAGATGACCGAGAACGCGCCCAAGATCGCGTAGGCGGCGATCAGCACCGTGAACTGCACGGCCATGTCGATGACGATCGCCAGAGCGCGCGAGGGCATCTGGGCGATCCGCACTTCGACGACGACCGCGTCGCCGGTCACAACCTCAGACATATGTGGAGCCTAACGGCTATGTACTGGTGTTTGAGCGGCCAGAATGTTCGGGTGGACATCGATGCGTTCGTCACAGCTCACCGCCCCGTGTGGGACCGGCTCGATCACCTGGTCAAGCGCCGCTCGTCGCTGACGGGTGCCGAGGTGGACGAGCTGGTGGACCTCTACCAACGCGTGTCCACCCACCTCTCCATTGTGCGCTCCTCGTCCAGGGACGCGATGCTGACCGGGCGGCTGTCGGCGCTGGTGGCGCGGGCCAGGTCGGCGGTCACCGGGGCGCACACGCCCGCCTGGCGGGAGCTGGTGAGGTTCTTCACGGTGTCGTTCCCCGTGGTGGCCTACCGGGCGCGGTGGTGGTGGCTGGGGAGCACGGTGGCGTTCGTGGCGGTCGCGTGGGTGATGGGCGCGTGGGTGGCGGCCAACCCCGACGTCCAGGCGTCGATCGGCTCCCCGGACGAGATCGCCCAGCTCGTCGACCACGACTTCGTCAACTACTACTCCGAGCACCCGGCCGCCTCCTTCGCCAGCCAGGTGTGGGCGAACAACGCGTGGGTCGCGGCACAGACGATCATCTACTCGGTGCTGCTCGGCCTGCCGATCCCGTACGTGCTCTACATGAACGCCGCGAACGTCGGCGTCTCCGGCGGTCTCATGGCCTCCCGCGACAAGCTGGACATCTTCTTCGGCCTGATCACGCCGCACGGGCTGCTGGAGCTGAGCGCCGTGTTCCTGGCGGCGGCGGTCGGGATGCGCCTGGGCTGGACGGTCATCGACCCTGGGCCGCGCCGGCGGACGGAGGCCCTGGCCGAGCAGGGCCGGGCGGTGATGAGCGTGGCGCTGGGGCTGGTCGTGGTGCTGTTCGTGTCGGGCCTGATCGAGGCGTTCGTCACGCCCTCCGGGCTGCCGACGTGGGCGCGCGTGGGCATCGGCGTGCTCGCGGAGGCGGCCTTCCTGCTGTACGTGATCGCCTTCGGCCGCCGCGCCCTCCGCCAGAACGAGACCGGCGACCTCGAACGCGCCCCGGACGTCGCCCCCACGGCCTGACGCCCCCTACCAGCCGCCTCGCCCTTGGAGCCGCCCGCCCCTACAGCCGCCCGGCCGCCTTCAGAGCCAGGTACGCGTCCGCGATCGCGGGGGCGATGTCCTCCGGAGGCGCGTCCACGACCTCCACCCCGTGCCGCCGCAGCCGGGCCGTGATGCGCCTGCGTTCGAGCTGGGCGTGCTCGGCCGCCGCCGCGTCGTACACCTCCTCGGCCGACGTCCGGCGCCCCGCCATGGCCGCCACCCGGGGGTCGGACACCCCGGCCACCAGCACCAGGTGGCGCGAGGAGAGCTGGGAGAGCACCGGCATGAGCCCCTCGTCCAGGGCCGCCCCGTTGAGATCGGTGAGCAGCACGACCAGGCAGCGCCGCTTGGCCCGCGACAGGATGGCCGCCACCATGCCCTGCGAGTCGGCCTCGATCAGCTCCGCCTCGATCGGCGCCATCACGTTGACCAGCGACGACAGCAGCTCGGTCCGCGACGCCCCGCTCACCCAGGCGCGCACCGCCCGGTCGTAGGCGAGGAAGTCGACCTGGTCACCGGCCCTGGCGGCCAGCGCGGCCAGCAGCAGCGCGGCGTCCATCGACCAGTCGAGCCGCGGCCAGCCGGGCGCCGGACGCGGATCCGGCCGTACCAGCAGCCCGCCGCCGCCCGCAGTGGCCCCGGCCATGGGGATGGGCGCGTCGCCTACCCGGCCCGCCGAGGTGCGGCCGGTGTCGAGCACGATCAGCACGCGGCGGTCGCGTTCCGGGCGCCAGGTGCGTACGACCACGTCGTGGCGGCGCGCCGTGGCCCGCCAGTCGATGGAGCGCACGTCGTCGCCCACCACGTACTCCCGCAGCGAGTCGAACTCCGTCCCCTGCCCGCGCACCAGCGCCGGGTGCTGGCCGTCCAGCTCGCGGAGCCGGGCCAGCCTGGACGGCAGGTGCTTGCGCGACAGGAACGGCGGCAGCACGCGCACCGACCACGGCGCCCGATGGCTGCCCTGGCGGGCGGCCAGGCCCAGCGGCCCGAGCGAGCGCACCGTGACCGCCACGGACGAGCGGTCGCCGCGCCTCGTCGGGGCGAGCGTCACGACGATCTTGCGGCGCTCGCCCTTGGGCACGTCCAGGTCTGCGACACGTGGCGTGGCGCCCGCCGACGGCGGCCAGGCGTCCCTGAGCGCGCCGCGCACCCGCCGGGGACCGGGGTTCTCGACGATCAGCTCGACCGTGGCCCGCTGGCCGAGCCGTACGAGCGTGTCGCCGGAACGGTGGAACCTCAGCGGGCGCACGGCGCCGGCGAACACCAGGTCCACCACGATCGCGGCAGCCAGCAGCAGGCAGACCCCGGCCAGCGCGGCCCCGGGCTGGGGCGCCAGCAGCACCACGACGATCCCGATCGCCGCGACCAGCCCGGCACGTCCCGTGAGAGCCATCAGCGCGGGACCGGGACGGAGGCCAGGATGCCGTCGAGCAGGCCGTCGGCGGTCGCGCCCTCCAGCTCGGCCTCCGGCCGCAGCTGGACCCGGTGCCGCAGCGCCGGCCTGGCCAGCGCCTTGACGTCGTCGGGAGTCACGTACGGGCGCCCGGACAGCCACGCCCACGCCCGCGAGGCCGCCAGCAGCGCCGTGGCGCCACGCGGCGAGACGCCGAGCTGCAGCGACGGCGAGTTTCTGGTGGCGCGGGCCACGTCCACGATGTAGCCGAGCACCTCGGGCGCCACGTGCACCTTCGAGACCGCCTCCCGCCCGGCCGCCAGGTCGTCGGCCGTGGCGACGGCCTTGACCTCGCTCAGGTCGCGCGGGTCGAAGCCGCGGGCGTGCCGTTCGAGCACCGAGATCTCCTGCTCGCGCGGCGGCAGCGGCACGGTCAGCTTGAGCAGGAAGCGGTCGAGCTGGGCCTCGGGGAGCTGGTAGGTGCCCTCGTACTCGACGGGGTTCTGCGTCGCGCACACCACGAACGGGTCGGGCAGCGGCCGCGCCGAGCCCTCGACGCTGACCTGCCGCTCCTCCATCGCCTCCAGCAGCGCCGCCTGGGTCTTCGGCGGGGTGCGGTTGATCTCGTCGGCGAGCAGCAGGTTCGTGAACACCGGCCCCTCGCGGAACTCGAACTCCGCGGTCTTCGCGTCGTAGATCAGCGAGCCGGTCACGTCGCCCGGCATCAGGTCCGGCGTGAACTGCACCCGTTTGAAGTCAAGGGACAGGGCGGCCGACAACGTGCGCACCATCAACGTCTTGGCCACGCCCGGCACGCCTTCGAGCAGCACATGCCCCCTGCAGAGCAGTGCGATGACCAGCCCCGTCACCACCGCGTCCTGGCCGACCACGGCCTTGGACACCTCGGCGCGCAGCGCCCCCAGCGCCTCCCTGGCCGAGTCGCCGAAGCCCGTGACGCGGAACGTCTCCTCAGAGTTCACTGACCTGCCTTTCGATGAAGTCCAAATATCCGGCCAACCCGACGAGCCCGGCGTCGTCCGCCGGCGGCGGCCCGTAGAGCGCCGCGCCGACCTGGTGGGCGTCCTGGCCGGTGCGGGCGGCGAGCGCCGCGACGACCTCGTTCGGGCCGGCCCCCGATCCGAGCCCCAGCCTGGGCGTCAGCCGGTCGATCGTGCCCTCGCGCAGCGACTCCGCCGCCCGCTGGCGCGCGCGCCTGGCCCGGTAGAGCCTGCCGCGGCCCTCGACGGTCTCGGCCGCGCGCACGACGACAGGCAGCTTCTCCGTCACCACGGGGCCCAGCCGCCTGCCCCGCCAGAACGCCGTGACGGCCAGGGCGATGAGGGACATGTAGACGGTCCAGCGGATGCTCTCGGGCATGAGGTCGTACATCGACTTGCCGCGCTCGCCCGGCAGCTCGGCGACCGGCGGCGGGGTCGCGGGTCGGACCAGCCAGGTCACGGGCCTGCCGGTGCCGATCAGGTTGAGCGCGAGCGCGGCGTTGCCGTCCTCGGCCAGGCGCAGGTTGGTCATGAAGGCGCCGTCGCCGACGAGCGTGGTGACGCCGCCCGCGTTGGGGAAGCTGACCAGCGTGTAGCCGTCGCCGGCCGGGTAGCAGCCGGTGGCTCCCGAGGGGCCACTGAAGACGGCGCCGCCCAGGTGGACGCTGCCCGCGGCCCGGGCGGCGGGTAGCGCGCACTCGGGCTCGCGCGAGCGCGTGCGCACCAGGCCCGGCTCGCTGCGCACGCCGGGGGCGAGGGCGTGGAGGCCGGGGACGTCGCCGACGATCAGCCGGTCGCCCTGGATCCGGGCCAGGTCGTATTCATCGAAGTACGACATGTCGGTGATCAGCAGCAGCCGGTTGCCGCCCGTGGCCTTGGCGGCGGCGGCTTCCACGGAGTCGACCCGGTCCACCGTGACGCCCCGGGACCTGAGCACCTCGGCCAGCGCCTTGGAGCCCGCCACCGTGGTGTCGTCGGGGTCCAGGGCCCGCGACGGGCGCGACTCCGGGCCGAACAGGACGCCCGCGACCGCGATGAGCACGATCAGGAGGCCGAGCAGGACGATGATCCGGCTGCCGCGCCAGGTGGAGCGGGCGGTGGGGGAGGTCGAGTAGGACGCGTCGCCGGCGGGCCGCGTGAGGACGCTCATGCCGTCCCACCTGCCCCGGGCCGCTCGCCCGGGGACGCGCCGACCGGGGTCCAGGCCGTGGCCCCCGCGCCGGCCCCGACCGGGACCGGGCGGGCCTGGCGGAGCTGCTCGTCCAGGTCGGCCATCGCCTCGTACGCCTCCCGAGTCCCCGTCACCCCGCCGTACGTCACGTCGTCGAACGACCGGGCCGCCGTCGCCAGCCTCGTGGCGAAGTCGGGCAGCGAGAGAGCCGCCTCGCGGGTCAGCTCGTCGGCCGTTCGCCCCGGCATGCCGTCGACGAGCGCGCGTTCCTCCAGGTCGCGGGCGATGGCGCGGAGCCGTTCCTGGATGGCCTCGGTCCAGCGCTCCTCGGCGGCCAGCCCGGCGGCCGCCGATCGGTGCTCGGCGGCCGTCATCACCCGCTCGCCGAACAGTCCGCCCACCGCGAGCGCGTTCCTGCGGGTGGCCTTGCGGAGCTGCCACGAGATCAGCACGATCAGCGTGAGGATGATCAGCACGATGATCACGGAGGCGACGACGCCTCCGGCGGTGCCCCCGCCCGCGGCCGTGTCCACCAGGTCGCCGAGGAACTGCATGACCCGCCGGTAGATCAGGTCGAGCAGGGACTCCTTCTCGTATGCAGGCTTGAGGAGCTCCTCCGCGGCCCGGCGCGCGGCCTCCTCCCTGTCGATCGGGCTCACGGCCGGGCGGAGTTGGAGGGGTGCCAGAGTTCGTCCGCGGAGGCGTGCACCCATCCCTGACGCTGCTGCTCGATGGCCGCCGTCTGCAGCACGAGGTCGAACGCCTCGCTGCGCATGCGCCGGTCGGCGTAGAGCAGACCGGCGACCCCGGCCTGGAACGGATAGGTGAGCATCGAACCGAGCGTGCCGCCGATGGCGATGAGCACGGCCGACACGACGGTGGTGGCCATCGATCCCGCGCCGAACATGCCGAACAGCGTGCCCGCCAGCGTGAAGGGCACCGACAGGATGCCCGCCACGAGCCCGACCAGGATGGACGTGAGCAGCAGGATGCCGAAGACGCGCCAGAAGTCGCCGGTCACCAGCTGCCACGAGCGCCGCATGGCCTCGATCGCCCCTCTGCCCTCCAGCACCACGATGGGCGAGGCGAAGGCGAAGCGGGTCGTGAAGAACAGGTAGTAGGCGAAATAGGCGACCATGAACAGCAGGGTCAGCCCGAGGACCACGCCTGCTCCGCCGGAGACGTTCATCGCGATCACCACGATGAGCAGCACGATCACGACCAGCGGCACCAGCATGATGACGGCCATCAGCCCCACCACGCCGAACAGCGCGGGCACCCTGCCCTTGACGAGCTGCCACGCCTCCCCGGCGGTGATGCTGCCGCCGAAGACGGCCCGGCCGAGGATCCTGGTCAGCACGCCGGTCAGCAGCGTGACCACGACGAACTGGACCACGTACGAGACGAGCGTGCCGCCGTACTGGGCGGCGACGCCGTACACGCCGGTGAGCTCGTCGGAGGTGGTGGACAGGCTCTCGGGGTCGTCGAACGCGCCGCCCATGGTGTCGAGCACGAACGCCTGCCCGACGGCCACGGGCACGGAGGCGAGCAGGGCGGCGACGGCCGACAGGCCGAGCACGGCCTTCGGGTTGGACCGGATCAGCTTGATCGTGCCGTCGAGGATGTCACCGAGGCCCAGCGGGCGCAGCGGGATGATCCCCGGTCTCAGCGCCGGCGGGGGCGGCGCGTAGCCGTAGCCGGGCTGAGGATGCGGATGGGGCGGATAGGGTGTTTGGGGCCCGGGTCCCAGTGGCTGATGTTGCTGAAGGGGCTCCCCGTACGGCTGCCCGTAGGGCGCCTGCTGCGGCGCACCTGGCGCGGTCCACGGGGAGGCCGGCGGGGCGCTGTAGGGCGGGGGCTGTTCGGCCGACCAGCCTGATGGCGTCTCGGGCGGGGGACCGTGACCGTCTGACATATCCCAATCCTGGCATGCTGAACGGGGCATTGGTGTCGCTGAGCGCATTCGCCGTCTCCTCCTTGCCGTATTCCGCGGCGAATCCGGTCAAGGTTCAGGTCCAGGGGATGGCAGAAAGTTGCTCTGTTACCGCAGACTTGAGATTGCGGTCGCGGGGGGCGAACCTAAAATTCGCCTTTTGCATGGCTCATGTCACACTCATGGGCCGACCAAGGGTAACCTTCAGCGATCGTGCGGGTATGTCCCACAATGCGTAGAACGAATGAGGGGCCATGAAAGGTCGCGTGCTGGTCGTCGATGACGACGCCGCTCTCGCCGAGATGCTGGGGATCGTGCTGCGAGGGGAAGGCTTCGAGCCGTCTTTTGTCTCCGACGGCGACAAGGCCCTCGACGCGTTCCGGGATACACGCCCGGACCTTGTCCTGCTCGACCTGATGCTGCCGGGGGCGGACGGCATCGACGTCGCGCGCAGGATCAGGGCTGAGTCGGGGGTTCCGATCGTCATGCTCACGGCCAAGAGCGACACGATCGACGTCGTTCTCGGACTGGAGTCGGGGGCCGACGACTACATCGTCAAGCCGTTCAAGCCGAAGGAGCTCGTGGCCCGGGTGCGGGCGCGGCTTCGCCGCACCGATGAGCCGACCCCCGAGATCCTCCAGATCGGCGACATCACCATCGACGTGGCAGGACACTCGGTCAAGCGGGGCGAGGAGACGATCAACCTCACGCCGCTGGAGTTCGACCTGCTGGTCGCGCTGGCCCGCAAGCCGCGCCAGGTGTTCACCCGCGAGGTCCTGCTCGAGCAGGTCTGGGGCTACCGCCACGCGGCCGACACGCGGCTGGTCAACGTGCACGTGCAGCGGCTCAGGGCCAAGATCGAGAAGGACCCGGAGCACCCCGAGATCGTGGTGACGGTCCGCGGCGTCGGCTACAAGGCCGGCCCCGCCTAGTCCACGACTCCTCCTGTCATGCCCCCGGCGAAGAAGCGTTCCCGCCGACGGACATTCCGCCAGATCCTCGGCGGCGTTCGCCGGCGGGTGCGCCGTGCGGCAGGCAGGACACGGAGCGTATGGCGGCGGTCGCTCCAGCTCCAGGTGGTCACCAGCACGCTGGTGATCTCCGTGATCGTGGTGGTCGTGCTGGGCACGTTCCTGTCCGAGCAGATCAACCGGTCGGTCGTGCAGAGCAGCCAGCGCTCCTCCGCCAGCGAGGCGTTCGCCGACCGCCTCCAGATCGCCGACGCGCTGGCGCCCGAGACCGACGACCCGACCAAGCCCGCCGACAGCGGCAAGAAGGGCTCGGCCAACCCGCTCGACGACGTCATGGACATCGTCACCGGATCGGGTGAGAACGGCTCCAAGAAGCGCTATGACGTGCTGATACTCAACGAGGCGATCCCCGGCCAGTCGCGGGCGTCCGGGGGCGTCGTGCCGTCCAACGTGCCGGAGAGCCTGCGGCACAACGTGCAGAAGAAGACCGTCGGCTCCATCGAGAAGATCAAGTTCGTCGGCGAGAGCCAGCCCAGGCTCACGTACGTGGTCGGCGGCACCGTGCACGTGCCGTCCAGCGGCCAGAGCTACGAGGTCTACCACTTCTTCCCGTTCACGGACGAAGAGGAGCTGCTGTCCAACGTCCGGCTGGCCATCGTCGTGGTCGGCCTCGGGCTCGTGCTGCTGCTCGCCGCCATCGCGTACCTGGTCGCCCGCCAGGTCGTCACCCCCGTACGGCTGGCGCGCCAGGCCGCCGAGCGCCTGGCCTCCGGCAAGCTGGACGAACGGCTCAAAGTACGAGGCGAGGACGACCTGGCCCGCCTGGCGAACTCGTTCAACGAGATGGCCGCCAACCTGGCGCTGAAGATCCACCAGCTGGAGGAGCTCTCGCAGGTCCAGCGGCAGTTCGTCTCCGACGTCTCCCACGAGCTGCGCACGCCGCTGACGACCGTGCGCATGGCCGCCGACCTGCTCTACGACGCCCGCGAGGACTTCGACCCGATGGCCGCCCGCTCGGCGGAGCTCATGCAGGCCCAGCTCGAACGGTTCGAGTCGATGCTGGCCGACCTGCTGGAGATCAGCCGCTACGACGCCGGCGCCGCCACGCTCGACCTCGACTCCGTGGACGTGCGCGACGTGGTGCTGCGGGCCATCGCCGACTCCGAGGCGCTGGCCGAGCGGCACACGACCCGCTTCGAGCTCCGGCTGCCCAACGAGCCGTGCATGGCCGAGATCGACAACCGCAGGGTCGAGCGGATCCTGCGCAACCTGCTGTTCAACGCCATCGAGCACGGCGAGGGCAGGGACATCGTGGTCACCATCGGCGCCGACCGGGACGCGGTCGCCGTCGCCGTGCGCGACCACGGGATCGGGCTGAAGGGCGGCGAGGACACGATGGTGTTCGACCGCTTCTGGCGGGCCGACCCGTCGCGGGCGCGGACGATCGGCGGCACCGGGCTCGGGCTGGCGATCTCGCGCGAGGACGCCACGCTGCACGGCGGCTGGCTGCAGGCGTGGGGGCAGCCGGGGGAGGGCTCGCAGTTCAGGCTGACGCTGCCGAGGACGGCCGGGGCCGATCTGAAGGGCTCGCCGCTGTCGCTGGTGCCGCCGGAGATCGAGATGCGACGTACGTGGCGCACGGCCATGACGCCGGTGCTGCTGCCGGCCTCGGCGGACGGGGCCGACCATGACGACGACTAGGCGTCTTACCGGGCGGCGTGAGCGGATTCGGCGGCTCGGCGCGGTGTTCGGGATCGTGGTCGCCGTGGTCTGCGCGAGCTCCGGCTGCACCGTGATCCCCGTGACCGGTCCCATCACCCTCAACGAGGCCGGCAGCGGCGACCCGCTGAGCAAGCCGTTCCACCGCATGATCGCCTTCCCGCCCGACAAGACCTGGAACGAGGAGCAGACGATCAGGGGTCTGCAGGCGGCCATGGCCGCCTACGCCGACGACCCGACCATCCTGCCCCAGTACCTGACCCAGGAGGCGCGGGCCAAGTGGAGCGCCTCGGGGCCGGTGACGGTGGTCGACGACGCGTACGAGGTCCTGCCACCCCCTCAGCGTGAGGGTCTGGGGCCGGTGGAGAAGGTCATGCTCAAGGGTCAGTGGGTGGCGCGCATCAACGAGGACGACTCGTACGCCCCCACCGCGGGCAAGTGGGAGGACTACTCCGTCGAGCTCGTGAAGGCCGAGGGCGGCGGTTACCTGGTCAAGAGCCTGCCCAACGGGCTGCTGCTCACCAACTCCGACGTGACCCGCGCGTACCGGGCCACGAACCTCTACTACCTGAACGGCAACAGCCCCAACACGCTGGTCGTCGACCGCGTACGCCTGCGGCTGAAGCCGACGGAGACGTACGCGCAGACCATCCTGCAGCGCCTGCTCAAGAGCCCCACCTCGGCCTTGCAGGGGGCGGTGACGACGAGCTTCCCGCCCGACACCAAGATCGAGTCGATCAGGTCCGGCGAGGACCGCGTGGTGATCAACCTCTCCGGCCCCCTCGACACCCTCGACCTGAGCGCCGAGGACTCCCTGCGGGCCCAGATCAGGTACAGCCTGAACAAGAACGAGATCGCCAAGGGCCGCGTCATCGAGATCCAGGTGAACGGGGAGTCCTACTCCATCGACCGGCCCGACTCCGACGACGACTGGCTGGACGCCACCAGCGACGACGCGTACTACATCAGCAAGGGCGCCGTCCACTACATGAGCAAGGACGGGCCCGCGGGCACCGTGCCGGGTCCGGCGGGGCAGCAGCGCGAAGGCTTCCACGACTTCGCCCTGTCCAAGGACGGGGGGTACGTCGCCGCCCAGACCTCGACCGGCATCTCGGTGGCGGCGCTGACGCAGTCGGGGCGCTGGCAGGAGGTCATACCGGGCACGCTGACCCCGCCCACGTGGCACCGGGACGGGTCCCTATGGACCTACGACAAGACGAACGGCGCCCTGCTCCGGTACGACCCGATGAGCGGGAAGGGGCCCCAGCGGATCTCCGCGCCCAAGCTGACCGGGCTGGACGTCACCCGGCTCAGGATCGCCAGGGACGGCGTGCGGGTGGCGGTCACCACCGGGCAGAACACGGTCCAGATCGGCGCTCTCACCGGTGGGGCGGCAGGGATGATGCTGGGCAACTTCCAGGCGCTGACCACCACCGAGGGGGGAAACAAGATCCTCGACGTGGCCTGGGAGGACGTCGAGCACCTGCTGGTGCTGGTGGAGGGCCAGGCGGGGCAGGTGCTCAACGAGATCAACGTGGGGGACGGGGAGACCGAGGGAGTGCCCTTGAAGGAGCCGCTCGCGTCGGTGGCCGCGGTGAAGGACCGCGTGCTGGCGGAGGCGAAGACGGCCAAGGGCAACCAGATCATCGAGCTCAGCCAGGACCGGCAGTCCTGGACCACCAAGATCGAATCCGGCGCCAGCACCCCGCTCTTCCCCCTGGGTTAACGCTCACCTGGGCCGGCCGCCCACCTGGGTCGGCCGTTCACCTTGGGTCGGCGGCTCCTCGGCCCGGGCGGAAATTGTCGGTCGCGGGCGGCATCCTGGCACGCGTGCTGACCGCCGTGCTCGATCTCGTCCTCCCGCAGTCCTGCGCCGGGTGTGGCGCCGTAGGGGCGCGGTGGTGCGCGGGCTGTCATGCCGAGCTCGTCGGCGCGCCGGCCAGGCGGTTGCCCGAGCCCGTGCCGGGCGGCCTGCCCGACTGCTGGTCGGCGGCACCGTACGAGGGCGCGGTGCGCAGGGCGGTCGTGGCTTACAAGGAGCGGGGCGCGGTGGCGTTGGCAGGGGTGCTGGCGGAGGCCGTGGCGTTCACCGTCGTGACGGCGGTCAACGGCGCGAAGGCACCCTGGGCCGGCGGGCGGTTCGCGGTGGTGCCGGTGCCGAGCGCGCGGCGGACGCGCCGGCACCGGGGCCACGACCCGGTCGGGCGGCTGGCGGTGCTGGCCGTCAGCCGGCTGCGGGCGTGGGGCATGCGGGTGGAGGTCTGGCCGGTGCTGAGCCAGGCGCGGCGGGTGGCCGACCAGGCGGGGCTGAGTTCCGCCGAGAGGAGCTCCAACCTCGCGGGGTCACTCCAGGTACGGCGAGCTGCGAAAGGCCCTCCAGCGGCCGTTGCGGTGCTTCTGGACGACATCGTCACGACCGGGGCCACCCTCGTGGAGGCCGCCAGGGCGCTGAGCTCGGCGGGGGTGCAAGTGCCGCTGGCCGCGACCGTGGCCGCGACACGCCGAAGATCTTGAAAAGGATTACGGTTACGGTGCGTAAAGAAAGATCCAAATCGCTATCCTCACCAGGAGGCCACATGTCACTTCCCCCAGGGTGGCGGCGGGGCTGCTCAGTAGGCCGGAGCTCCATCCTCATAAGGGTTGCCGATCGGTTGAATAGGGCATTTGGGAGGGCATGAGGACCTCGGGAAAATCACGGTACGTGATCCTTTGGTCGATCCTCCGGCTGACATTCGCGCAGGATGCGGATAGCGTTCTGACATGGCACCCGTTCGGGTCCGTGGTTGCGCAGGGTCGGGGTCCCCGGCTCTGCTAGCCGATGCCAGCCGCAGGCAAAACGGTCCACGTAAGGCGACTCTTTGTCGACCGATCACGGTGCGGCTTAGGGGTAAGTCCTGCCTTCCCGAGGGTCCAGATGTCCCTCGCCAGAAGAGAAGGGCAGTAGTGGCAACAGAGCTGCGAAACCCTCAGCAGGCGGATGTGGGGTCGAAGACCAGGTCGGCCGGACGGGTGCCAACCGAGTTCCCGGTGACGCAGAGTCGGAAGAGGGTAACGGTGACAGAAAGGCAGACAGCAGACCCCGTCCGACAGGCACGTCGTCGGGCGCTCTTGCTCAGTCGCTAGACCGAAGGGGGGCTGTTGCATGGACATCATCGTCAAGGGCCGGCACACAGGTGTGAGTGATCGGTTCCGTGACCACGTGACGACCAAGCTGGCCAGGATCGAACGTCTGGACAACAAACTCATCCGAGTCGATGTGGAGGTGTCGAAAGAACGCAATCCGCGCCTCGCTGACCAGCGCGAGCGCGTCGAGCTCACCATTCACTCTCGAGGACCGGCCATCCGCGCCGAAGCCTCGGCCGACGACCGATTCGCAGCCCTCGACATGGCCCTCGACAAGCTGGAAGGCCGCCTCAGGCGGCTGGCCGACCGGCGCAAGGTCCACCACGGCAACCACTGCCCGCCCTCTGTGGCGGAGATCACCGCGACACTCCCCGACGTCGCGGACCTGCCCCCGCGGGCGGCCACCGTCCCCGCCGAGGCCGAAGAGGACGAGCAGGTGCAGCGCGACCAGCGCTACGACGACATCGTCCCGATCGAGATGGACGGCGAAGGGCCGCTCATCGTCCGAGAGAAGTTCCACAAAGCGGAACCCATGACCATCGACCAGGCCCTCCTCGAGATGGAGCTGGTCGGGCACGACTTCTACCTGTTCCGTGACAAGGAGAGCGGCCAGCCGTGCGTGGTCTACAACAGACGCGGCTACAACTACGGCGTGTTGCGGCTCGTAGAGCCATGATCGCGCGCTAAAAGATCTTCTCGACCACCCTAGAACCGCGGCTCCCGTGCCATCATGGCGGTTCAACGGCTCTGGCCCCCCGACGAGGAGGAGACGTGAGCGAGCTCAGTCAGGTTCAGATGGGCGAGCGAAGCGAGGCAAAGGCTGTCGCGAGGCGGACCAAGGAGGCCTCGTGACCGAGTCTGGCGAGGTCCGTACGTCAGCGAGCGAGCCGATCCGCGTGCTGATCGTTGACGATCACGAGCTGATCCGGCGCAGCCTGGCTCTCGCGCTGGCCGCTGAGCCCGACATCGAGGTGGTCGGCGAAGCGAGCGACGGGCAGGAGGCGGTCGAGTTGGCCAACCGCCTCATGCCCGACATCGCGCTCATGGACGTGCGCATGCCACGGCAGGACGGGATCGAGGCCACGAAGGGCATCAAGGCCTCGGTCCCGAGCACGCGCGTCATCATGCTGACGGTGAGCGACGAGGAAGAAGACCTCTTCGAGGCCATCAAGGCAGGCGCCACCGGCTATCTGCTCAAGGACGTCCAGATCAACGACGTGCCGGCCGCGGTGCGCGGCGTGCACGGAGGCCAGTCCTTAATCAACCCGGCGATGGCCGCCAAGCTCATCACCGAGTTCCAGAGCATGAGCCGCAAGGAGTCCGAGCGCCCACCCCAGCTCCCCGTCCCCCGCCTGACCGATCGCGAGATGGAGGTCCTGCGGCTGGTGGCCAAGGGGATGAACAACCGCGAGATCGCCAAGCAGCTGTTCATCTCCGAGAACACCGTGAAGAACCACGTACGCAACATCCTCGACAAGCTGCAGCTGCATTCGAGGATGGAGGCCGTGGTCTACGCGGTGCGAGAACGCATGCTGGAGATCACCTAGCCGCCTAGCCCCATCACCCCGGCCCCACCTACGGCCAGGGGACAGGCGGCCACCCGCACCCACCAGGCCCCGTCATCTCTGCCCCCACCCGGGCAGCCACGGGGCACGCGGTCACCTACGCCTGCGAGGCCGTGTCGCTCCGGCCCCGCCTGGGCGGTTAAGGGACAGGGCAGCCACCTCCGCCCCCGAGGCCGTGTCGCTCCGGCCCCGCCTAGAGGCGACCACGCAGCAGACGACCATCCGCGCCCACCCGGCCCCGTCACTCCGCTCCCACCTGGGCGGCCACGCGGCAGGCGGCCGTTCACCCCCGCGAGGCCGCGTCACTCAGGCCCACCTGGGCGGCCGGCCGCCAACGCCCACCAGGCCGCGTTGCTCCGGCTCCCACCTGGGCGGCCAGGGAAGGCAGGCAGGCCGCCACCGCCGCCCGCCCTCCTAGTGCCGTGCCGTCGTGCTGGGCTGCTATCGGGCGGCGGCGGCGTTCAGGGTGGGGACGAGCTCGGGGGGATCGGCGCGCTCGACGCGTACGGCGTCGCAGCCCACCCACTCCGCCGCCGACCACAGGGCATCCGCCAGGGCGTCGGCCCACTTGGCGGGCGACAGGCCCGGCTCCAGGTGGAGCTGCCGGATCACCAGCGTGCTGCCCTCGCGGGCCGGGTCGACGCGGCCGATCAGCCGGCCGCCGGCCAGCACGGGCATCGTGAAGTAGCCGTGGACCCGCTTGTGCTTGGGGACGTACAGCTCGAGCGTGTACTGGAAGCCGAAGACGCGCTCGGTGCGGCCGCGGTGCCAGATGAGGGAGTCGAACGGCGACAGCAGCGTCGTGCGGTGGCGCCCGCGCGGCTCGGACTCCAGCGCCACCGGGTCCGCCCAGGCGTTGGGGGAGCCCTTCTTGCCCGGCCAGCCCGCGACCGTCACGGGCACCAGGCCTGCCGCGCCGCTGCGCAGGGCCTCGTCGAGCATGGCGGCGTACTCGCCCTTCAGGCGCAGGAAGTCGATGAGGTCGGTCCTGTTGGCCACGCCCAGGGACCGGCCCGCCACGGCGGCCAGGCGTACGACGCACTCCTCGTCGGAGAGGTCATCGGCCAGGAGCTCGGCGGGGACCACGCGCTCGGCGAGGTCGTAGACGCGCCGCCAGCCGACACGGCGGCTGCAGACCAGCTCACCGATGTCGAGCAGCCACTCCAGGCCGATCTTGGAGTCGGACCAGTCCCACCACGGGCCGCCGTTCTTGGCCCCGCCGACGTCCGACGTCATCAGCGGGCCCTGCTCGCGTACCTGCTCGAGCAGCTTGTCCACCCCGTCGGGGACCTCGTGCCAGCGGTAGCGCCGCTTACGGTACGCCCGGCGCCGGAACGAGTAGAGCGGCCAGTGCTCGATGGGCAGGATGCAGGCGGCGTGGCACCAGTATTCGAAGCTATGGGCGGGATTGTGCCAGTAGGCCCGCTCGATGCCGGCCCGCCCCACCGCCCCTAGACGGGCGTAGGCGACCAGCTCGTGGGAGCGGGCGAGCACCGAGATGGTGTCGAGCTGCACGGCGCCCAGCCTGCGCAGCATCGCATGCGCCCCGCCCTTGCGCGCGTCGGCGCCGATCATGCCCTGGGAGCGAAGGATGATCCGGCGCGCCTCGTCGAGGGTCAGGTCGGTGGTGCCGGTCATGTTTGCGATTGCGGATGGCGATGCATGCGAGCAATGTAGCGACGCCCACTGACAAAACACCCCCGCCGGCCCCACCCCCGGGGCACCCCACCACCATTCGCGCCGGGCCCGCCCATGTCACGTGCCCCGCAACACCGACCGCACCCGCCGACGCCACCCGCGCCCGGCCTGGCAGCAGGCAACGGCACCCGTGCCTGCCATCCCCGCCCGGCCTGGCAGCAGGCAACGGCGCGCAAGCCCGATCCGCGCTCGGTGCGCCCACCGTCGACGCCACCTGCCTCGCCCTGCCGACGCCGCCTGGCCCGATTGTGGCTGTCCGCCGCGTGCGCGATCCCTCGCCCTTGCCCGACACGCGCGGTGGGCTCGTCGTTACGGGGATTGTGCTTGCCTATTACGAAAGGCCCATTGAGGTGCGCGCAGGCGGTGCGGGAGACCGGTCGGCGGCGGCGTGAAGAGCGTGGGAGATGGGAGCTGGCGGGGCACCCGTGGGGTGGGTGCCCGCCCGGTGAAGCCTGCGTCAGCGGTGATCTTCAGAGCGCATGCCCACGCGGGGCGCGTCGATCACGACGTCGGTGAAGATATCGAAGACAAGGGCCAGGATGCCGCCCACGACGAACACTCCGGCGCCGACCCAGACGAGCGTCCAGTTGGCGACCGTGAGACCGAAGCCGGCCACGACCGTGCCCACGAGCATCACCGTCACCGCGAGCCACGATGACGCGCGCCCGGCGTGGCTGCCGAGATTCTCCGTATGCTCCGACTTCTTCCCCTCAACCATGACTAATCCTTCCTTTGCCGGTTATCGCGCTTATTGGTGCGAGCCGGCTCTCAACCGGCATACCCTCTGCCTTGCCCCATTCTCCCAGACGGGTGTGGCGCCCTCGTCGTCACGGTGGCTGTGTCTGGTTGCGGAACCGCCTACGATGGCAACGGGGAAGTTTGTCTCGGCCTCTCCTCCTGGCGGCGCCGCCGGGGTAGACCTGCGAGGAGCTTTACATAAAGTGGCAGCCATTCTCGACAAGATCCTACGTGCCGGCGAAGGTAAGATCCTGCGCAAGCTCAAGCGGATCGCAGACCAGGTCAACTCCATCGAGGACGACTTCACGAGCCTGTCCGACGCGGAGTTGCGTGCGCTGACGGATGAGTTCAAGCAGCGCCATGCAGACGGTGAAACGCTCGACGATCTGCTTCCCGAGGCGTTCGCGACCGTGCGCGAGGCGGCCCGCCGCGTGCTCGGCCAGCGGCCCTACGACGTGCAGATCATGGGCGGCGCCAACCTTCATATGGGCAACATCTCTGAGATGAAGACCGGTGAGGGCAAGACGCTGACCTGTACGCTGCCGGCGTACCTCAACGCGATCTCCGGCAAGGGCGTCCACGTCATCACGGTCAACGACTACCTGGCCAAGCGTGACGCCGAGACCATGGGCCGCATCCATCGGTTCCTCGGCCTCGAGGTCGGCTGCATCGTCGCCGGCCAGCAGCCGGACGAGCGGCGCAAGCAGTACCAGGCCGACATCACGTACGGCACCAACAACGAGTTCGGCTTCGACTACCTGCGCGACAACATGGCGTGGTCGCTCGAGGAGTGCGCGCAGCGCGGGCACAACTTCGCGATCGTCGACGAGGTCGACTCCATCCTGATCGACGAGGCCCGTACGCCGCTGATCATCTCCGGCCCCGGCGAGCAGTCGGGCAAGTGGTACCAGGAGTTCGCCAAGATCGTGCCCCGCCTGCGCAAGGGCGTCGAGGCGAAGAACCCTGGCGAGGAGAGCACCGGCGACTACATCGTCGACGAGAAGAAGCGCACGGTCGGCATCCTGGAGGCCGGTGTCGAGAAGGTCGAGGACTGGCTCGGCATCGACAACCTCTACAAGCCCGAGCACACCCACCTCGTCGGCTTCCTGAACAACGCGCTCAAGGCCAAGGAGCTGTTCAAGAAGGACAAGGACTACATCGTCGCCGACGGCGAGGTCCTGATCGTCGACGAGTTCACCGGCCGCATCCTGCACGGGCGCCGCTACAACGAGGGCATGCACCAGGCCATCGAGGCCAAAGAGGGCGTGAAGATCAAGGACGAGAACCAAACTCTCGCCACGGTCACCCTGCAGAACTACTTCCGCCTCTACTCCAAGCTGAGCGGAATGACCGGTACGGCCGCCACCGAGGCCAACGAGTTCCACCAGACGTACAAGCTGGGTGTCGTCCCGATCCCGACCAACCGGCCGATGGTCCGCAAGGACCAGGCGGACGTGGTCTACAAGACCGAGGACGCCAAGTTCGACGCGGTGGTCCAGGACATCAAGGAGCGCTACGAGGCCGGGCAGCCGGTGCTCGTCGGCACGACCTCGGTGGAGAAGTCCGAGCGGCTGTCCAAGGCGCTCAAGCGCCGCGGGGTGCAGCACGAGGTGCTCAACGCGAAGAACCACGCGCGTGAGGCGTCGATCATCGCCGAGGCCGGGCGCAAGGGCGCGGTCACCGTCGCCACCAACATGGCCGGTCGAGGCACCGACATCATGCTCGGCGGCAACTCCGAGTTCCGCGCCGACCTCGAGCTGCGCCAGCGCGGCCTCGACCCGGTCGAGACGCCGGAGGAGTACGAGAAGGCCTACCCCGAGGCGCTGGAGAAGGCCAGGGCGGCGGTCAAGGCCGAGCACGACGAGGTCACCGCGCTCGGCGGCCTCTACGTTCTCGGCACCGAGCGCCACGAGTCGCGCCGGATCGACAACCAGCTCCGCGGCCGCTCCGGCCGTCAGGGCGACCCCGGTGAGTCCCGGTTCTACCTGTCGCTCGGCGACGACCTCATGCGCCTGTTCAACTCGGCCAGGGTCGAGATGATCATGACCAGGCTGCAGATCCCCGACGACCAGCCGATCGAGTCGGGCATCGTCTCCAAGGCCATCGCCTCCGCCCAGCACCAGGTCGAGCAGCAGAACTTCGAGATCCGCAAGGAAGTTCTGAAGTACGACGAGGTCATGGACCGCCAGCGCAAGGTCATCTACGCCGAGCGCCACCGCGTGCTTGAGGGCGCCGACCTGCACGAGCAGGTGCGCGGCTTCGTCGGCGAGGTGATCGAGGGCTACGTGCAGGGCGCCACGTCCGAGGGCTTCGCCGAGGAGTGGGACCTCGACAAGCTGTGGAAGGCGTTCGGGGAGCTCTACCCGATCTCGGTCAGGATCGAGGACCTCGTCGAGGAAGCCGGCAGCCGCGAGGAGCTGTCCGCCGACCTCATCTCCGAGAAGGTCAAGGCCGACGCGCTCGAGGCGTACGCCAGGCGCGAGGAGGAGTTCGGCCCCGAGACCATGCGCGATCTGGAGCGCCGCGTGATCCTCTCGGTCCTCGACCGGAAGTGGCGCGAGCACCTGTACGAGATGGACTACCTGCGCGAGGGCATCGGCATGCGGGCCTACGCGCAGAAGGACCCGAAGATCGAGTACGCCCGCGAGGGCTTCGAGATGTTCGCCGCGATGCTCGAGGGCATCAAGGAGGACTCGGTCGGGTTCCTGTTCAACCTCGAGGTGGAGGTGCAGGAAAACCCGATCGTCGAGGAGGAGGACGCGGTCATCGCGGAGACCCGCTCGATCATCGCGCGCGGGCTGCGCGGGCCTGAGCGGCCGGCCGAGCTCGAATACACGGCGCCCGGCGAGCAGGGCGAGGTCGAGCACACCCGCGTCCGCACCACTTCGGCGGAGCGGGCCGCGTACGGCAACGTGGAGCGCAACGCGCCCTGCCCGTGCGGGTCGGGCAAGAAGTACAAGCGCTGCCACGGCGATCCCAAGAACGCGGCCTGACGCTCTTTTCCGAGACCCCCACCTCGTGTGGGGGTCTCTTTTTTTGTGCTGCCTTTCTTCGATGCTTTTTCTGGGCTTTTCAGTGCCTTTTCTATGCTGTTTCGAAGTCAGTGCAGAGCCATTGGGTGCCTCGCCGTTCGAGGCGCATCGCGAGGACGCGGTTGCGGTCGCCGCAGTGCACCAGCATGCACATCTCCACCGCGCCGTCCCTGGGCTCCTTGACGTGCACGCTGCCGGCGAACGGGGGGCGGCTGGTCCGGATCATCTGGCCTGCCTGGACCAGCTCCCGGTAGGCGCGGGCTGTGAGCTTGTCGGCCACGGTCTCCGGCGGGCGGCGGCCCGCGAGCACCTCGGCCAGCGCCTGGCCGAGGTGGCGCAGCTTGCGCTCATCGGGGATGGATCCCGGCGGGCCCCATACGAGGGGGTGGGGGTCCAGGGCCAGGGTGCCGTGGATTTCCGGGGGCGCGATTTCCGATGTCGGCTGCTCTTCGTCGTAGGGGGGTTCGGGGGTGGGGGTGACGCCGATGCGGGGGGTTGTTGACACGCATCCTCCAAATTCTTGGACGAAGAAAGAATCGTAATAAGGAGTTTTCGGTCTGGCCTAGGAATACAAATGGCGCCAACTTCTTCTGAGGGCGGTTGGGTTTGTCCGTCTTTGATGGAGAAGATTTCTGGAAGTTGGATCCCCCTGGAGTGGGGGTGGAGGGCTGTTCCGGACGCGATTGGCTGGTTTGCGGGTTGTCTCAAACCTTTTTGGTCGTGCGCGTTCTGGATTGGTGGTCGTCCCTTTTGCTGGGGTGGGGTTGGGCTCGCGCTGTTGATTGGCGCCGGGTACGGCCGTGGGGCGTCTCGCCGACGCGGCGCTTTGGAGGACGGGCGGGGCGCGGCGGTTGTGGGGCTGCGTGGGGGCGGTTGTGGGGCGGTGGTCGGGCTGCGTGGGCGTGCCGTCTGTGGCGCCTGAGCTGTGCTGTGGTGGGTGCTGGTTTCCCGCTGTGGTTGGCGTCGGGGTTTTCGCCGGCGTGGCGGTTAGGTTTCGCCTGAGTCGACGTCGGGTTCTGGTTCGCGGCCTGGGGTCAGGATGTTGAGTTTGCGGATGAGGAAGGTGAAGACGGCGTAGTAGATGACGCCGTAAATCGCTCCCAGTATCAGGATTCCGGGCAAGTTCTCGGTGTTCGACTTGCTGGCGTTGAGGAGCATGTCGAGCAGGCCCGCCGAGAAGCCGAAGCCCAGTTGGCCGCCGATCAAGGTGGTCAGGGCCATGGCCAGGCCGGTCAGGATGGCGTGGACCACCAGGAGCAGGGGCGCGACGAAGATGAAGGCGAACTCGATCGGCTCCGTGATCCCCGTGACGAAGGACGCCAGGGCGGCCGAGAGCATGATGCCGCCCACCGTGGCGCGGCGGTGGGGTGGGGCGGCGCGCCACATGGCGAGGGCGGCGGCGGGCAGGGCGAACATCATGATGGGGAAGAAGCCGGCCATGAACTGGCCGGAGTGCGGGGCGCCGCCGAAGTAGCAGTTCCAGTCCCCGCCCAGCACCCGGCCGCCCACCTCGCACTGCGGCACCACGTACCAGACGACGGAGTTGACGAAGTGGTGCAGGCCGAGGGGGATGAGGAGGCGGTTGACGAGGCCGTAGATGCCGGTGCCTATGGGGCCGATGGCGGCCAGGGCCTCGCCGGCGTGGCGGATCCACTCGCCGATCACCGGCCAGAGCCAGCCGAAGACCACGCCGATGAGCAGGGCCACGATGGAGGTGATGATGGGGACGAATCGGCGACCGCCGAAGAAGGCCAGCCAGGACGGCAGCTTGATGCGGTGGAAGCGCTGCCAGAGGACGGCGGTGACCAGGCCCATGACGATGCCGCCGAGGACCTTGGTCGGGTTCTGCATGCCGTAGTTGATGATCTCCTTGATGCCCTGGGCCTGGGCCTCCTTGATGAGGACGGTGTCCCGGATGTCGGAGCCGAAGAACATCACCTTGGTCACCCGGTCGAAGACCAGGTAGCCGACCACGGCGGCCAGGGCCGTGGAGCCGTCGGCCTTGCGGGCGAAGCCGATCGCCACTCCCACGGCGAACAGCAACGGCAGGTTCTCGAACAGCGCGGCGCCGGCCGCGGCCAGCACCTCGGCGACCTGGTTCATCCAGGCGAACCCGGCCACGTCCGCCAGGCCGCCCGGCTCGGCGCCGTTGGAGCCGAGCATGTCGGGCTGCCCGAAGCGCAGCAGCAGGGCGGCGGCGGGCAGGGCGGCGATGGGCAGCATGAGGGAGCGGCCCAGCCGCTGGAGCACGGTCATCACGCGAGCGAACGGCGAAGGCCGGGCGGCGGTGGTCTCGTTCACCGGGCGTTCCTCCGAGCCGGGTGAGGCCTCAGCCCCGTCTTACGGGCATTTCCAGGATGGTGCGCAACTGGTAGCGATCCGCACGATACGTGGACACGCCCAGCTCCGCACAGACGCCGCCGGCGAACGACCTGCGCTGCAGCAGCAGTACGGCGCCGCCGCGCGGGAGTTTCAGCAGGTCCGCGTCGCTCGGGTCGGCGATGCCGCCGTCGATGGTGAGCTCGCCGGCGTCCATGACGAGGCCGTAGCGGCTCTCCAGCAGCTCATACAGTGATTTATCCGACAAGTCGTGGGAGCCCAGGTCGGGGGCGAGCTTGACCGGGATGTGCGCCCGTTCGATGGACAGCGGCTCCCCGTCGGCGGTCCGCAGCCGCTCGATGAAGTGCACCTCCTCGCCCGGCTGGATCCCCAGCTCCTTGGCGAGGTGCGCGCTGGCCCGCACGATCCGGCGATCGAGGTCGCGCGAGCCCGGGATCATGCCCCGTGCCCTCATGTCGTCGGTGAACGACGTCAGCTGCAGCGCCAGCTCGATCTTGGGCCGGGCGACGAACGTCCCCTTGCCGGGCACCCGGTGCAGGCGGCCCTCGGACACGAGGTGGTCCACGGCCTGCCGTACGGTCATCCTGGACAGGCCGAAGCGCTGGCAGAGCTCGCGCTCGGACGGGATGGCCGCCCCGATGCTGAGCTCGTCGCTGTCGATGAGGTCCAACAGGATCTCGCGAAGCTGGAAATACTTGGGCACCGGGCTGTCCGGATCGATGTGCGCCACGGATCCTCCCCTCGATCGCAACCTTGGCAATGGGTTATGGTTCGTACTGGTCTAGTCCGGACTAGACCACATGTCGCGAAAGACGGTCAAGTCCGCGTCGCAGTCGATCAAGGAAAGAGCCCGAGATGACCACGAAGATGCGCAGCGAGATCGCCGAGCAGCCGGCCGCGCTGCGGGCCACCCTGGACTCCCTGCTGCCGAGGGTCGGCGAGGTGAGAGCAGTGGGCGAGCAGACTCGCCAGCTGCTGTTCATCGCGCGCGGCACCTCTGACAACGCTGCAGTTTATGGGCGCTACCTGGTCGAATCACACGCGGGCCGTCTGGCCGCGCTGGCCGCACCCTCGATCGCCACGACGTACAAGCGCAAGCTGGACCTCGACGGCGTGCTGGCGGTCGCGATCTCGCAGTCGGGGCGCACCGAGGAGATCGTCGAGACGCTGGCCTGGGCCAAGGACTGCGGGGCGAGGACCGTCGGCATCACGAACGGGGGCGAGCAGAGCCCCCTCGCGCAGGCCGCCGACGTGGCCCTGTGCACGGTCGCCGGCGAGGAGAAGGCCGTGCCGGCGACCAAGACGTACACGACGCAGCTCGCGGCGCTGGCCGTGCTCGCGCTGGGGCTGGGCGCCGACGTGGACGCGGAGGACCTGCGGCGGGTGCCGGAGGCGGTGGAGAAGCTGATCACCGAGCCGGGCGACCTGGAGGCCGTGGTCGAGGGGCTGCTGGACAAGCCGGGCGTGGTCGTGTCCGGGCGCGGGCTGGCGTTCTCGACGGCCCTGGAGACGGCGCTGAAGCTCAAGGAGGCCTGCTACCTGCACGCCATGGGCCTGTCCTACGCCGACCTGCTGCACGGCCCCATCGCCGTGGTCGACGCCGACACGCCCGCGCTGCTGGTCGCCGCCGAGAACAGCCCGACCCTGGCCGGTACGGTCGCGCTGGCCGAGCGGGTGGTGGCCGCGGGCGCGGCGGCGTACACGATCGGTGGCGGCGACGCGCTCGCACGGGCGGGCACCGCCGCGCTGAACGGCCCCGACCTGCCCGAATGGGTCGCGCCGATGGGGTTGATCGTGCCCGGCCAGCTGCTCACCGAGGCGCTGGCCCGCAGGCTCGGCATCGACCCCGACGCGCCGCGCGGGCTGAACAAGGTCACCCAGACCGACTGAAATAGCCTGGTCACAAGAGCTCTAGGGAGGGCCGGATGGCGGCTGACGCGAACGCGATCATCGCCGGTTTGGGCGGGGCCGACAACATCATCGATATCGAGCCCTGCATCACCCGGTTGCGCACGGAGGTGCACGACGCGTCCAAGGTCGATCAGGCCGCCCTCAGGGCGGCGGGCGCGCATGGCGTGATGGCCGCGGGGAACGTGGTCCAGGTCGTCGTCGGGCCGGAGGCGGACACCATCGCCAGCGACATCGAGGACATCATCGGCTAAGGGCGAGACCATGACGACTGTTCTCGCCCCGGTTGAGGGGGCAGCTGTGGGGTTGGCCGCCGTGCCCGATCCGGTGTTCTCCGCCGGGCTGGTCGGGCCGGGGGCCGCGATCGACCCGCTGCGCGGGCCGGGAAAGGCCGTAGCCCCCATAGCTGGAAAAATCATGAAACTGCATCCGCACGCGTACGTCATCGTCGGAGACGACGGCAGAGGCGTCCTCGTGCACCTGGGCATCGACACGGTCCAGCTCAAAGGCCAGGGGTTCGAGCTCCTGGCCGCCGAGGGCGACCGTGTGAGCGCGGGGCAGCCCGTCGTGGCCTGGGACCCGGCGGTCGTCGAGGCGGGCGGCCGCTCGCCGGTCTGCCCGGTCGTCGCGCTCGACGCCCTCTCAGAGGCCGTGACCGAGGTCGCGGAGGGGGCGGTTCACGCGGGGGACGAGCTCTTCCGATGGGAATAGCTCCGGAACGAGCGTGTCCGCCGAGACGGCAGAATGTACACGCGCTATCGCACGAGGGTCCGGCTGGTCTGGACCGGCACCAAAGGAGGAGTAATGGGTGAGCGCAAGGTCACCGTGGCGGCGGAAGTGGGGCTGCACGCCCGGCCCGCCGCGACGTTCGTCCAGCGGGCGAAGAAGGCCCCCATGGACATCACGGTGACGAAGTCCCACGGCAGCGAGAAGGTCAACGGCAAGAGCATTCTCGCGATCATGGCCCTGGACGTCAGGCAGGGCGAGACCGTCGTGATCAGCGCGGAGGGCGATGGGTCGGAAGAGGTCCTCGACGAGCTGGCCGCGATCGCCGCGGCGCCATGAACCTGCGGGGGGTCGGGGTCAGTCCGGGCATCGGGCACGGCCCCGCGTACGTTCTGACCGTCTCCGTGCCCGAACCCCCCGAGGGCGCCACCTACACCGGTGAGGCGGATCAGGAGAAGGAGCGCGCGATGGCCGCGCTCACGCAGGTCGCGGGAGAGTTGGAGGCCCGGGGAAACCAGGCGGGCGGCGAGGCCGAGGAGATACTCAAGGCCCAGGCGCTGATGGCCGAGGATCCCGGGCTGGTCGTCAAGGTGCGAACGCTGATCGACCGCGGCCTGGCCGCCCCGAGGGCGGTTTTTGAAGCTTTCACGAAATATCGGGACGTACTGGCCGGGTCCGGGGGCTACCTGGGCGAGCGGGCCGCCGACCTCGACGACATCAGGGACCGCGTGATCGCCCTGCTCTACGGGCACGCCATGCAGGGGCTTCCGATCGCCCCCGAGGAGCCGTACGTGCTGGTCGCCAGGGACCTCGCGCCCGCCGACACGGCGCTGCTGCGCAAGGAGCACGTCGCCGCGTTCGTCACCCAGGAGGGCGGCCCCACCAGCCACACCGCGATCATGGCCAGGGCGATGGGCGTGCCCGCCGTCGTGGCCTGCCCGGGCGCGCTGGACATCCCGCCGGGCGTCCGGGTGATGGCCGACGGCACGTCGGGAGACGTACGCGTCGAGCCGGCCGAGTCCGACGTGGCCCAGGCGGTCGGCGCGGACGCCGCGCGGCAGGCGGCGATCGCCGCGGCGAAGGGGCCGGGCAGGACCGCCGACGGGCACCCGGTCCCGCTGCTCGCCAACATCGGCGGCCCCGCGGACCTCGACGCCGCCCTCAGCGCCGGAGCCGAGGGGATCGGGCTCTACCGGACCGAGTTCCTCTTCCTCGGCAGGGCCGAGCCGCCCTCCGCGCAGGAGCAGCGGCGGGCCTATCGCGCGGCGCTGGAGGCGTTCCCCGGCGGCAAGGTGGTCGTGCGGACGCTGGACGGAGGCGCGGACAAGCCGCTGGCGTTCCTGCCCGCGCCCGCCGAGCCGAACCCGGCGCTGGGGGAGCGGGGGCTGCGCAGGTTCAGGAGGTTCCCCGAGGTCATGGAGGCGCAGCTCGGCGCGCTCGCGGCCGTCGCCTCCGAGCGGCTCCAGGTGATGGCGCCGATGGTGGCCACGGCCGAGGAGGCCGCGTGGTTCGCGCAGGAATGCCGGGCCAGGGGCCTGACGAACGTGGGCGTGATGGTCGAGATCCCGTCGGCCGCGCTGCGCGCCCGCGAGTTGCTCACCCGGGTGGACTTCGTCTCGATCGGCACCAACGACCTCGCCCAGTACGCCTACGCCGCGGACCGCCAGGTCGGCGCCGTGAGCGCGCTGCACGACCCGTGGCTGCCCGCCCTGCTGGACCTGGTCGCCATGACGGCGACCGCCGCCGCGAGAGCGGGCAAGCCGTGCGGCGTCTGCGGCGAGTCGGCCGCCGACCCGGCGCTGGCCTGCGTGCTCGTCGGGCTCGGGGTCTCCTCGCTGTCGATGGGCGCCGCGGCGCTGCCCGCCGTACGCGCTGTGCTGGCCGCGCACACGCTGGAGCAGTGCCAGCGGGCCGCCGAGGCCGCGCGGGCGCAGACGACGGCGGCTCACGCGCGTGCGGCGGCCCGCGTGCACCTGTCCGGGCTCGCGCGGCTGGGGCTGTAACCGGGTCCACATCCGGCCGTCTTGGTAAAGGGACGGTCTGGTGTGGGTCGTCGCATGGATACCTTTGGAGGCATGCTTCAACGGATCGGTACGGCAGGCCTCCTCGCGATCGCTCTGACAGCCTGCGGCTCAGGCGGCAGCCCGGCGGGTGCGACCCCGACCGGAGGAGGCAAGGCCGCACCGCCCGCGCAGACCACGCCTTCGGTGCCGCAGAGCCCGCCGCAGGCGCGGCAGGGCGCCGTCGAGCGCGCCCTGGCGAAGATGAGCGTCGAGGAGAAGGTCGGCCAGCTCTTCATGCCCGTCCTGTACGGCACCGCCGCCGACACGGTGTCGGGCGAGAACCAGGCCAGGTACGGCGCCCAGACCCCGGCCAAGGTGATCGCGAAGTACCACCTCGGCGGCGTGATCCTCTTCCCGCACAACATCAAGGGCGTCGGCCAGGTCGTCGGCCTCACCAACGGCCTGCAGCGGGCGTCCGGGGACGTGCCGCTCCTGATCGGCACCGACCAGGAGAACGGCCTGGTGGCCAGGATGTCCGCGCTCATGACCGACTTCCCCGGAGCCGCCGAGATCGGCGCCACCAAGAACCCCGACCGGGCGCGGGCCGTGGCCAGGGCCACCGGCGAGGAACTGCGCGCGCTCGGCGTCAACCTCGACTTCGCCCCGGTCGCCGACGTGAACGTGAACCCCAAGAACCCGGTCATCGGCCGCCGGGCGTACGGCAATGACCCGGCGCGGGTGGCGAAGATGGTCGCGGCGGCGGTCAAGGGGTTCGGCGAGGCGAAGGTGGCCGCCACCGCCAAGCACTTCCCCGGCCACGGCGACACCGACGTCGACAGCCACACCGGGCTGCCGGTGATCAAGCACACGAAGGCGCAGTGGGAGAAGATCGACGCGCCCCCGTTCAGGGCGGCGATCGACGCGGGCGTGGACGCCGTGATGAGCGCCCACCTCGTCTTCCCCAAGCTCGACCCGTCGGGCGACCCGGCCACGCTGTCCAAGCCCATCCTGACCGGCCTGCTGCGGCAGAAGCTCGGCTTCAAGGGCGTGATCTCCACCGACGCGCTCAACATGGAGGGCGTGCGCAAGAAGTACAACGACGGGGAGATCGCGGTGCGGGCCGTGCTGGCCGGGGCCGACCTGCTGCTCATGCCGAACGACCTGCCGAAGGCCTACCAGGCGGTGGTGGCGGCGGTGCGGTCGGGCCGGATCTCGAAGGAGCGGCTCGACCAGTCCGTCACCAGGCTGCTCACGCTCAAGCAGGCCAAGGGCTACCTGCCCGAGGCCCCCGCCGCCGACGCGGAGAGGGCGGCCGGCGTGCTGCGCTCCGCGGCGCACCGCAAGCTGGCCGCCCAGGCCACGCGCTAGCTAGTGCGCGCCGCGCAGGCCGCCGGCGATGAACATCCCGGCCAGCATGGCGAACAGGAACGCCTGCAGGAACTGGATGAACATCTCGAACGCGGTCATCACGATCGTCATCAGCACGCCGAGGACGCCGAGCCCCGCGCCCAGCGGGGTGAGCCGCTCGAACAGGAACCAGAAGCCCACCGAGCTGAAGAAGGCCACGAGGATGTGGCCGGCGAACATGTTCGCGAACAACCGCACGAAGTGCGTGAACAGCGACGTGATGAACACCTCGGCCAGGATCAGCGGGGCGTAGAGCCCGTACGCCCAGCCGGGCAGGCCGGGCAGGTGCACGATGCCCCTCAGGTAGCCGCGCACGCCGTGGTGCCGGACGCCGAGGTAGACCTTGATGCCGTACACGATGAGAGCCAGCACCAGGGGGAAGGCGATGTGCGCGGCGACGGGGAACTGGATGAGCGGGACGATGCCCATCAAATTCCAGATGAGCACGGTCAGGAAGATCGTGAGGAGGAAGCCCATCCACCGGTCGGAGTCGGCGCCGAGGTTGGGCCTGGCGATCTGGTCGCGTACGAACGTGTACGCGTACTCGCCGATGCTCTGCCAGCCGCGGGGGATGATTTTCGGCTTGGCGAACGCGGCCCAGCACAGGGCGATGGTGATGACCGAGCTGAGCAGGGCAATGAGCACCGGTTTGGTGAGCCATTCCGGGCCGCCGGGGAAGATGGGCGCGAACTCGAAGAGTTCGAGGCCGGGGGCGGTCCATCGGTCAGGGGAGGTGATCAGGATCGTCGTCCGCACGGCGGTCCTTTCTGGGTAGCGACTATCGCTGGAAGCACACCTTAACCGGATATATCGGGCGACCTTTTTATGGGGTTTTATCGGCTTATAAGTGCCGATGACGTTCTATTCTGGAACGGTGCTTACGGGTGTGCTCATCGACTGGGGCGGGGTGCTGACGACCAGCCTTTCCGACTCCATCGCGCGCTGGATCGCGGCGGACAGGATCGACGGCGACCACTACCGCCAGGTGATGCGGGAGATGGTCGACCACGCTTACGGCGACGGCGCCGGTGAAAGTGTCGTCCACGCGCTGGAAAGGGGCGAGATCGACGGCACCTTCTTCGAGCGCGACCTCGCCGCCCGGCTGCTGACCCTGGACGGGGTGCCGCCCGTGGCCGAGGGGCTGCTGGACCGGATGTTCGCGGGATTCGAACGCGTTGACGCAATGTACGACATGCTCCGCGACGTACGGAAAAATGGTGTCAAAACGTGTTTGCTATCTAACTCCTGGTCGAATGAGTATCCCCGTGCCGACTGGGACGAGTTCTTCGACGCGGTCGTGATCTCCGGCGAGGTCGGCATGCGCAAGCCCGAGCCGCGCATCTACCACCACGCGGTCGAGCTGATCGGCCTGGCCTGCGAGGAGTGCGTGTTCATCGACGACATCGAGGCCAACATCCTGGCCGCCCGCGCGCTCGGCATCGCCGGCATTCATCACAAAGATGCCAACTCGACCATCGAGGAACTCGAGTCTCTCCTCAGTCTCACGCTGAGACGGGCATGATAGAGCCCTTGCACGCTGAGACGGGTCCGCCGCCGAGCGCGGACCTCCGTCTCGGCACGCCGAGCTGAGCTCGGCCAGAAAGAAGCACGAAAGGTTCGTCATGCGCGTCTATCTGCCGTGCACTCTCCCGGCCCTGGCCCAGGCGGTCGAGGCGGGAGAGCTGGGCCCGGCCCCGCTGACCGGCTACGCGGTGACCCCCGCGCTGACCGAGTGGTACGCCTCGGGCGACACCGAGGAGCTCGAATACGTGGCGCTCACCGAGGCGGCCCGCGCCTCGCTGCGGAGGCTGGCCGCCGACCGCGCCGACGGCGTCGAGACCGCGTTCCGGCGCGTGGTGGTCGCCGCCGAGGTGCCCGAGCGCTCGATCTCCGCCGGAGTCGATCTGGAGGAACGGGCGAGAGTGCGCCTCGCCGACCCGATCCCGCTGGCCAAGGTGGCCGCGGTGCACATCGACGACCACGAGGCGATGCCCGACATCGAGGCCGCCGTCGCCGCGCTGCCGGCCGCCGACGAGGGCGACGACGACGCGAGATTCACCGTGGACGGGGCCGAGGCGCACGAGCTCATGTGGTACGCCACACAGGAGATCCCCGACCTCCTGGGCTCATAACGGAGGCGTTACATCGATCACACTTCCTTGACCATTTGGAGCCGGGCCTCGCTAAGGTCCCGATCTAGCAAGTGTTGTTTTACGCAAGGAGTCGGTTCCAAGTGAAGCTTCGAGTTACGGCCACCGTAGTGGGCGCCGTGGCAGCGGTCCTGCTGGCGGGCGGTCCCGCGAACGCGCAGGCCAAGCCCTACGACCACCAGGACCCGGCCAAGTCGGGCTGCTGGAACTCGGCCAAGGTGGTGCGGTCGGCCGTCATCAAGAGCCGCCTCGAGCCCAACGTCGGGACGATCAAGCTCTGGTGGTCGGGCAAGTGCAAGACCAACTGGGTCGAGATCCGGACGGCCTCCTCGGCGACCGGCACCATCAGCGTGTACGCCAAGGACGGCCGTTACGACCAGTTCCGCTTCAAGGCGGGCAACAAGGGCCGTCACTGGGGCAACATGATCTGGGCCAACAACATGTGCGCCTGGGGCAGCGCCTCGATCCAGTGGAACGGCGGCAGGGGCGGCCAGAACGGCTCCGGCACCACCGGCAAGGCCTGCAAGTAGGTCTTCCGCGCTCTTCCCTCAGGGGCCGTGGCCGGATGGTCGCGGCCCCTGTGCTGGGCGTTCATCGAAACGTCACACGTGCCGTCTAAGCTTGTCGCAACATGACAAAGCACATCATCTGGGATTGGAACGGCACGCTCTTCCACGACATCGACGCCGTGGTGGGGGCCACCAACGAGGTCTTCAAGCCGTACGAGCTTCCTGAGATGACCGTCGACGGCTTCCGCGCGGTCTACACCCGGCCCATCTGGGTCGCCTACGAGCGCATGCTCGGCCGCCCCCTGACGGAGGGGGAGTGGGAGCTGCTCGACGACGGGTTCCACGAGCACTACTTCCGGTTGAGCGACGCCTGCGCGCTGGCCGCCGACGCCGAGCTGGCCCTCACGAGCTGGACGGGCACCCAGTCGCTCTGCTCGATGGCGCCGCACGCGCACCTCATCCCCAAGGTCGACTCGTTCGGCATCACCAGGCACTTCACCCGGATCGACGGGCTGCTGGGCACCACCGGCGGCGAGAAGGCCGCGCACATGACGGAGCACCTCAAGGCCATCGGGGTGGATCCCGGCGAGATCCTGGTGATCGGCGACAGCGTGGACGACGGGCTCGCCGCGCGGCACGTGGGGGCCAGGGCGGTGCTGTACACGGGCGGGATGACGCCCCGGGCCGAGCTGGAGAGCATCGGCTTCCCCGTGGTCGACACGCTGGCGGACGCGCTGAATTTCGCGTAAGCCTTCATGCTCGAATCGCCAGGGCGCCGACTTCGCGCATCGCGCAGGCCGTACCGTATCTGAAGACGAACGGCGGCGCCCGCCGTACCCTATGCAGGGTCACCCCCCAGGAGGCTGCCATCAACCGCCTTGTGCTGTGGAACATCGACCTCACGCTGGTCGACGTCGCCATCGTGACCAGAGACGCCTACGCGGAGGCGTTCCGCTTCGTCACCGGGCGACCGCTGGTCAAACTCGTGCCCCCGCTGGGGCGCCCGGACTCCGAGATCGTCTTCGAGACGCTCGCCGTCAACGGCATCCAGGCCGAGGACGAGCATCTGCCCAGGTTCCTGTCGGCGCTCGCCGTGGCCTTCGCCGACCGGCGCGGGCGGCTGGCCAAGGAGGGGCGGATGATGCCGGGAGCCAAGGACGCGCTGAAATCGGTGTCCAGGCTCGACGGCGTGATCCAGACGGTGCTGACCGGGACCATCAAGAGCAACGCCGTGCACAAGTTGAAGGCGTTCGGGCTGGACAAGCACATCGACTTCACGCTGGGCGGGTACGGCGAGGAGGTCTACCCCAAGGCGACGCTGCTGCAGGTGGCGCAGTCGCGGGCCAAGGAGCGCCTGGGCACGCCGTTCACCGCGGCGAACACCGTGGTGATCGGGGACTCCACGCGGGACGTCCAGGCCGCCAAGATCGGCGGCGCGGCGATGATCGGGGTCGCCTCGGGGCGGTCCATGGCCGCCGAGCTGCGCGAGGCGGGGGCCGACGTGGTGCTGCCCGACCTCTCCAACGCCTCCGAAGTCGTCGCCGCCGTGGCGGGCCTCACCTCCCCGGTCGGCCGCACCGCCTGACCTTCCCGCTGCGGCGCATCACGTGCCGCTGCTGCCGAGGGTGTTGAGGAAGCGGGCGGCGGCCGGGGCGGCTACGCCGGCGCCGGTGCCGGCGCCCTCGGCGATGACCGCGAAGGCCAGGTCGCCGCGGTAGCCGATGAACCACGAGTGGGTCGGCGGCTCCTTGCCGGACCCGAATTCCGCGGTGCCCGTCTTGCCGGCCGTGCCCTTGGGGAACCGGACGGCGTGGGCGGTGCCGTCCGTCACCACGGCCGGCATCAGCTTGCGCAGGGCCGCCACCACGCCTTCCTCCAGCGGCCGGGGGTTGGTGGGCTGGGCGTCCGGGATCCGCTCCTCCTTGACGAGGGTCGGGGAGATCCAGGCGCCCGAGGCGATGGCGGCCGCGACGGAGGCCATGTTGAGCGGGCTGGCCAGGACGCGGCCCTGGCCGATGGCGGCGGAGGCGAGGTCCGTGTCGTCCTTCGGGTCCGGGAACTCGGCGCGGACGGCGGGCACGCCGGGAGTGATCGGGGCGCCGAAGCCGAAGCTGCGCGCGACCTGCGCCAGCCGCCCGCCGTTCAACTGGCCCACGCTCATCTCCCCGAACGTCGTGTTGCACGAATGTGCGAACGCGTCCTGGAACGACAGCGTGCCGAACTCCTCGAAGTCGGCGTTGTGGAACTCGAAGCCGCCGATGTTCTTCTTGGCGGGGCAGGTGACCTGGCGGGACGGCTCGACCCCGTCCGCGACCAGCGCGGAGGCCGTCACGACCTTGAACGTGGAGCCGGGCGGATACTTGCCGAGCAGGGCCCGGTTGAAGCCCCCAGGCTTGTTCACCACCGCGAGGATCTCGCCGGTCGAGGCGCGCAGCGCCACCAGGGACGCCGGTTGCGAGACGTCCTCCAGCGCCTCGGCCCCGGCGCGGTGGACCTTCAGGTCGATGGTGGTCTGGAGCGGGCGGTATCCACTGGCGCGGACGACTGTCTGGATGGGTTTGTCCCCCTCGTACAGGTCGATCCGGGAGCGGGCCGGCTTCTTGAAGCGGTCGGAGAAGGTCTGCCTGATGCCCTCCACGAGCTGCTGCACCGATCCGGGCGCGGACGGCGTGTTGATCGCGGTGCCGTCGGCGGCCAGGACCCGCAGCGGGTCGCCCTGCTGGGAGACGACCCGCAGCGCGCGGCCCTTCTTGAGCAGAGGGTGGATGGAGGCCGGCGTCCAGGCGACCTTCCACCTGCGGTCGCGCTCCACGAGCTTGAGCTCGCCGCTGTAGGTCCAGTCCTGCCGGCCGAGCAGCTTGGCCTGGAAGCCGACCTCGTCCCCGGAGGAGGAGGCGAAGACCCCCGTCGGCCTGGGGCGGTGGAAGGACGCCTCGGTGACCTTGAGGTCGGTGCGGAAGCGGCGGTGCCAGGTCTCGAAGTCGGCGGGCGGGTCGGCCACCAGAGCGCGCATCCCCGCATAGTCCTGGGCGGACCAGGCCGAAAGATACTTGTCGGCCGTCTCCTCCGGCGAGCCCTCCGTGCGCAGCGCCCAGATGACGCCTCCCGCCGCCACGACCGGGATCAGGAGCCCCGGAATGATCCATGGCCAGCGGCGGCGGCGCCGTGTGTAAATTGTCCCCGTTTGCGGTGCCATGGAGCAGAGGACACCAGAGGGATGGCAAGGGTGTCCAATACTGATATGACCGCCTTAAAGATATAAATCTGGATATAGTGGCTGGTCGTGGACCTCGTCCGGCACCTTCGCTACTTCACCGTCGTCGCGGAGGAACTCCACTTCGGCAACGCCGCGATCCGGCTCGGCATGGCCCAGCCGCCGCTCAGCCAGCGCATCAAGCGCCTGGAGGAGGAGCTCGGCGTGCGGCTGTTCGACCGCTCGGCCCGCCAGGTGCGGCTCACCGAGGCGGGCCGGCTGCTCCTGGGCGAGGCCCGCGAGATCGTGGCCAGGGTGGACCGGCTGCACGAGCTGGCCAGACAGGGCGAGGGCACGGTGCTCAAGGTCGGCCTCCCGCCCGACCTGGCCGCCGCCGCCATCGCCGCCCTGGTCGCGGGCTTCCGCGAGACCAATCCCGTGGTACGCCTCGCGCCCGCCGAGATCTGGACCGCCGACCAGGTGACGGCGCTGGCGGAGGGGACGATCGACGTCGGCCTCGTGCGCCACCCGGTCGCCGCGCCCGGCCTGCGGTTCGGCCAGGTGCTCGCGCAGCCGCAGGGCGTCCTGCTGGCCGAGGGCGACCCCCTCACCGGCGTCGGCGAGGTGCACCTGGCCGACCTGGCGGGGCGGGAGCTGCTGATGCCGCCCCAGGAGGGCGAGCCGGGGCTGTACGCGGAGATGCTCTCGGAGTGCCGCCGGCACGGCTACGTCCCCGTACAGGTGCACGAGGGCGCCGGGCTCGGGCTGGTGCTGGCGGGCGCGGCGGTGGCGTTCGGGCCGAAGGTGGAGCTCCCGGGGCTGGTCTGGCGGCCGCTGCTAGGCTCGCCGATCACGTGCCGGGTCTCCACTGCCTGGCGCCAGGCGGCGGCCGCCCCGATCGACGAACTGGTCGACGACTTCTCGGCCGTCGCCGTACGCACGCTGAAGGAGAGCGCCGGGATGACGGACGAGGGCGCGGTGTCCGTGCGGCGGATCAGCCGCAGGCCGGGGATGCTGGCATGAGCGGACCGGACTTCGAGGCGCTGTTCCGCACGGCGGGGGTGCGGGGCCGGCTGTACGCGGCCGACATCGACTCGGGGCGCGAGGTGGGGCACGGGCCGGACGAGCCGGTGTCCACGGCGTCGATGTTCAAGGTGCCGCTGCTGGTGGCGCTCTGCAGGCAGGCCGACGCCGGGCTCCTGGACCTCTCCGAACGCGTGACCGTGACGGCCCGGGACAGGGTCTCGGGGTCGACGGGGCTCGCGGCGATGCTCGACGACGTGACGATCTCGCTGCGCGACCTGGCGTACCTGATGATCGCGGTGAGCGACAACACCTCGGCCGACGTGCTGCTGGGCCGGGTCGGGTTCGAGGCGGTCAACACCATGCTGGCCGGGTTCGGGCTCGACGGGACGCGGGTGACGCAGAGCGCCCGGGAGCTTCTCGGCAGCATGGCTGTCGACGCCGGGCACGCGTGGCCGTTCGTGGATCCGGAGGACATCGCGCGGCTGAGCGCGCTTGACCCCGCGCGGACGAACCGGTCCACCCCGCGCGAGCTGGCGGCGCTGTTCGGGATGATCTGGCGGGACGAGGCGGCCTCGGAGGAGTCGTGCGCCTGGATGCGCGGCGTGCTCAACATGCAGGTGTGGCCGCACCGGCTGGCCTCCGGCTTCCCGTACGACGACGTCGCGGTCAGCGGCAAGACCGGCACGCTGCCCACGCTGCGCAGCGAGTCGGGGGTCGTCGAGTACCCCGACGGCCGGCGCTACGCCGTGGCCGTGTGCACCCGCTCGTTCAGCACCGCGCTCAACCAGCCGCGCGCCGACGCGGTGATCGGCACGGCGGCGCGTATGGCGGTGGACCACCTACGGAGATAGCAAGTTATGTGGGAGTCCGGGTATGACATTCCTCCGGACGGGCGACAGGATGGGCACATGGTTGCTGAGGGCGCGCTTCTCTGGGAGCCGAGCGAAGAGGTCGTCGCGAAGGCCAGGCTGACCCGCTACCTGGAGTGGCTGGGACGGCCCGGACCCTATGAGGACGTGTGGCGGTGGTCCGTCGAGCACCCGGGCGAGTTCTGGACGTCGATCTGGGACTACTTCGACGTGGTCGGCGACCGGGGCGACGGGCCGGTGCTCTCCGGGACGATGCCGGACGTCACCTGGTTCGAGGGGAGCACGCTCAACTACGCCGAGAACGCGCTGCGCCGCACCGAGGGCACCGCCGTGGTGTTCGTCTCCGAGGACGGCGCCCGCCAGGAGCTGACCCGCGACGAGCTGCGCGAGGAGGTCGCCCGCGTCCGGGCGGGGCTGGTCCGCCTCGGCGTGCGGCGCGGCGACCGGGTGGCCGCCTACCTGCCGAGCATCCCGCAGGCCCTGATCGCCTTCCTGGCGACCGCCTCCCTGGGCGCGATCTGGTCGGCCGGCTCGCCCGACTTCGGGGTGCCGAGCATCGTCGACCGGTTCAAGCAGATCGAGCCCAAGGTGCTCATCGCGGTCGACGGCTACCACTACAACGGCAAGACCTACGACCGCTCCGACGCCGTCAACGAGATCGCCGCCCAGCTGCCCACGCTGCGCGCGACCGTGTGGATCCCCTACCTGGCGGCGCTCGACGAGGGCCGCGCGCCCCAGCAGGCCGAGCCCGCCGAGTCGCACACCCGCGAGCTGCCGCACGGCGAGGTGATCGGCTGGGAGGGGCTGCGGGCCGAGGAGGGGCCGCTGGAGTTCGAGCGGGTGCCGTTCGACCACCCGTTGTGGATCCTCTACTCCAGCGGCACGACCGGGCTGCCCAAGCCGATCGTGCACGGCCACGGCGGCGTGGTGCTGGAGCACCTCAAGTCCCTGGCCTTCCAGCAGGACGTCGGCGAAGGCGATGTGTTCTTCTGGTACACCACCACGGGCTGGATGATGTGGAACTACCTCATCGGCGCCCTGCTGGTGGGGGCCACGCCGGTGCTGTACGACGGGGCGGCCACCTATCCGTCGCCGGCCGCGCTGTGGCGGATCGCCGACTCCGAGGAGGTGACCTACTTCGGGGTCGGGGCGCCGTACATCATGGCCTCGCTGAAGGCCGGGATCCACCCCGAGGGGCTGGAGCGGCTGCGCGGCATCGGCTCGACCGGGTCGCCGCTGCCGCCGGAGGGGTTCGCGTGGGTGGCCTCGGAGCTGCCCGGGGTCCCGCTGGGGTCGTTCTCCGGCGGCACGGACGTGTGCACGGGGTTCGTCGGGGCGACCATGCTCCACCCGATCAGGGCGGGGATCATCCCGTGCCGGGCGCTGGGGGCGAAGGTCGAGTCGTACGACTCCACGGGCAAGCCGGTCGTCGGCGAGGTGGGCGAGCTCGTGCTGACCGCGCCGATGCCGTCGATGCCGGTGATGTTCTGGAACGACCCCGACGGCCGGCGCTACTTCGAGAGCTACTTCGACGTCTACCCCGGGGTGTGGCGGCACGGCGACTGGATCAAGATCAACGATGACGGCAGCTGCGTGATCTACGGCCGCTCCGACTCGACCCTCAACCGGGGCGGCGTCCGGATGGGCACCAGCGAGTTCTACCGGGTCGTCGAGCGGTTCGACGAGATCGCCGACAGCCTCGTGATCGACACCGGGCAGCTCGGGCAGGAGGGGCGGCTGCTGCTGTACGTGACGCTCGCCGAGGGCGCGACCCTGACCGAGTCGCTCCAGCGGACCCTCTGCGACGCCCTGCGCAAGGAGCTGTCGCCCCGTCACGTGCCCAACGAGATCCACGCCGTCCCCGGCATCCCCCGCACGCTCTCCGGCAAGAAGCTGGAGGTGCCCGTACGCAAGATCCTGCTGGGCACGCCCGTCGAGCAGGCGGCCAATCCCGACGCCATGGCCAACCCCGAGGTGCTGCGCCACTTCAGGCCGGCAGCAGAATGATCTTGCCGCGCGTCCGGCCCCGCTCGGCCGCGCGGTGGACCTCCGCCAGGTCGGTCAGGGGCCGATACTCGGCCGCCTCCACCGTGAGCTTGCCCCGATCGATGAGCGCGGCCAGCTCGGCCAGCTGAGCCGGGTCGTTGCGGGCCACGAAGTGGGTGCCGCCCTCGATCGGGCTGGCGATCGTGACCGTCCGCCGCCCGAGCCCGGCCAGGGCGGCGGCGCCCTCCTCGGGGAGCGCGGCCAGGTTCAGCACAACGTCCATGCTGCCGGGGAGCGGGGCGGTGGTGTAGTCGATCACCTCGTCGGCGCCGTACCGCTCGACCGCGGCCGCGCTGCGCGGGCTCGCCGTGGCGAACACGGTCGCGCCCGCGAGCTTGGCGAGCTGGACGGCGAACATGCCGACCCCGCCGCCCGCCCCGTTGATCAGCACCCGCTCGCCACGGGAGATACGGGCGTGCTCGTGGATCGCCTGCCAGGCCGTGAGCCCGGCCACCGGGACGGCGGCCGCGTGGGCGAGCGGGATGCTCTGCGGCGCTCTGGCCAGGACGCTCGCGGGCACGGCCGCGTATTCGGCGCCGGGGCCGTCCACCAGGCCGAACACGCGGTCACCCGGGGCCAGGCCCGTCACGCCCGCGCCCAGTGCGACGACCGTGCCCGAGACGTCCGCGCCGAGCGTGTACGGCAGGCTCACCGGGAGCACCTCGCGCAGCAGGCCCATGCGCAGGCCGATCTCCGACGGGTTGAAGGAGGTGGCGGCCACTTCGAGCAGGACCTGTCCCGGACCCGGGCGCGGCGTGGGGATCCGGTCGAAGCGGATCTCGCCCCCGTATTCGTGGATGCGGGCGGCGGTCATGGTCTCGGGCGGTTCGCCTGGGGTGCGGAACTCCTCGGCGTGGTCGGCCGCCCACGCGCTGAACGTGCGGGGTGCGGCCTTCGTGACCTCCTCGACCGTCGGCGTGACGGGGGCCGGGTGGCGGACGAGGTCCGACTGGGCCTGGAGCATGCCGTCCACAGCTTGTGGGGGCCAGCCCGTGGCCAGGAGCTCCGTGCGGGTCCGGGCGGGTGGGACCTCCTCCCAGCGCGCCGGAAATTTCGTGATCTGGGAAATGATGCCGACCTGGTCGGCCTGGTTGATCGACTCCGGGCCGGTCAGGTCGTAGACGGCGCCGTGGTGCCCTTCCTCCAGCAGCGCCCGTACCGCCACCGCCGCGAGGTCCCGCTCGTCAACCACGGGCATGGCGGCCTGGCCGTACGAGCCGCGCACCACCCCCGCCCGCACCCGCGCCGCCCACCGCAGCGCGTTGGCCGCGAAGGCGTGCGGGCGCAGGACCGTCCACTCCAGCCCCGACTTCTCGATCAGCCGCTCGACCTCGCGCTCGTGGTCGCGTACCGCGGCGGAGGAGAGGTAGACCACCCGGCGCGCGCGGCGCGCGATCGCGTCGATCACCGGCCGCGCCCCTTCCGCCGTGGCGAACGGCCACACCAGGAACACCGACTCCACCCCGTCGAGCGGCAGCGAACCGGGGTCCGCCAGGTCGCCCTGGGCCCTGCCGAAGGGCCTTACCTCGGCCCCCGCCTCCGTCAACCGCGCCGCCACCAGCCTGCCGACCGTACCGGTCGCGCCCGTCACCAACACCGTTCTCATGCATGCCACCGTAGAGGTCGGCTGCGAGACAACCAATGCGTCAGGGAGCCGGATTTCATACGCGATCGTCCTCCCGTATGCTTCCGCCGTGGACGTGCTCAGCGACGTGATCGCCCTCATGCGCACCGGCAGCCCCCGTTCGGCCCGCGTCGAATGGCGCGCGCCCTGGGGCCAGCGGTTTCCCTCTGTGCCTGGCTCCGCCGGATTCCAGGTCGTCCTGCGGGGGTCGAGCTGGTTGATCCAGCCGGACGGCGACCCGATCGCGCTGTCGGTGGGTGACGTGGTCTTCTTCCCCCACGGCCACGGCTACGCCATGGCGGACTCGCCGTCCACCCCGCTGGCCGAGCCCGACTGCGACCCGCTGGACGACGGTCCCGGCCTGTTCGCCTCCGCCACCGTCGATGAGCTCGCCGACGGGCCCGCGTCGACGGTGCTGCTGTGCGGCGGCTACCGGCTCGATCCGGGCCGGGTCCACCCCATCCTGCGCGAACTGCCCGACATGATCCACCTCCCGGCCGGCCTCGGCCTCCACACCGAGCTGCGCGCCGCCGTCGAAGCCCTGGGCGCGGAGATCCAGCGCCCGCGGCTGGGCGCCGACACGGTGGTGTCGTCCCTCCTGGACCTGCTGCTGCTCTACATCCTGCGGGCCTGGTTCGAGGGGGAGCACGGCCACTGTTCGGTCGGCGGGTGGGCGCAGGCGCTCGCGGATCCCGGCATCAGCGCCGCGCTGGACGCCGTCCACCGGGATCCCGCCCGCCCGTGGACGGTCCAGGAGCTGGGCGCGCGGGCGGGGCTGTCGAGGTCGGCCTTCTCGCGCCGCTTCGGCGAGCTGATCGGCCGGCCGCCGCTCGCCTACCTCACCTGGTGGCGCCTGGCCACGGCGGCCCACCTCATGCGTCAGTCCGACGCCCCGCTGGGCCAGATCGCCGCCAAGGTCGGCTACACCTCGGAGTTCGCCTTCGCCAACGCCTTCAAGCGGGAGTACGGCGTGGCGCCCGGCAGATATCGCCGCGAGGTCTGCCCGGCCGGATTTCTTGCCCCCGCGCAAATAGGTTAAAACGTAACAATTTCCGAACGACTTCGGGTGCTTGGGAAACTTGTATTGGCCAGGCATTGACGCTTCGCCACTCGCTGATTTACCGTCCTCCCACCGCTTAAAACGATTTTGCCGGGAGTGCGGCAATGAATGAGACTCCCGTTCTATCCCTTTCGCAGGTCAGCAAGGCGTTCGGCGCGGTGCGCGCCGTACGCGAGGTCTCTCTTGAGCTCTTCCCCGGCGAGGTCCACGCGCTGGCGGGGGAGAACGGCGCGGGCAAGTCGACGATCGTGAAAATCCTGTCCGGCGTGCACCGGCCGGACTCGGGCCGGATCCTGCTGGACGGCGAGCCGGTGGAGTTCGGCGGGCCCGCGGACGCGCAGCGGGCCGGGGTCGCGGTCATCTACCAGGAGCCGACCCTCTTTCCCGACCTGTCGGTCATGGAGAACATCTTCATGGGCCGGCAGCCCCGCGGCCGCCTCGGCATCGACCGGCGGGCCATGCGCGCCGGCGCCGCCGAGCTGTTCGGGCGGCTCGGCGTGCACCTCGACCCCGACCAGCCGGCCCGCGGCCTGTCGATCGCCGACCAGCAGCTCGTGGAGATCGCCAAGGCGCTGTCGCGGCAGACGCGGGTGCTCGTCATGGACGAGCCCACCGCCGCCCTGTCGGGCACGGAGGTCGCCCGGCTGTTCGGCGTGGCCCGGACGCTGCGCTCGCAGGGCTGCGCGCTGCTGTTCATCTCGCACCGGCTGGAGGAGATCTTCGACCTCTGCCAGCGGGTCACCACCCTGCGTGACGGCGCGTACGTGGCCGAGGACCTGATCGCCGGCATCACCCCCGACGACCTGGTACGCCGCATGGTCGGCAGGGAGCTGGAGGCCCTGTTCCCCAAGCAGGAGACGGAGGCCGGCGAGGTCGCGCTCAAGGTGCGCCGGCTCACCCGCGAGGGTGTCTTCACCGACGTGTCCTTCGAGGTGCGGCGGGGCGAGATCGTCGCTCTGGCCGGGCTCGTCGGGGCCGGGCGCAGCGAGGTGGCCAGGGCCGTGTTCGGCATCGACCGCTGGGACGCGGGCAGCGTCGAGGTGGCCGGCAGGCGGCTGCGGCCCGCCAGCCCCACGGCGGCCATGGCGGCGGGGCTGGCCCTCGTGCCCGAGGACCGGCGGCAGCAGGGGCTCGTCATGGACCTGTCCATCGAGCGCAACATCGGGCTCGCCGGCCTGGCCGACGTGCGCCGGGGACCGCTGGTCTCCCGGGCGGCCGAGCGGGAGCGGGCCCGGGACTGGGCGGTGCGGCTGCGGCTGAAGTTCGCGCGGCTGACGGACGCCGTGAACGTGCTGTCCGGCGGTAACCAGCAGAAGGTCGTGCTGGCCAAGTGGCTGGCGCGCCGGCCTTCGGTGCTCATCGTGGACGAGCCGACCCGCGGGATCGACGTGGCCACCAAGGCCGAGGTGCATCGGCTGCTGTCGGAGCTGGCCGGGAGCGGGGTGGCGGTGCTGATGATCTCGTCCGAGCTGCCCGAGGTGCTGGGGATGGCCGACAGGGTGCTGGTCATGCACGAGGGACGGCTGGCCGCGGAGATCCCGCGCGCGGACGCCACGGAGGAGAGCGTGATGGCCGCCGCCACCGGAAGGAGCCTCGCGTGACCGCCACCGCCACCAGGACCGAGGCCGTGCGCCGCAACGGCGGGCGGCGGCTCGTGGACCGCGTCGCGCGGGTGCGCGAGCTGGGCATCGTGGTCGCGCTGGGCCTCCTCTTCGGCGTCACCGGCGCGGTCAACCCGTCCTTCCTCACCTACGCCAGCCTGCGCGACATCCTGCTGAACTCCGCCATCGTCGCCATGCTCGCCGTCGGCCAGACGCTCGTGGTCATCACCAGGAACGTGGACCTGTCCGTCAGCTCCGTGGTGGGGCTGTCGGCGTTCGGGGGCGCGCTGATCCTGGCCGACCACCCGGGCGTGCCGATCCCGGTCGTGATCGCGGGCTGCGTGGTGCTCGGCGCCCTGTGCGGGGCGGTCAACGGGCTGCTCGTCGGGGCGGCCAAGGTGCCCGCGCTGGTGGCCACCCTCGGCACCCTGTACGCCTTCCGCGGCATCGACTTCGCCTGGGCCGGCGGACGCCAGGTGAACGCGGCCGACATGCCCGAGGGCTTCCTGTCCCTGGGGACGCGCTCGGTGCTCGGCGTGCCGCTGCTCGCGCTGGTCGCCCTGGTCGTGCTGCTGGTGGTCGGGTGGATGCTGGGCAACCTGCGCGCCGGGCGCGAGCTGTACGCCATCGGCTCCAACCCCGAGGCGGCGGTGCTGGCCGGGATCCGGGTGCGGCGCAGGATCATCGCGGCGTTCGTGGCCAACGGGGCACTGGCTGGGCTGGCCGGGGTCATGTGGGCGGCCCGTTTCGGCACCGTGGACGCCACCGTGGCGACCGGCAAGGAGCTCGACGTGGTCGCCGCCGTCGTGGTGGGCGGGGTGGCCATCTTCGGCGGCAGCGGCACGGTGTACGGGGCGGCGCTCGGGGCCCTGCTGCTGACCGGCATCACCAGCGCGCTGGCCGTGCTCCGGGTGGACGCGCTCGCCCAGACCGCCATCAACGGCGCCCTGCTGCTGGCCGCCATCGTCCTCGACCGGGTGCTCGCGCTTCGCGTCGCCGCGGCCCTGCGCCGCCGCAGATTCCACGATCCCGCAGACCCCACCGACCCTGCCGGCCGCGCAGACCCCGCCGCTCCCGCCGACCCCGCTCACCGTGCCGACCCCGCCTCCGGGAGGACCGCCGATGGCAGCTGATCTCGCTCGGATGGCGCGCCGGTGGGAGGGGCTCATCCTCGTGCTGCTCGTCGGCGTGTGCCTGTGGGCCTCGCTCGGCGTGGACGGCTTCGCGAACGGGTCCAACGTCTCCTTCCTGCTCCTCGACACCACCGAGATCGCCCTCATGGCCCTGACCATGACGCTGGTCATCGTGGCGGCCGAGATCGACCTGTCGGTGGCCTCCACGCTGGGCCTGTCGTGCGCGGTGCTCGGCTGGCTGTGGAACGCGGGGCTGCCGATCGAGGCGATCATGCCCATCTGCCTGCTGGTGGGTGCCGTGTGCGGCGCGTTCAACGGGTTGCTCGTGACCCGGCTCGGCCTGCCCTCGCTGGCGGTCACCATCGGGACGTTCGCGCTGTTCCGCGGCCTGGCGTACGTCATGCTGGGCGACCAGGCGGTGGCCGACCTGCCGCCCGCGTACACGAGCCTGGCCACCGCGTCCATCGGCCCGATCCCGCTGGCGTCCGTGCTGGTCGCGGTGCTGGCGGGGGTGGCGGCCACGCTGCTGCACGCGACCGGGCTGGGCCGCTCGATCGTCGCGCTCGGCTCGAACGTGGAGGCCGCCTACTTCGCGGGCGTCCGGGTCAAGCGGATCAAGTTCTGGCTGTTCGTGGCCTCCGGGGTGATGGCGTCGCTGGCCTCCCTCGTCTACACGTTCCGCTATGCCAGCGCCAGGGCGGACAACGGCGTCGGGCTCGAACTGGCCGTGGTGGCCGCCGTGCTGCTCGGCGGCGTGTCGATCTTCGGCGGTCGCGGCACGCTGCCCGGAGTCCTCATGGCGGTGCTGCTGCTCGGCGTCGTGCGCAACGCGCTCATCCTCGCCGACGTGGCCAACGAGGTCCTGAACTTCGTGACGGGCCTGCTGCTCGTCGCATCCGTGCTGGCGCCGAACTTGGGGGCGGTATGGCGGCGGCGCACATCACCACAAGTGGAAGGGAAGTCCGCTTCATGACAACGCGCACCCCTTGGCGGCCAACGGCGCTCCTTGCCGGACTCGTCCTGCTGACGGCCGCCTGCGGCGGCACCACCAAGAGCGACGTGGCACAGCAGTCCTCCGCCTCCGCCACGGCCGCCGCCTCGTCGGCCCCGGCCGCCGATCCGAACGCCCCGCTCAAGCAGGGACTGAAGATCGCCTTCCTGCCCAAGCAGGTCAACAACCCGTACTTCACGATCGCCGACGGCGGCGGGATCGAGGCCGCCAAGGAGTTCGGCGGCGAGGGCAAGGAGGTCGGGCCGTCCGACGCCAGCGCGTCCTCTCAGGTGTCCTACATCAACACGCTGATGCAGCAGAAGCAGGACGCCATCGTCATCTCCGCCAACGACCCGAACGCCGTCGTGCCCGCGCTCAAGCAGGCCATGGCCGCCGGGGTCAAGGTCGTCAGCTACGACTCCGACACCGCCCCCGAGGGCCGCAACGTGTTCGTCAACCAGGCCAGCCCGGAAGACCTGGGCCGGACCGAGGTGCAGCTGCTGGCCGAGCAGATCGGGCACAAGGGCAAGATCGCCGTGCTCTCCGCCACCCCCAACGCGACGAACCAGAACACCTGGATCGACTTCATGAAGGACGAGCTCAAGAAGCCCGAGTACAAGGACATGGAGCTGGTCAAGGTCGCCTACGGCAACGACGACGACGACAAGTCGTTCGCCGAGACGCAGGGGCTGCTGCGCTCGTATCCGGACCTGGCGGGCATCATCTCGCCCACGACCGTGGGCATCGCCGCGGCGGCCCGCTACCTGTCGGACTCGCCGTCCAAGGGCAAGGTCAAGCTGACCGGGCTCGGCACCCCCAACCAGCTCAGGAAGTTCGTCAAGGACGGCACCATCGAGGCGTTCGAGCTGTGGAACCCGGCCGACCTGGGCTACCTGGCCTCGTACGCGGCGGCGGCACTGGCGTCCGGGCAGATCACCGGGGCCGAAGGGGAGAAGTTCAAGGCCGGCAAGCTCGGCGAGTACACGATCGGGGCCAAAGGCGAGGTGCTGCTGGGCAAGCCGACCGTGTTCAACAAGGACAACATCGACAAGTTCGACTTCTGACGCTCACGGCCGGCCGCGCGGCACGACCAGGCCCGTCTCGTACGCCATGACGACGGCCTGGGTCCTGTCGCGCAGGCCGAGCTTGTTCAGCACCCGGCTCACGTGGGTCTTGACCGTCTCCTCGGTGACCACCAGCCGGGCCGCGATCTCGGGGTTGGACAGGCCCTCGGCGACCAGGCGCAGGACCTGCGTCTCGCGCGGGGTCAGCGCGGACAGCCCCGCCGCCTCCGGTCTCGGGCCGCCCATGCGGGCGAACTCGCTGATGAGGCGGCGGGTGACGGCCGGGGCCAGCAGCGCCTCGCCGGCGGCGATCACGCGTACGGCGTCGAAGAGGCGCTCGGCGGTGACGTCCTTGAGCAGGAAGCCGCTGGCTCCGGCGCGCAGGGCGTCGTAGACGTACTCGTCCAGGTCGAACGTGGTCAGGATGAGCACCCTCGGCCCGCCGCTGAGGCGCCTGGTGGCCTCGATGCCGTCCATGACCGGCATGCGCACGTCCATGAGCACCACGTCGGGGGACAGCTCGCGGCAGACCCGCACCGCCTCGGCCCCGTCGGCGGCCGTGCCCGCGACCTCGAAGTCCGGCTGGGTGTCGAGCAACTCGGCGAACCCCGTCCGCACCACCAGATGGTCGTCGGCGATCACGATCCTGAGCCTGGCGGGCTCGCTCATCCGCCCTCCTCGTCCCGCCCGGGCAGGCGGGCCTCCACGAGGAACCCGCCGCCCTGGGCGGGGCCCGTGCGGAGCTCGCCGCCGACGGCCGCGGCGCGCTCGCGCATCCCGGACAGGCCGTGCCCACCACTGGGCCCACCACTGGGCCCACCACTGGGCCCGCCACTGGGCCCGCCACTGGGCCCGCCACTGGGCCCGCCGCCTTCCGTGTTCGACGGCCCCGGGCCGTTGTCGCGGACGAGCAGGAGCAGGTCAGGGCCGGTGTAGTCGAGCTCCACGTCCACGGCGGCCCCGGGCGCGTGGCGGCGCGCGTTGGTGAGCGCCTCCTGGATGATCCGGTACGCGGCCAGCTCCACGCCGGGATCGAGCTCCACCGGCGAGCCCCGCAGGACGAGCCGGGTGCTCGTGCCCGACGCCTCGCGCGACTCGTCGAGCAGCTCGTTGAGCTCGTGCAGGCGCAGCCCCGGCTGCGGACGCCAGGTTGACTCGGCCTCGGCGTCCTCGCGCAGCACGCCGAGCAGCCGTCGCATCTCCGTCAGCGCCGCCCGCGCGGTGTCGCCGATGGCCAGCAGCCGCTCCGCGCCCGCCTCCGGCATGCCCGGGACGGCCAGCCGGGCGGTCTCCGCCTGGACGGCGACCATGGAGATGTGGTGGGCGACCACGTCGTGCAGCTCGCGGGCGATGCGGGCGCGCTCGCCGCGGGCGGTGTGCTCGACCAGGCTGTCGGCCATGACCTGCCGCGCGGCGGTGTCGGCACGGGCCCTGCGGCGGGCCCGTACGGCGATCCCGGCCAGCGCCACCGCCGGGGCCAGGCAGGCGAGCAGCAGCGTGAGCGCCCGCACGCGCTCGCCCGGCCCGATCGCCACCGCCAGCACCGGGTACGGCACCGCGACCAGCACGGCCGCCGCCGGCGCGCCGTGGCGGCCGGCCCGGTAGCCGGCGATCAGCTGCGCCACCGCGCCCGCCACGGTCAGCGTGTGGAAGGCCAGGACCGACAGCGCGCCCGCCCCGGTCGCCAGGAGCGCCGCCACGGACGGCTGGGCCCACAGGAGGGGGAGCGGCAGCGTGGTGGCCAGCGCGAGCAGGGGGAAGACCATGAGGAGCAGCGGGGCCGTGCTGTCACCGGCCGGCGGCAGCGCGTCGGGGCTCACGGGCCGGCCGCCCACCGGCGCGCTCACGGTCTCCGAGAGCGGGGACGCGCTCCCGGCCTGCGTGATCGACTCGGCCACCGCGAGCACCGCCAGCGCCACCCCGAGCACGACCGGCAGGTGCCGGGCCACGGCGGGACCGTACGGCACGGCCGCCCCCAACCGGCGCGCCCACGCGACCGGCACCGCGACGACGCGGCTCCACCTCCGGTCCTGCACTCGTTCCACCAGGTCATTGTCCCGGGCGCGGGCAATTGTGGCATCCCTCGTAAGAGGGACGAGGCGTAGCTGGCGCCAGCGAGGCCGCAGATCGCTCCGCCGCGTGACGACTCAGGCCGGGGCCGCTGCCTAGTGTGCGTGCCGTGGAAGCAACCATCGAAGTCAGCGGCCTGCGCAAGCAGTTCGGCCGGACCCGGGCGCTGGACGGGATGACGTTCACCGTGCTGCCCGGCCAGGTGACCGGGTTCGTCGGGCCGAACGGCGCGGGCAAGTCCACCACCATGCGGGTGGTGCTCGGCCTGGACGCGGCCGACGAGGGCCACGCCCTGGTCGGCGGGCGGCCGTACGCGAGCCTGCGCAGCCCGCTGAGCCACGTCGGCGCGTTGCTGGACGCGGCCGCGCTGCAGCCGGGCCGCACCGCGCGCAACCACCTCCTGTGGCTGGCCCACTCCCAGGGCCTGGGCGCCAGGCGGGTGGACGAGGTGATCGAGCAGGTTGGCCTGACGCCCGTGGCCCGGCGCCGGGCGGGCGGCTACTCGCTGGGCATGCGCCAGCGCCTCGGCATCGCCGCGGCGCTGCTCGGCGACCCGCCGGTGCTCATGCTGGACGAGCCGTTCAACGGTCTCGACCCCGAGGGCATCGTGTGGATCCGGGGCTTCCTGAGGTCGCTGGCCGCGGAGGGGCGTGCCGTGCTGGTGTCCAGCCACCTGATGAGCGAGCTCCAGGACACCGCCGGCCATCTCGTGGTGGTGGGCAGGGGCCGGGTCGTCGCGGACACCAGCGTGGCCGACCTGATCGCGACCGCCTCACAGGACCGGGTCACGCTGCGCACGCAGGCGCGTCCGGAGGCGATGACGGTGCTGGCCGCGGCCGGGGGCACCGTGACAGTCACCGATCGCGACACGCTGGTCGTCTCCGGGCTGGCGGCCGAGCACATCGTGCGGCTGCTCGGCGCGCGGGCGGTGCCGTTCTCCGAGGTGGCGGCCCACCGGGCGTCGCTGGAGGAGGCGTACCTGGACCTCACCAGGGACGCGGTCGAGTTCAAGGGGGCGGCGCGATGACCACCGCGACCCCCTACCGCTCGGGCCGGCGGGCCGGGCGCGACGGCTTCGCGCAGCTGCTGCGGGCCGAGTGGACCAAGCTGCGCACGGTACGCGGCTGGATGGCGGGCCTGACGCTGACGACGCTGCTCATCGTCCTGCTCGGGGTGCTCTTCGCGACCGGCAGCCGCTCCTCCTGCATGAACGGGCCGATCGAGGTGCCCTGTCCGGCGCCGCCGACCGGGCCCGGCGGCGAGGCCGTGGAGGACCGTTTCTACTTCGTGCATCAGCAGCTCGACGGCGACGGCAGCATCACCGTACGCGTGAACTCCATGACCGGGCAGCTCCGCAAGCCCGACGTGACGCCCGGCGTCCGCAACGTCGTCCCCGGCGTCACGCCGTGGGCCAAGGCGGGGGTCATGATCAAGCAGAGCGTCCGCCAGGGAGCCGCGTACGCGGCGATGATGGTCACCGGGAGCCACGGGGTGCGGATGCAGCACGACTTCACCGAGGACGTGGCGGGGCTGCCCGGCGGGGCCCCGCGATGGCTGCGGCTGACCCGTACCGGCGAGACGGTCGTCGGCGAGGAGTCGGCCGACGGCTCGCGGTGGACCAGGGTGGGCACCGCCCGGATGGCCACCGGGAGGGTCCGCATCGGGCTGTTCGCGGCCTCTCCCGGCGACCTGACCGTGACTTCCAACGTGATCGGCGGGGCCGCGACGGCCTCCCGCTTCGCCGAGGTCACCGCCGACATGGACCAGGTCAGCCTGCGGGGCGTGGCGGCCGGGGGCACGTGGACCCGCGACGACATCGGCGTCGCGCTCGAGGCCGACGGCACCCCGCACCATCCGGGCGGGCTCGTGCGGTCCGGTGACACGTTCAGGATCACGGGAGTCGGCGACATCGCGCCGACCATGGAGGGCATGCCCGCCGAGCGCGTGCTGACCGGGGTGCTGGCGGGGCTGGTCGTCGTCATCGTGGTCGCGGTGGCGTTCGTCACCGCCGAGTACCGGCGCGGGCTCATCCGCACCACCCTGCTGGCCAGCCCGCGGCGCGGCCGGGCGCTGGCGGCCAAGGCTGTCGTGATCTCCGCGGCCGCCTTCGTCTTCGGGCTGGTCGCCGCCGCCGTCACGGTGCCGGTCGGACGGGCTCTCCTGGCGGGCAACGGCAACGTCCTGGCGCCCTTGACGCCGCTCACCGCGCTGCGGCTGATCATCGGGACCGCCGCGCTGCTCGCCGTGGCGGCGGTCTTCGCGCTGGCCCTCGGGTCGCTGTTCCGGCGCAGCGCCGTGGCCGTCATCGCGGCCATCGTGGCGATCGTCGTCCCGTACCTGCTGGCGACCACCTCCCTGCTGCCCGACGAGGCGGCGCGGTGGCTGCTGCGGATCACTCCGGCGGCGGGCTTCGCGATCCAGCAGAGCATGGTCACGTACGAGCAGATGACCGTCCGCTTCGCCCCGGCGGAGGGCTTCTTCCCGCTGCCGCCCTGGGTGGGCTTCGCGGTCCTGTGCGCCTACGCCGCACTCGCCCTGGCCCTGGCCGCCCATCGACTGCGCCGGAGGGACGTATGAGACGCGAGGTGCACGCCGAGTGGACCAAGCTCCGGACGGTGGCCGGGCCCGGGTGGCTGCTGGCCGGGGCCGTCGTGCTGACCGTGGCCCTGAGCGCCCTCGCGGCGGCCGTCGTGTCCTGCGCGGCGGCGGGCTGCGGGCAGGACGCCGCCAAGATCAGCCTCGTCGGGGTGCAGCTGGGCCAGGCGATGGTCGCCCTGCTGGCCGTGGTGGCGGTCTGCGGCGAGTACAGCACGGGCATGATCCGCACCAGCCTCGCCGCGATGCCGCGCCGGGCCACCGCCCTGGCCGCCAAGGCGGTGGTGGTCGGCGGGCTCACGCTGGGCGCGGGGACCCTCGCCGTGCTCGGGTCCGTGCTGGCGGGGCGGCTCCTGCTGCCGGGCAGCGGCTTCACGGCCGCGCACGGCTACCCGCCGCTGTCCCTGGCCGACGGGCCGACCCTGCGTGCCGCCGTGGGCTCGGTCCTGTACCTGGTGCTGATCTCGCTGCTCAGCCTCGGCCTGGCCACCGCCGTACGCGACTCGGCCGCGGCCGCCGGGGTCGTGATCGGGCTCCTGTACGTGTTCCCGGTCGCGATCCTCATGGTGTCCGACCCCGAGGTGCAGCGGCTCCTGTGGACGTTGTCCCCGACGAACGCCGGGCTGGCCGTCCAGACGACCGTGGATCTCGCCTCCCTCCCCGTCGGCCCGTGGGCGGGTCTCGGCGTCCTCGCCACGTGGTCCGCCGCCTCCCTCGTGGGCGGCGGTCTGCTCCTCCGGTACCGCGACGCGTGACCGGATCACGAATAGAGGGGAAATGCCGGTATTTACCGGGATTGATATTCCGGCGGACTTTGCTTGACAAAACCTCCCGTTGGATGTGAATTATCGGCGATCTGGGTACGCGTCGATTTATGAGCATAAGGGGAATGGCGGCGTTGGCCGCGGGATGTTTTCTGCCGCTGTTGGCCGCGGCGCCCGCCCTGGCGGACGAGCCCTCGCAGGGGGACACGGGCGTCCAGGCCGACACGGGTGTCCCGGCGGTGATGACGGTGCCGGAGGTGACCACGGACCCGGTGGTGAAGCCGGTGCCGGAGGCGGTGAAGACGGTCAAGGGCGTCAAGGGCGCCCGCGCCGGGAGGATCGGTGTGCTGAGGCCGGGCGACCGGGGCGAGGCGGTCAGGCAGCTCCAGCGGCGGCTGCACGACGGCGGCTTCTACTTCGGTCAAGCGCACGGGATCTACGACGAGCAGACGAGGTACGCCGTCTGGGGGTTCCACAAGAGCAGGGGAATGGTGCCGAGGGGCGAAGTGGGGCCGAAGACGTGGGCGGCGCTCAGGCGGAGCAAGGGCCTGCGCCCCCTGGTGCCCCAGGGCGGCGCCGACCGGGTCGAGATCAGCCTGACCCACCAGCTGCTCACCATCTATCGCGACCACCGCCCGGCGCTGGTCACCCACATCTCCACCGGGGCCGAGGTGCATTACTGCGAGAAGGGCCACTGCGGAAACGCGGTCACGCCGGTGGGCGACTTCCGCGTGACCAGGAAGGCGCCCGGCTGGACGACGAGCCGGCTGGGCTCGATGTTCAACTCGCTCTACTTCGTCGGCGGCATCGCCATGCACGGCTCGACGGAGGTGCCGCTGAGACCGGCCTCGCACGGCTGCGTACGCATGCCGCTGTCGACGTCCGTGCGCGTGTACAACATGGTGAAGGAGGGGGAGCCGGTGTACGTACGCGGACAGATCTAGATGCCCTGGGGCAGCCGGAACAGCCGGCCGGGGTCGTAAGTGGACTTCACCTCGGCCAGCCGGGCCGCATTGGGCCCGTAGTACGCATTCCGCCAATTACTCAAATCGGGGTCGATGTAATTAACGTAAGCATGATCACCGAAAAATGGGGACATGTCGGAATGTAGCCCGCGCAGCCACCGCCGATCCGTCCCCTCCGCGTAATACTGCACGCTGTAAAGCGCCGCCCGATGCGGAAACGCCGTGTCCGCGGGACCGACCCGGCCGATGGCCCCTCCCATGGCGTCCAGCAGCACCGAGTGCCGCCCGCCGCGCTCCACCCCGTTCGCCAGCGCCCGCACGCCGTCCGCCGGCAGCTTCCGGTAAGCCATGTGCGACTTGGCCGCGAACGCCTCCCGCGGCATCCGCCGGCACTCGTCGATCGACATGGCCGCGCAGCCGCCCATGATCTTCATGCCGTCCAGATAGGGGACCGTCCGGGCCGAGCGGGAGGAGGGCTGCCCGATCTTGGCGACGAGCGGGGCCAGCAGCCGGTCGAGCGCGCGCTTGCCGCCCACGTACGTGCCGACGACCGCGACGTCCAGGCCGCCGCCCGAGCGCCCCAGGTGCAGCGAGGACCACAGCTCGTCCGGCGCCGAAGGCCCCCACGACTGCCACGCCTTGACCGCGGCTCCCGCCTTGGCCCACGGCCAGTGCAGGAAGAACACGGTGACGTCGCGGGCCGCGAACGTCCTGAACGTGAAGGACACCGCCACGCCGAAGTTCCCGCCGCCACCGCCCCTGCAGGCCCAGTAGAGGCCGGCGTTGCGCGAGGCGTCGCAGTCCAGCGTCCGGCCGTCGGCCGTGACGACGCGTACCGACTGGAGGTTGTCGCACGTGAGCCCGTACTTCCGCGACACCACGCCGATGCCGCCGCCCAGCGTGAGACCGCCGACCCCGACCGTGGGGCAGGACCCCGCGGGGATGCTCACGCCGTGGCGGGCGAGCCGGTCGTAGACGTCGATCAGCTTGGCGCCCGCGCCGATCGTGGCCCGGCCGCCCGCATAGGCGACCGAGCTCATCCTGGACACGTCGATCACCAGCCCGGTGCCCGTGGACCAGCCCGCGTAGGAGTGACCCCCCGAGCGGGTGGTGACCGGCACGCCGCTCGTGCGCGCGAACGTCACGCACGCCGACACGTCGGCCGCGTTCGCGCAGTAAGCGACCCCGCCCGGCCGGATCCGGTCGTAGGCGGGGTTGTACAGGCGGCGCGCGGTGTCATATCCGGCGTCGCCCGGCAGCACGAGCGTGCCCTTCAGCTGTCTGCGCAGCCTCGCCCAGTTGGGCGGCGGCGCGGAGAGCCCGGACGTGCCGGTAGGCCGCGCGGTGGCGGCCAGCGGGGCGAGCGCGGCGACATGCAGAAAGTCCCGGCGGTCCATGGACGCCTCCGTGGTGATCGGTGTTGAGCCGATCGGTGAGACGTCCGGGTGACCCGCCAGGTTTGGTCACATCTCCATCACTTCGGGCTTACCCGGCGCTCCCTCCGAACGCGTTCCTGGGTGTGGCGGAGCCCACCCGGGTGAGCCGCGGCGGGCCGCTCTTCTCGGCTTTCTTGAGCACTCCGTCCTTGACGAGCCGCAGCGGCGAGCCGGACGGCTTCGGAGCCGGGCCACCGTGACCGTCTCCCGTGGTCTGGACCATCCGCAGGGCCAGCGCGGGGCACATCTCGACCGTGCGCCGCGCCTCCTTGGCCATCCAGCCCGGGACGGTCCTGAACGACGGGAACCCGTAGTCGTCCAGTTCCACGAACTCCGGCAGCAGGTGGGCACAGAGCCCGTGGCCCGCGCAGCGGGACCAGTCGACCTCCAGCCGGTACTCCACGTAATCCTTCTCGGGCTCGGGCATCGGCAGCGCGCCGCGGACCGGCCGGCCGCACGAACCGTGCTCCAGGTGGAGAGCGATCTCGCTCTCGAACGCGTCCAGCGCCGACAGCACGAACTTGGCCGTGCCGTCCGGGTGGAAGCACGCCCCACGCCGCTCGACGCCGCGCACGCAGCGCCGTACGGCGTCCACGGAGCCGCTGCCCTCGACCAGCGCGTTCATGGCCCAGGCCAGGTCCGGCAGGCCGAGCCGGCACGGGCCGCACTGGCCGGCCGACTCGCCCGCCAGGTAGGAGGTGACCCGGGCGGCCTCGCCCAGCGAGCACGTCGACTCGCCGAGCGGGACGATGATCCCGGCCCCAAGAGTCGCGCCGGCGAGCTTCATGCCCTCGCGCGAGATCACGGCCGTCTGGGCGACCTCGGCCGACAGCCACGCGCCGTGGTAGCCCCCGATGAGCACCCCGTCGCCGATGTCGGCCTCGGTGAGCGCGAGCACGTCCGCCAGGTACGTGCCCGTCGGCGCCTCGATGACCGCGCCGTTGGCCGCGCCGCCGCTGACGGTGAGCAGGATGGTGCCGGGCTCCTTGGGGGTGCCGACCTCGGCGTACCTCTCCGGGCCGAGCTCGGCCAGCAGCGCCAGCTGCGCGTACGTCTCCGTGTTGGACAGCAGGGTCGGCAGCCCGTCCACGCCGCTGATCGCCGCCCGCCTCTTGCGCCCGGGCGGGATGCCTATCTCGCCGTTGACGGCGTTGACGAGGGCGCCGCCCTCCCCGGAGATGAACCGCTCCTTGATCCCGACCACCCGGATCGGGATGCGGCTCTCGGCGCCTCCGGCGACGTTCGCGGCCCGGCGCTCGTCCACGGCGGCGTTGACGGACGCCTCGGCGACCTCGCCGCCGGCCGTGGCGAGAACCACCTCGCGGGCGCCCAGCGCCTCGGCGGCCAGCACGGCGCCGTCGAGGACCAGGTGGGGGTTGCGGGTGAGCAGCATGGCGTCCTTGGAACTGGCCGGCTCGCCCTCGGCGCCGTTGATGAGGACGACGCACTCGCCGCTCGAGCCCACCGCGTCGGCGACGGCCCGCAGCTTGCGCGCGAACGGGAACGCCGCCCCGCCACGGCCGCGCATGTCCACCTCGTTGGCCATCGAGATGAGCTGGTCCAGGTCGCGCGGTTTGGGGGAGCCATGGAGGGTGCGGTGGGCGGGAAGATCCAGTCGGCGGGTCTGGTCCAGCCCGGCGGTCAGCCGGGCCGGACCCATCCGTAAGACCCGCGGCACTCGGGCCGGAATCACGATCGCTCCTGTCGGGTTGCGGGGGTCAACCGGGTCTTCTGAGGCGGTCTCATCCGGCCTCCCGATACCTGCGCCGCTCGGCGAGGCTCACCGGTGCGTTCCTTCTCGGGCCCGTGGCCGCGGCCGCGGCCGCTGCCGCCGCGGCGGCGGCGTTCCCCGCCGCGACCTTCTGCGGCTGCTCGGCGGGCACGCCCATGGCGGCGGGGTTGGTCACCGCCGGCCCCTGGATCTTCTCGAGTGTGATCGGCGGACGGAAGGCCGCGGCCAGCACGCGGATGACCAGCGCTCCGCCGACCGCCGCGATGCTGGCCACGTAGGACCAGGCCACCCAGCCGGCCGGAGGGCGGCCGGCCGTCAATCCGTGCATGATGGCGACGGGCCAGCCCAGGTACGCGACCGAGTGCATCACTCGCCACATCCATGGCCTGGCCTTCGCCGCCCAGCGCCTCCTGAGCAGCCCCGTGACCACAGCCACGATCATCATGTCGAAGGCCAGGATGCCGAGACCCTTGTTGATCCCCGCGATGGGGACGACCGCCGCGCCCGGGGGCACGTGCCCCAGGCTGATCATGAGTGAGATGTGTGTGATCAGGAAGATCATCCCGAGAAGGCCGAAGGCCTTGTGGGCGAGCTGCGACCTGACCCGGTTGACCGGCGACAGGAAGACCCGCTCGGTGGTGATGATCCCGAGCGCGACGGTCGCGGTGAACGTCACCAGGGCCATCACGCCCGCGTAGAACTCGAGGAAGGCGACCACCCGGCCGAGGATCGCGATGCCGCGGTCCGTCCTGGTCAGCGCGAACGCCGACAGCACGACGGCCATGACCATGGCGCTGGCTCCCAGTCGGACACTGCGCGTGTCTAACTTGGTGGGAGTGTGCCGGGGGTGTCGTCTGTGGAGCATCTAAGGTTCCCTCCAAGGTCGGGTGAGGGTGCGACTCGGAAGGCTGGGTAGCCCGTGAGGGCTCTCAGATCAGCATCGGCGGCCCCGGTTGATGCAAGAGACGACGAACTGCATCAGCCGATCGGGCATCACGTTCGCGAAGTCCGCGTGGTCGGTGATCGGGTTGTGCTTCTGTTCAGGGAAGGCGTCCACGGCGTATGACGGGCCCTGCGGCACGGTGTACGTGAGGGTCATGCGCAGAGCCGGCACCGCCTTGGTTCCTTGCGGGCAGGCGCCACCCTGTCCAGGGAAGACCACGTGCGTTCGGTGATTGGCGCTATCAGTGTTCTGGCCGTCCCAGCAGCTAGGGAAGTCCAGAATACGAACGACTTGGCTGCCGCGCGGGCAAAGCGGATATTTGTCGGGACTTATGCGATTTTGGAATCCCGTGCAGGACCAGGCGGCCCTGGCGTTGCCGGCGCCGTTGGTGGCGGCCTTGGCGTCACCGGTGATCAGCCTGAGGAACCTCGGCATCGCGACGACCTGGGAGGAGGCGTTGCCGCGGAACTGGAGCGTCACGGAGCGGGCACGCAGCACCTGGCCGACGTTGCCGTCCGGGTCATCGGTGTTCGCGTCCACCTTGCGGTCTCGAAGGACCGGCCAGAAGTAGGTGGATTTATCGCCCAGCCGGCACGTGGTGCCCGCGGCGGCGAGGCTCTGGTCCGTGGAGAAGCCGTCCGTTGACAGGTTGCCCACGTAGTCGTGGAGGTGGTGGGCTCCGTTGCTCACGCCGGGGGCGACGATGAAGTTGTCCGGGTTGTTGTGGCCGTTGCGGTTCGTCCCGCACTGGGAGACGAAGGAGCCGCGCGAGCCGCCCCTGCCGATGCGGGCGTCAAGCTGACGCGGCGCTACCTGGCGGATGTCGACGAAGTCCTCGGGGAACGGACCCAGATCGGCGCACTCTTCCTCGTCACCGCCCGCCGTGGGGGACGCCGTGGGGGAAGGGGAAGCGGTTCCGTTCCCGTTGTTGCCGTTGTTCCCGTTATTGCCGTTGTTGCCCTGGCCCGGGTTCCTGGTCGGCCGGTTGCGGCGGCCGAACGTCTCGGCGGTCTGCTCCGGGTCGGGGTCCTGGGCGGTCTGCTCCGCGTCGGGGTCCTGGGCGGGGTCGAGCACGGCGCGCCCGCCGCCCTGGCCCTGCTGGTCGGCGTTCTGCTGCTGGTCGCCGTTCTGGTCCTGCTGCTGGCCGTTCTGCTGCTGGTTGTTGTTCTGGTCCTGCTGGTTCTGGTCTTGGTTCTGGCCGTTCTGATCCTGGTTCTGGTTCTGATCCTGCTGCTGCTGGTTCTGATCCTGTCCCTGCTGATCTTGATCTTGTTGCTGGCCCTGGTCCTGGTTCTGATCCTGGTTGTTGTTCCGGTTCCGCTGGCCCTGCTGCTGCTCCTGGGCGGCCTGGGCCGGGTCGCAGTGGTCGGCGCGCGCCGGGCCGACGCCGATGACGGCCGCGGACACCAATCCGCTAGCCACCACGGCCAACGCGGACATGGTCGCGGCCATGCGTCTTGATCTCGTCATGCGTCTCTCCTCTTTTCGACCGCCATCGCGACGGGTGGAGCTGGTGGGGGCGTCGGGGGCTCGGGCAACTGGGTGTGATCGACCAGGCCGGTGGACTCCAGGAGCGCCATGTGGCGCATGACGAAGTTGATGCCTGCCTCGGCGAACTTCCTGATCTCCGCGTTGCGCGTGCCGGCCCGTACGCTCGCCACGACGGTGAAGACCTTGCCGTGCGCGGCACGCAACAGGTTCGCGTAGTCCTTGTCGAAGGCGGGTCCGCGCTCTGCGGCCAGCTGGGCCATCCAGCTCTGCTGGTCGGCATTGGGCTCGCTGGGGATTGCCACCCCGAGCTTCTTGGCGGTTTGACGGGTCAGCAGGTCCAGCCTCTGGTGGTCCTGCATGATCAGCCTGCCGACTTCCTTGACGCGTTGGGACTCGGCGCGGGTCTGGGCATACTCGCCCGCGGGCATCTCCCAGAGGCCGGCCTGCCGCACCTTGACGAGCAGGTCACGGTCGGCGGCCGTGACGGGCCCCGATGAGGTCTGGGTCGCCGCAGTGGCGGCGGGATCGATCGAAGGCGGCATGACCAGCACGATCGTCACCGCGGCCGCCACGACGAAGCCACCGAGCATGAACAGCTCGCCACCGCGCAAAAGCCTGTGCATGGTCGGAGGTACGCGGGTCTCTCGGGCTTGGTTCAGCACATGGCCGGAGATAGTTAGAAATGACTGGAGTTATCGGAGTGGCTACCGCTGAGATAACGAAGGTGTAAAGATGTGCCCCGTGCTAGGTCACCTCGACGGCAGGTTCGAGAGTGCGGATGCCGAGGCGGAGCATCGCATCGCGGTGCTTTACCAGGAGTTCGGCGGCCCTCTGCTGCGCCACGTACGCAAATCGACAGGTAACGACCTTCAATGGGCCGAAGACGTGGTGCAGGAGACGCTCGTCCGAGCCTGGAAAAACTCGGCAAGACTGCAGTGGGAACCAAGCCTTATATGGGCGTGGCTACTGACGGTAGCCCGCCGCATCGTTATCGATGGACGTCGACGGAAGAGCGTCCGGCCTCAAGAGGTCGAGCCGCCCGAAGTCGACATGATGGCCGTACCCGACGGCTCGGAGCGAGCTCTGTCGCGGATGGTCGTCGCCGACGCCCTTCGCAGCCTCTCTGAAGAACACCGGGAAGTCATAGAGCAGACCTACCTCCGAGACCGTACGATAAGTGAAGCGGCGGAGATACTGGGGATACCGCCGGGCACGGTGAAGTCCCGGCTCTATTACGGGATCCGGGCTCTCCGCGAACTGCTGCGGGACAAGGGGGTAGCCGGCTGATGCATGACGAGGTGGCTGCCTATGTCCTCGGAGTCCTCGATGAGGACGAGCACGAGGCCTTCGAGCGCCACCTCGATACTTGCGAGAGATGCCAGGCGGAGCTGATTGAGCTTGCCGAGCTTCCGGAAGAGCTCGACGAGCTCAAGAACGCTCCCGCAGCCTCCGACGACGACCCCCCGAGGTCGATGTCACGCTGACGTCTGTACGTTGACGTCTGTGCCCTTTTCGGGTGGTATCGGTACGGCGAGGCATTGCGTCCGGTGTAGCGTGACCGGACGGTCAGGGGGAGGTGTTCGGTGGGCATCGACGGAGATGCGCCCGTTCCCCCGCATCGGCGGTTCGGCGAGGAAGGCGGCCGGCTGTCGTACGGCGGCTATCTTCGCCTGCCCGCACTTCTCGCACAGCAACGGCCGCAGTCCGAAGCGCCCGACGAGCTGCTCTTCATCACGATCCACCAGGTCTACGAGCTGTGGTTCAAGCTGCTGCTCCACGAGCTGGAGAACGCCCGCGAGGCCATGTTCGCCGGCAAGCTCTGGCGGGCCAGGCATCTGTTCCGCCGGGTGCACGCGGTCGAGAAGGTGCTGATCGAGCAGGTGGACGTCCTGGAGACGATGACGCCCCAGGACTTCCTCATGTTCCGGGAGAAGCTGGCGCCCGCCAGCGGCTTCCAGTCGGTGCAGTTCCGGGAGCTGGAGTTCCTGTCCGGGCTGAAGGACGAGCGCTATCTCGGCAGCTTCAGGCACGCCAGCGACACGGAGCTCGCACGGCTGCGCCGCAGGCTGGAGGAGCCCACGCTGTGGGATGCTTACCTCACCGCCCTCTCCCAGCGTGGCCTGCCGGTCTCCGACGACGAGATCATGGGCTCGCTGCTGGCCGTGGCGAGGGACCGCGGGTCGTACGACGACCTGTGGCAACTGGCCGAAGACCTGCTGACGCACGACGCGACCGCCGCGCAGTGGCGGATGCGTCATGTCCAGATGGTCGAACGCCAAATCGGCACCAAGTCGGGCACCGGCGGCTCGACAGGTGCCCCCTATCTGCGCGGCAGAACGCGTTTGCACTACTTCCCGCTGCTGTGGGAACTAAGGGCCTGGCTATGAACAGCTTTGGCAAACCCTCACAAAGGAGTGAGACCGAAATGCCCCTCGACGAGGCCAAGGACGAGCTGCTCCAGCGAGCCGCGGAAAGTTGCGCGGCGAGCAGCGAACATGTGGGCCCAGAGGAGGCCCTGTCCTTCCTCCGGTTCTACTACCGGCACGTCGCGCCGGAGGATCTGCTCGACCGCAACCCCGTTGACGTGTACGGCCCCGCGATGTCGCAGCGGCAGCTGGCCGAGGTCCGCCCCCAGGGCCGCGCCGTCGTCCGCGCCTACACCCCCACGCTGGACGAGCACGGCTGGGACCCGGGCCACTCGGTCGTCGAGGTGGTCACGGACGACATGCCGTTCCTGGTCGACTCCGTGACGATGGAGCTCGACCGCCACGACCTGGGCATCCACCTGCTGGTCCACCCTCAGATGCGGGTGCGCCGCGACATGACGGGCCGGATGCTCGGCCGCGGCCAGGAGGACGTCACCGGCCAGATGCTGGTCGAGTCGTGGATGCACATCGAGGTCGACCGGCAGGCCGACCCGGAGGCGCTCAAGGCGCTCGAAGCCGACCTGCAGCGGGTGCTCAGCGACGTGCGCTACGCGGTCGAGGACTTCAGGAAGATGCGGGCGCTGGCCGTACAGACCGCCGAAGACCTGAGCATGAGCCCGCCGCCGCTGGAGCCCGCGGAGGTCGAGGACAGCATCGACCTGCTGCGCTGGCTCGCCGACGGGCACTTCACCTTCCTGGGCTACCGCGAGTACCGGCTTGACCACACCGACGAGGGCGAGACGCTGCGGGCGCTGCCGGGCGCGGCGCTGGGCATCCTGCGCGACGACAAGGTCGGCTCGGACAGCTTCTCGGCGCTGCCCGCCGAGGTGCGCGCCAAGGCGCGCGAGAAGCAGCTCATGATCACCACCAAGGCCAACTCGCGGGCCACCGTCCACCGGGCGACCTACCTCGACTACATCGGGGTCAAGATCTTCTCGCCCGAGGGCGAGGTGGTCGGCGAGCGGCGCTTCCTCGGCCTGTTCACGCACGTCGCCTACAACGAGTCGATCTCCAGGATCCCCGTCCTACGCCGGAAGCTGGCGGCCCTGCTGGACAAGGCCGGGCTGGCGCCCGACAGCCACGACGGCAAGGACCTGATCGAGATCCTCGAGACGTTCCCGCGCGACGAGCTCTTCCAGACCTCGGTCGACCAGCTCCTGCCGATCGCGCTGGGCGTGCTGCGGCTGCGCGAGCGCAAGCAGGTCAAGCTCTTCCTGCGCCGCGACGACTACGGCCGCTACATCTCCTGCCTGATCTACCTGCCGCGCGACCGCTACACCACCAAGGTGCGGCTGAAGATGCAGGAGGTGCTGCTGAAGGCCCTGGGCGGCAAGTCGCTCGACTACAGCGCGATGATCGGCGAGTCGGTGCTGGCCCGGCTGCACGTGGTCGTGCGGGGCGAGCGGGGCAGGCAGCTCCCGCCGCCGAGCGTGGACGTGGAGGAGCTGGAGGCGCGGCTGGCCGCCCTGACCCGCTCCTGGGAGGACGACCTGGCCACCGAGCTGGGGCGGATGGCCTCCGAGGACGAGGCGCCCGCGCTCATCAAGCGGTACGCCTCCGCCTTCCCCGAGGGCTACAAGGCGGACTTCCCGCCCAAGGTGGCCGTCGTGGACCTGCGCCGCCTGGAGGACCTCGTGGCCGTGGGCGACGGCGCGGAGGTGGACATCAACCTCTACGAGCCGTACGACGCGGCCGAGGGGGAGCGGCGGCTCAAGATCTACAAGGTCGGCTCGCCCATCTCGCTCTCCGAGGCGCTGCCGCTGATCCAGCGGCTGGGCGTCGAGGTCGTGGACGAGCGGCCGTACGAGATCGACCGTGACAACGACCCCAACACCAAGAACGCCTGGATCTACGACTTCGGCCTGCGGTACACGCCGACGGAGGAGGTCGGCAGGGACGACTTCAAGCGGCTGTTCCAGGACGGGCTCAGCGCCCTCTGGAAGGGGCAGGTCGAGGCCGACGACTTCAACTCGCTCATCCTGAGCGCCGGGCTGACCTGGGAGCAGGTCGAGATCCTCCGGGTGTACGCCAAGTACCTGCGCCAGGCCGGGGGCACGTTCTCGCAGACCTACATGGAGCGGGTGCTGGCCGGGAACGTGCGGCTGGCGCGGCTGCTGGTGAGCCTCTTCGAGGCCAAGCTCGATCCGCGGCGCGGCGAGGACGTGCGGCTCGATCTCGCAGAGGCGCTCAACGAGGAGATCCTGGGCGCGCTCGACGAGGTGGCCTCTCTGGACGAGGACCGGATCCTGCGGGCGTACCTGGAGATGATCCAGGCGACATTGCGCACAAATTACTTCCAAACAGTCGATGGGCACCGCAAACCGTACATATCTCTCAAATTCGACCCGCAGGCGATCAGCGTCCTGCCGCTGCCGCGGCCGAAGTTCGAGATATTCGTGTATTCGCCGCGGGTCGAAGGCGTGCATCTGCGCTTCGGGAAAGTGGCGCGGGGCGGGCTGCGGTGGTCGGACCGGATGGAGGACTTCCGTACGGAGATTCTCGGTCTGGTAAAGGCACAGATGGTGAAAAACACCGTCATCGTCCCCACTGGGTCTAAAGGCGGATTTGTCGTTAAACAGCCGCCTGTGTCCGGAACGCGGGAAGAGATGCTCGTCGAAGGCGTCGCCTGCTACCGGACGTTCATCTCCGGCCTGCTCGACGTGACCGACAACCTCGTGGACGGCAAGGTCATGCCGCCGCCCGACGTGGTCAGGCACGACGGCGACGACACCTACCTCGTGGTCGCCGCCGACAAGGGCACCGCGACCTTCTCCGACATCGCCAACAGCGTGGCCAAGGAGTACGGCTTCTGGCTGGGCGACGCGTTCGCCTCCGGCGGCTCGATCGGCTACGACCACAAGGCCATGGGCATCACCGCCCGCGGCGCCTGGGAGTCGGTCAAGTACCACTTCCGGACCACGGGCCTGGACGTGCAGAACACCGACTTCACGGTGGCCGGGATCGGCGACATGTCCGGTGACGTGTTCGGCAACGGCATGCTGCTGTCCCGGCACATCCGGCTGGTGGCCGCCTTCGACCACCGGCACATCTTCGTCGACCCCTCGCCCGACGCGACCGCCTCCTACGCGGAGCGGCAGCGCCTCTTCGAGCTGCCGCGCAGCTGCTGGGAGGACTACGACGCCAAGCTGATCTCGCCCGGCGGCGGCGTCTTCCCCCGTACGGCCAAGTCCATCCACGTCACGCCGCAGATGCGCGAGGCGCTCGGCATCCCCGCCGGGGTCACCTCCCTGGCCCCCAACGACCTGATCAGCGCCATCCTGCGGGCCCCCGTCGACCTGCTGTGGAACGGCGGCATCGGCACGTACGTCAAGGCCGGCTCCGAGTCCAACGCGGACGTGGGCGACAAGGCCAACGACGGGCTGCGGGTCAACGCCGCAGACCTGCGCTGCAAGGTCATCGGCGAGGGCGGCAACCTGGGGTTCACCCAGCTCGCCCGCATCGAGTTCGCGCTGAACGGCGGGCTGGTCAACACCGACTTCATCGACAACTCGGCCGGGGTCGACACCTCCGACCACGAGGTGAACATCAAGATCCTGCTCGACCAGGTCGTCCGCGACGGCGAGCTGACCGACAAGCAGCGCAACCAGGTCTTCACCTCGATGACCGACGAGGTCGCCGACCTGGTGCTGCGTGACAACTACGCGCAGAACGTGGTCCTCGCCGCGGCCCGCACCCAGGCCGTCGAGATGCTCCACATCCACTCCCGCTACCTGCGCCGCCTCGAACGGGACGGCCTGGTCAACCGGGAGCTGGAGTTCCTGCCCTCGGACAAGACGCTGGCCGAGCGCCGCCAGGCCAGGCTCGGCCTGACCGCGCCCGAGTTCTCCGTCCTGCTGGCCTACACCAAGCTGGTCGCCGACGCCGAGCTGCTGGGCTCCGACCTGCCCGACGACCCCTACCTGGCCTCGTGGCTGGTGTCGTACTTCCCGTCCGCGCTGCGTGAGCGCTTCCGCCCCTACATGGACGCCCACCCGCTGCGGCGCGAGATCATCACCACCTGCGTGGTGAACGAGCTGGTCAACTCCATGGGCACCACGTTCATGTACCGCTTCGGGGAGGAGACCGGGGCCTCGACGCCCGACATCGTGCGTGCCTACCTCGTGGCGCGCGAGGTGTTCGACCTGCCCAGCTTCCACCGGGCCGTGGAGGCGCTGGACAACAAGGTCGACACGGCCACCCAGATCGCCATGCTGCTGGAGGCCCGCAAGCTGGCCGAGCGCGGCACCCGCTGGCTGCTGGTCAACCGCCGGCCGCCGCTGGACCTGGCCGGGTCGGTCGCCTTCTTCGTGAAGGGCGTCAACGGCCTGCTGTCCCACCTCCCCAAGCTGCTGACCGGGCCCGACCTGGCCGCCTACGAGGAGCGCCGCGACTCGTTCGCGGCCAGGGGCGTGCCGCTGGAGCTGGCCGAGCGGGCGGCCGCCATGGTGCCCGCGTACTCCATGCTGGACCTGGTGGAGGTGGCCTCGCTGACGGGCCGCCCGGTCGCCGAGGTGGCGGAGGTCTACTTCGACCTGGCGGACCGGCTCCAGCTGGCCCGCCTGCGGGAGCGCATCATCGCGCTGCCCCGGGACAACCGCTGGAACTCGATGGCCCGCTCCGCCCTGCGCGACGACCTCTACGCCGCGCACGCCTCGCTGACCCGCGACGTGCTGGCCCACAGCACGCCTGGACTGCCGCCGGAGGAGCGGCTGGCCCGGTGGTCGGAGGCCAACTCGGCGGCGGTCTCCCGGGCGCGGCAGACGCTCTCGGAGATCTGGGAGAGCGACCACTTCGACCTGGCCACCCTGTCGGTCGCCCTGCGGGCGATCCGCACCCTGGTGTCGGCCAGCAACCTCCCGCACACGGAGGCCTAGGCCGGGCCCGGCCGCGCCCCGCGGAGCGGGGCGCGGCCCCTTCCAGGGAACCCTGGAGGGTCACCAGCTGCCGTTCTCCAGCGCCTGCTGGAGGCGGGTCGTCAGCGCGGCCAGGTCGACGCCTGCCAGGGCGAACGCGCGGGGCACGGTGCCGACCTCGGCCTCCAGGATCCCGAGCACCAGGTGGCCGGGTCTCAGGTCCTTCTTGCGCTTGGCGTGGGCGAAGCCGCGTTCGAGGCAGAGCCGCCCCGAGGCCCCCAGGCTCACGCGGCGGTCGGGGTCGGGGGTCGCCGCGGGGAGGCCGAACGAGGCGAGCGACACCCCGGCCGTGCCCAGGCTGTGCTCGAACTCCCGGTCCAGCGCGTCGCGGATCGCCTGGCGGTCCAGCCCCGCCGAGGTCAGGATCTCGTGGGCGGCGGTGCCCTCCTGGGCGGCGATGCCCAGGAGCAGGTGGTGCGCCTCTATCGCGGCGGATCCGTCCTGCCTGGCTTCGGTTTCGCCGTGCAGGATGACGTCATTGATGTAGTGGTCGATCGCGCTCACTGTCGTCTCCTCAGCGTGACGCCGGCGGCGATGAGCCGCTTGACGTGCTTCTTGTGCACCGCTTGGCGAGTGACTCCGAGCGCCTCGGCGACCTGCGGCCAGCTCCAGCCGGCCCGCATCGCCTGCTCGACGGCGGCGTCCTCCAGCTGATCGGCGAGGCGCCGCAGTGCGACCACGGCCGCCAGCGCGTCAGCGGGCTCCTGGGGTACGGGAATGTCGGCCGACATGCAAGCAACGATAGTTGACTACATGTCAATTAGTCAACTTGAGTTGCTATTGACCGGAGGCGCGCGTCAGGGCGCCGTCGTGGGCGATGACGGCGGCGGCGGCCGGGGCCTTCAGAGGAGGCACCACGGTGGCGTACTGGTGCGTCTCGATCAGCTTGAGCGAGCGCCGCAGCACCGGACTGGTGATGGCCCACTGCGCCTGCTCCGGCACGGGGATGTAGTCGTCCTCGGCCGTCTTCGTGGTCGTGGACGTCGTGCGGGACAGCGAATACTGGATCAACGCCCCGCCGCCCTTCGTGCGCAGCGCGTAAACCGGGTAGTTGTCGGCGCTGAAGATCGAGTCGTAGCTGAACCCGTCGTTCTTCGCCTTCTCCCGGAGGCTGGCGATCTGCTCGGCCACGTCCGTCGTGTAGGGGCCCGCCGCCAGCAGCCCCGCCGTGACCCCCGCGGATCCCGTCTCGGCCACGCTGGCGTGCACGGGACCCATGAACTGCGGGCTGATCGTGACCGTTTTGTCATCGGGCGCCACCGTGGTCGCGTAGCCGTCGGCGTCGAGCTCGACCTCGGGCGTCTTCTGCCCGGACAGGAGCTGCGCCGCGGAGCTGAGCCGCCAGCGGTCGGACTTGGCGAACGTCAGCAGCGTCGGGCTCCCGTTGCGGGTCGCCAGCGCGCTGAACCACGGCGCCCGCTCTCCCGCCGGGAACTTCGGCACGTACAGTGTCGGCGGCCCCCAGCGGTAACGCGGCGGCGCGTAGTCTGCGGCGAGGTAGGCGGCCACGGTGAGCTGCGTCTGCCCGCCCGTCGTGAGATCGACGGCCAGCGCCAGTCGGCCCTGGAGGTCGCTCTTCACCCTCAGCGTGTCGTCGGTGACCGTGATCTCGTTGAACACCTTGGCGGCCTCGTCCAGCGTGACCGCCTGCTCGGCCACGGAGGGCGAAGGGGACGCGGAGGAGGTCGCGGCAGCCTTGGACGGCTCGGCCGGGGAATTGCCCGTGCAGGCGGTCGCCGCGGCCAGTACGCCGGCGGCGAGCGCCAGCACCTTCCGCCGACCGTATGCACGCACCTCGCCATGTTATTCGCGCCCGCGGGGCGCCGGGCCCTCCGGTGCCCGAACGGAAGCCGCCTCTTGACCACATGGGCGGGATGGGGGGTGTAGGCCTCCGGGGGAAGTAGGCTTGGGAGACGTGGCAGGCATCGATCCGGCAGAAGAGATCAACGAGCTCGCGGGCACGCTCCGCAGCATCCAGGACGTGCTCGACCTCGACGCGATGCGCAAGCAGATCGAGGAGCTGGAGCAGCAGGTTGCCGCACCGGACCTGTGGGACGACCCCGACCAGGCGCAGAAGGTCACCAGCAAGCTCTCTCACCTCCAGGGTGAGCTCAACCGCGTCGAGGGCGTCGCGCGCCGTCTCGACGACCTCAACGTCCTCTACGAGCTGGCGGCCGAGGAGGGCGACGACGACACGCGCGCCGAGGCCGACAAGGAGCTTGAGTCGCTCAAGTCCGACATCGGGGCTCTGGAGGTGCGCACGCTGCTCTCGGGCGAGTATGACGCCCGCGAGGCGCTCGTCACGATCAACTCCCAGGCGGGCGGGGTCGACGCCGCCGACTGGGCCGAGATGCTGCTGCGCATGTATCTGCGCTGGGCCGAGCGCAAGGGCTACTCGACCGAGGTCTACGACACCTCCTACGCGGAGGAGGCCGGCATCAAGTCGGCCACGTTCACGATCAAGGCGCCCTACGCGTACGGCACGCTCCGTGGCGAGCACGGCACCCACCGGCTGGTCCGCATCAGCCCGTTCGACAACCAGGGCCGCAGGCAGACCTCCTTCGCCGGGGTCGACGTCGTGCCGGTCGTCGAGCAGACCGACCACATCGACATCAACGAGGACGAGATCCGCGTCGACGTCTACCGGTCGAGCGGCCCGGGCGGCCAGGGCGTCAACACGACCGACTCGGCGGTGCGCATCACGCACCTCCCGAGCGGCATCGTCGTCTCCTGCCAGAACGAGCGCTCGCAGCTGCAAAATCGCGCCACCGCCATGAACGTCCTGCAGGCCAAGCTGCTGGAGCGCAAGCGGCAGGAGGAGGCGGAGAAGATGTCGGAGCTGCGCGGCGCCACCACGACGTCATGGGGCACGCAGATCCGCAACTACGTGCTGCACCCGTACCAGATCGTGAAGGATCTGCGCACGGGCACCGAAGCCGGCAACCCGTCGGCCGTCCTGGACGGCGACCTCGATGGGTTCATCGAGTCCGAGATCCGCTGGATGCGCCGCCAGGAGTCGGGGACGGCCGGCTAGAGCCCGCTCAGGTGCTTGAGCACCAGGCTCACGAAGAGCAGGACGACCAGCAGAAGGGCGATCAGAGCGGGTGACAGCCCGGCGAAGCCGTGCTGGTGCATCCGCTCCCTGCTGGCACGGCAGGTGGGGCAGCGTCCCTCGATCACAGGGTGGGCGCACTGCGCGCATACGAGGTGTTCACAACTCATGACAGCCCCAAGTCTAGCCGCACAATCGTTTTGTTTCCGTTATGGACTTTCCATGCCAGTCTTCCCCCTAGACTGTCGTCTGGCCAATCGGAACGTCGATCATCAGTAAAGACCGCGTAACCCGATCGGCCGGTGGCGGGAAGTGGGCATGTGCCACCCTCGCTTCCGTCCTGACCCCTAGACTGGCATGCCGTGATGCTCTCGTGATCCATTTCGATAATGTCACCAAGGTCTACGCGAACCAGAACCGGCCCGCCCTCGACCACGTGTCCGTTGACGTGGACAAGGGCGAGTTCGTGTTCCTCGTCGGTCCCTCGGGATCAGGCAAGTCCACGTTCCTGCGTCTGATCCTCAAGGAGGAGCGGCCCAACTCCGGCGCGATCCATGTCGCCGGTAAAGACCTGGCCCGCCTCTCCAACTTCAAGGTGCCGCACCTGCGCCGCCGCATCGGCTGCGTGTTCCAGGACTTCAGGCTGCTCCCGAACAAGAACGTCTACGAGAACGTGGCGTTCGCCCTCGAGGTCATCGGAAAGCCCCGGCGGTTCATCCGCAAGGTGGTGCCCGAGGTCATCGAGCTGGTCGGCCTGGAAGGCAAGGCCCACCGCATGCCCGACGAGTTGTCCGGCGGCGAGCAGCAGCGCGTCGCCATGGCCCGCGCGTTCGTCAACCGGCCCATGATCCTGCTGGCCGACGAGCCCACGGGCAACATCGACCCCGCGACGAGCATCGGCATCATGAAGGTGCTCGACCGCATCAACAGGACGGGCACCACGGTCGTCATGGCCACGCACGACGCGGCCATCGTCGACTCCATGCGCAAGCGCGTGGTGGAGCTGGAGGACGGCAAGATCGTCCGTGACCAGTCGCGTGGCGTCTACGGCCAGGCGTACTGACAGGGAGCTGCAGACAGAACATGCGGGCGAATTTCATCTTCTCCGAGGTCTGGATCGGCCTCCGTCGCAACCTGACCATGACGATCGCGGTGGTCATCACCGTTGCGGTCGGCATGGCGATGCTGGGCGTCGGCTTGATGATCAACGCCCAGGTCGGCATGATGAAGGGCTACTGGGACGACAAGGTCGAGGTCTCGGTGTTCCTGTGCACCAAGGGCTCGGCCATGGAGTCCTGCAAGGGCAAGGAGGTCTCCAACGCCCAGAAGGAGGCCCTCGACGCCCTGATCAAGGGCACCCCCGGGGTCAAGGAGGTGTTCTTCGAGGACCAGTCGACGGCGTACCAGAACTTCCAGAAGCTGTACGCGACCAACAAGGCCCTGGTGAGCACCGCCAAGGTCGAGGACATGCCGCAGTCGTTCCGCATCAAGGTGGCAGACCCCAACAACTACAAGTCCGTCGTGCAGGCCCTGCAGGGGAAGCCAGGCGTGTCGCAGGTGCTGGACCAGGCCCAGTTGGTCGGTCCGTTCTTCGAGATGCTCGACAAGCTCGCGTTCTACGCGCTCGCGGTGGCCATCATCCTGGTGCTGGCGGCGGCGCTCCTGATCGGCAACACGGTGCGACTCTCGGCGTTCAACCGGCGTAGAGAGACGGGCATCATGCGTCTGGTCGGCGCGTCCAACCTCTACATCCAGCTCCCGTTCGTCATGGAAGGCGTCATCGCCGGCCTGATCGGCGGGGTGTTCGCGGCGATCATTCTGATCGTCACGAAGGTCTTCCTCTTCGAGGAGCTGGGGCGCTACCTGGGCGACGCGACCGCGCAGCTGGGCTGGAACGATGTGGCCCAGACCATCACCATCACCATGGTCATCGGTGTGGTCATCTGTGTGCTTGCATCGTTCGTGACGCTCCGCCGCTACCTGAGAGTCTGAGGATCGCCGGTAAAGTCGAAGCATGCCACGTGAGACCGGGCGTAAGGTCATCGCCCAGAACAAGCGTGCCAGGCACGACTACCTCCTCGAGGACACCTTCGAGGCGGGTCTCGTGCTGCAGGGCACCGAGGTGAAGTCGCTGCGCGAGGGCCGCGCCTCGCTCGTCGACGGCTACGCCAGCATCGACGACGGCGAAGCGTGGCTGCTCAACGTCCACATCCCCGAATACTCCCAGGGGACGTGGACCAACCACGCCGCCCGCCGCAAGCGCAAGCTGCTGCTGCACCGCAAGGAGATCGACAAGCTCGCCACCAAGACGAAGGAGGGCGGGCTCACGATCGTGCCGCTGACGCTCTACTTCAAGGACGGCAGGGCCAAGGTCGAGATCGCGATCGCCCGAGGCAAGAAAGACTGGGACAAGCGGCAGGCGCTGGCGGAGCAGCAGGCGAAGCGGGAGATGGCGCGGGCCCTGCGGCACCGCAACCGATGAGACGGCGGCACCGCACCCCATGACACGCGCTCGCCGCATCCTTTCCGCGGCCGCCACCCTGGCGGTCGCCGGCACGACCCTGACCGGCTGCTTCGAGGAGCCCTCACCGCACGACGCGGTGCGGGACTTCCTCGTGGGCTGGCAGTCGGGCGACTACGAGCTCGCCGCCGGCCGCACCGACGGCGACCAGGCCACCGTGCGCAAGGCGCTGTCCGACGCCAAGCTGGAGCTCGACGCGGCCTCCTTCCGCTTCAAGATCAAGAGCCTCAGCATGACGGGCGAAGAGGCCAAGGCCGACTTCGACGCCGAGGTCGACCTGGGGGAGAACAACCCCCTCTGGGAGTACGACGGGATGCTCCCGCTCCACCTGGTGAACGGCACCTGGAAGGTGCGCTGGTCGCCTTCGGTGCTGCATCCCCAGCTCAAGGAGGGGCAGCGGTTCGCCGTCGACACCGACCCGAGGCCGCGCAAGCCGATCGTCGACCGCACGAACGAGCCGCTGCAGGGCAACACCGTCTTCTACAGCGCGGGCGTCTACCCCGCCAAACTCGGCGATCGGGCGGAAGAGGTCGCCGCCAAGCTGTCCAAGATCACCGACTACGCGCAGGACCGCCTGCTGAGCCGCATCAGGTCGTCGCCGCCCGACAAGTTCGTGCCGCTGGTCACGTTCGGGCGCTCGCGCTACCAGACGATGAAGTCGAAGCTCGACGCCATCGACGGGATCGAGACGGTGCAGCAGGACCAGCCGGTCAACCCGGAGCCGCCGCAGCAGATCGTCGGCAGCGTCAGCGCGCTCACCCCCGAGACCGAGCAGAAACTCGGCGGCCCCGAGCGGGCCGGTGACTCGGTCGGCAGGAGCGGCCTCCAGCAGGCCTACCAGGACTACCTGACCGGTTCGACGCAGACCAAGGTGATCACGCTCGACCTCAAGACCGGCAAGCAGGTCGCCCTGCTGAAGGAGTGGCGGGGCCGGGAGAACGTCTCGGTGAAGACCACCATCGACCGGTCCGTCCAGGCGGCGGCCGAGCAGGCGGTGGGCGAGACGGAGGCCAGCCTGCTGGTGGCGGTGCAGCGCGACACCGGCCAGATCCTCGCGGTCGGGGCCCAGGGCGAGCTGACCCGGCAGAAGGACCTCAACCAGGAGATGGGCGCGCTGGCCGGCAGGTTCCCCGCGGGCACGGCGTTCTCGATCGTGGCCGCGGACGCGCTGCTCAAGCGCGACGTCAGCCCCAAGCTGCGGCTGGCCTGCCCGGACGAGCGCACGGTCGGCGGCGCCAAGTTCGTGCAGGCCGCGGAGTCCACCGGGGTCACGCCCTCGGCCACCTTCCAGGAAAACTTCGCCAAGGGCTGTGTCACCGCGCTGGCCTCGCTGGCCCGCCGCGTCACGGCCGACGATCTGGACAGGAGCGCCAAGGCGTTCGGCGTGGGCCTGCCGTGGCGGCTGCCGCTCAAGTCGTTCAGCGGCGCGCTGCCCCCGCTGGCCGGCGACGCCGACAAGGCCAAGGCCATCGCGGGCCAGAACGTCGAGGTCAGCCCGCTCAGCATGGCGCTGGTGGCCGCCGCGGTCGCCTCGGGCACCTGGCGCCCGCCGGTGCTGGTGACTGACCCCAAATCGCCCGACCCGGCGGCGGAGGCCGCGCAGACCCCGCAGCCCGCCCCCGTACCCGTGGACCCCAAGGTCCTCGCGACGCTGAAGCGGATGATGGCGGCCGGCGCGACCGGCACGCCCGCCCAGGCGGGCAAGGGCAGGGTCTACGGCGTGACGGCCACGGCGGGCAGCCAGATGAAGTGGTTCGTGGGCTGGCAGGGGGACGTGGCGGTCGCCGTGCTGGCGCGCAACCACGACGCCGGAGCGGTCGCGGGCAGCTTCTTCTCGGCCCTTCGGAACTCTCCGTGAAATTGTTGTCGCGCTGAGCAACCATCCGAGGGTCCGGCTGCGTCTTACTGAGTGACTGGGCCCGCTCGGGGGGTTGCGGACCTAGTCGCCGTGATGAGATCAGGACTTCATCTCGGGGGAAGTCCTGCCGTCCGGACCGGCTCGACCCTGCCGGTCGGCCCCCGGGAGCGCGCGCCGCTGAGCCGTGCTCCCGGGGGTTTCGTCATGGGGAATCAAGTTGGCGTTGGGGGCGTTGTTCCCTGTAGATTCTTGTTGCTCACCTCCTCGGAGGTGTGTTGACAACTGCACAGGGGGTGACTGGCTTCGACTTCGACTTTGCAAGCCAGGTGAAGCGGGCCGAGGACTGCGGACATAACCTCGTTAATCCTGTGACCGCAAACAACAAGTGCCAATTCCAAGCGCACTGTGGCTGCCCAGGATTCCCTGGGCCTCGCTGCCTAAGTAGCGAAACCACTGTCAGCCCGGGAGTGCCTTCGGCCCGGTGTCTGGCATCGCTAGAAGGCTCAACCGCTCGACCCGGCCACGGGGGAGAGCGGGAAACCAAACAGTGGCTGGGCCCGTCGGCGACTCGCCTGCGTGATCGCCGGGGCCGAGAAAAGCACAGCAGGCTGCGCCCGGAGAAGCCCTGACTTGGGGTTGAAGGACGCGGGTTCGATTCCCGCCACCTCCACACCATCAGACCGCCTCTGTCCCACCGCGAGTGGGGCAGGGGCGGTTTTTTGTGTACGCACGGGTGCGGACGGTGATCGGCGGCGGCACGCAGGGCGAGCAGGGGTCCCAGGTCGCGTCGCCGTGTTCGGCTCCAGCGCCGGGACGCTGGGCGATCAGCCCGGGAGCTTGTCACCCTGGAGGCCCCCGGGGTGGTGGGTCTCTGTGAAGGCGGGCTGTTGGTCGACTAAGTGAGCAAACCTCGTCGATAACCCTCGCCGACGGCGGCGGCGCGGTCGCGGACGCCGAGTTTGTCGTAGATGTGCAGCAGGTGGGTCTTGATGCTGGCCTCGCTGATGAAGAGCTTGGCGGCCGCCTGCCGGTTGGAGGCGCCGTCGGCGATGAGGGCTAGGACTTGGAGTTCGCGGTCGGTGAGGGCAGCCTTGACCGGTCTGCGTACCTGGCCCATCAGGAGGCCGGCGACGGAGGGGGACAGCACCGGCTCGCCGGCGGCCGCGGCGCGGACGGCACGCAGGAGTTCGTCGGTGGGGGCGTCTTTGAGGAGGTAGCCGGTGGCGCCGGCTTCGATGGCGGGCAGGACGTCGGAGTCGCCGTCGAAGGTGGTCAGGACGAGGGTCTTGATGTGCGGGTGGGACTTGCGCAGGGCGGTGATGGCGGTGACGCCGTCCATTTCGGGCATGCGCAGGTCCATGAGGACGATGTCGACCTGGAGTGCGACGGCGCGGTCGATGCCTTCGCGGCCGTTGGCGGCTTCGCCGGCGACGTGGATGTCGGGTTCGGCCTCGAAGGCGGCGCGCAGGCCGTGGCGGACGATGGGGTGGTCGTCGACGATGAGGAGGCGGATCACCGGGGGTTTCCTTGGAGGGCGGGGACGGTGGCGCTGACGGCGGTGCCCTCGCCGGGCGTGCTCTCGATCTCGAGGGAGCCGCCGACGCCACGTAGGCGTTGTCTCATGCTGCTGAGGCCGAATCCCTTGCTGTCGGGATTGTGGATGCCGGTGCCGTCATCGCGGATGTCGAGGAGGACGACGGCGCCGGTGTAGGAGAGGGTGAGACCGGCGCGGGTGGCGCCCGCGTGTTTGGCGACGTTGGCGAGGGCTTCCTGGGCGACACGGAAGAGGGTGACCTCGATGGCGGGGCTGAGGGGGACGCGGTCGCCGGTCACTTCGACATGGAGGTCGACGCCGGTGGTCTGGGTCCAGTTGCGGGCCAGGGTGGCCATGGCTTCGGGGAGGTGGGCGTCCTCGAGCTGGTGGGGCTGGAGGGCGGCGACGGAGCGGCGGGCTTCGGTGAGGCTGTCCTGGGCGAGGCCGAGCGCGAGTTCGAGGTGGGTGCCGGCGTCCTCGACGCGTTGGGCGGCGCGTAGCTGGGTGATGATGCCGGTGAGGCCCTGGGCGAGGGTGTCGTGGATCTCGCGTGCCATGCGCTGGCGTTCGTCGAGGATGCCGGCCTGGTGGGCTTGGGCGAGGAGCTGGGCGTGGAGGTCGGCGTTCTCCTCCAGGGCGGTCTGCAGGTCGCTGACCGCCTTCCGGTATTTGCGCTGCCGGTCCTCGAGCCTGATCCCGGCGATGTGGCCGCCGCCGATGGTAATGGTCTGCACGGCGATGATCACCAGGTAGAAGGCGATGAGCTGGATGGTGGCCTGGGTCCAGTCGAGCGTCGATCCGTACAGGACGAAGGAGGTGGCGGCGACGGCGGCGAAGGTCCACTTGGAGGGAGCGAAGTTGCCTGCGAGGAAGAAGCCGGAGATGCAGTAGATGATGAAGATGGGGTCGTGGAAGGTCAGCAGCGCGGCGGTGGCCAGAACGCCGGCGAAGTGAATGGTGACGGCGACCCTCCGCCGGCGCACGGCGGCGGGGACGAGAGTGCGGACGCCGAGAATCCAGGCGAGGGCCAGGGCGGTGAGCACGAGGGTACGGGGGATCCCGCCTTCGGGCCGCTCAGATGAGGCCAGGCTGATGGCGAGGGAAGCGGCGAGGGTGATGTACGGGACGATCCCGACGACGCGCTCGAAGCGTCGTTCCCAGGTGGAGGGCGGGAAAGGGTCGTTCATCCGGGGCGCCCCTCCTCTCGGGGACGGATGGGTTTCACCTGGTGCCGGCCGATGAGGACGAGCTTAGGCGCATGGGGATCAGGATGGCGTAGCCGTACATGAGCAGCCCTAGGGCGATCATGAAGATGATGGTGGGCCATTGCCAGATCGGCGGGAGATGAAGGGCGAGGAACCATACGGGGTTCTCGATGCCGAAGATCTTCATGATCATGGGCACGAGTCCCTGGGGGAACAGGGGAAGCCAGGCGATGGTGTAGCTGATCGTGACGCCGATGCGGTGCTGGATGGGGAGGTCCGCGGTGGTGGGTTTGTCGGCCTGGGGTGCCGGGCCGTGCTTCATGAGGTTGAGCAGATCGATCCCGTGGTTCTCGAGTCTGCGGTAGGCGATCTTGCCGAGTCCCCAGGCACTGAGGGCGCCGGTCAGCACACCGGTGGCGATGCCGGCCCAGGGGTGAAGGAGGATGGCGCCGGCCGCGGGAAGGGCGGTTGCGGGGACCGTGACGAGCACGAGCCAGGCGAGGCCGGTTTCGGCGGTTTCGTCGGCGCCGGTGCTGAGCGGGTTGCCGCCGCGCTTGTGGGGGTCGGTGCCGGGGACGAGCGAGGTGACGGCGAGCAGGACGATGACCCCGGCGCCGCCGCCGAGGAGGGCGGGGAACAGGCCGAGTACCCACGGCCAGGCCCAGGTCTGGCCGCTGACGAGGGTGCCGGCCAGGGAGAGGACGACGGCGGCTGGGCCGACGATGAGGAGCCAGGCCAGTTGGCGGCCGCGTACGTCGGCGCGTTCCGCGCCGGGGGTCATGAGGGTGAGCCATAGGGCGGTCCCGTCGGCGCCGTAGAGGTTGGCCGAGGACGCGGCGGCCATCACGATCGCGATGAGTCCCGTGAAGGGCACCATGATCCAGGCGCCGATGGTGACGAGCAGGAGGGGGGCGACGATGGCGTAGGAGAAGGCGGTGGCGAGGAGCTGGATGCGGACGAGGTCGCGCCACCAGGCGCGCAGTTCCTTGGCGGCGGCGATGCGGGCGCCGCTGGTGGCGGGGAGGGGGCGGGGCGTGCCGCGGCGGGGCGGCACACCGCCTCGTGCGGCCGAGACGACGCGCCGCGACAGCAGGCCGGCCCAGGCGGTCAGGAGGAGGGCGATCACGCCGGCGTTGGCGACGAGGATGGCGAGGGCGAGGGGCCAAGGGGCTTCGACGGCGGCCACGCCCCATCCGGAGGGCAGGACGCGGACGAGGACCTGGGACCAGGCGGCGGTGTCAGCGCCGCCGAGGGCCACGGCGGGTGCCCAGCCGTTGCTGCACAGGGCGATGGCGGTGCCGGTGACGATGCCGACGGCGGCCGCGGTGGCGCGGGATCTGACGAACAGGCCGATGAGCGCCACGATGACGCGGGAGATCATCACCATGGTGATGAGCGTGGTGACGGCCGCTGCCAGGCCGATGAGCACTCCGGCCGGGCCGAAGCGCCAGCCGTACACGGGCAGGGACAGCAGGGCGATGAGATTGACCGCGGGTACGGGGCCCGCGAAGGCTCCGGCGAGCAGTGCCGCCGCGATCCGGCCTGGCGTGGCCGGGAGCATGGAGAAGTATTCGGGGCGGAGGGCCTCGCTGCCGCCCCCGATGAAGATGGGGCCGAAGATCCAGCCGGAGAGCCACACGGCCAGGGTGAGGGGCAGGTAGGCGGGCCACAGGACGGCGACGGCGATCGTTCCGAAGGCCAGGATCAGCCCGAGCGAGACGCCGGTGTAGAGGTTGGAGGCGTTGTCGCCGCGCAGGGAGTTGCGCATGAGTGCCAGCCGCATGCGGATCATGTGCTGTGCCATGGCGGCCGGGCCGGGGGTCAGGAGGTGAGCCATGCCAGCCCCTCCGCTCCTCCGGTGCGGGCACCGACGAGGTCGACGAAGGCGTCCTCCAGGGTTCCGGAGCCGCGTACGTCGGCCAGCGGCCCGGCGGCTACGACGCGGCCGTCGGAGATGACGCCCACCTGGTCGCAGAGCTGCTCGACGAGGGCCATGACGTGGCTGGAGATGATCACGGAGCCGCCGTTGGCCGCGAACCTGCGCAGGATGGTCCTGATCGTGGCTGCGGAGACGGGGTCGACGGCCTCGAAAGGCTCGTCCAGGACGAGCAGGCGGGGCGCGTGCAGGAGGGCGACGGCCAGGCCGATCTTCTTGCGCATGCCGGTGGAGTATTCGATGACCAGGGTCCGCTCGGCGGAGTCGAGTTCGAGGATCTGGAGGAGTTCGTCGGTGCGCTCGGCGACGACGGCGGGCTGCAGGCCGCGCAGCAGGCCGAGGTAGGTGAGGACCTCGCGGCCGGTGAGCCGTTCCGGCATGGCGTTGCCGTCGGGCAGCACGCCGATCAGTCCCTTGGCCTGGACGGTGTCACGCCAGACGTCCACGCCGAAGATCTCGGCGCTGCCGGCGTCGGGGCGGAGCAGGCCGACGGCCATGGCCAGGGTGGTGGTCTTGCCGGCGCCGTTGGGGCCGACCAGGCCGTAGAAGGATCCGGCGGGGACGGTGAGGTGGATGTCGTCGACGGCCAGGTGGTCGCCGAAGGCTTTGCGGAGTCCGGTGGTGCGGAGGGCGGGCTCCCGGTGTGTTGGCATGCCTTGAGAGTCGCGCGGGGGCGGGGGTGGCGGATCGTCCGGGCGGGGAGCGGGACGGTGGATTCCGGCATCAACCGATCGGTTGATGGGGGGAGGCTTAGCAGCAGACCCCACATTGCTGGCGCCCAGCTTCCGCTGACGCGCCGATCCAGCACATTTGGTACCGCTGACACCGCAGACCGTAACCAACGTGTGTTTTACATGTGCTTAGGTAGGTCTCTGACATTTTGCGTGCCGGAGTGAGGGTAAAGGGTGTCAAGGTACGGCTGGCGTCACTCGGTGTTCGCGCCTGTGGTGGGCCTGGTGTTCTCCGCGCTGCTGATGGCGGGCGGACTGGTTGAAGCGCTGCTGGTGTCCGTGGGCGCGACCACGGCCCCCGTGGCGGCGGAGCTTGTGGTCACGCTGATCATCGCGGTGTTCCTGACCGCGGTGCTCAGGATAGTCAGGGCCGTTCCGGACATCCGGCGGGAGAACGCCGCGACGGCTCAGGCCGTGACGAATGTCCAGGCGGTGAAGCCGACCGACGACACGCTGGTGGCGCGGCGGCTCAAGCTGTTCAAGGAGGCGGCCGAGGCCGGGAACGACTGCGAGGCGGTCCTGAGCGCCCGGTCCGCGCTGGACGAGAGCGAGATGGCCAACAAGCACCACATCGACCACGCGCTCATCTGGGCGCTGCCGGTCTTCGGGTTCATCGGCACGGCGCTGACGATGGGCGCGATGGTCAACTCGTTCTCGAACGCCCTGGACCGCGAGGGCGACCCCGGGGTGCTGATCGCCGCGCTCAAGCAGCACGTGCTGCCCGAGCTGGCCTCCGCGTTCGGCGTCACGCTGATCGCGCTGTTCCTGAGCGTGCTGGCGTTCGGCGCGATGGCCCTGGTCGAGCGGGGCGAGCGGGCCGGCGTGGTGGCCGCCGACGAGGTGTTCCTGATCTACATCGCGCGGCTGCCCGCCAAGCAGGCGGCCCCCGCCATGCACGGGCTCACCCAGGAGCTGGCCCAGTCCAGGGGCCGGACCGAGGAGCTCGTCAAGGGCCTGGACGCGCTGCGTACCGCGGTGGAGCGGCTGAGCGCGGCCGAGAGCCGCCCGCAGAAGTACACGCTGGTGAGGGAGCCGTGAGGAGGCGGCCCGCCCGATCGTTCGCCCCGCCGCTCGATCTGCGCTTCATCGACCTGTTCATGGCCATCGTCCTGGCGCTGTCGTTCGTCGCGATCATGCTCACCGTCGTGGCGCGGATGCTCCCGACGGACTCCCCCGCGACTCCGCCGCGCCAGGAGAGGAGCGTCGCGCAGCTGAAGAAGCAGCTCGACGCGGCCGTGGAGGCCAAGAGGAAGGCCGAGACGGAGCTGCGTACCACGCAGCAGCAGATCGCCGACCAGACGGCCTTCGCGCTGCCCTGGTGGCTGATCGGGTTCTGCGCCGTGCTCGGCGTGCTCGCCGTCTTCATGGGCTGGCGGATCCGGCTGTGGAACAAGGGGAACCTGCCGCGCCTGCGAAGCTGGCTGCTGGTCACCTTGGTGGTGGCCGTGGTCACGGCGGTGCTCAGGTCGCTGAGCGACGGCGACGGCTATCTGCTGCTCGCCGAGATCCCCTGGTGGGCCGCCGACGCGCTCTGCCTCGGGCTGTTGCTGGTCGCGTACGTGCTGATCTCCGTCATCCGGGAGAGCCACACCACGCTCGGCGAGATCAAGGCCCGCTCGGCGCGCACCGAAGCCCGGTAAATACCGTCGCATCGGTGCGTATGGCCCGGTAAGGTCCGGACCAGACTGGCCGCGGGACTCAGGTACGACTTCCGGAACCCGCTTGTACCGCGATGCTTCGCAGCTCGTGCCCCCATTCCCCGGCCAGTCCGCCGACCCCCGGGGGAGCCCATGGAGACCTACGCCGACCTGATCGAGTGCGAAGACGTCCTGATCTTCGCGAACGCGGCCATCACCTCCACCGGCCAGCGCGAGTTCCACGGCACGGCCGGCGAGCAGCGGCTCTCCCTCGACTTCCTGCACCGCTACGTCCAGGGCAACTATCCCGACCTGTACGCCGCCACGCTGGCGCTCGACATCAACGACCACAACGCCGCCCTGATCATCGCCAACCTGCTGAGCGGGCGCGCGGGCGACGGCCGGCTGATCGCCTGGCGGCTGGAGCGGATGAGCCCGCCCCGGGTCTACCGGCTCTTCGGGCGCCTGCGTCGCGACGGCGTCAACAACCGGCGCACCAGGACCGTCATCCGCGACTGGCTCACCGGCCGCCCCGACCTGGCCTTCGACGCGGTCAAGTATCGGGCGCAGGTGAAGTCGGCCGTGCGCCACGCCCACCTGCGGCTGCCGGGCGAGCTGGGCGACTTCCTGTTCGCGCCGTTCAGCCGGGCCCGCTACGAGACGCCCGTCCTGGAGGCGTGGCGCCGCGCGCACTTCGACAAGGGCGCCCTGTACGACCTCCCGTACACCGTCGCCGAGGGGTTCGCCGCCCGCCACGGCATCGGCAGGGAGATCTTCCTGGAGCGCATCGCGCCCCGGCTGACCAGGCTGGAGCGGCTGCGGCTGACGGAGTCCGCGAGCCGGGGCGGGGTGGACACCGAGGCGGATCTGGCCGCGATGCCGCTGGTCAGGCTGGCCTCGTACATCCTCTCGCTCCGCGCCGACGTGCGCACGAGCCGTCGCGCCGAGCTGGTGGGCGCGCTGCGGGCGGCGGCGGCCCGCGTGGCCGGGGCGCGGGCGGGCACGTGGGGGAGCGTCGCGGCGGTGCTGGACGACAGCTTCTCCTCGTTCGGGTCGCCGGTGAAGCGCCGCCGGCCGCTGGCGGTCGCGCTGGCCTGCCACTACCTGCTGGAGGCCCTGGCCGGCGACTACCGCGGCCTGTGGCTGTCGCGCAGGACCGACCCGCTCCAGGTGCGCCCGTACGGGCCCACGCCGCTGGGACAGCGGATCCTCGACGCGCTCGAACACCGGCCCGACTTGCTCGTCATCGTCTCCGACGGCTGGGACAACGCGCCGCCGGGGCTGGCGGGCGAGGTGCTGCGCGTCTGGCGGCGCAAGCTCGATCCGGGAGGCGAGGTGGGCATCGTGCACGTGAACCCCGTCTACGACGCCGACCAGTTCGACGTGCGGCGGCTGTCGCCCATGGTGCCGACGGCCGGCATCCGCGACGCCGAGGACCTGCCCGCGCTGGTGGAGCTGGCCCGGTTCGCGGAGGGGCGCACGGGGCTCGGGGAGTTGAGGACGTACCTGGAAGATCGGGCGGCACGGCGATGATGGATCTCACGGGGCTGGAGACGCGGCCCGCGCAGACCTGGGGAGGGCTGCGGCTGGTGCCGCTCGTGCGCCGCGAGCCCATCGAGGACCTGCGGCTGCACGCCAAGGTGTACGGCGACGAGCTGTCCATGGTCCACCTGCCGGACAAGACCCTCTACACGGCCTACATCCCGCACGCCTTCGTCGCGTCGTGGACCGGCGACGGGACCCCGGCGGCGAGCTACGGCACGCAGCTCGGGCAGCCGCTGAGCCACATGTGCATCAGGACCAGGCGCCGGATGGCCCGGCGGGTGGACAAGGGCCGGCTCCGGTTCCTGCCGCTGCACCTGGCCCTGGAGGGCTACCTCGCGCTGCACTTCGGCGGCCCCGTGGTCGCGTGGGAGGAGTGGTCGCGGCAGGCGCTCGTCCACGGGCTGTCGCCCCGCTCCGAGGAGGTCTACGCCGGGGCGGAGCTGCGCGGGCTGGAGGACGCGCTCAAGATCTTCGAGATCTACCCCGGGCAGTGCGGGCTGCTGCTGTACGCCGGTGACACGCTGGCCAGCGCTTTCGTGGTGCCGCACCCGGAGGACTACCGGGCGCTGCACCCGACGCTGGTCCGCGACATGTACGGCGAGCTGATCTACGACTATGCCCTGTTCTACCCGGCCAGGGACTTCCCCGCGGTGATCGACGAGAGCGCGGTCACCTCGCTGTCCGACCTGCGGGCCGAGGCCGTACGCGCCGAGCGGGACTGGGCCGGCTTCCACGACTCGGTGATGGCCGCAGGCCTTCTCCGCGCCCCCGCGCGGGTGGAGGAGGTCTACCGGATGGGCAGGTTCATGCTGAGCCGGTTCCTGCCCGCGTTCGAGCGGAAGAGCGAGAACCACATCGGCGAGACGATCACCGACGCGGACGGACGGCTGGCCTACCTGAAGACGTTCAGGCTGTCGGAGGCGCAGGTCAGGCGCGGTCACCTGCTGAGCACGCTGGCCGAGCACGACTGGAGCCTGCCGGCCGCCGCGGAGGGCCTGCGGGTGAGCGCCGCCGAGCTGGGGCTGCGGCTGGAACGGGCCGGGTTCGGGCACCTGCTGCGGCAGGACGTCCTGGACGGCTACCGCAAGGCGCTCAGTGAGCGCAGCCGGCGTACTCGTCGAGGCGCAGCATCGCCGCCAGCATGAGCGGGAGCATCGCCACGTGCGCCGCCGTCATCATCGTCCCGGCGTCGATGGCGCCCAGCCAGAGCAAGGGGAACAGCGGCACCACCGGGACGAACATCGCGGCGCACATCTCCAGCGTCGAGGCCCAGCCGTGCCCGCGGATCCGCATCCACGCGGCCATGCCGATCGACATGTTGACCGCCATGACCAGGTAGGCGAGCTCGGGCTGCTGCTCGTGGGACAGGCTGAGCCCGAGGGCGGACTGCAGCATGCCGAGCGCGAACATCCCGGCGAACATGGCGACGATCATTTCCACGTAATGGAGGGCGAACCTGCCCCAGCGGCGGCCGGTGCCGGTGTTTGTCGTTGTCATGCCACGACTGTCCCCGGGGCGCCGCCGCGTGCCAAGGGAGGTGGGCCGAGGAGGTCCGGAAACTTGGGCTCTCTGTCCTTCGGCCCTACAGTCGTGACCATGGAGGTACGACGGGTCGTCGTCGTGGCGTACGAGGCGGTGGGGTTACTCGACGTCGCCTGCGTCACCTCGACGCTGGAGGAGGCCAACTGGCACGGCGCGGCACCCTGCTACGAGGTGCGCGTGGCCACGCCGGGCGGGCATCCCGTCACCTGCGGCACCGGGCTGACCGTCCAGGCCCAGCTGGCGCTGGAGCGGATCAACGGGCCGCTCGACACGCTGGTGGTGTCCGGCGGGGTGGGCCACGACGACGCCGCGGCCAGCCCGCTGATCGTCGGCCACGTCCGCAGGCTGGCCCGCGAGAGCCGCCGCGTCGCCTCCGTCTGCACGGGCGCGTACGTGCTCGCCGCCGCCGGGCTGCTCGACGGGCGGCGCGCCACCACGCACTGGCAGCTGGCGCACGAGCTGGCGGCCCGGCATCCCGCGGTGGCCGTGGACGCCGACCCGATCTTCATCCGCGACGGCAACGTCGCCACCTCCGCCGGCGTCACCGCCGCCCTCGACCTCACGCTCGCCTTCGTCGAGGAGGACAACGGCCCCGAGCTGGCCCGTACGGTGGCCCGCAACCTGGTCACCTACCTGCAGCGGCCCGGCGACCAGGCGCAGATGAGCATGTTCGTCAGCGCTCCCGCCCCCGCGAACAACCTGGTCCGGCGGACCATCGAGTACATCGGCGCCCACCTGCGCGAAGACCTCACCACGCCCTCGCTGGCGGCCGAGGCGGGGGTGAGCGAGCGGCACCTGACCAGGCTCTTCCTCCAGCACCTGCAGCTGACGCCTGGGCGATATGTCCGGCAGGCCCGCACCGAGGCCGCCGCCCACCTGCTGGCGTCCACCTCGCTGCCGATGGCGTCCGTGGCCGTGCGGTGCGGGTTCGGGACGGCGGAGACCCTGCGGCAGGCGTTCGTCGACCGGTACGGGATCCCGCCGTCGCGCTACCGGCTGACCCAGGCGGCCGGGTGACCCGATCCAGGGAAATGCCGGGATCTGGCTAGTCTGTCTGCGATGAACGAGGTCATTGGCGGGTACACGCTGCGGCGCCTGCTCGGGCGCGGCGGCATGGGCGAGGTGCATCTCGCCTCGACACCCACCGGCGGCCTGGCGGCGGTCAAGGTCATCCATCCGGCGCTGGCCCGTGATCCGGCGTTCAGGCGGCGCTTCGACCGGGAGGTCGCGGCGGCCCGCCGGGTGGCCAGGTTCTGCACCGCGCCCGTGCTGGACGCGGGGATCGACGGCGACGTCGCCTACCTCGTCACCGAATACGTCAAGGGGCCCGACCTGGCGCAGGCCGTGAACGAGCAGGGGCCGCTGTCAGGCGGGAACCTGGAGGCGCTCGCGGTGGGCATCGCCACCGCGCTGAGCGCCATCCACGGGGCCGGGGTGATCCACCGCGACCTCAAGCCGTCCAACGTGCTGCTCTCGCCGCTCGGCCCCCGGGTGATCGACTTCGGCATCGCCCAGCTCGTGGAGCACGACAGCCTGGCCAGCCAGGCGATTCTCGGGACGCCCGCGTTCATGGCGCCCGAGCAGGTGCGCGGGGAGCCGCTGACCCCCGCGGCCGACGTGTTCGCGTGGGGCGGGGTGATCGCGTTCGCGGGGACGGGGCGGCTGCCGTTCGGGGGCGGGGCGCCCGCCGAGGTGCTGTACCGGATCACGCAGGAGGGGCCCAGGCTGGACGGGCTCGACGAGGGGATCAGGCAGGTCGTGGAGCGGGCGCTGGCCAAGGATCCGCGCCTGCGGCCGACGGCCCAGCGGCTGCTGGCGGACCTGGTCGGCGGCACCCGCCTGGCGACGGCCACCGAAGTGGTGGAACGCACCTGGACGGGCACCACGACGGCCGACGTGCGGCCCGCACCTCAGATGCCGCCTGCAGCGCCGGTGCCGATGCCGGTGCCGAAGCGGAGGCGGTGGTGGTGGGTCGCGGGGGCCGCCGGGCTCGTGCTCGCCGTCGCCGCCGCCGTGACCGTCCCCGCGTTGTCGCAGCAGAGCTGGCCGTACGAGGCCGATTTCGGCGACTCCTGGGAGATCGGCTCGTCAGAGGGCGGCAGCGCGCGGCCGGCGGGCTCCGGCTACGAGCTGACCGTCAAGCCGGGCTGGCGGCTGTGGAAGTCGGCCCCCAGGCAGGAGCCGGACGGCGGCGTGATCGTCAGCGCGAAGGCCACCCTCACGGAGGGGAGCGGGGAGTACGGTGTGTGGTGCCACGGCTCGGCGCGCTCCGGAGATCGTTACGAGTTCGCGGTGAGCGGCTCGGGCAAGGTCACGATCGTCAAGCGCCGCACGGGCACCCGGGGCACGACCCTGTACGGCCCGGCGGACGCGCGGAGCGCGGCCGTCAACCGCGTCGTTGCGGAGTGCGGCGAGAGCAGGGGCAAGGTGACGCTACGCATGTGGCTGAACGAACGCCTGGTCGCGGAGGCGTCCGACTCCGCCGCGCCCTACGGCCCCGGCGAGTCCGGCGTCCACGCCGCCTCCGGCGCCACCGGGTCCGCCCGCGTCCGCTTCGACTCCTTCGCGCTCAGGCCGGCGGGCACGTGATGCTGAGAGGTGCGTGAACGTGCGCTTCGGCGTGCTCGGGCCGCTGCGGATCGAGGCCGGTCAGGTGCCGGGGCCGGCCAAGCACCGCACGTTGCTGGCCGCGCTGCTGCTGTCGGCCCGTGAGACGGTGCCGGCCGAGCGGCTGATGTCCGTGGTGTGGGACGACCGGCCGCCGGCCTCGGCGGGGTCGGTGCTCAGGGTGTACGTGAGCGCGCTGCGCAAGCTCGTGGACGGCATCCACACGGTGCCGGGCGGCTACCTGATCGACGTCGAACGGGACGACGTCGACTGCCACCGGTTCGAGCGGCTGGTCGGCGGGGCGCGGCAGGCTCGGGCGGCGGGCCGGGGGGCGGAGGCGGCCGACGGGTTCAGGGCGGCCTTGGCGCTGTGGCGGGGGCAGGCGCTGGCCGACGTCGAGTCGTCCGTGTTGCGCCGGGCGCACGGCGTACCGCTGGAGGAGCTGCGCCTGACCGCGCTGGAGGAGCGGGTGGAGCTGGACCTGCGGCTGGGCCGGGGCGCGGAGGTGATCGGGGAGCTGCGGGCGCTGGTCGGGGCGCATCCGCTGCGCGAACGCGCCTGGGTGCGTCTCATCGAAGCCCTCCACCAGGCGGGACGCCGGTCGGAGGCGCTCGGGGCCTACCAGGACGCGCGCCGGACGCTGGTGGACGAGCTGGGCCTGGAGCCGGGCGCCGAGCTGGCCGACGCTCACCAGCGGGTCCTGGCCGGCGAGGACCGCCCTTCGACAGCTGTCGGCGATCGCGCCCCGGTCGACGAGCTGCCACCCGACATTTCCGATTTTGTCGGCCGATCGCCCGTACTCGAGTGGATCGTCCGGACGGCCCGCGAGCACGTGTCCGCCCCCGTGCACCTCGTCCTGCACGGCCCGCCCGGCTGCGGGAAGTCGGCCGTCGCGGTGCACGCCGCCACCGGGCTCGAACGCCCCGACGGCCGGCTCTACGCCTCGCTCGGCGCCCGGCCGCCCGGTGCCGTGCTGGAGGACCTGCTGCGCTCGCTGGGCTGCCCGGACGGCGCGGTCCCGCCGGCGCTCGACGAGCGGGTGCGGCTCTACCGGAGCATGACGGCACGCAAGCGGCTGCTCGTCGTGCTGGACGACGCCGCCGACGAGGCCCAGGTGCGTCCGTTGCTGCCGACCGGTCCCGGCAGCCTCACCCTGGTGACCAGCCGGTCGCCGCTGGCGGGGCTGGAGGCGGCGCGGGCGTACGAGATGGGGGTGCTCGACGGGGACGAGGCGGTGGCGATGCTCGGTGAGGTGGCCGGGCACGAGCGGGTGCGGGCCGAGCCCGAGGCGGCTCTGCGCATCGTACGGCTCTGCGGCCACCTGCCCCTGGCCCTGCGCATCGCCGGCTCCCGGCTGGCCAGGAAACCGGGCTGGACGCTCGACCACCTGGCGGGCCGCCTGGGGGACGAACGGCGCAGGCTCGACGAGCTCAGCGCGGGCGACCTCGCCGTGCGGGGCAGCCTCGCGCTCGGCTACCGGGGCCTGGCGGACCCGGAACGGCGGCTGCTGCGCGGGCTCGGCGCGCTGTCGGCGCCCGACTTCGCGTCGTGGGTGTTCGGCACGGACCTGGAGCCGCTCGCGGAGGCCGGGCTGCTGCAGTCGCGCGGCCTGGACGAGGCCGGCCAGGAACGGTACGGCTGGCACGACCTGACCCGGCTCTACGCCGCCGAACGCCTCGCCGAGGAGGAAGGCGGCCCGGAACGCGTGCTGGCGGTCATCTCGGGCGCGATCCTCGAACGGACCCGGCAGGCCAGGGCCTCCCTCCTGCCCGCCGAACCCGGCACCGGGCGCACCGAGGTCCACCTGCCCGGCACGGGGCCTTTGGAGACCGGCTGGCTGCGGCACGAGGCACGCTGGCTGAGCGCCGAACGCCGCTTCCTGGTGGCGGCCGTCGGGGACTTCTACCGCGTGGGCCTGTACGAGGCCGCCTGGCGGCTGGCCTTCTACCTCACCCCGCTGTTCGAACTGGGCGCGCACCACGATGACTGGCACGCCACCACGGCGACCGGGCTGGACGCGGCCAGGGCGGCGGGTCACCGGCACGGCGAGGCGCTCCTGCTGCGCGGCCTGGCCGACCTGCACCGAGCCGAAGGGCGCACCGAGTCGGCGGCCGCGGCGCTGCGGGCGGCCCAGCCGCTGGTGGAAGGGCTGGAGCTGGCCAGGGTCACACTCCGGCTCGGCCTGGTCCAGGCCCGCCCGGCGGAGGCGGAGCAGGCGTTCGTACGGGCCCTGCGGGTCTTCGAGGAGGCGGGCGACCGGCGCGGGCGGGCCGATGCCTTACGGGCGCTGGGCGCGTTGCGCAGGGACGAGGGCCGGCTCAACGAGAGCCTGAGCGCGTACCAGGACCTCGGCGACCCGCGTGGCGAGGCGGAGGCGCTGCTCGACCTGGGCAGGCTGCACCTGGGCGGGGGCAGGCTCGCCGAGGCCCGCGGGTGCGTGGAGCGGCGGCTGCGGATCAACCGCCGCCTGGGCGACCGGCTGCCCGAGGCGGGGGCGCTGCTCGTACTGGCCGAGGTCGCCAGGGCGGAAGGCGCGCCAGGAGCCGCGGCCGGCTCCGCGAGGGAAGCGCTGGAGACGTTCGTCTCGTACGGGGACCGCCGGGGTGCCGCGCAGGCCCTTATGGCGCTCGCCCGGGCCGCGCTGGACCTCGACGACATTGACGATGCGGTTGAGGCGCTTACGCGTGCTATGGGAGAGTTTGACCGCCTCGGTGACGAGCAGGGCAGAGCCGAGGCCGACCGGCTCGCGCAGGAGGCCCGTAGACGGCGTGGCCGGCGGATATAGCGGACTATGCGGATCCTGAACGCCGCCTCCCTACGGTGAGAGCCACATCCCCGACAACGAAGGTGATCTCAGAATGCGAAAGACGATCGCGCTGGCTGTCGCGGCGGTCGCGCTGGCCGGTTGCGGTGCGCTCCCGGGGTGGCAGGTCGGCGGCGGCGGCGAGGAGAAGCAGCCCCAGACCGTCGCGGAAACCACCACCGAACCCCCGGCCACCGCCACGGCGCAAGCGGCGCCCCCGCAGGAGACCAGGGTGATCGCCAGCCGCGAGGCCGACGTGTACGGGGCCGGGGAGCACGGCAAGGCCCGCGTCGACATCACCGCGCTCAAGCGCCAGGGCAGGACCCTCAGCCTCAACTGGACGATCACCGCGCTCGACGGCAAGATCAACGTCCACAACGGCCTGGGCACGGCCCCGCTCGACTTCACGGTCTCGGGCGTCTCCCTGATCGACCCGGTGAACGCCAAGCGCTACCGCGTGGCCCGCAACGGCACCGACGAGAACGCGAAGTGCGTCTGCTCCGGCACCCAGGGCCAGTTCCTGGACAAGGGGGAGGCCTCCACGCTGTACGCGGTCTTCGCGGCGCCTCCCGCGGACGTCACGAAGATCAACATTGAGATGCCCATGATCGGCGTGCTCACCGATGTTCCGATCTCTTAGCGTCGCACTGGCCCTCGTCCTGTCGCCCACCCCCGCGCCCGGCGCGCCGTCCGACGCCGTGGGCGCGGTGGAGGACCTGGTGCTGCCCGTCGAGGACATCATCGGCGAGGTCGAGTCGCTGGACGGCACCGAGAGCGAGACCAAGCAGGGGCGCCAGGTGACGGTCTCGCTCACGAGTGACGTGCTGTTCGCGCTGGACAAGTGGCGGCTGACCGCGAAGGCGAGGCAGCGGCTGCAGGAGGTGGCCGCGAAGGTGAACGCCGACGGGGCGGGCGGGGCGGTCAGGGTCGAGGGGCACACGGACGATCAGGGGAGCGACTCGTACAACCTCGCGCTGTCGCGGCGGCGGGCGCAGGCCGTGGAGACGGCCATGCGCGGGCTGCTCACGGGGGCGGGGGTGAGCCTGGAGGCGCGGGGGTACGGCGAGAGCCGGCCGCGGCGGCCCAACGTGGTGGGCGGGAAGCCGGTCGCGAAGAACCGGGCGCAGAACCGGCGGGTCGAGATCGTCTTCACCGCCAAGCAGTGACCCCCTGAGGTCCCTCGGACGGACCGACGGCCGCACTCCGGCTGAGGTCCTCCAGGGCCCGCCCGTGGGCGGCGGCGCCTCCGGCATGCGGTCCCTTGGGCCCCGCCCGTCGGGCTGAGGGCCTCGCGGCGGGCGGTGGGGGCGTTGCCCGCACGCGGGTTCCCTTTGAGCGCCGGTGCGGCGAGGTGGTGATCGGCGCAAGGGGTGCCGTCTGCGGGGTGTCACTCGGTGCGGAGCTGGCCCAGGGTGACGGTGACCGTGGTTGTGGTGCCGTCGGAGCGTTGGACGCCGACCTTGGCCTTGTCGCCGGGCCTGAGGGCGGCGATGGCCTCCGCGAGGGACGCCATCGTCGGCGTGTTCTTGTCGTTGATCGAGACCACCACGTCACCGGCCTTGATCCCCGCCTTCTCCGCCCCGCTGCCCGGCTCCACCCGGATGACGCCCACCCCGATCGGCTGCCCCTCCGTGCTGATCACCGTGCTGCCCTGGATGCCGAGCGCGGCCCGGTGGCTGTTGGTGACCTTGCCGTACTTGACGATCTGGGTGGCGATGTCCCTGGCGGTGTTGCTCGGGATCGCGAACCCGATGCCCGGTGCGGCGCCCCCGCCCAGTTCGGGGTCGGTGGCCGCGAGCGTGGGGATGCCGATCACGTTGCCCGACAGGTCCACGAGCGCTCCGCCGCTGTTGCCCGGGTTGATGGCGGCCGAGGTCTGGATGGCGCCGGCGATCGTGGCCCCGGGGGAGCCCGCCTCCTGAGGCTCGGAGACGGTACGGCCGAGAGCCGAGACGATCCCGTTCGTCACGCTGCCCGACAGGCCCAGCGGGTTGCCCATGGCGAGCACGATCTGCCCGACCCGCAGCTTGGACGAGTCCCCGAACCGCGCGGGCCGCAGCCCGTTCGGGTTGTCCACCTTGATGACCGCCAGGTCACCCGCGTTGAAGGACTTGACGAGCCTGGCCGAGCGCGCAGGGCCGCCGGTGGCGATCGTGACCTCCATCTTGGTGGCCTGGCCGACGACGTGAGCGTTGGTGACGATGTGTCCCGCGGTGTCGAGCACGATGCCGGACCCGAGCCCGACCCTGGTGGTGATCTGGACGATGGACGGCAGGACGTCGGCGATGACGTCCTCGTACGCCGACTCCAGCGAGTGCAGCGACAGCGGTGAGGGGGAGGCCGACGGCGAGCTGTGCGGAGTCGCGGGCGACGGTGTGGCACTGGAAGTGGTGGGAGGCGCGCAGCCCGCGAGCAGCAGCACGAAAGCAGTGGCCAGTATCGCGACGATCCCCCTCATGGCAGGACTCTTCCCAGCTCAGCCCGAAAGATACGCTTCCCGTACGTTGTGCCTGCTCAGCTTGCCGGTCGGCGTGCGCGGCAGCGACTCCCGGTACTCGATCACCCGGGGATGCTTGAGCTTGGCCAGCCGGGGAGCGCAGTGCCGCAGCAGCTCCGCCGTGAGTTCGTCCCCGGCCACCGTGCCGGCCGCCGGCTGCACGAGCGCCACGACCTTGTGCCCCCACTCCGGGTCCGGTACGCCGATCACGGCCACGTCCGCGACGGCCGGGTGTTCGAGCAGCGCCGCCTCGATCTCGGCCGGGTAGATGTTGACCCCGCCGGAGATGATCAGGTCGGTCCGCCGGTCCAGCAGGAACAGGTAACCGTCGTCGTCGAGGTAGCCGATGTCCCCAGGTGTGTACGCCTGGCCGCGCATCGCCGCCGCCGTCTTGTCCGGGTCGCGGTGGTACTCGAACCGGTTGATCCCGCCGATGTAGACCAGCCCCGGCGAGCCCGGCCCCATCTCCTGGCCGTCCTCCCCGACGATCGTGAACGACATCCCGTCCAGCGCCCTGCCGACCGTGCCCGGCCTGGCCAGCCACTCCTGCGAGGACACCATGGTCGCCACGGCCGCCTCGGTGGAGCCGTAGTACTCCCACAGCACAGGCCCGAGCCAGTCGATCATCGCCTGCTTGGTGGCCGGCGGGCACGGGGCCGCCCCGTGGTAGAGGTGGGTGAGGGACGACAGGTCGTACGACTCCCGATCCGGCACCCCCAGCAGCCGGTGGAACATCGTGGGCACCATGAACGCGTTCGTCACCCGATGCCGCTCGATCAGCCGTAGCGCCTCGACGGCCTCGAACCGCTCCGGCGCCACGATCGCGTGCCCCGACTGCAGCGCCATCATGGCCTGCCCGTACGGCGCCGAGTGGTAGAGCTGCGAGCACACCAGGTGCACCCCGCCGAAAGGCAGCCCGAAGTGGCGCCAGCTCTTGCGCATGAGGATCGGGTACAGCTCCTCCGGCGTCAGGTCCAGCAGCCGCCGACGTACTCCTTTCGGCCGTCCCGTCGTCCCGGAGGTGTAGAGCATCATGGATCCAGCCCGCCGGTGCGGGGGTGCGGTGGCGGGCTGCCCGTCGGCGAGCTCGGCGACCGTGCGGGCGTCCGGCGAGATCACCACCTCGGCCCCGCAGTCGGCCACGATGTAGTCGATCTCCTCGGCGGTGAAATGCCAGTTGACGGGCACGAGGTAGGCGCCGGTCTGGTACGTCGCGAGCATCATGGTGAGGGCGTCGAGCCCGTTCTTCAGCACGGTGACGACGCGGTCTCCGGGGGCGACTCCGCGTGCCGTCAGACCGTTGGAGACCTGGTTCACCCGGGCGAGAAGTTCACCGTAAGTGGCGCCGGTGTCACCGAGGAGCGCGGGACGTTCAGGGTCATGGGCTGCGATCTCGTAAAAACCCCTCATGTTCGCAGACCTTACAGAATTAGATTCTGCAGGGGTATTGAAGGAATTATCCAGCTCTCTTGTGACGTAACCTCAAGGCCATGGCGGACGTCGGCGACAAGAGACCTTCATACGATTCACCCACCACTCCGTTCCGCAAGGTCGTCCTGCCTGCCGAGGAGACGGTCAAGATCCCCCGCCCGCCGGCGGCGGGTCCGTCCGTCCCTCTCAGGCCCCCGGCAGGCAACCCGCCGGTGCAGCAGAACCCTCCCCAGCAGGCGCCTCCCCAGCAGCACCCCATCAATCGAGGCGGTCCCGGCCCGATCCCGCAGCCCCCGCTCGCGCCGCCTCCGGCGTACCAGGCCCCGATGCCCCCGCTGCCGCCCATCCCCAAGCCGCCGAGGCGCGGCATCGGTGACATTCCGATCAAGGTCGTCTATCTCCTGGGTGCGATCCTTGTCACCGTCCTCGCCGTGTTCCTGATCTTCGTGGTCTTCTCCGGCGACGTGCCCACCAACAAGCAGCCGGCCGAGCGGGTGGCCCCGGTCGCCCCCGTGCCGAGCTCCGGCGCCGCTTCGGCTTCGGCCGCCCCGAGCGCCACCGAGACCCCGATCGCGCTGCCGCCGGTGCCGAAGAGCAAGGCGTACCCGACCCTGTCGGGCACCGCGTCCGTGGTCACCGGCCTCATCAGCGACAAGAACACCGGGATCACCTACCCCAGGCTGGCCACGCCGTGGAAGGCCAAGTCGTTCCCGCCGTTCTCCATCGCGCAGCGCATCGGCAAGGTGGCCGTCCCGCACACGGTGGTCGCCTCGGCCATGTTCCCGGGTGACTCGCCCACGACGAAGCCCTCCAAGGACGCCGACTACCGCGAGCTGGCCACCCAGGCCGCCCGCTGGTCGCTCCGCACGCAGTACCCCGCGGGCGCCACGCTCGCCTGGACCGCCTCCCGGAAGATCCCGGTCGGCAAGGGCTGGACGCTCGGCTACCAGGTCACCTACACCTTCAACGGCAAGCAGCAGGTCGCCCAGGCCATGGTGACGGTCGTCGAGGTGGGCAAGACCAAGCCCGCGATGCTCCTGGCCTCCATCCCCGAGACGAACAAGAAGCGCTGGGCGGACATCAACACCCTCGTCCAACGGGTTCGACCGCTCTAGGCCAGAAGCATCCTCTAGAATATGGTTCTAGGTATGGGTCGGACCTGGCATGGAGGATGAGCATGGCGATCGGGTTGAGCGAGGAGCACGAGGCGCTCCGTGAGTCGGTGAGCGGCTGGGCCGAGCGGAACATCCCGTCCGAGCTGCTGCGCGCCGGGACGGACGGGCGTCCGCCGTTCTGGGCGGGCCTCGCCGAGCAGGGGCTGCTCGGCCTGCACGTGCCCGAGGAGTACGGCGGCTCCGGCTACGGGCTGCTGGAGACGGCCGTGGCCATCGAGGCGCTGGCCGAGCGCATGGCCCCCGGGCCCTACCTGCCGACCGTGCTGGCCAGTGCCGTGATCAACGCCTCCAAGCGCCCGGAGCACCTCGAGTCGTTCGCCGACGGCACCCTCACCGGCGCCGTCGCCCTGACCGGCTCGCTGACCGGCACCCGCACCGAGGACGGCTCCCTGGTCGTCTCCGGCACGGCCGACCCCGTGCTCGGCGGTTCGCTGGCCGACGCGCTCGTGCTGCCGGTCGCCACGGACGACGGCGAGGAGTGGATCCTCGTCGACGCCTCCGCGGTCACCGTCACCGAGGTCAAGTCGCTCGACCTGACCAGGCCGGTGGCCAAGGTGGAGCTGTCGGAGCTGGTGGTGCCCGCAGAGGGCATCCTGGGCGGCGTCCAGCGCCCCGACGTGCTGAACCTGGCCGCGATCCTGCTCGGCGCCGAGGCCGCGGGCCTGGCCTCGTGGTGCGTCACGGCCGCCGCCGAGTACGCCAAGGTACGCGTGCAGTTCGGCCGCCCGATCGGCCAGTTCCAGGGCATCAAGCACAAGCTCTCCCGCATGCTGGTCGCGCTGGAGCAGGCGCGCGCGACGGTCTGGGACGCCACCAGGGCCGACGGGAGAGAACTGGAGTACGCCGCCGCCATCGCCGGCGTGATGGCTCCCGACGCCGCCGTGCAGTGCGCCAAGGACGCCATCCAGACCTTCGGCGGCATCGGCTACACCTTCGAGCACGACGCCCACCTCTACTACCGCCGCGCGCTCACCCTGCGCGCCCTGCTCGGCTCCTCGTCGGAGTGGGCGGCCAAGGTGACCGAGCTGGCCCTGCAGGGCGTCGCCCGCGAGATGCAGATCGACCTGCCCGAGGACGCCGAGGCACTGCGCGAGTCGATCCGGGCCGAGATCGCGGAGATCGCCCGGTTGGAGGGCAAGGAGCAGAAGCGGGCACTGGCCGACCGTGGCTTCGTCATGCCGCACCTGGCCAGGCCGTGGGGCCGCGACGCCAGGCCGCTGGAGCAGGTGCTGATCGCCCAGGAGCTCAAGGCCGCCAAGGTCAAGCTGCCCGCGATGATCATCGGTGCGTGGGTGGTGCCGTCCGTCGCCGCGTACGGCACCCAGGAGCAGCAGGAGCGCTTCCTGCCCAAGACGCTCAGCGGCGAGATGATCTGGTGCCAGCTGTTCTCCGAGCCCGGCGCAGGCTCCGACCTGGCCTCGCTGCAGATGAAGGCGGAGCAGGTCGAGGGCGGCTGGAAGCTGAACGGGCAGAAGATCTGGACCTCCGTCGCCCACGTGGCCGAGTGGGGCATCTGCATCGCCCGCAACTCCAGCGAGGGCTCCAAGCACCAGGGCATCACGTACTTCCTGGTGGACATGAAGTCCCCGGGCGTCACGGTCCGGCCGCTGACCGAGATGACCGGCGAGAACCTGTTCAACGAGGTCTTCCTCGACGACGTCTTCGTCCCCGACGACCTGGTCGTGGGCGAGGTCGGCGACGGCTGGAAGGTCGCCCGCAACACGCTCTCGAACGAGCGCGTCTCGCTGTCGTCCGGCTCCGGCGGCACCGGAGCGTCCGTACCCGACCTGCTGGGCCTGATCGGACGCCTCGGCCGCGAGCTGACGCCGGCCGAGGCGCAGCAGGTGGCCGCGGTGGCCTGCGAGGGCCACTCGATCAACGCGCTGTCGCTGCGGGTCACGCTCAAGCAGCTCGCCGGGGCCGAGCCGGGCGCGGACGCGTCCGTGCGCAAGCTGCTGTCCACCTCCCACGCCCAGCATGTCTCCGAGACGGCGGTGGATCTGCTGGGTCCGGCGGCGGTCGTGGGGGCCGACATGAAGCTCGGCGACCCGGGCTACTGGAACCGTGCGGTGCTCGCCACCAGGGCGATGACCATCTACGGCGGCACCACGGAGGTGCAGCTCAACATCATCGGCGAGCGCATGCTGGGCCTGCCCAGGGACCCCGAGCCCGGAAAGTGAGCGTCATCCCCCCACGGGCTGCGGGGGGACGGCGGTGGCGTTCACGGCGGGTCTGGGGATGCCGACCCTGATCTCGCCGACGCAGGCGGACCGGCCGTCCAGGGTGCGCAGCACCAGGTCGGTCCCGCCGCCCTCGACGGCCGCGTACGTCGAGCCCAGGTCCTTGCCCGCGGGCACCCGCGTCTCGGGCCCCCCGAGCCGTACGGACAGCGTGGTCTCCACCGGGTTCAGGTAGCCGATCTGCGCCGTCCAGGTCCCCTTGGGCAGGGACAGGGGAAGGCGGAACCGGACCTCCGCCGGGCCCACTCGCGTGCAGGGGGACCGCCCGGGGACGACGGCGCCCTCGATGGACACCGGGCGCAGGCGGCCCTGCTCGTCGAAGACGAGCGGGCCGCTGACCGGCCCGTTCAGCCGACCGGTCCAGGTGACCGGGCGCGCGGCGATGGGGCCGAGCACCTTGGACGTCAGCGCGTACTCGTAGAAGAACGTGGCCACGACCACCTTCGGCGGCACGTACGTGTCCACGATGACGGTGCCGGGCGGCGTGCGTTTGAGCGCCACCCGTGCCGTCTCCACGTAGCTCTTGACCTGCTGCCCGAGGGGCAGCCGGCCGTAGGCCGTCACCGACCAGACCGAGCCCGCCGCGACGGCGGCGGCCACCGGCACCCACGCGAACCTCAGCCGGGACGCGGGGCGCAGCCAGGGCCGCTCCTCGTCCCGCAGCGGGATGAACGCCAGGCCGATCACCAGCGCCAGCACCATGGACGTGGAGGAGATGTAGCGCAGCTCGTAGCCGCCCAGGTCGGGGCCGAGCTGCTCCACCCGCCCGATCAGCACCGGCACCACGTCGGCGAGCAGCACGTAGGCGAGCAGGACCAGCCAGGCCAGCCAGGCCCGCCTGCGGTAGCGGATCGAGACCGCCACGGCCACGGCCGCCAGCCCGAGCGCGGCCCAGGCCAGTGCGGGCGGCGTGGCGGCGATGGCGTAGTCGTCCCCGATGGGCAGCCACTTCCACGGCCCGCCGAACGTGCTGGGCGCCAGCGAGCCCCACAGCAGCGTCCAGGCGAACCTGGCCGCGACCGGCAGGTCCGGCAGGCTCGGCTGCACGGTGTCGTCCGTGAGCTGCACGGATGTGAAGAGCTGGCGGAAGAAGATCACCGCGTAGACCGCGATCACGCCGGCGTACAGCACCCAGGCCGGCCACTGCCGGGGGCGGCGCAGCCACCCCACGCTCAGCGCGAGCGCGAGCACCAGGATGAACGGCGCCTTCACGAAGAAGGCCATCGCGACCGCCGTCCAGGCCGCGGCGGCCAGCGCGTGCCTGAAGCGGCCGGTCCTGGCATAGTGCACGTGCGAGCTCAGCGCCATCGGCAGCGCGATCTGGAACGGCAGCGTCTCGATCAACACCGCCCACCACGACAGCGACGAGATCGTCATCGGGGTCAGCAGGTAGAACGCGAGCGGCACCAGGATGGCCGGGCGCGGCCCGAACAGCAGCCGCAGCAGCCGGAGGAGCGCCAGACCCGCGGCGCCGAGCAGCGTCATCGCCACGGCGTGGGCCAGCACGTCGTTGTAGACCCCCAGCCGGCCCAGCGCCCACTGGATCGCGAACGGCCCGGGCACGAGGTGGCCGTAGTCCACCCGCATGAGGTAGTCCCAGGTCAGGCCGTGCTCCAGGCCGCGGGCGATGAAGGTGAAGTCGTCCTGCCTGAAGTAGGAGCGCCGTACCAGGTCGAACTTCCAGACCAGCTGGACGGCCACCATGACCAGTCCGGCGGCCAGCACGGCGTCGCCGCGCGTCCACGGGCGGCCCTCGGCGCCACGCGTCCGCGGGCGGCTCTCGGCCGTCGTCTCGCTCGTCGTCACCGGTCCCTCTGGCCCCGTCGCTCGCGTGGATCGGTCCCGCGCCGCCCCCTTCGGGGGTGTCGTGATCACCGAGAGAGCACCTGGATCTGGCGAAAGACTAACAATCGGGGGACATGCCGGGAATGTCTGTGGCTGGGTTGTGATGTCATAGCGGGATGCCGCAGACCAGGAGGGCCGGAGCAGCCTGCGCGCTGCTCGGTCTCGTCCTGGGTTGTCTCGCCCTGGGGCCCGCGCTGAAGTGGGGGTTCGTCCTCGTCCAGGACATGGTGTTCGTGCCGGAGCCGCGGTTCTCGCGCTTCACCTTCGGGCTGGCCGGCGGGGCGCCGCGGGTCGTGCCGAGCGACGCCGTCGTGACCGCGCTGGCCTCGGTCGTCCCCGCGGAGCTGGTGCAGAAGACGATCCTGCTGGGGGTGTTCGCGCTGGGCTGCGCGGGGGCGGGGCTGCTGGTCCCGTCGGCCGCGCTGGGGCCCAGGCTGGTCGCGGGAGCGTTCTACGTGTGGAACCCGTACGTCGCCGAGCGGCTGCTGATGGGGCAGTGGGCGCTGCTACTGGGGTACGCCGGTTTGCCGTGGGTGGTGCGGGCGGCGTGCGCGCATCGTCGCGTGGCCGTGGCGATGGTGCCGGCCGCGGTGGGCGGGTTCGCCGCGATGGCCGTCACCGCGATCACCGTCATCCCCTCCGCCTGGTACGGCCGGCGGAGCGGCGAACGCTCAGGCCCGAGAGCGGTAGCTCGCGTGACCAGCGAGGGCCAAGTGAGCGCGACCATCGAACACAGCGGCGAGCGGTCAGGCCTGAGGGCCGCGCGGGCGGCGGGCCTCGTCCTGGCGTTCAGCCTGCCCTGGCTGGTGCCCGCGCTGGCCCGGCCGGAGGCGCTGAACGGGGACGGCGTGGGCGTGGACGCGTTCGCCGCCCGGGCGGACGGCCCTTTCGGCACGGTGGTGAGCCTGCTGTCGCTCGGCGGGATCTGGAACGCCGGCGCGGTGCCCGCCGGCTACGACGCACCGCTCGCCGCCGTGGCCAGGCTCGTGCTGGTGGTCGCCGGGATCGCGGCGGTCACGCGCGCCCGGGACCTGCCCGGCCGGGCGGGGCTCGCCGTGGCGGCGGCCATCGGGTTCGCGATCGCCTGCCTGGGCGTCACCGCCGCCGGCCGGGCGGCACTCAGGTGGCTGGTGGAGCTGTGGGGCGGGTTCGGGGTGCTGCGTGACGCGCAGCAGTTCGTGGCGCCGCTCGCCCTGCTGGCCGCCGTGGGGCTCGGCCTGCTCGCCGCGCGGGCCGCCGCCGAGGGCGGCCGCCTGGTGCCGTACGGGGTGTCGCTCCTGGTGCTGGCGCCGGTGGCGGTGCTGCCGACGCTGGCCTGGGGGGCGTTCGGCCGGCTGGAGGCGGTGGACTATCCGCGGGGCTGGTACGAGGCCAGGGCGGCGATCCTGGCGGACGCGGCGCCGGGGGACGTCCTGGTGCTACCGTTCGAGTCTTACCGCAGGTTCCCGTGGAACGGCGGGCGGGCGGTGCTCGACCCGGCCCAGCGCTTCTTCGCCGCGCCGGGGCGCGAGGTGGTGGCCAACGACTCCGTACGGGTCGGCAGCATGGTCGTCGCGGCCGAGGACCGCCGGGTGCGCGAGGTGGAACGCGTACTAGATGGATCTTCACCAGACCTGGCCGCAGCGGGCTTCCGATACGTTCTGGTGGATGCGGGGACGGTCGAGGAGCGTGCCCGGTTCGCCCGGTGGACCCAGGGGGCCTCTCTGGTGGTCGACGGGCCTGAGCTGCGGTTGTACAGATTTCAAGCGCTTTCTGGGAACGATCACCCCACTTGATCGGCGACTTTGTGAAATTTCAGTCTTACTACTAGCGAGTAAGGAGAATTGGTTCTAAGTTGGGTGCGCCCGGGTCATTGCCGCCTCAAAGGAGGAATCCCCGGTGATAAAGATCCTCTTAGCAGCGATCATTGGCGTCGCCCTAGCCGCACTGGTGGCGACCGTCACGACCGTGTCACTCACCGGTGCCACGGCGACACCGGTCAATCGGCCGCTCTATAACTACGGCGACCGGTAACACGTGCCATGCCGCCCTCCCGTCGAGGGAACGAGAGGACGAGCCGACCGACACTGCTTGAGATCATCGTTCCCGCGTACAACGAGGAACGGCGACTTCCTGGGGGGCTCCTGCAGCTGTGCGCGAAGCTTGCCCGCCTTCCGTTCCCGACAGCTGTCATCGTCGTGGACAACGCCAGCACTGATGGCACTGCGGAGATCGTCAGAACCTGGCCGCAGGAGCCGGTCCCGGTACGGCTCGCGGAGTGCGCCACGCCCGGCAAGGGCGCGGCGGTGCGCGCCGGACTGCTGGAGACCACCGCGCCCTTCGTCGGCTTCTGCGACGCCGACATGGCCACCGATCTGCGGGCCGTCGAGCGCGCCTTCGGGCTGCTGCTCTCCGGCGAGCGCATCGTCATCGGCTCGCGGGCGCACCCTCTGGCCGAGGTGGAGCACCGGCACAGCCCGGTCCGCGAGCTGGGCGCGTACGGATTCCGCGCGCTGGCCAGAGTGCTCGTGCCCGGGGTGAGCGACACCCAGTGCGGGTTCAAGTTCTTCGACGGGTTGCTCGCCCGTGAGATGGCCGCCCGGCTGCGGACCGACGGCTTCGCCTTCGACGTCGAGCTGCTCGCGCGCTGCGTCGCCGACGGCGCCTCGGTCCTGGAGATCCCGGTGACGTGGCATGACATGCCCGGCTCGCGTTTCTCCCCGGCTCGGCACAGTCTCGGCATCCTCGTGGAGCTCTGCCGGATCTGGGCGCGGCTTCGCGCGGAGTCGCGCGGTGCGCTCAGGGTGAAGCAACCGTTGGACTCCCTCGGATATCCGTGAACATCGCCATCGTCAACTGGCGCGACCCGTGGCATCCCGCCGCGGGGGGCGCCGAGGTCTACGCCTGGGAACTGGCCCGGCGCTTCGCGGCCGACGGGGACCGGGTGTGGTTCGTCACGGCCCGCGCCCCCGGGCAGGCCCGCGAGGAGACCGTCGAAGGGGTGCGGCTGGTCCGCATGGGCGGGTCGTTCACCGTCTACCCCCTGGTGCTGCTCTGGATGTTGGGCCGGCGCAACCGGTTCGACGTGGTCCTCGACTGCCAGAACGGCATCCCGTTCTTCACGCCGCTGGTCGTGCGGCGGCGTACCAGGGTGTTGTGCGTGGTGCACCACGTGCACGACCGGCAGTTCGACGTGCACCTGCCGTGGTGGCTCGCCGCGCTCGGCCGGTTCCTGGAGGGGCCGGTGTCGCGGTGGGCGTACCGGGGGCGCGAGTGCGTGGCCGTCTCGCCGTCGACCGTGCTCGCCATGCGGGAGCGGCTCGGCTGGCGCGGGCCCATCCACCTCGTCCCGAACGGGGTGCCCGGCCGGCTGCGGGCGCCGCGCGAGAGCGCCGCGCGGGGCCGGCGGCCGCGGCTCGTGAGCGTCGGCAGGCTCGTCGCGCACAAGCGGGTGGAACTGCTGCTGGAGGCCGTGCCCGAGCTCAGGAAGCGCTGGCCGGACCTGGTCGTGGACGTCATCGGCAGGGGGCCTGAGGAGGCGCGGCTGCGCGCCGCGGCGCCCGAGGGCGTCGTCCTGCACGGCTACCTGTCGGAGGAGGACAAGGAGCGGCTGGTCTCCGCCGCCTGGCTGCAGGTCAACACCTCTCAGGGCGAGGGGTGGGGGCTGTGCGTGCTGGAGGCGGCCGCGTTGGGGGTGCCGACGGTGGCGTACGACGTGGACGGGCTGCGCGACGCGGTACGGCCCGGCGAGACCGGCTGGCTGCTGCCCGACGGCGGGGACCTGGCCAAGGGCATCACCGCGGCCATCGACGAGCTCAGGGCGGCCCCGGACACCTATAGCGCTAAATGTCGGGAATGGGCGGCTCATTTCTCCTGGGACGGCAGCGCCGCGCGGCTCTCCGCCCTCATCCGCCGTCCCGCCGACGCCCCCGACGCACCTGCCGCACCTGCCGTCCTGCAGTGGGAGGAACGGTGACCGAGCGGGCGAGGCATCGGCTCTGGCTGGCGATCTGCTGTCTCGGCTTCGCCGTGCTGTCGTTCACCACCAAGCCCGGCAGCATCATCTCCGACACCAAGCTCGACCTCGCGCTCAACCCGATCGGCTGGCTGGAGCGCGTCGCCCACCTGTGGGACCTCCAGCACTTCGGGCAGCTCCAGAACCAGGCGGCCGGCTACGTGTTCCCGATGGGGCCGTTCTTCGCGCTCGGCGAGCTGGCCGGGCTGGACGCCTGGGTGACCCAGCGGCTCTGGCTGACGGCGCTGCTCTGCCTGGCCTTCCTGGGCGTGGAGCGGCTGGCCAGGCAGCTCGGCATCGGCGGGCACGGCACGGCGATCGCCGCCGCGCTGGCGTACGCGCTGGCTCCGCGCACGCTGTCGATCCTCGGCGAGATCTCGATCGAGTGGCTGCCCGCGGCGATGCTGCCGTGGATCCTGATCCCGCTGCTCACCGCCGCGGAGACGGGCCAGCGCGCCCGCGGCGCGATCAGGTCCGGGCTGGCCGTGGCGCTGTGCGGCGGCGTGAACGCGGTGGCGGTGCTGGCCGTGCTGGTCGCCCCCGTCCTCTACATCCTCACCCGGCCGCGCCCGGTGCCCCGCTGGCGGCTGCTCGCCTGGTGGACCGGCACGGTGTCGGTGGCCACGCTGTTCTGGTGGCTGCCGCTGCTCCTGGTGGGCCGCTACGCGTTCTCCTTCCTGCCGTACACCGAGACCGCCTCCACCACCACGCAGGTCACCTCGCTGACGAACGTGCTGCGCGGCGCCTCCGACTGGGTGCGCTACCTGACCGTCAACGGCGTCGCCACGCAGCCGCCCGGGTACGAGATCGCCACCGCGGCCGCCATGGTCGCGGTCACCGGCCTGCTCGCCGCGCTCGGCCTGGCCGGGCTGGCCCGGCGCGACCTGCCCGCCAAGGGGTTCGTCGTCACCCTGTTCCTGATCGGTACGGCGGCGCTGGTCGCCGGGCACATGAGCGCGCTGGAGCCGGTCGTCGCCGAGCCCGTGCGCTGGCTGCTCGACGGGCCGCTCGCGCCGCTGCGCAACCTGCGCAAGTTCGACCCTCTCGTCCGGCTGGCGCTGGCGCTCGGCCTGGCCCACCTGCTGGCCCACGTGACGGCCCGGGCGCGGCTGCCCATCCGGTCGGTCGCCGTGGCGGCGCTCGCCGCGCTGGTGCTGCCGGTCTTCAACCAGGGACTGGCCCCGCCCGGCGAGTTCAAGGAGGTGCCGCTCTACTGGCGGCAGGCCGCGACGTGGCTCAACCAGAACGCCGGCGACGACGGGGTGCTCGTCGTGCCCGGCGCCAAGTTCGGCGAGTACCTGTGGGGCCGGCCCATGGACGACCCCCTGCAGCCGCTGTCCGCCGTCCGCTGGACCGCCCGGCAGGTCACGGCGGCCGGCTCCGTGGGCATGACCAGGCTGCTCGACGTCATCGACCAGCGGCTCACCTCGGGCCACGGCTCGGAGGGGCTGACCGAGGTGCTGCGCAGGATGGGCGTGCGCTACCTGCTCGTCAGGAACGACCTGATGCGGGCCAACCTGCAGGGAGCCTGGCCGTCACGCGTCTACCAGGCGCTGCGCGAGTCGCCCGGCATCGCCAAGGTCACCTCGTTCGGCGGCGAGGTGGGCGACACCGGCACCGACGACGCCGTCGAATCGGTGGACTGGCCCTTCCCGGCGCTGGAGCTGTACGAGGTGTCGAGCAGCTCCGACATGGTCAGCGTGCGGCCCGCCGCGGACGCGCTGGAGGTGCGCGGCGGCCCTGACTCGCTGCTGACGATGGGCGACCTCGGCCTGCTCGGCGAGGGCCCGGTGCTGGTGAACGGCGACGGGGCCGAGTCCGGCCTGCCCACCGTGGTCAGCGACGGGTTGCGGCTGCGCGAGCGGCAGTTCGGCGAGATCAGGTCCAACTGGTCGCCCACCCTGACCGCGGACCGGCGCGACGACTTCACCGGCGTCAAGGAGCTCGACCTGCTGGAGGACGGCTGGCTGGAGGAGACGGCCACCGCCGAGTACGACGGCATCGCGGACGTCACGGCCTCCTCCTCGGTCGCCGACGCGAACGCCGTGCCCGGCCTCAGCACCCCAGGCCGCGGCCCCTGGGCCGCGCTGGACGGCGACCTGGACACCGGCTGGGAGAGCGGCGGCTGGAAGCGGCCGGAGAACGAATGGCTCCGGATCGACCTCCGCCAGCCCCGGGAGATCCCCCGTCTGCGGGTGACCTTCACCAACAACCTGCTGATCAGCCAGTCGGTCCGGCAGGTGGCGGTGGAGACCGAGAACGGCCGGCTGGTGCAGGACGTCGCCAGGGGCAACGACGCCCAGACGCTCCGCGTCCCCGCCGGGCCGACGACCTGGGTGCGGATCAGGGTGCTGGGCACGTACAACGCGGAATGGAGTTTCGTGCAGCGGGTCGGCATCACCGAGATCGCGATCCCCGGGGTCCTGCCCGGCCGCACCATCAGGATGCCGGGCCGGGGCGGGGACGTCTTCGTCATGGACCGCGGGCTGGACGAGCGGCCGCGCTGCATGCGCAACTGGGCCCGCTGGGTGTGCAACCCGCTGCTGGTCAGGTCGGGTGAGGAGGGCGCCGGGTTCGACCGGACGTTCACTTTGGACTCCGGCCGGAAGACCACCCTGCGGGGCTCGGCGGTGCTGCGGGACGTCGCGCTCGTCGACCGGTTCACCCGGCTGAGCGACGACCTGACCACGGTGACCGGTTCGTCGGCGATGAGCAAGGACGCGGTGGTCGCGCCGAGGTCGGCGTTCGACGCCGACTCCGCCACCACGTGGGTGCCCTCGCCGGAGGACGCCGAGCCGACGCTCACGCTGGGCTGGAAGGGCAGGCGGACCGTCTCGCGGATCCAGGTCGCCCGCCCCGGCGGCGACCGGCAGGCGCTCGACGTGATCGTGACCGGTGCCAAGGGCGAGGTCCGCGGCGGCCGGGTGGACGCCGGCGGGACGGTGCGGTTCAAGCCGCTCACCACGACGCGGCTGAAGCTGCGCTTCTACCCGGCCTCGCGCCGGCTCCAGGTCACCGAGCTGGTGATCCCCGGCGTCAGCCCGGCGAGCCGGCCGGCCGGGCCGGAGTTCCGGCTCGCCTGCGGGATGGGCCCGACCCTCCAGGTGAACGGCGCGGCCGTGAAGACCAAGGTCACCGGCGTCTATGCCGACCTGCTGGAGGGCCGGCCCGTGCAGATCACCGCGTGCGGCCGGGTCTCGCTGCGGGCCGGGGACAACCGGGTGCGGGCGGCCGGCTGGGAGCCGTTCGCCGTGGAGAACCTCGCGGTCGGCGCGTTCCCGTCCCGGCGCAAGGCCGTGGAGAGCTCCGCCGCCCGTGGCGCCTGGTCCTCCGTCGAGCGCGAGGTACGGGTGAGCGCGCCCGAGGACTCCTTCCTCGAGGTCAACGAGAACTTCAACACCGGCTGGCGGGCCGAGCTGGAGGGCCGGCAGCTGCGTCCGATCCGGATCGACGGGTGGAAGCAGGGCTGGCAGCTGCCCGCGGGCACCGCGGGGACGGTGCGGCTGACGTACGAGCCCGACCAGCCCTACCGGCTCGCGCTCGGGCTGGGCCTGGCCGGCATCGCGCTGCTCGCGCTCCTCTCCCTGGTGATGCACGGCCCCCGCCCCGAGCACGTCAAGGAGACCGCCGCCGCGGCGGAGTCGCGGCTGTCGCGCTGGCGCGTGCCCTACGTCGTGGTGCTGGGGCTGGCGTTCGGCGGCTGGGTGGCGAACTGGCCCGGCATGCTCGTGGCGCTCGCCGCCGTCGTGGTCACCCTCTGGCTGCGGGTACGCCGGCCGCACACGCATTGGGCGGCGGCGGGCCTGTTCGGCGCGGCGGCGTTGGCGCTGGCCGCCGGGGTGTTCCTGCGCAACCGGGGCATCGACGTCGATCCGCTGCTCGACCAGGTGCCGCAGCTCCTGTCGTGCGCGGCGATGGGGTCGCTGTTCGGTCAGCTCGTCACGGCGCCGGAGCCGACACCGGAGCCTGAGGTTCCGGTCGAGCAGGAGGTGCTGACCGCCACCGGCGGCTGAGTCGCAGCGCGTTCTCCTCGACGAGGTGGTAGCTCACGGCGCTCACCAGCAGCGAGCCGACGAGCGTGGGCACCGCCACGCCCACGAAGTCGCCGCTGAACACCTGCTTACCGGTGATCTTGTAGAAGAGCGTGATCACCGGCGCGTGCCACAGGAAGAAGCTGTACGAGATGCGCCCCAGATAGGCGGTCACCGGGTTGCCCAGCACCCGGTGCGGCAGCGTGTCGTGCCGGGAGGCCAGCGCGAACGGGGCCACCAGCAGCACCGCCACCGCCGTCTCCAGGACCATCCGCCACAGCGACTGCGACAGGCTGGGCAGCGTGAGGGTACGCGGCCCGGCCAGCTCCGTGCTCAGCACCGCGAACGCCAGCAGCGCCAGCACCAGGAGCTGCGGCGCCAGGGCGTCGACCACGTCGCGCCGCTTGATCCACACCGACAGCACGGCCATCGCCATGCCGGCGGCGAAGAAGATCAGGTGGTTCGGCAGCCACAGCGCCAGCTCCGGCTGATCGAGCACGTGCGCGACGACCACGCCGGACAGCGAGATCACCGGGAGCACCGCGATGCCGCCGAGCAGCCTGACGGGCCGGTTGCCGCCGCGCGCCCACCGGTGCAGGAGCCAGGCGAGCGCCGGCAGGACCAGGTAGAAGGCCATCTCGATGGGCATCGTCCACATCTGGTAGAGCCCGTCGGGCGCCCGCCCCTGCTCGAAGTAGTTCTGCAGGAGGAGCAGCCACTTGAGCCAGCCCGTCCAGTCGAGCTGCCCCCAGGCCCAGAGCGCCACCGCCGTGACCAGCCAGTAGGCGGGCAGCACGCGCATCGCCCTTCGCCACAGATAGCGGCCCACCTGCGGCGACGGCGCGTCCTCCAGCACGGCGCGGGCCCACGGCCGGTAGAGCAGCAGCCCGGACAGCAGGAAGAAGATCGGCACGGCGATGCCGAGCCGGGACGTCATCCAGGCGAACATGCCCTCCTGGTAGATCATCCCGGTGTTGCCGCCCACGTGCAGGACCCAGACGCCGAGCGCGGCCAGGGCCCGGATGCCGTCGAGCGCGGAGTCCCGCCCGGTGGCGGGGCCTTCCGCGGACGGGGCTCCCGCGGCGGCGGTCACCCGAGTTTCCTCAGCACCAGGACGAGGTTCCACGTGACGAACTCCCGGACGACGGGGATCTTGACCAGCGGCCGGCACCACCACGGCAGGTAGCGGGGGAAGGCGTCGACCAGCTCGACGTCCCGCGCGGACCGCGCCCAGCGCAGGCCGTGCGTGACGGAGACGGGGAAGAGCGAGTGCCCGTAGCGGTTCTTGGGCTGCTTGCCGTGCACCCGCGCGTACCGCCGGGCGGCGTGCTCGCCGCCCAGGTAGTGCCAGGGGGAGGTCTCGTGCCCGCCCCACGGGGAGAGCCAGTTCGTGTACGCGAGGAAGATCAGCCCGCCCTCACGGGTGACCCGGGCCATCTCGTCCGCCATCCGCCACGGGTCCGGAACGTGTTCCAGCACGTTGGACGAGAAGCACACGTCGACCGACCCGTCGGCCAGCGGCAGCTCCAGGGCGCTGCCCAGCACGCCGGAGCCCGGTACGCCCTGGCCGGTCAGCTCGCCCGCGTCGACGTCCACGCACACGCACCGGGCGCCGGCCCGCCTGAAGGCGTCGGCGAAGTATCCGGGGCCGCCGCCCACGTCGAGCACGGTGGCGCCGGCCAGGGACACGCGGTCCGCGAGCTGGGCGGCGGTGTCGGCGGCGAGGGTGGTGTAGTACGCGTCCGGCTTGGCCTGCTCTGTTCTGAACGCGCGGAACAGCCGGATGGACCTGGCCAGATCGGCACGCATGTCCACGACTCCGTCCCGTTGAGAAGACACCCAGAATAGAACGCGTTCCGATGCCTGGGTACAGGCAATCGGCGGGTGACGTCAAGAGAACGGTCGGCCGACGCGGACGCCACCGGTAAACTGCCGCCGTTCGTAGAACATGTTCCGATTTGTTACTCGGATGTGGCTGTGAAGACGTCTCGCCGGATGCTACTTTCCAGTAACGATCATGTTACGTACATCACACGCGCGACTTGATGTCCGGGGGGCGGGGCGCTGAGTATGTAACCGGTTCTCGCACCTTCGACGCCAGGAGGATCTTGAATGCAGCGTACACCTGTCCTCGTTCTCGTCGCCGTTGGTGCGTTTCTGGTCGTTCTAGCGGGGATGGTCAGATTCTGGGCGGCGGAAAAGCTCATCTCCGCGCCGGCGGGCCAGTACAACACCGTCGAGCTTGAGGCCCCGTCGGCCCAGTACTTCTCCGTCGCCGACGGAAAGGTGCTGACCGCGAACCTCAAGATGCTGGTCACCACTCGCGGCGACGTCTCGCAGGCCACCGATTCGCGGGTCGTCTGGGACGAGTTCACCGTGGTGGACGACGTCACCAACAACAAGCCGCAGATCAACATCTCCGAGCGGCGCAGCGCCTTCGACCGGCACACCGGCGTGGGCGTCAACTGTTGCGGGGTGAGCGTCAACAAGGAGCCCGTGAACCTGGAGGGGCAGATCTACCTGTTCCCCTTCGGTGTGGAGAAGAAGACCTACAAGTACTTCAACCAGACGGCCAAGCGCGCCTTCGACGCGACCTTCGTCGGCGAGGACACCGTCGACGGGCTGCCCGTCTACAAGTTCCAGCTGAAGGTGCCGCCGACCAAGATCGCGACGCTGAGCGCCCCCGCCTCGATGATGGGGATGACCGGGACCGGTGACGTCCAGGTCGACCGCTGGTACGAGGGCGTGGACACGTATTGGGTCGAGCCCACCAGTGGCGCGCCGGTCAAGCAGGAAGTGAGCAGGAACGAGACGCTCAAGAGCCAGGACGGGGTCGAGCGGGCCAAGGCCCTGGTCGCCACCGCCTCCTTCACCCCGAAGACCATCTCCGATCTGGTGGCCACGGCCAGGGACGCCAAGAACCAGATCACCCTGGTGAAGACCACGATCCCCATCGCCCTGCTGGCGGCGGGCCTGCTCGCGTTCGGCGGCGCGCTGGTGGTCGCCCGCCGCCGGGCGCCGCGAGCCGTCATCAAGGAGCCGGTCGAGGCATGAGGCGTCGCGATTGGAACGGGTTGCAGTGTGGCCCGGCTGCGCATGAGCAGCCGGGCCAGACTCGTCACTAGAGCAAAGGTTCTAGGATAGAACGCGTTGCAGTTTGCTGGTTACGCGGCTTATCGTCGGCACATGCGGACACGTGTCACGGACATGTTCGGAATCGAGCTCCCGATCTTCGCCTTCAGCCACTGCCGGGACGTGGTCGCGGCCGTGAGCCGCGCCGGCGGCATGGGTGTGCTCGGCGCGCTCTACTTCACGCCTGAGGAGCTCGAGACCGAGCTCAAGTGGATCGACGACCACGTGGACGGCAAGCCGTACGGTGTGGACGTCGTCATGCCCGCCTCCTACGAGGGCGCCGACTTCGCGCCCGAGGAACTGGTGGGCCGCCTGCAGTCGATGATCCCCGACGGCCACCGGGGGTTCGTCGAGAACCTCCTGGCCAAGCACGGGGTCCCGCCGCTGTCGTCGGACGCCGACCCCGGCAAGGTGCTGCTCGGCTGGACGGACGCCACCGCGCGCCCCCAGGTCGAGGTGGCCCTGCGGCACCCCATCGCGCTGCTGGCCAACGCGCTCGGCCCGCCCCCCGCCGACGTGGTGGACCTCGCCCACGCGCACGGGGTCAAGGTCGCCGCCCTGGCCTCCACGCCCCGGCACGCGCTCAAGCAGGTGGAGGTCGGCGTGGACGTCGTGGTCGCCCAGGGTACCGAGGCCGGCGGCCATACGGGCGAGATCTCGACCATGGTGCTGATCCCGCAGGTGGTGGACGCGGTGGACGTGCCCGTCCTGGCCGCCGGCGGCATCGGCAACGGCCGCCAGATGGCGGCGGGGATGGCGCTGGGCGCCGAGGGCGTCTGGACCGGCTCGCTCTGGCTCACGGTCGAGGAGGCCGACACCCCGGAGATGGCCAAGCGCCGCATCCTGGAGGCCACCTCCCGCGACACGGTCCGCTCGCGCAGCTGGACCGGCAAGCCCGCGCGGCTGCTCAAGAACGCCTGGACGGAGGCGTGGGAGTCGGAGGAGTCGCCCGGCACGCTGCCGATGCCCCTGCAGTTCATGCTGGTGTCGGACGCCCTGCGGCGCATCGGCCGCTCCGACGTGTCGGACCTGGCCACCTTCCCGGCCGGCCAGGTCATCGGCATCACCAACCAGGTCCGCTCGACCAAGGACGTCATGTTCGGCCTGGTGGAGGAGTACGGTGAGGCGCTCGAACGTCTGGAGCGCCTCACCGGCGACTAGCGCGCGTGGTAGGTCGGGGGACGCTTCTCGCGGAAGGCCCGGGTGCCTTCCTTGGCGTCCTCCGACCCGATCACCGGCCAGCCGATCTCGTCCGACACCTTCAGCGCCTCCGGCTCCGGCATGCCCAGAGTGTCCCGGTACGTGCGCAGGATCGCCTGCACGGAGAGCGGGCCCGAGGCGGCGACGTCCTCGGCCAGCTCCCGGGCCGAGGCCAGCGCCTGGCCGTCCGGCACCACGCGGTTGACCAGCCCCATGGACAGCGCCTCCGCCGCCGTGATCGGGCGGCCGGTCAGGAGGAGGTCCATGGCGTGGCAGTACGGGATCTGCCGGGGCAGGCGTACGGCGCTGCCGCCCATGGGGAAGAGCGCGCGCTTGGCCTCGAACAGCCCCAGCGTGGCCGACTCCGCCACCACCCGCAGGTCCGTCCCGACCAGTAGCTCGGTGCCCCCCGCCACCGCGTAGCCCTCGACCGCGCTGATGATCGGCTTGGTGGGCAGTTCCTCCCTGAGCAGGCCCTTCCAGTGGAAGTTGGGGATCTGCGCGGCCCTGGCCTGGACCTCCGGGTCCGTGGAGGGCTGTCCCATGGCCTTGAGGTCGGCCCCCGCGCAGAACGTGCCCTCCGCGCCCGTCAGGATCGCCACCCTGATCCCGGCCTCGGCCGACGCGTACGCCCATGCCGAGGCCAGGCCGATCAGCATGTCCGAGGAGAGCGCGTTGCGCGCCTCCGGCCGGTTCATGGTGACGATCAGGACATGGCCGTCGCGTTCGATCCGGCAGTGGGGAGTGCTGATCGGCAGGAGCTCCACGTACGCCTCCGGAGTGTCTAATCAAGCGCTTGCTACGAACTTCGGCCCCAGGATACGCTCCCAGCAGCAAACGAGAACAGGTTCCTGTTTTGCTCACGCCACGAGGAGCTCACATGGGCACGCTCGGTTTCTGGAGGCTCGCGCAGGCGGATCCCGAGTGGATCGCGGCCGTGGACCCCGACGGCACGGAGCATCGAGCGGGCGATCTGCTCGCCCGCGCCAACCGCCTCGTCCACGGCTTACGCGGGCTCGGGCTCCAGCCCGGTGACGGCATCTGCGGCCTGGTGCCGAACGGCGCGGACGGGCTCGTGCTGTATCTCGCCGCCATGCAGGCCGGCTGGTACTACACCCCGGTCAACTGGCATCTGACCGGCCCCGAGATCGCGTACATCGTCTCCGACAGCGAGGCCAAGGCGTTCTTCGTGCACCCCCGCTACCTCGGGGAGGGCGCCAGGGCGGCCGAGGCGATCGAGCCGCACCGCCGCTTCCTCGTCGGGGAGGACAAGACCGACGGCTTCCGCCAGGCGAGCGAGCTGACCGACGGCCAGCCGGACACCGCCCCCGCGGAGCGCACCGCGGGCGCCACCATGCACTACACCTCGGGCACGACCGGCAAGCCCAAAGGCGTCAAGCGCCGGCTGAACGGCCTCGATCCGGATGACTCCGCAGAGCTCATGACGTTCCTGCTCGGACTGTTCGGCATGACCCCGGGCCGCCCCAACGCCCACCTGGTCACTTCCCCGAACTACCACACCGCGGTGACCCAGTTCGGCGGCACCGCGCTGCACATGGGACACACGCTCGTCTACATGGACAAGTGGGACGCCGAAGAGCTGCTCCGGCTCTGCGAGCGCCACGGCGTCACGAACTCCCACCTCGTCCCGACCCACTTCAAGCGGCTGCTCGCGCTGCCGGAGGAGACCCGGGCCAGGTACGACCTGTCCTCGCTCAAGTGGATGATCCACGCCGCCGCCCCCTGTCCGGTCCCGGTCAAGTGGGCGATGCTCGAGTGGTGGGGCGACTGCGTGTACGAGTACTACGCGGCCACCGAGGGCGGCGGCACCCTGGCCACGCCCGAGGACTGGAAGGCGCATCCGGGCACGGTCGGCAAGGCCTGGCCCATCAGCGAGCTGCTGATCGCGGACGATCAGGGCGAGCCCGTGCCGACCGGCACCGCCGGGACGATCTACATGAAGATGATGGGCGTCCCGTTCGAGTACAAGGGCGACCCCGCCAAGACCGCCGCGAACCGGCTCAAGGAGTACTTCACCGTCGGGGACATCGGATACCTGGACGAGGACGGCTTCCTCTACCTCTGCGACCGCAAGGCCGACATGATCATCTCCGGAGGGGCGAACATCTACCCGGCCGAGATCGAGAACGAGCTCATGATCCACCCGAAGGTGGCGGACGTGGCCGTGTTCGGCATCCCGGACGAGGAGTGGGGCGAGCAGATCAAGGCCGTGGTCGAGCCCGCGCCGGGCATCGAACCCGGCCCCGAGCTGGCCCGGGAGCTGCTCGCCTCGCTGGAGGGCCGCCTGTCCAGGATGAAGTGGCCCAAGAGCGTCGACTTCATCGACGAGATGCCCCGCGAGCCCAACGGCAAGCTGCTCAAACGCAAGCTCCGCGCCCCGTACTGGGAGGGACGAGACCGTGCCATCTGATCCGCTGGTCGCCCAGCATGTCCTGGAGTTCCCGGGCGGCTACACGAGAACCACAGGCCCCGTGATCGGCCGGTTCCTGAGCGAGTTGCGCGGCCGGCGCATCGTCGGGGTGCGGACGAACGAGGGCAAGGTGCTCGTGCCGCCCCTGGAGTACGACCCCGCGACCGGCGAGCCGGTGACGGGCGAGTACGTCGAGGTCGGCCCGGCCGGCACGGTCACCACCTGGGCGTGGGTGGACGAGCCGCTCGAAGGCCACCCGCTCGACCGCCCCTTCGCCTGGGCGCTGATCAAGCTGGACGGCGCCGACACCGCGCTGGTCCACGCGGTGGACGCGGGCAACCCCAAGGCGCTGGCCGTGGGGGCACGCGTCTGGCCGGTCTGGAGCGACCGGCCCACCGGCCACATACGCGACATTTCCCATTTCGCCCCAGAGGTCACGAAGATCGTCTCCAACGTGCGCGCCGAATACCGCCTCCAGGCGGGCGGCGCGCTCCGCGTCTTCCTGGAGGGTGTCCGGCGCGGCGTCTTCCTCGGCGGGCGGTGCGAGAGCTGCGACAAGGTGTACGTGCCGTACCGGGCATCCTGCCCCGAATGCGGAAGCGGCATCGCGGAGACGCTCGAACTGCCCGACACCGGCACGATCACCACGTTCGCCATCAACAACCTGCCGGATCCGCGGGCCCCGCAGGTGCCGTTCGTGTCGGCGTACATCCTGGTCGACAACGCCGACATCCCCATGATCGCGCTCATCGGGGACGTACCCGCTCACGAGGTGCGCCAGGGCATGCGGGTCAAGGCGGTCTGGGTGCCGGAGAGCGAGCGTACGGCGTCAATGTCGAACATCCGCTGGTTCGCCCCCACCGGCGAGCCCGACGTGGAGCTGTCATGAGAGATGTCGCGATCGTCGCGTTCGCCCAGACCCGGCACACCGACCACGACGCCGGGCAGACCGAGCCCGAGCTGATCCTGCCCGTGATCGACGAGGTCAAAGAGCGCACGGGGCTCAAGAGGTTCGGCTTCACCTGCTCCGGCAGCTGCGACTACCTCGCGGGCGCCCCGTTCTCGTTCGTGTCGGCCCTCGACGCGCTGGGCGCCTGGCCGCCCATCTCGGAGAGCCACGTGGAGATGGACGGAGCCTGGGCCCTGTACGAGGCGTGGGTCCGGCTCCAGCACGGCGACATCGACTCGGCCCTGGTCTACGGGTTCGGCAAGTCGTCGCTCGGCGACCTGAACACGATCATGACGATCCAGCTCGACCCGTACTACCTGGCGCCGCTCGGCCTCGACCTGCTCTCCTACGCCGCGCTCCAGGCCGGCGCGGTCGGCGCGGACCGCAAGGAGCTCGACGAGATCGTCCGCAGGAGCCGGGCGGACGGGCGGGGCAACCCGTACGCGCTCGACCTGCCCGACCCGGACGGCGAGGACTTCGCGGTGCAACCGCTGAAGAAGACTGACGTGCCGCCCATCACGGACGGCGCGGCGGCGATCGTGCTCGCGGCCGGTGACCTGGCCGGGGAACTGTGCCCGAACCCCGCCTACATCCGGGGCATCGCCCACCGCATCGAGCCCCACTACCTGGGGATGCGCGACCTTTCTGTGTCGGCCTCCGCGGCCGACGCCGCACGGGCGGCCGGGGTCGGCAAGGGGCCCGTCGAGGTGGCCGAACTGCACGCCCAGTTCCCCCACGAGGAGATCATCCTGCGCCGGGCGCTGGAGCTGCCCGGCGAAACGGTGATCAACCCGTCCGGCGGCCCGCTGGCCGCCAACCCCGTCATGGCCACGGGCCTCATCCGCATCGGCGAGGCCGCGCGGCGCATCCTCGACGGCGACGCGAGCCGCACCGTCGGGCACGCCGCCGGCGGCCCCTGCCTGCAGCACAACCTCGTCACCGTATTGGAGGCGTGACATGGGCAACCGCTGTGCGGTCATCGGCGTCGGGCAGACGCACTACACGACCAAGCGCAGGGACGTCTCGATCGCCGGGCTGGTGCGCGAGGCGGCGCTGCGGGCGCTGGAGGACGCCGGGCTGTCGTTCAAGGACATCGACGCCGTGGTCATCGGCAAGGCGCCGGACCTGTTCGAGGGCGTGATGATGCCGGAGTCGTACCTGGCGGACGCCCTCGGCGCGGCGGGCAAGCCGATGATGCGGGTGCACACGGCGGGCAGCGTGGGCGGCTCGACGGCGCTGGTCGGCGCCAGCCTCATCCAGGGCGGCGTGCACGACCGGGTGCTGGTGGTGGCGTTCGAGAAGCAGTCGGAGTCGAACGCCACCTGGGCGCTGTCCACGCATCTGCCGTTCAGCGCGTCGCTGGTCGTGGGGGCGGGCGGCTACTTCGCGCCGCACATCCGCGAGTACATGCGCAGATCGGGCGCGCCCGATCACATCGGGACGCTGGTGGCGGTCAAGGACCGGCTCAACGCGCTCAAGAACCCGTACGCGCACCTCAAGATCCCCGGCATCGACCAGAAGATGGTCGAGTCCACGCCGATGCTGTGGGAGCCGATCCGCTACCTGGAGACCTGCCCGTCCAGCGACGGCGCCTGCGCGATGGTGCTGTCGTCGGAGTCGAAGGTCACCGGCACCCCGGCCTGGGTGCACGGCACCGCCATGCGCTCCGAGCCGATCTTCCGCGCCGGGCGCGACACGGTCAGCCCGCAGGCGGGCAAGGACTGCGCGGCTGACGTCTACCGCCAGGCCGGCATCATCGACCCGCGGCGGCAGATCGACGTGGCCGAGACGTACGTCCCGTTCTCCTGGTACGAGCCCATGTGGCTGGAGAACCTGGGGTTCGCGGCGGATGGGGAGGGATGGAAGCTCACCGAGTCGGGCGCGACGGCGCTCGACGGTGACACCCCGTGGAACGCCTCGGGCGGGGTGCTGTCGAGCAACCCGATCGGGGCGTCGGGACTGATCAGGTTCGCCGAGGCCGCGCTGCAGGTGCGCGGGATGGCGGGCGAGCACCAGGTGGACGGCGCCCGCACGGCGCTCGGCCACGCCTATGGCGGGGGAGCCCAGTTCTTCGCGATGTGGATCGTCGGACGGGAGAGACCCTGATGGAGTTCAACCACGCTGACCTGTTCGAAGGGCTCGCGGACGCGATAGGGGACAGGACCGCCGTCGTCTGCGGCCCGGACCGGCGCACCTACGCCGAGCTGGAGGCCGAGTCGAACCGGCTCGCCCACTACCTCATGGACCTGGGCATCCAGCCCGGCCAGCACGTCGGCCTGCACCTCTACAACGGCATCGAGTACGTGGCGGGCCTGCTGGCCGCACTGAAGATCCGGGCCGTGCCGATCAACGTCAACTACCGCTACGTCGAGTCCGAGCTGCTCTACCTCTACCGCGACTCCGACATCCGGGCGCTGGTCTACGACGTGGAGTTCGACGATCGGGTGGCCGCCGTGGCGGACCGGGCGCCGCTGCTGGAGCACCTGATCTCGGTGGGCGGGCCGTCGGCGATCGGCTCGGCGGTGCCGTACGAGACCGCTCTGGAGCGCGGCCGGCCGGAACGCGGCTTCCCGGCGCGCTCGGGCAACGACGTCTACATCATCTACACCGGCGGCACCACGGGCATGCCCAAGGGGGCGATGTGGCGGGTCGAGGACCTGTTCATGGCCTTCGGTGGCGGCAACCCGTACGGCGAGCCGCGCGCCACCCCGCGCGAGGTGATCGACGAGGCCGTCAAGGCCGGCCCCATGGTGATGATGGCCGCGCCGCCGCTGATGCACGGGGCCGCGCAGATGGCCACGTTCATCGCCTGGTGGATGGGCGCGACCATGGTGTACGTGCGCAAGTTCGACGCCGAGGACGTGTGGCGGGCGGTCGAGCGCGAGCGCGTCTTCACCATGAACATCACCGGCGACGCCATGGCCAGGCCCCTGGCCGAGGCGCTGGAGAAGGGCGGCTACGACGTCTCGTCGCTGTTCGTGATCAGCTCGACCGGGGCGATCCTGTCGGGGGCGGTACGCGACCGGCTCCAGAAGGCGCTCCCGAACATCGGGATCCTGGACAACTTCGGCTCCACCGAGTCCGGCTTCACCGCGTCCGGCGTGGCCGGGTCCTCGCCGGAGAAGGGCCTGCGCTACCAGCCGAACTCCGTGGTCAAGCTGGCCGTCCTCGACGAGCGGCACCGGCCCGTCGAACCCGGCTCCGGGCAGCTCGGGACCGTGGCCAGGGCCGGGCGGGTGGCGTTCGGCTACTACAACGACCCCGACAAGACGGCCCGCACGTTCGTCACCGACGAGGACGGCACCCGCTGGCTGCTGACCGGCGACCTGGCGACCGTGGACACCGACGGGACCGTGAACGTGTTCGGCCGCGGCTCGCAGTGCATCAACACCGGCGGGGAGAAGGTGTTCCCCGAGGAGGTCGAGGCGGTGCTCAAGGGGCATCCGTCGGTGTTCGACGCGGTGGTGACCGGCGTGCCGGACGAGCGGTGGGGGAACAGGGTCGCGGCCGTGGTGGAGCCGCGGCCGGGCGTCGAGGTCGCGGCCGAGGAGCTGGACGCGCACTGCAGGAAGCTGCTGTCGGGGTACAAGGTGCCTCGTACGTACGCGTTCGTGGAGCAGATGGTGCGCTCGCCGGCGGGCAAGGCCGACTACCGGTGGGCCCGCGAGACGGTGCAGGCGAGCGACGCCCAGAGCTCCGCCTAGAGCCGCTGCAGCTCCGCTGCGATCGCCGCCGTCTCGTCGCGCCTGCCCGTCTTCTCCAGCAGCTTCAGCCTGCCCCGCAGCACGTCGCGGAGCAGGTCGGGGACGCCGTCGTGGGTCACCAGGTCCCGCAGCAGCCCCGCGGAGACCCGCAGCGCCGCGTCGGCGGCGTCGTCCCTGCCCAGCTCCTGCTGGCACAGGCCGAGCCGGGCGTGCGCCACGGCCCGGGACAGCTCGTCCCGGGTCACCTGCGTGGCGCGGTGGAAGACGAGTCCCGCCTCCAGCGCCCGGCCCGCCTCCATGAGCGCGTCGCCCAGCATGAGCATCGCCCTGGACAGCAGCTCGCGCTGCATCGGGTTCCTCTGGCCGGACCGCTGCTCCACGGTGCTCCCCGGGCTGAACCGCTCCAGCGCCGCCACCGCCTCCCGCAGCGGCTGGATCGCCTCGGCGGCCAGGTCCCGCATCCTGAGCGCGGAGGCCAGCGTGAGGCAGGCGCCCGCCCGGCTGGTGTGCAGGGCCTGCGCGTTCATGCCGGTGGTCAGCAGCTCGTCGTAGATCCCGATGGCCTCCCGGGCCCTGGCCTCGGCCTCGGTCCCCTCGTCCAGCCCGAGCAGGGGCAGCAGCTCGGAGCTCTGCGCCAGGGAGTCGGCGAGGACGGCCCGGTACGTGAGATCGTCCGGTGACCTCCTGGCCCGCGGGATCAGCTCCTCGACGAGCGCGTTGGCCTCGGCGAGCTCGCCGCGCATCATGTGGCAGCGGACGAGCCGCTGGGTGGCCAGGGTCTGCTTGAGCGTGCCCGGCGGCTGTCCGGCGGCGGCGATCCCGGCGTACTCGGCGGCCTCCTCCGGCCGCCCGGCGGCCAGCAGGTCGTCGGCGATCACCGCGGCGGTCTCGGCGGCCTCCCGCCGCTCCGACAGGTCCGTGTAGAGCCGCAACGCCTCCATGAGGTGCGCCAGCGCCTCCTGCTCCCTTCCGGACGCCCGCAGCGCCTGCCCGCGTACCTGGATCGCCTGAGCCCGCACGCGGCGCAGCTCCGCCGCGCCTTCCGGGGCCCGGTCCAGCTCGGCCAGGGACCAGGTGATCGCCTCCAGGGCGGCCTGGGGGCGTTCGAGCATGGCCAGGGCGGCGCCGAGCCGGGCGTACGTGACGGCGGCCACGGCCGGGTCGTCCAGCTCGTCGCAGAGGTCGGCGGCCCGCTCGCAGTGCGCCAGCGCCTCCACGGGGCGGCCCTGTTCGAGCAGCAGGACGGCGTAGCGGTTGAGGACGTCCGCCAGCGCGACGCCCGGCTGCCCGGCGAGGAGATAGACGGCCTGCTCCAGGACGGCGGGATCGGCCTGGCCGAGCCGGGCGAGCGCGGCCAGCGCCAGGCCGAGCCGTTCGCGGTGGTCGCGCGAGAAGGCGGCCAGCCCCTGGTAGACCCGGACGGCCAGCTCCGCGCAGAGCACCGCCGCGTCTTCCTGCGCCGTGCTTTCCTGCGCCGTGCTTTCCTGCGCTGTGCTGTCCTGCGCGGAGGTGCCGAGCCGCGCCAGGCACTGCCCGTACCGGTCGTGCACCTCGGCGCCGTCACCGCTGCTCAGCGGCACCTCCCGCTCCAGCGCGTCCGCGAACGACGCGAGCGACGGCAGCAGCTCGGCCGGGTCGCCCGGAAAGCCGGAGATCTCCTCGATGAGCGTTCCGAGCACATCCGTCCCCGGAAGCGGCCGCGTGTCGAGCATCCGGCGGTAGAGGGCGAGGCCCGCGGCCGGTCCTTCCTCCTCGACCCGCATCCTGGCCAGCCGCGCGAGGGCAAGCAGGTGCAGGCCGGCGAGCTCCGGCGGCGGGTCGGTCATCAGCTCGGTGCCCTCGGCCAGCTTCGGCCCGGCCGCGCCGGGTTCGTGCAGCTCGGCCAGGCACAGGCCGGCGAGCTCCAGGCAGGCGGCGGTGAGCAGCCGGTCGTCCGCCGGCGTCAGGACGTCGAGGGCCCGGCCGGCCGACTGGAGCGCGCCTTCGACGTCCTGCCCGGCGAAGCGGACGCCGCCCTGGAGGCACAGCGCCCCGGCGAGGGCGGACGCGGCCACGAGCCCTTCCGACACGAGCCCGTCGTACAGCTCGACCAGCCGGTCGGCGGCCGCCTCCCCGCCGGCCTGGGACAGCGCGGTTGTCTCGAGGATCAGCAGCTCGGCCAGCTCTGTACGGAACACGACGCTCGTCTCGGCCATCGGCTCGTAGGACTCGATGGCGGTACGCAGATGCGGCCCGGCCTCCTCGGATCGCCCCAGCCCCACGAGCGCCCTGCCGAGCGCCGCCGCCACCATCCCCACGGCGATCGCGTGCGGCCGCTCCGGCCCGGGCTCCCGCTGCGGTGCCTCCGGTACGGGGTGGCGGCGCAGCAGCTCGGCGGCCTGCGTCGCGAGCACGAGCCCGTCCCCGGCCCGTCCCACGTCCGTCCAGGCCCGGGCAAGCACGGCCTGCGCGGAGATGTAGGCATGGATCTCCGGCGTGCCGCCCTCCTCGGCGGCCCGGCGGCACTCCACCAGCCGCCGCTCCGCGCTGACCACGGCCTCCTCCGGCCGCGAGGTGACCAGCTCCAGCAGCCACGGCCGCCCGCCCGCGCGGCCGGCCTCCGGCTCCGGCCGCCCCGCCCGCGCCCGCACCTCCGACGCGTGCCGCGCGGGGGAGCCGTCCTCGGCCGTCGGGTCCCCGGTGCCCAGCCCGTCGTACAGCTCGGCGGCGAGCTCCAGCTGCGCCCGGCTGTCGGCGGGCCGCCCGAGCTCGTCCAGGCAGAGGCCGAGCAGCCGCCTGGCCCTCGCCTGCGTGGCCGGGTGCCGGTCGGCCGCCACGCTCATGGCCTCCTGCAACGGCCCCAGCGCCGCCTCGGGCCGGTCGTCGACCAGCAGCAGCTCGCCCAGCTCCAGCAGCTGCCCGGTCAGGGCGTGGCGGTGTTCGTCAGGCTCCAGGGCGACCAGGGCGCGCAGGTTGCGTACGGCTTCGGCGGCGGATCGCACGGCGGCGTCCAGGTCCTCCAGCCGGGCATGGAGCCCGGCCAGCAGCCCGGCGGCGTCGGCGAGCATGGACCGCAGGCCGGGCTCCTGGGCGGCGAGGCCGCGCAGCCGTACGACGGCCTCCGAGGCGGGGACGACGGCGTCGGCCGGCCTGCCCTGCCCTTCGAGCCAGGCGGCCAGGAGGTGGAGGTGGAGGGCCAGGTCCCTGTTCGTGGGGGCCACGCCCCTGACGGCCGCGGTGGCGGCGACGGCCAGGCAGGCGGCCAGCTCGGGCAGAGCGCCGCCGTCCGCCTCCTCGAACGGCACCAGCGGCCCGGGCCCCGGCGCGGCGGCCACCGGCACCGGCCCGGCCACCGGCACGGCTGTCCCCGGAGGTGGCGCGAGGGTCGGCGCGGTGAGCAACCTCATCGGCGGCGTGTCGCCCGGCTGGAACCCGGCTCCCGGTGGCGGCGGGAAGGCCGGTCGAGGGCGCATGGCCGGTCGGGACGGCTCAGAGCGCAGGCCCGGTTGCGTGGTCGGCTCGGGCCGCGGCCATGACGGTCCTGGTTGAGGGGGTGGTTGAGGGGGAGCGGAGGCGAGTGCCGTCAGATGCGCCGCGGTCTCGGCGTCGCCGCCCGCCGCCTCGAACGCCGCCACGGCCTCGTCCAGCCGCCCGAGCTCCAGCAGCGCGCACGCGACATTGTGGTGCGCCCGCGCCGTCTCCGCCGCGTACCCCCGGTCCTCCTCGGCCAGGATGCGGAACCTGGCCGCCGCCTCCTGCGCGGGCTTGAGCGCCGAACCGGCCTCCCCCGCGAGCAGCAGGCACGCCCCCAGGCTGAACAGCGCCTCCGCTCGCCCGGTCGCCGCCTCGTACGGGGGAGCGGCCGCGTAGATCTCGACGGCCTCCGCCGCCGCCACGACCGCCTCGCCGACCCGCCCCACGGCCACCAGCCGCCCGGACAGCCAGGACAAGCCCGCGGCCAGCGCGGTCCGCCCGCCGCTCGCCCGGCGGTGCCGTACGGCCAGCTCGCCGAGGGTGACGTGCAACGCCCGCGATCCCAGCCCCGCCCCCCGCTCGCTCCCCAGCAGGCCGGACGCGGCCTCGGCGAGCTCCTGATCGGCGGGGAACAGCATGAGCGCGGCGTTGAGCATGTCCCCGAGCCGGGTGGCGGGGTTCGCGGCGGCCTCGGTGACCATCGCGCCGATCCTGGCCCCGACCAGCGAGCGCAGCGCCGACCCGACCGGCGCCCGGTCGGCGGACAGGCGCAGGATGTGCAGCAGGTGGACGAGGTGGTGGACCGTGCGGCCCTCGTGATCGTGGAGGGCGAGCACGAGCTCGTCCAGGCCCTCCGTCTCGGCCAGGAGCTCCTCGGCCACCAGGTCGGGGCCCAGCTCGCCGCTCGGGAAGACGGTGCCCAGCCAGCGGGCCGCGTTCGTGGTGTGCCCGTGGGGCCCGGTCCCGCCCCGCAGCCCGGGTACGGCCGTCAGCAGGCCCGGGAGCTCCGCAGAGGTCGGCGCGGTGAGCGTGAGCACCGCCACGGCCTGGCGCGCCGTCACGTCGTCCACGCGTTCGTGCTCGGCGGGCCAGACCCGTGCCCACTGGTCGATCTCCCGCGACAGGAACCGCCGGAGCAGGCCGCCGCCGTGCGCCCGCATCGGCTGCGTGTGCGCGTCGGCGTCGCGGTCGCGTGCGTGCGGTTCTCCGGCGAGGGAGGGCACGGGCCGCTCGTCGTCGCACAGCCGGAGCAGGGCCGCCAGGTGGACGTGGAGCGGGAGGCCGTACTCCGGGTCGTCGAGGCGGGGAGGGGCGGGCAGGGCGGCCCGGCTGGGTGCGAACGCCTTCATGGCGGCGAGCGCGTGGTCCGTGCGCTCCGCCAGGGTGAGCGGGTGGGCGTTGAGCTGGACCGTCGTGGAGGTGAGCCGTCTCAGCCAGCCGCCGGCCGCCGTGTCGAGCCGCCGCCACCAGTCCGCCTCGCCGAGCTCGCGGGCCAGCAGCAGGAGCCGTACGCGAGGGTTGCGCCCGTGCTTGGCCAGGCGCCGTACCAGCTCGCCCACCAGGGGCGGGGACGGGTCAGGATGGTCCACCACGAGCAGGGTCGGGCGTAACGCCTCCAGGGCCCGGCCGGTCAGCGGGCCGCCGGCGGAGTCCAGCGGCAGGAATCCGGTGTCCCACCCGGCCTCGGCCAGCTCCGCGCAGAGCTCGCCCGCCAGCCTCGTCTTGCCCGTGCCGCTGCGGCCGGTCAGCACCGCGATCGACAGGGCGGCCGGTTCGGCGGCCCACGCGCGCAGGTCCGCCAGCTCCTCGTCCCTGCCCAGGAACGGCACCACCGCGTGCCGCGCCATCAGCAGGGTCCAGTCCGAGCAGTCCTGGGGCAGCCTCTCGCGGGCGGGGGTCAGGAGGTCGGCGAGGAGCACCGAGGGGTCGTCCTCCGCCACGGTCTCCAGCCGGCCGGGCGCCACGCCCGCCAGCTCGCAGAACCGTTCGTCGCCCAGCAGGGCGGTCGCGGGCACCGCGTCCAGGTGGTGCGGCGCGGTCCCGGGCGGGCCGGCGGCGACCACGCCGATGATCTGCCCGGCCGGCTCGGCGAGCAGGACGGCGCCTGACAGGCCCCGCGTGAGCGCGCCGGGCGGCGACTCGGGCCCGGGGCTCAGCACGCTGACCGCCAGGACCTTCGACACCGCGCCGGTTGGGGCGTCGACCAGGCCGGTCACGGTCTCCGCGTCCCGGATCCCGGACCGCCGCCCCAGCCAGGGGAACCCTCTGGCCACGCAGCGCACCCTGAAGCCCGTCGACGCGCCGGAGGAGGCGGCCACCCTGGCCCAGCGGACGTGTTCGATGCCGGGGACGCCGGCCCAGGGCGACCCGGCGACCCGCAGGAGCACCGCGCCCGCCCCGCCGCGTCCGCGCCACACCTCCTCGGCCTCGGCCCAGTGGCCCGAATCCGCCGCGCGTACCTGGCACGGCAGGCCAGGGGCCACCGCCAGGCCGGAAGTCAGCACCAGATCGGCACCGATCGCATAGCCGGAGCCGGTCACGCCGACGAGGTCGTCGTGACCCGAGTAGACCTCGACGACCCGTTCGAGCCCGAGGCGGTGCGGTGGCGTGTCCATGAGGTCCGCCTCTTAGCTACGTCCCGACGTGCCGTCCCCCTGATCTGATCTCACTATCGCACTATGAGCCAGAAATTTCCTGGCTTGTCAGGCCTTCTCGGTTGTGAGCCAGGCCGCCAGCCCGAGGTAGACCAGCCCGCTGCTCACGTTCAGTCGGCGGCGCGCACGGGCGGATCCGCGCAGCCGGCCCGCCAGCGCCGACGAGAGCATCGCGTACGCGCCGTCGGACACCATGCCCAGCAGCAGCCACAACCCTCCGAACAGCAGGATCTGCAGGCCGACGGGCCCCGCGTCCGGGTCGGTGAACAGCGGCAGGAACGTCAGGAAGAAGATCGCCGTCTTGGGGTTGAGCACGTTCACGACGAAGCCCTCCCAGAAGAGCCGCCGCTTCGACTGCACCCGCAGCTGCAGCAGCTGCTCGCCCTCGTCGCGCTGCATCAGCTTGCGTACGCCGAGCCAGAGCAGGTAGGCCACGCCCACGTACTTCACGATGGTGAACGCCGTGGCCGAGGCCGCCAGCAGCGCGCTGATGCCCAGCGCCGCCGCCGCGATGTGGACGAGCGAGCCCGTGTGCACGCCGAGCACCGAGATCACGCCTGCGGCACGGCCTTGGGAGACGCTCCGGGTGACGATGTAGAGGACTGCCGGTCCGGGGACCACGAGCAGCCCGAGAGTGGCCGCACAGAAGAGTGCAAGAGTCGAAATATCCGGCATGAGGTCATCGTAGGGGCGGCGTCAAAAGACTTTCTCGCAGCGCCGCCAGCAGCGCCTCCGTCGCCGGCGGGTGGGGCGGCTCGCCGTGGACGGCGGCGTACACGTGCCGGGTCGAGCCGGGCACCTCGGCCACCTGCACGTCCGGGTTGCGGTGGGCCCGCAGCGCCAGCCCCGGCAGCATGGTCAGGCCCAGCCCGGCCGCCACCAGGGCCTGCACGGCCACGATGTCGTCGCTGGTGAACGAGATCTGCGGGGTGAATCCCGCCTTCTCGCAGATGTCCAGCAGATGGCTCCGGCACCGGTCGCATCCCGCGATCCAGGCCGAGTCCGCATGGTCGGCCGGCTCGCCCGCCGGACCACTGGCCACCAGGTAACTGGGATCGTCGAGGAGGTGGATCATGCGGATGTCGCCGTCCTCGGGCGCGGTGTCGTCGTACCGGAAGATCACGGCCACGTCCACCCGCCCGGACCGCAGCAGCCTGAGCGCCTCCGGCGGCTCGATCTCGGTGAGCTGCAGGCGCAGCCCGGGGTGGGCGGCCGACAGCAGCCCCGCCGCCTTCGGGATGAACGTGCCCAGCGCCGAGGGGAACGCGGCCAGCCGTACGCGCCCAGAGCGCAATCCCACGTGCGCGGCGAGCTCCTCGGCGGTCGCGTCGAGGCGGCTGATGATCTCCGCGGCCCGCTCGGAGAGCAGCCGGCCCGCCTCCGTGAGCCTGATACCGCGCCCGACGCGCTGGACGAGCCGGGCGCCGGTCTCCGCCTCCAGCCGGGCCAGGTGGTGGCTGACCGAGGGCTGCGAGTAGTGGAGCTCCTTGGCGGCGGCGGTCAGCGAGCCCTTGCGGGCGACCGCGACGAGAACACGAAGGCGCACGACATCCAGCATTCATCGATCGTATCTATGAATGGGCCAGATAACTTCTGTTGGACCTATCGGTTGAGGTGTAGCACCGTAGAAGGGGAAGGATAATTGTCTGCTTTCCCTAGGGGGACACCATGAATATGGCCGCTGCCACCGCCGCGAGACCTGGCCTGGACGTGCTTGTGGCCGGCGTCTCCGCCATCGTGGCGCGGCGGCTCGGGCGCGCCAAGACCGCGTTCGCCGTCGCGGACCTGCTGCGTGGCCGGCTTCCCGGGCTCGACATTCTCACGCAGGGCGAACGCGAGGGCTCGCCCGACGGCTACGTGTCCCGCCCGCTCCACTGCGAGGAGGACTTCTCCATCGTGAGCGTCGTGTGGCGGCCCGGCCAGGAGACGCAGATCCACGACCACGTGTCGTGGTGCGCGTTCGGCATCATCAGCGGGATCGAGCACGAGACCCTCTACCGCGACATGGGCGACCATCTGGTCGAGATCGGGCGGGCCGACAACCGGCCCGGCGAGGTGAGCGGGTTCGCGCCGCCCGGTGACATCCACAAGGTCCGCAACACCAGCGGCGAGGTGGGGGTGTCGATCCACGTGTACGGCGCGAACGTGGCCCGGCTCGGCAGCAGCGTGCGCCGCGTCTACGACCTGCCGGTGAGGTAGCCCTCCAGGCGGTCGGCCAGTTCCTTCGGCCGGGCCAGCATGGGGGCGTGGCTGCCGTCGATCTCGTCGGGCGTGATGCCGAGCCGGTCGCGTACGACCTGGCGCATGAAATCGGGCGTGAAGAACCGGTCGTCCCGGCACAGCAGGAATCTCGTCGGCACCTCGGGCCACGCGTCCAGCGGCCACGGCTCTCCCATGGCCTTGTCCGCGTGGTTACGTCCCCTGGTCAGCAGTTCCTCGGCCGCGTCTCTCGGCACGTCGTGCAGAAACAGGCCGATCGGGTCGGACATGTCCTTCGAGCCGAACCCCGTGTTGGCCCACCAGTCGGACGGCGGCTCGCCGGGGGCCGGGATCATGGCCGTGACCAGCACCAGGAGGTCGGCCGGCGTGCGGGCGCAGACGAGCGGACCGACGAAGCCGCCCCACGAGTGCGCCACGACGACCAGGTCACGCCGGCCCCCGACCGCCTCCACCACCGCGTCGGCGTAGTCGAGCAGGCCGGCGGACTCGTCCTCGATCGGCAGGCTCACCGCCACGACGTCGTGGCCGCGCTCGCGCAGCTCGGGCTCCAGCAGATGCCAGTCCCACGCGGACCCGCCGCCCCCGTGGATCAGTGCGAACGTCGCCATGCCCTTCACCATACTCCTCGATACGAAAATTTATTTGCGCAAATTTTCTTTCGCTTCTAGGGTGGTTCCATGGCCACCGAGGAGAGTCGTCGCATCAAGGACCTCGACACGCTCAAGGCGTTGGGGCATCCGCTGCGCATGAAGCTCTACCGCGCGCTCCAAGTGACGGGCGCGGCGACCGCCTCCCACCTGGCCGACCAGGTCGACGAGGCCGTCTCGCTGGTCAGCTACCACCTGCGCAAGCTGGCCGCGCACGGCCTCATCGTGGAGGCGGACTCGCGCGGCGGTGACGCGCGCGAGCGCTGGTGGCAGCCGGCCGACGCCAGCATCAGCACCCGGGACGAGGACTTCCGCGACGCGCCGGAGCGCGTCGCCGTCCACACCGCGGTGTCGCGCATGCATGCCCGCCAGCAGAGCGAGATGTACGAGAGCTTCCTCGACACCCAGTCGGCCTGGCCCGGCGACTGGCGCAATTCGGCCTTCAGCTCCGAGTTCATGCTCTCGCTGACCGCCGAGGAGCTGCACCGGTTGAGCGACGAGCTCAACGAGGTGGTCAGGAAGTGGCGGGCGCAGGGGAAGGCCGCTCGCGAGGCGGGCGACGTCGAGGGTCGCGAGAACGTGGCCGTGCACATGTACGGCTTCCCGTTCCGGACTTGATCGAGGAGGGTGTGATGTATCCGGAGTTATACCTGTACGTGGAGCGGGCGCGAGCCCGTGAGCTCAGAGCCGACGCGCGGCGGCACGCCCGCGCGCGCGGGCTGCGGGCCGGCATGCGGCGGCGAGCCCGGGTGGGCGAGCCGCGGCCCGGCGTGGAGCGCCGCCACCCGGGCGGTTCGGTGGTCCGCGCACTGGAGGTGCGCCTGGGCTGGGTGCTGGTGGAGGCGGGCCTCCGGCTGGTGCACCGGTATCACTGATCCAGTCCGAGCTGGTGGCCCATGGCCACGGAGTCCCTGATGGCCCAGTGCTCGACGATCCTGCCGTCCCTGACGCGGATCATGTCCATGCCCCGCACCTCGTAGCGGCGCCCCGAGGCGGTGTGCGTGCCGCGGCTGAGGTAGACGTTGGTCGACAGGTCATCGGTGGAGAGGTTCTGCTCCACTGTGACGGACATGTCATGAAAGCCCGTCCCGCCGGACATGGCCCGCTCCCACTTCTCCCTCCACGCCGCCAGGCCGTGGTGGTCGCCGTCCGAGCCGCCCCGGTGGTCGATCACAGCGGGGTCGATGAGCGCCAGCCCCTCGTCGATCCGCCCGGCCCCGTAGAGCTCGACGATGCGCCGATGCACTTCTCCGGCCGTCGCTGCCATGCCTGCCTCCTGCGCTAACTGGGGAGCTCCCCGTTTAATCGGTGTGACTAGACTAGATGGGGAGTTCCCCACTTAGCAAGGAGACGGATGGGATCGCGTCCTCGCCGGGCGGATGCGCAGCGCAACTACGACCTGCTGCTGGCCGCGGCCGCGCAGGTCTTCGCCGAACGCGGCACCGACGCGCCGCTCGACGACGTCGCCCGCCGGGCCGGGGTCGGCAACGCCACCATGTACCGACATTTCCCCACCCGTACGGACCTGCTGGTCGCCGTCTACGCCGACGAGGTCGCCCAGCTGTGCGCCCGCGGCCAGGCCCTGCCGGCCGCCGAGCCGCCGGCGGAGGCGCTCCACGCATGGCTGCGGCTCTTCATGGACCACATCGCCTCCAAGCGCGACCTGGCCCTGGCGGTCACCGGCGACAGCGCCGCCACCGCGCTGGTGGCGCAGTGGCACGCGTCCATGATCGACACGGCGTCGGGCTTGCTGGACGCGGCGAAGCGGGCGGGCGCCGTACGGGCCGATCTCGACGTACGCGACCTGCTGACCCTGGTCAGAGGCATCGCCCTGACCGCCGCGGACCGCGCCCAGGCCGACCGCCTGCTGGCTCTGATCGACTGGTCACGGTGACCGGCTGAACCCGGCGCCCCCGATAACGCCGGAACCGTCCTTCTTTACTCGGTGGCAGTCGCCTGGACGTCCTGCAGCTTCTGCACGGCCACCTTCGCCGCCCGCTTGCTCAGGCCGGGCTCGAACGTCCCGAAGAAGCCGTTGCTCACCAGCAGCATGACGCTGTTCTTGGTCCCGATGAGCACGACGTCCGACGCCACCGTCAGCTTGGAGCTCAGCTCGGGGATCGTCTTGCGGTGCCTGATGCCGTAGGTCCAGGTGCCGAACCTGCCGATGGACAGCTTGGTGATGCCCGCCCTGACGGTCTTCGTGTTCGCCTTGACCCCGGCGCAGTCGCGGACCATGACCTTGCCCGCGGACTCCCAGCGCGCCAGCTGCGCGGGAGTCCCGCTGATCAGGAACTGCCTGACGCCGGACGGCTTGCCCTCCTTGTCGATGAAGGCCGCCGCCTTGCTCCTGACGAGGGGCTTCAGCGCCTTGATGGCGCTGCGGCACTGCTTCGTGTGCGCGGCCTCGGAGTCCAGCGCCTCACGGTAGCGCTTCTCGTTCTCGATGTACTCCTCGCCCAGGTCGGCGGGCGTGAGCAGGGCCTCGCTGAGCTGGTCGGAGGTCAGTGGCTTGACGGGGGCGGCGGCCACGGCGGGAGCCGCGGCGGCCAGCAGGAAGGAGGCGGCCAGGCCGCCTAAGATCGCGGAACGCATGAACCGGATCTTAGGGCTCGCGCGGGCTCCCCATCGGGGGTGAGCCCGCGCGAACTGTCGTCACACCCCGAGCGCGGAGGGGAGGCTGAGCTCGTGGAGGAACAGGGCCTCCGTCGTCGCCACCCGCCGCAGCTCCTCCAGGTCCACCCGCTCGTTCGGTGCGTGGATGGCCGCGTCCTCGTCCTCCGCCCCGAACAGCAGGATCTCCGCCGCGGGGAACTGCTTCAGCAGCGTGTTGACCAGCGGGATCGAGCCTCCGGCGCCCACGTCCCTGGGCGGGCGGCCGAAGGCGCGCTCCATGGCCCGGTTGAGGGCGGCGCGGGCCTTGCCGCCCGAGTCCGCCTGGAAGCCCGAGCCCACCGTCAGGTCCGTGAACGACACCTGGACGCCCCACGGCGCCACCTTGCGCAGGAACTCGACCACGGCGTTCACCGTCGCCTTCGGGTCGCCCGCCGGGGGGACGCGCACGGTCACGCGGGCCCGCGCGGCGGGCTGGACCGCGTTCACCGCGCCTGAGACCGTCGGCACGTCCAGGCCCGTCACCGTGATCGCGTACGACGCCCAGAGGCGGTCGGCCAGCGAGCCCGAGCCCACCAGCGAGACGCCGTCGAGAACGCCGGCGGTCTTCCTGAACTCCTCCTCCGACGGTCCCTGCCCGAGGAAGCTGCCGCGCGGCAGGCCGGGCACGCGGATGTCGCCGTTGTCGTCGTGCAGCGAGGTCAGCATGCGCATGAGGGCCGCCAGCGCGTCGGGGGCCGCGCCGCCGAACGAGCCGCTGTGCACCGGCTCACGCAGCGTGCGCACCTCGATGGTGAACGCCGCCATGCCGCGCAGCGAGGTCGTGACCGCCGGGTCGCCGACCCGCGGGTTACCGGTGTCGGCCACCACGATGGCGTCGGCCCGCAGCAGCTCGGGGTTGCGCTCGACGAACGCCTCCAGGCGCTCGCCCGCGTACTCCTCCTGGCCCTCGATGATGACCTTGATGCCCACGGGGAAGCGGCCCTGGAAGGCGCGCAGGGCGGTGATGTGGGAGAGGATGCCGGACTTGTCGTCCGCGCAGCCCCGCCCGTACAGCTTGCCGTCGATCAAGGTCGGCTCGAACGGCGGGGTGCGCCACGCGGCCGGGTCGCCCGCGGGCTGCACGTCGTAGTGCGCGTACAGCAGTACCGTGGGCGCGCCGGGCGGCGCGGGGGCCTCGCCGAAGACCGCCGGGAAGCTGCCCTCGACCGGCACCTGCTGGACGCGCGGCAGGCCGACGGAGCGCAGCAGTTCCTCCGTCATCGCGGCGGCGGCGAAGACCGGCTCCTCGGGGTGTCCGGGGAAGGCCACGGAGGGTATGGCGGCCAGCCGCCTCAGCTCCTCGACGGCCTGGGGCATCGCGGCGGCGACGGCGCTCTCAATCTGTTCAGGAGTCACGGAAGGGTCCCCCGGGGGTCGTTATCAGAAGGTTCTGGCTGGTCTCAACATGTTGGTCTCATTGGATCACACAACGTTCCACGTGCGAGAACGTCAGGGACCCGCGCGCCAATCTACATGCGGATTTCGTCGCCGTTACATAGGCGATCTGCGGATACCGATTTTCTTGCATATTGCTACGACCGATTCGCTTGGCAAATCCCCAGGTGAGCATGCAGACTGTGGGGAGTTGAGACACGAGGGAAGATAACCATGACGCAGCCGGAAAACGACGTCCTGAAGGCCGCGCAGGACAACCTGTGGTTGCACTTCACCAGGCACAGCGCCTATCAGCAGTCCGAGATCCCGACCATCGTGCGCGGTGAGGGATCCTACGTCTACGACATTCACGGCAAGCGCTACCTCGACGGGCTGGCCGGGCTCTTCGTGGTCCAGGTCGGCCACGGACGCCAGGAGCTGGCCGAAGCCGCCGCCAAGCAGGCTCAGGAGCTGGCGTTCTTCCCGCTATGGTCCTACGCCCACCCGAAGGCCGCAGAGCTGGCCCAGCGGCTGGCCTCGTACACGCCCGGCGAGCTCAACCGCGTGTTCTTCACCACCGGCGGCGGTGAGGCGGTCGAGACCGCCTGGAAGCTGGCCAAACAGTACTACAAGCTCATCGGCAAGCCGCTCAAGCACAAGGTCATCAGCCGCCAGATCGCCTACCACGGCACCCCGCAGGGCGCGCTGTCGATCACCGGCATCCCCGCGTTCAAGCAGATGTTCGAGCCGCTGGTGCCCGGCTCGGTCCGGGTCCCCAACACCAACCACTACCGCGCCGACGAGATCACCGGCGTCAAGGGCATGACCCCCGAGGAGTACGGCATCTGGGCGGCCGAGCGCGTGGCCCGCGCCATCGAGATGGAGGGCCCCGACACCGTCGCCGCCGTCTTCGCCGAGCCCGTGCAGAACGCCGGCGGCTGCTTCCCGCCCCCTCCCGGCTACTGGCAGCGCCTGCGCGAGATCTGCGACGAGTACGACGTGCTGCTCGTCTCCGACGAGGTCATCTGCGCCTTCGGCCGGCTCGGGACGATGTTCGGCGGCCAGAAGTTCGACTACGTGCCCGACATCATCACCTGCGCCAAGGGCATGACCAGCGGCTACTCGCCCATCGGCGCCATGATCGCGCACGAGCGGCTGTTCGAGCCGTTCAAGGGCGGCGACGCCATGTTCGCCCACGGCTACACCTTCGGCGGCCACCCGGTCTCGTCGGCCGTCGCCCTGGCCAACCTCGACATCTTCGAGCGCGAGGACCTGCTCGGCCACGTCACCAGGAACGAGCCGCTGTTCAAGGAGACCCTCGACGGCCTGCGCGACCTGCCGATCGTCGGCGACGTGCGCGGCTCGGGCTACTTCTGGGGCATCGAGCTGGTCAAGGACAAGGCCACCAAGGAGACGTTCAGCGCCGACGAGTCGGAGCGGCTGCTGCGCGGCTTCCTGTCCAAGGCGCTGTTCGACGCGGGCCTCTACTGCCGCGCCGACGACCGCGGCGATCCTGTCATCCAGCTGGCGCCGCCGCTGATCGCGGGGCCCGAGGAGTTCGCCGAGATCGGGTCGATACTCCGTGGCGTGCTCACCGAAGCGTGGACACGCCTGTAGAGGCGGCCCGGCAGAACCACCCTCAGTCCGGTACGACGGCGTGCCGGGTTCGCGAAAGGATCAACCCATGAAGATCGGCGTTCCTGCCGAGGTCAAGAACCACGAATATCGCGTCGCCGCCACGCCCGCCGGAGTTCACGAGCTGGTGCGCCACGGTCACGACGTCCTGGTCCAGCGGGGTGCGGGCCTGGGCTCGCACATCACGGACGAGGAATACCTCTCGGCGGGGGCGAAGATCCTCGACGGCGCCGACGCCGTATGGGGCGAGGCGGACATGGTGCTCAAGGTCAAGGAGCCCATCGCCGAGGAGTACCACCGGCTGCGTGAGGGGCTCGTGCTCTTCACGTACCTGCACCTGGCCGCCTCGCGCCCCTGCACGGACGCGCTGCTGAACGCCAGGACGACCGGCATCGCGTACGAGACCGTCCAGGTGGGCAACGCGCTGCCGCTGCTCGCCCCGATGTCCGAGGTCGCCGGCCGCCTCGCGCCCCAGGTGGGCGCCTACAACCTGATGCGTGGGGTTAATGAGCACAGCAACGGCGGTCGCGGCGTCCTGATGGGCGGCGTGCCCGGCGTGCCACCAGCGAAGCTGGTGGTGATCGGCGGCGGGGTGTCCGGCCTCAACGCCGCCCAGATCGCCGTGGGCATGGGCGCCGACGTCACCGTGCTCGACACGAACATCGACCGCCTGCGCTTCATCGACGCCATCTACCAGGGCCGGCTCAAGACGCTGGTCTCGACGTCGTACGCGATCGAGCAGGAGGTCCTGCAGGCCGACCTGGTCATCGGCGCGGTCCTGATCCCCGGCGCCAAGGCCCCGACGCTGGTCTCCAACGACCTGGTCTCGCGCATGAAGCCGGGCTCCGTGCTCGTCGACATCGCCATCGACCAGGGCGGCTGCTTCGAGGACTCGCGCCCGACCACGCACGCCGAGCCGACGTACAAGGTGCACGAGTCGGTCTTCTACTGCGTGGCCAACATGCCGGGCTCCGTGGCCAACACCTCCACGTACGCCCTGACGAACGCGACGCTCCCGTACGCGGTCAAGCTGGCCGACCTCGGCTGGCGCGAGGCGCTCAGGACCGACGCCGGCCTCGCGGGCGGGCTCAACACGCACGACGGCCGGCTCACCAACGGGCCGGTGGCCGAGGCGCTCGGCCTGCCGTTCACCCCGGTGGCGGAACTGGTCTGACGACCGCCAAGCGCCCGGGCGTGTGCCGCTCAGCGCACGCCCAGGCGCTTGCGCAGGTCACGGGCGGTGGCCAGCACGTGCTCGACCTCGCCGCAGCTCGGCCACGGAGCGCTCCCGGGGCGCAGCAGCGTGCCGCGCACCGACGCCAGGTGCTCGACCGCGCTCGGGTGCAGCCCGCTGCGCGCCACCAGCCACCCGATCACGTCGGAGTGGTCGTGCAGCGGCCGGGTCACCAGATCCCACGTGCCGAGCACCTCGGTCAGGTCGCCCACGTCCAGCGCCGCCCCGCCCCTGCGCCCGGTGGCCGCCGCGGCCAGCTCGGCCCTGGCGGCCAGCTCCGGCTCGGCGTGCCGCCCCCACGTGGGCGGCGGCGGATCCGACAGCCATTCCTGCGCCTCGCCCAGCTCACCGGCCACCGACAGCAGCCCGCCCAGCTCGACGGCGGCCCCGCGGTGCCCGGCCCGCGCCGCCTGCCTGAACCAGTGCTGACCGCCCGCCAGGTCGCCGAACTCGGCGATCAGCAGCAGACCGTAGTTGAAGGCCGCCTCGGCGTCCCCGCCGGCCGCCGCCCGGCCGAACCAGTGGCTGGCCGCCGCGCAGTCCCGCAGCTCGACGCAGACGAACCCGGCCATCCGCTGGTCGTACCCGCGCCCGGCGTTGGCGGCCTGCTCGAACCAGGCGCGGGCGGTACGCAGGTCGCCCATGGACAGCGCGATCTCGCCGAGCCGGGAGGCGGCGCCCGGGTGCTCGCTCTTGGCGGCCAGCCGGTAGTAGGCCTCCGCGCCCTCGGGATCGCGGCTGGCGTGCAGGTAGAGGCCCATGCAGTACGCCGAGTCGGAGTGGCCGCCCCTGGCCGCGTACTCCCACCAGCGCACGGTCTCCTCGTCGTCGCCCGTCGCGTAGGCCAGGAAGCCCAGGTCGTGCGCCGAGGCCATGTCGCCCTCCGCGGCCGCCGTGCGGTGCCATTCGCGGGCCGCCGGCAGCTCGCCCGCGTCCTCGCACATCAGCGCCAGCCTGCGGGCCGCGGTGCTGGAGCCGCCGTGGGCCGCGACCTCGTACCAGCGCCGGGCCCTGTCGGGGTCGCCGCGCTGCTCCAGCAGGAGCGTCGCCAGGTTGCTCGCCGCCTCGGCGTCGCCGGCGCCGGCCGCGAGCTCGTACCACATGACGGCGTCCACCAGGCTGCCGTGCTTCTCGTGCCAGACGCCCAGGTTGTACGCGCTGTCCAGGTTGCCGGCGTTGGCCGCCCGCTCCCACCAGTGTCTGGCGGCCGCGCGGTCGCCGTGCTGGGCGTAGAGCTTGCCGAGCCGGTGCGCGGCCTGCGCGTCGCCGGCCCCGGCGGCGGCCAGCAACTCGGGCTCGTCTCCCACGCGCGGCGCCGGTACGGCCGGCGCCGCGACCTCTCCTTGCCAGGCCATGGCGACCAGGGTGGCACGTGATCGCGTGGTTGCGAACGGTAATCGCCGACATGGCGTCACGAGAAGTCGATGAAGCCCGTGTACATGCCCATCCCGCACACGTACCGCAGCGCGCCCTTCGGCTGCGGCGGCAGGCGTACGGTGGCCGGCAGCGCGACGTCGCGCCCGCCGATCGTGACCGTGCCGGTGCATCCCCGGTCGACCAGCTTGAACACCACCTCGACCGGCGCTCCCGCGCGTGCCGCCACGACGGCCGGCCGGTAGCCCTCGCGGGTCGCCCAGACCGTCACGGTCTGCTCGCCGGCACCCGGGGCGGCGGGCAACGGCTTGGACGCGGCCGGCGGGGTGCCGCCGATCCAGCCACCCAGAGTGAGCCCCGCGCCGACGGTCCAGAGCCCGGCGGCGACGGCCACGAAGGCGGCGAGCCGGGCCAGCCGGGTGCGGGAGACGCGCCGCAGCACGTAGCCGAGCAGCGCGAACGCCGGAGCGGTGCCGAGCACGAACCCCGCCATGGCCGCCGCCCCCGCCACCGGGGAGCCGCTGGAGATCGCGATCATCTCCATGCCGAGGGTGACGCCGCAGGGCACCAGGATGGTGGCCGCGCCCAGCAGCGGCGCCTTGTACCGCGAAGGGGCGCCGGCCTCGGGCTTCGTCGCGCAGTGACCGCGCCGCATCAGCCGGACCGCGAAGACGATCACCGTGAGGCCGGCCGCGACGAGCAGCACCGCGCGGGCCGCGGGCGGGAGGCTGACGGCCGAGCCGAGCAGCCCGAGCAGCGCTCCGGCCGTGGTGTACGAGGCCAGCCGCCCCGCCAGGAACCAGCCGACCAGCGCCGGATCGCGCCCATGGCAGTGATCGACCAGACCCATGAGCAGGCCGCCCTGCGCCGCGGTGCACGAAGCCGTCCCCGCCACCAGCCCGGCGGCGACTCCGCCGGCCAGCAGGGTGACGGCGCTCAGCGGACGAGCGCCAGACTGTCCAGGGACCCGCTCTTGGCGGCCTCGACGATCGAGCCGAACTGGTCGAGGCTCATCTCCACGCGCTGCCCGAAGTCGTCGGTGATGACCACCTGGCGCTCGATGGGCGCCGTGTCGTCCACGAACAGCTCGGGGCACCCGCAGTCACACTGGCCGCAGAACTTGGCGACGGATCGCATACCTGTCCCCGCTCTCTATGTATCCGGTACACGAACGGTAACGCCGGTCCTTGAATGCGGCCAGTGACACTAATTTCACCCTTAGTGCTGTTTAGGATGTCCAACCCTTGAGAACGGACACTTTCTCGAAGTACTCGTCCTCGCTCATCTCGCCGCGGGCGTACCGCTCGGCGAGGATCTGCTCCGCCGCGGCGGTAGGGGAGGCGGGGACGGTGGCGGGCGCGTGGCGCGGGCCCCACCAGCCCTTGCGCCGGGCCGTGATGGCCATCGCGACGAGGGCGACCCAGAACAGGCCCCAGAAGAACGGGATGATCGGCCAGAAGCTGTGCATGTCTCCTCCTTGACGTCGTGCCTCCAGCGTGCCGGTCGGAGGCGCGCGCCGAATCGCACGTCAGGCCCTGTTCGGAGTCAGCCCGGGGGAGTGTTCATGCGAGTCGCCCGTACGCCTGTGGGGGTAGTGCGCCGGTGCGTTTCACCGTCCGGAGGACGGGGGCGGTCTCCAGCGTCTGGACGGCGTCCAGGGCGCTCACCCGTTCGGTGAGGTAGCGGTACAGGTCGGCGTTGTCGCGGCAGATGGCGGTGGCGAGGAGGTTGGTCGGGCCGGTGGTGACGCTGGCGAAGGAGATCTCGGGGTGGCCCGCGAAGGTTTTGGCCACGTGGAGCAGCTCGGAGGGGCGCACGGTCATCCACAGCCTGGCCTCGGCGCGGTAGCCGAGCAGCCTGGGGGAGTAGTCGAGCTGGATGACGAGCGCGCCGGACTCGCGCAGCTGGCGCAGCCGGCGCTTGGCCGTGGACTCCGACCAGCCGGTGGCCCTGGCCAGCTCCGTGTATCCCGCCCGGCCGTCCCTGGCCAGCACGTCCAGGAGGCGGCGGTCCTCCTCCTGGAGGACGATGCCGTCCGATCCGGTACGCGGCTCGGGGCGCAGCCGGTCGGCCTGCTCCTCGGTGAGCCAGGCCAGCCCCTGCCACCCGTCGGGCAGGGCGAAGCCGTGCAGGAGCGAATGCGCGGTCATGGCCAGGACGCGGCTGGTCCGGGGCAGCTTCTCCAGCAGGACCGTGTCGGGCGACTGGGCGAAGCACGAGATCTCGGTGCCGCCGGACAGCAGGTGCACCCAGTACGTGTCGGGCCTCCTGGCCAGGGCCTCGGCGATGGCGGTGCCCGCGTCGGGCGTGCAGCGTACGCGGATGGTCCACGGCGTGTAGCCGAGGAGCGCGCCGTCGAGGCCGCCGACCACCCTGATCACGCCTGCCGCCGTGAGCCTGCGGTAGCGGCGGGCGACGGTCTGCTCGGAGACGCCGAGCACGTCGGCGATCCGGGCGAAGGGGGCGCGGCCGTCGAGCTGGAGCGCGTGCACCAGACCGCGGTCCACCCCGTCGAGTTCGGCGGATTCCATCGGATCAGCGTAGTGCTCTGGAGGAAAGCTGCTGAAATATCGTGAAAAATTGGGGCAGCTTCGGCCCGCGGGCCAACCTTGGACCCATGATTCTCGTAACAGGAGCCACCGGAAACGTCGGCAGCCAGGTCGTCCACCAGCTCGTCGAGGCGGGCCACCCCGTCCGCGCCATGACCCGTGACCCGTCCTGGGCGGCCTTTCCGGAGGCCGTCGAGGTGGTCAAAGGTGAGCACGAAACCATCGACCAGTGCCTCGACGGCGTCGAGTCGGTCTTCCTCATCTGGCCCTTCCACACCGCGGACCTCGCCCCCGCCGTGGTCGGCGCGATCAGGCGGCACGCCCGCCGCGTCGTCCTGCTCTCCTCAGGAGCGGTACGCGACCAGCCCGACTCGTCCGTCGGACTTTCGCACAACGAGCTCGAACAGCGCATCGAGCAGTCGGGCCTGGCCTGGGCCATGCTCCGGCCCAGCACGTTCGCCGCGAACACGTTCTGGTGGCGCGACCAGATCCGCTCGGGAGACGTGGTGCGCGGCGCGTTCGGCGCGGTGCCGATGGCGATGCTGCACGAGCGCGACATCGCCGCCGTGGCCGTACGGGCGCTGACCACGGACGGCCACGACGGGGCCCGCTACGCGCTGACGGGGCCGCAGGTGCTGACCCAGGTCGAGCAGGTGCGGATCCTCGGCGAGGCGCTCCGGCGCCCGCTGCGCTGGCAGGAGCTCACCAGGGAGGAGGAGCGGCAGCGGCTGCTGGCCGACGACTCCTTCCCCGACTCGTTCGTGGACGCGCTGCTCGACGGCTACGCGCAGATGCTCGACGGCCCGCCACCTGTCCTGACCGACACGGTCGAGCAGGTGACGGGCCGGCCCGCGCGGTCCTTCGCCGAGTGGGCGAAGGACCACGCGGGCGACTTCTAGGGCGCCACCACCAGCGCGCTGCCGCCGCCGCGGCGGGCGGGCTCGGCGACGGCCTGGACCCGGCCCCGGCCGACGAACTCCAGCGCCGTCGCCGCCCCGATCTCCGGGTTGAGCGCGAAGCTGTGCCCCTTGGCCTCCAGCTCGGCCCGGTACTTGTCCAGGAACGCCTGCTCGGCCTGGGTCTGCGCGGTGTTGCGCTGCGTGGCGCGCGGCGCGGCGACCGCGTCCGGCAGGCTCATCCCGAACTCGTACCGGTTGACCAGGATCTGCAGCACGGTCGTGATGATGGTCGAGCCGCCCGGCGACCCGACCGCCAGCACCGGCCTGCCGTGCTCGAACACCAGCGTCGGCGACATCGACGAGCGGGGCCGCTTGCCGGGGGCCGGCAGGTTGGGGTCGCCGGGCGCCGGGCCGAACGTGAAGTCGGTCAGCTCGTTGTTGAGCAGCACGCCGCGTCCGGGCACCACGATGCCGTTGCCGCCGGTGGACTCGATGGTCAGGTTGTAGGCGATCACGTTGCCCCAGCGGTCGGCGACGACGAGATGGGTGGTCTCGGGGCCTTCGTTTGCGATCGGGGTGGCGGTGCCGGTGGGCTGGGCGCAGGGCTCGTACGAGCCGTCCGGGCTGCCGGGCGCCGCCGGGTGGGCCGTCGCCCGGTCGCCGATCAGGCAGGCCCGCTCCTTGGCGAAGCCGTCGGACAGCAGCTCCTTGAGCGGCACGCCGGGGATGTCGCCGACGTACTTGCCGCGGTCGGCGAAGGCCAGCCTGGACGCCTCCAGGTATTCATGCAGGCCGATCTGGGGGAGGGCTTCCAGGATGTTGAGGGCCTCGCCGACCGTCGAGCCGCCGGAGGACGGGGGCGCCATGCCGTACACGTCCTTGCCCTTGTAGGAGATCTTGGTGGGCTCGCGCAGGAGCGCGCGGTAGGCCCGCAGGTCGGACAGCTCCATCAGGCCCGGCCGGACGTTGCGGGTGCTGCTGGGGGTGACCGGCGGCTGCTTGACGGTGGCCACGATCTCCTTGCCCAGCTGCCCGCCGTACAGCCAGCCGGGGCCGCGCCTGCCGAGCTCGCGGTACGTGGCCGCCAGCTCGGGATTCCTGAACACCGAGCCGACGGGCGGCGGGGCGCCGTTGGGGAGGTAGAGCTTGGCCGTGGAGGTGATGTCCTTGAACCGGGCCGCGTTGTCGGCAGTCTGCTGGTGGAAGGTCTGGTCGACGACGAAGCCCTTGGAAGCCACGTCGATGGCGGGCTGGAGGGCCTCTTTGAGCGAGATCGTGCCGAATTTGCGGAGGGCCAGCTCCCAGTTCGCGACCGTGCCGGGAATGCCCGCCGACAGGCCGCTGGTGACGCCCTCCTCGAACGGGATGCCCTCTAACGTGGTCGAGGTCATGGCCTGCGGGGCGGTCTCACGGCCGTCGATCGAGAAGACCTTGCGCTGCCTGGCGTCGTAATACACCATGAAGCCGCCGCCGGCCAGGCCCGCGGAGTACGGCTCCGTGACGCCCAGCACCGCGCCCGCGGCGACGGCGGCGTCGACGGCGTTGCCTCCCCTCCTGAGCACGGCGATGGCGGCCTTGCTGGCGTCGAGGTCGACGGTGGCGACGGCGCCGCCGTACCCCTCCGCGACCGGGACCTTCTGCTGCGGCCCGGCAAGAGCGGGCGGGGCCGACACGAGCGTGATGAGGACTGCTGCTGCGGGGACGATCACTCGGCGCATGGTCCTAACGATGGCCCACGTACGCCCGTCGTGGTAGGGCCCCCTGACACTCCGGGATGATGCGCAGGTCAGAGCGCTGATCTAGCCTAGGGGGTTGTGCGAGGGAAGTTCGGATTCGACCCCTATCTCGCCCTCATCGTGGCGGCCGCCCAGTTCGTCATCGCCAAGGGCGCGTCCTGGGGGCAGCGGTTTCTCAGGGAACCGCTCGACCCGTACGCGTACGGGCTGCTGCTGATCGGGCCGCTCGCGATCCTGCTGCACCGCCGGTTCCCGCTGCTCACCACCGCCGCCGCGCTCGGCGCGTGCGACCTCTACCTGGCCGGCGGGTACGCCTACGGCCCCAGCTTCATCAGCCCCGCGGTCCTGCTGTTCCTGCTGGTCACGCGGGGCAAGAGGGCGATGGCCTGGTTCATGGCGGCGATGACGGTGCTGTCGTTCATCACCTACGCCTGGCTGATCGGCAACCGCGACCTCTTCCACAGCGTGTGGATCCTCACGTTCATCATGCTGCTCATGGTCGTGGCCGAGCTGGTCAGGATCGTCAGGGAGCGCCGGGCCGAGCGTGAGCGCGTCGCCGAGGAGGAGGCCAGGCGGCAGGCCAGCGAGGAGCGGCTGACCATGGCGCAGGAGCTGCACGACGTGCTCGCGCACAACATCTCGCTCATCCACGTGCAGGCGTCCACCGCGCTGCACCTCATCGACGACAACCCCGAACACGCCAAGACCGCTCTGGCCACCATCAAGACGGCGTCCAAGGAGGTTCTGGGCGAGATGCGCTCGGTCCTGAACGTCCTTCGCGAAGGGGCGCCCCGTTCCCCCACGGCCGGGCTCGACCGCCTCGACGACCTGGTCGAGCGCTCGGGCATGGACGTGACGCTCAAACGCGTCGGCTCGCGGCCGCTGCCGCCGCAGGTGGAGCGGGCCGCGTACCGGATCGTGCAGGAGTCGCTGACCAACGCCGCCAGGTACGCGCCCGGCTCGTCGGTGAGCGTGCGCCTGGAGTACGCCGAGCACGAGCTGGCCATCCACGTCGCGGACACCGGCGCGACGACCGCTCCCGTGCTGTCCGAGGCGGGCAGCGGCAACGGCATCCCCGGCATGCGCGAGCGGGCCTCCGCGCTGGGCGGCACACTGGTCGCCGGGCCGTCCGGCACGGGGTTCCAGGTCGAGGCCCGGCTGCCACTACCCGAGGAGACCTCATGATCAAGGTGCTGCTGGCCGACGACCAGGCGCTGGTCCGGGCGGGCTTCAAGGCGCTGCTCGACGCCCAGCCGGACATGACCGTGGTGGCCGAGGCCTCCGACGGCGCCGAGGCCGTCCGGCTGGCGGGCGAGCACCAGCCGGACGTGGTGCTGATGGACATCCGCATGCCTGGCACCGACGGCCTGACCGCCACCCGGCAGATGCCGCCGGGGCCGCACATCATCATCCTGACGACGTTCGAGCTGGACGAGTACGTCTTCGAGGCGCTGCGCGGCGGCGCCAGCGGCTTCCTGGTCAAGGACACCGAGCCGGCCGAGCTGATCCAGGCCGTCCGGGTGGTGGCGGCGGGGGAGGCGCTGCTGTCGCCGAGCGTGACGCGCCGGCTGATCGCCGAGTACGCCTCCCGGGCCAAGGAGCCGATCGCCGCCGACGGGCTCGACCAGCTCACCGAGCGCGAACGCGAGGTGCTCGCCCTGGTCGGGACCGGTATGACGAACGACGAGATCGCGGCCAAGCTGTTCATGTCACCGGCGACGGCCAAGACGCACGTGAGCCGGGCCATGATGAAGCTGCACGCCCGCGACCGCGCCCAGCTCGTGGTGATCGCCTACGAATCGGGCCTGGTCAAGCCCGGTTGGCTGTGAGTTTGAACCACTTTTGAGCCGCTTCCGCGAGCCCGTCGGTGCCCGCCCAGGCGACGTAGCCGTCAGGGCGGATGAGCAGCGCGTCGGCGGGCGGGTCGTCGGCGCGGGCCCTGACCACGTCGATCCAGTCGTCGTCGAGCGTCGCGCCGCCGCCCAGGTCGAGCAGCACGGGCCGGCCCTCGCGCATGAGCTCGGCCACCCGCCGCCCGCCGGCCAGCGTCAGGTCGGGGACGAACCGGCCCACCAGCGGGTGCGCCGCCGGGCCGTACCGGACGCCGGAGTCGTGCAGCAGCCCGGCCACGTGCCGCAGCGGCTCCTCGAAGGCGAACACCTCGGTGAGCAGCTCCCGCAGCGCCGCCCCGTCCTCGCCCTCCAGCCGGTCGAGCACCGCCTGTGCCCGCGTCTGCATGAGGGCGCGCTCGGCCACGGGCCGTCGCTCGGACTCGTACGTGTCCAGGAGCCCGTCGGGCGCCCGGCCGCGGAGCGCGGCGGCCAGCTTCCAGCCGAGGTTGGCCGCGTCCGTCATGCCGACGTTGAGCGCCGAGCCACCCGCGGGGAACAGGTGCGCGGCGTCCCCGGCCAGGAACACCCGCCCCGCCCGGTACCGCTCGGCCAGCCTCGCCTGCGCGACCGTGCTGGACAGCCAGATCGGCCGAGTTCCGCTCAGGGGCAGGTCCCGGCCCAGCACGCGGCGCACGGCCGCCCGGAAGTCCTCCGGCGTCACGGGACCGTCGACGGGAGCCCCCTTCTCGCGCACGCCGGCGATCAGCACGCCGTGCTGGAGCGAGGTGAGCAGCAGGCGGCCGTTCGGGGTGCGGTTCCAGCCCGGCGCCAGGCCGTCGGTCTCCAGCGCCTCGAAGACGCTCGTGTCCGCGCCGGTCGCGAAGTGCCCGAGCCGCAGCACCTCGTCGTCGGTCGTGCCGGGGAAGCCGATCCCGGCCTCCCGCCGTACGCCGCTGCGCCCGCCGTCGCAGCCCACCACGTAGCGGGCCCGCATCCGCGTGCGGCCGCCGAGCCCGTCCGCGAGCTCCAGCGTCACCCCCTCCTCGTCCTGGGCGAGCGAGAGCACCTCGCAGCCCCGCCTGACCTCGGCTCCGAGCTCCTTGGCGCGCTCTACCAGCAGCCGCTCCATCCGCGGCTGCTGGATCATCAGCAGCCGTAACGGCAGGTCGGCCAGCCCCTCGAAGCGCAGCGGGACCGAGCCGAACGGGAACCCGGGCGGCCGCCCGGCGAACGGGCTGCCCGCGCTGAAGCGCTCCAGCAGGCCGCGATGGTCGAGCAGGTCGACGATCTGCCCGCCCAGGCCGTTGGCCCTGGGCAGCTCGCTCGGCTCCGGTCTCTTGTCCAGCACGATCGGGCGGACGCCCGCCAGGCCCAGCTCGCACGCGAGCATGAGCCCCACGGGACCCGCTCCCACGATCAACACGTCATCCATGGCTGTCAGGCTAGATTGACAAACTGAGGGCTGTCAATCTAGCCTGACAGGGTGGACGTAACAGAGCTCTCCGAACGGATCAGGTCGAACGACCCGGCCTTGGGCCTGCGGTCGGTGGGCGCGCTGCACCGGCTGGCCGAGCAGGTCGAGGCGGTGTCGGTGGCGCTGGCCAGGGAGCAGGGCTGGACCTGGGAGCAGATCGGCGACGCGCTCGGCATGTCACGGCAGTCGGTGCACGCCAAATACGGGAAGTGAGGGGTTCGCGATGTTCGGCTTCGAGAAGAGCCGGTTCGGTGTGATCGTCAAAGCCGCGTTCGATGAGGCCAGACAGCGGGGCGACCGGCGGATGGGCACCGAGCACCTGCTGCTCGGCGCCCTGCACGACGCCGACCTCGCCCGCGCCCTCGGCGTGGACGTGGCGGGCGCGCGGGCCGCGCTCGACGAGCTCGACCGGGCGGCGCTGCGCATGCTCGGCCTGGAGGTCGGGGACATGCCGCAGGCGCCGCGCAAGCACCCGCCGGTGTCCAGCACCGCGCTCACGTCGAGCGCCCGCGCCACCATCAACCAGGCCATCAAGGCCACGACGATGAAGACCAGGGCGGCCGAGGCGCCCCGGCAGCTGGTGCTCGCCCTGCTGGCGCAGGGGCGGCCCGACCCGGTCGCGGGGCTGATCGACCACCTCCGCATCGACCGCGCGGCGGTACGCAGCCGCTGGGCATGATGCGGACGTATGGCGAAATTTGGTTGAACGTCCGGCGGGGCCGCTGACAAGGTCGAAGAATGAGCCGCGCGTATGACGACCTCGTCCAGGAGGCCGCCACGGCCTCCGTGGACGGCTGGGACTTCTCCTGGCTCGCGGGCCGGGCCAGCGAGGAGCGGCCCTCCTGGGGGTACGCCGGCCTGCTCGGCGAGCGGATGGCCGGGGCCGAGGCCGCGCTCGACATCCAGACCGGCGGGGGCGAGATCCTGGCCGGCGTGCCCAGGCTGCCGGCGGTGACCGTGGCCACCGAGTCGTGGCCGCCCAACCTCAAGCTGGCCGCCTCGCGGCTGCGCCCGCGCGGGGCGTGGGTGGTGGCCGACGACGATGATCCGCGCCTGCCGTTCCGGGACGGCGTCTTCGACCTGGTCGCCAGCCGCCATCCGGTGGCGACCTGGTGGGAGGAGATCGCCCGCGTGCTGCGCCCCGGCGGCGCCTACTTCTCGCAGCAGATCGGGCCGTGGAGCGTCGCGGAGCTGACGCACTACTTCATGGGCCCCCACGACGGCTCGTCCCGCGACCCCGACAAGGCCAGGGCGGCGGCCGAGTCGGCCGGGCTCGAGGTCGTGGACCTGCGGTTCGAGCGGCTGCGGATGGAGTTCGGCGACGTGGGGGCGGTGATCTACTTCCTGCGGAAGGTGATCTGGATCGTGCCGGGCTTCTCGGTCGAGCGGTACGCGGACCGGCTGCGCGAGCTGCACGACCGGATCGAGGCGGAGGGTCCGTTCGTGGCCCATTCCTCCAGGTTCCTCATCGAGGCGAGGAAGCCCGGTGGCCCGGCTGCGTGACGTGGTGGTGGACTGCCGCCATCCGGCTTCGCTGGCCAGGTTCTGGGCGGCGGCGCTCGACGGCTACGCCGTGGCGCCGTACGACGAGGCCGAGCTGACGCGGCTGCGCGGCGAGGGCATCGAGGACCCCGAGGACGACCCCACGGTGCTGGTCGAGGGCGGACCGCCGCGGCTGTGGTTCCAGCACGTGCCCGAGCGCAAGGTCGTCAAGAACCGGCTCCACCTCGACCTGCGCGCCGACGACCTCGACGCCGAGATCGACCGGCTGCGCGGGCTGGGCGCCACGCTGCTGGCCACGCACGACGACTGGGTGGTGCTGGCCGACCCCGAGGGCAACGAGTTCTGCCTGTTCCCTCATTGACGTGCTCCTCCCTGTGAATGAATGGGGAGGATTCTCATGGCCGCTACGCGGCCACCCCTTGCGAGATGGTGCGGGTAGTCCCGCCGTGAGTCGCTTGACGCTTCACCGGCCCCAGTGGTGCAGGGCCTCCACGTCCAGTGACCGCCCGTCCGGCGGCTGAGTTGTACCGATGCAGCTGGGTGCGGGCGGCGTTGACGTCGGCGTTGCCGATCCACCCGCATGCTGTGTTTCTGCACATGAACTGGGACTGACTCTCGCGGGAGCCCTCGATGATCGTGTGGCAGGCGTGGCATTCCTGGCTGGTACCCCGTGCCGGGACGATGGGGACCTTTCCGCCCTTGTCGGTGGCTTTGTAGGTGAGGAACTCGGCGGTGCGCCCCCACGCCTGCCCGGCGATGACCCGGTTCAGGCCTCGCTTTTGGGCGACGTTCTTGCCCGGCTGTTCGAGGGTGCCGGAGGCGGAGGCCATCATGTTCTTGACCTTGAGGTCTTCCAGCACGATGACGCTGAACCGGTCGGTGAGCTTGGCGGTGGTTCGGTGCTGCCAATCGATGGCCCGGCGCTTGGCTTTCGCGCGCAGGCGAGCGATCTGGTCGTAGGTTCTCTTCAACCGGGTGCTGGTGGGCCGACCAGGTTTCGCCGCCCGTTTCTGGCGGGCGGCTTTGCGTTCCAGACGGAGCATGCGCTGCTGCTCCCCACCTGTCAGCCAATCTTTACGGTGGAAGATCTTCTCTCCGCTGGCCAGGGCCAACGGCACGGCGATGCCCCGGTCGATCGCGGTTTGCGGCCCCGTGTGCGGGGCGGGCAATGGTTGCTTGGTCTGGGTACGGAACGCGATGTGCCACCCATTGGCCTCCTTTACCAGCCGCGCCCCGGTGATCTTCCCGTCCGGGCCGCCCCGGGTGACGCCGGGCAGGTCCTTGGTCCACCGGAACCGGACCCGGCCGAGCTTGGGGATGTTGACCGCGCCCCACTGCCGGTTGATCCGGGCGATGTGCAGGTCGCGCCCCTGCGGGACGTCCACGACCATTCGGGAGGAGAGGCGGCCCTTGAACCTGGGGCGTTTGGCCGGATGGCCGGGGTTGAAGAAGTTCGCCCACGCCTGCCGGTAGGTCTTCAGGACGGCTTGCGCCGCTTGCGCGGGCAGGTCTTTGAGCCAGTCGATCTCCTTGCGGGCGACCCGGATGGCCTCGTCGCATTGGGCCAACGACGCGAACCGGCCTTGCCGGAAGGTGAAAAACTCGTGCAGCAGGTTCCACACTGCGCGCGCGTTGTGCGCCTGACCGTCCAAGACGGCGATCTGCCGCTGGTCCAATTCCAGGCGCGCGACATGAGCACGGTTGCGTTTCTCCAGCCCCACGCGGCTCACCCTATCGTTTGGTGTATGTCACCGCGGTGGGAACCGAACCTCGATATCCCGATAGGACGTCACTGCGTTCACGCCCTCTCCGCACATTTGGGTTTTGTCACGAAATATCGGCGGCACGTCTTCACCAACCCCATGCTGAAGCGCTGCGAACGGGTCATGAAAGAGGTGTGCGAGAAGCGCGAATGCGAACTGACCGAGTTCAACGGCGAGGACGACCACGTTCATCTCCTCGTTCACTACCCGCCGAAGGTCGCCCCCTCTCCTCCCTCGTCAACTCGTTGAAGGGCGTCTCGGCCCGCTACCTCCGCCAGGAATACAGCGTTCACGTTCGCAATTATCTGTGGGTGGGCACTTGTGGTCCCGCTCCTACTATGCGGGCTCGATCGGCGGCGCGAATCTGGCCAGCATCCGCACGTACATCCAGCTCCAGGACCGGCCCCAGAAATTAGGGAAGACCAGGCGTGGTCACGCCGGGTTCTAAAGTACGGACTTGGGCGCGCTCAGGCTCTTGGGGGGCCTTCCCGCGTGGGCCTTCACCTCCCGCCTATAGGCGGGTCACTTGCCGGCACCTCAGTAGATGAGCTCGTACGCGCTGGGTTTCACCCTCCTGGTACGCGCCCAGTACTCGAAGGTGAAGCCCGGCCAGATCGTCCGGTTCACTCCGTGCTCGTCCAGATACCAGGAGTCGCAGCCGCCCGCGTTCCAGACGAGGGGGTCGAGCCGTTCGCGCAGGCGGCGGGCGAACGCCCGCTGCGCGTCCGGCTTCACGTCCACGGCCCTGGCCTGCGTCCTCGACAGCAGGCGGAGGCAGTCGATGACGTGGCGGACCTGCGACTCGATCATGAACACGACCGAGTTGTGCCCGAGGCCGGTGTTGGGGCCGAGCAGGAAGAACAGGTTCGGGAAGCCGGCCGTGGTGATGCCGTAGTAGGTCTCGATGCCGTCCTGCCAGGCGTCCTGGAGCTTGCGGCCGCCCTTGCCGACGATGTGCTGCTCCTGCAGCGCGTCCACGACCTTGAAGCCGGTGCCGTAGATGATCGCGTCGGCCTCGTGCTCGGCGCCGGAGGAGTCCACGACCGAACGCGGCCTGATCTCGGTGATCCCGTCGGTCACCAGCTCGACGTTGTCCCTGGTGACGGCGGGATAGTAGTCGCTGGAGATGAGGATGCGCTTGCAGCCGATCAGGTAGCCGGGGGTGAGCCTGCGGCGCAGGTCCGGGTCGGGGACCTGGGCTTCGAGATGCCGGAGGGCCAGCTTCTCGTGGGCCTTCATCAGGCGCGGGTCGACGGTGAAGCCGAGCGCCCGCGTCTCCAGGGCCCAGTAGATGGCGTTGCGCATGGTCCTGGCCATGCCGGGGAGGCCGAGGATCCGGCGGGCGGCAGGGGTGATGGCGAAGTCCGGCTTGGGATGGATCCACGGGGGAGTGCGCTGGAAGATGGTCAGGTGGTCGACGGTGGGCGCGAGCTGGGGGACGAACTGGATGGCGGAGGCGCCGGTGCCGACGACGGCCACGCGCTTGCCGGTCAGGTCGATCGAGTGGTCCCATTCGGCGGAGTGGAAGGCGGGGCCGGTGAAGGACTCGCGCCCCGAAATTTCGGGAAATTTCGGTATATGTAGGGCGCCGATGGCCGACACCACGGCGTTCACCCGCAACGTCGCCCCGTCGTCCGTGGTGACCGACCAGTCGCGCCTGTCGTCGTCGTACTCGAGCGCGACGACGCGCTTGCCGTATCGGATGTGCGGGGTCACGCCGTACTTGTCGGCGCACGAGCGCATGTAGTCCCAGATCTCCTCCTGCGGGGAGAACATGCGGGACCAGCCCGGGTTCAGCTCGTACGAGTAGGAGTACATGTGCGAGGGGACGTCGCACGCGCAGCCGGGGTAGGTGTTGTCCCGCCAGGTGCCGCCCAGGTCGGCGGCCTTCTCCAGGATGACGAAGTCGTGGAACCCCGCCTCTTTGAGCTTGATGGCCATGCCGATCCCGGCGAACCCGGACCCGATGATCGCTAACCCTGGCATATGACCTCCCGGGGCGGCGCTTATTGGACGCTATATCCAATTTAATAACCCCGCCTTGAGGAGGTCCAGAGTGACCCCCCCTCACGCCCGTCGGCTACCCGCACGCCCGCCCGCTACCCGCCCGCCCGCTACCCGCACGCCCGCTAGGCTGCCCCGCTGCCCGTGCGCCTGCCCCGCAGCCGGTGCGCCTGCACCGCCGCTCGTGCGGTCTGAATCATGCGCCGCTATCCCGCTCCTGGCCTTACCGCAACCCGGCAGCGGGCCGCTTGCTCGTTGATCGTGGCGCGCCTCAGCCCTGTGCGGCGGTGGGTGGGGGCTGTGCGTCGTTGCGTCTCGGCTGAGGGTCTTGGGGAGGCGTCCGCCTCGCGGGCCGGAGCGGCGTACGAAAGGGGAGGCGGGGTGGCCGAGGGCCCGCGCGTCGTTGGGCGGGCCGGAGGGATGGTTGCGTGAACGGCGAGAACCCGCCACGGCCCCCGCGGCGGGTCGATCAGATCTGGGGTTACTTCAGCAGGAGGAAGGCGGCGACGCCGACGATCACGATCGCGACGACGACCGCGATGATCGGTACGACGGGGGACTTCTTGGGGGTGGCGGCGGCTTCCTGCTCGCGGCGCTGCGCGAAAGCCTTGAACTGCTGGGTGCTGCCCGAAGGGTCGATATGCTGGTCAGACATGGCCAGCAGCCTAGCGTGAGCGCCTGTGCCGTTTGCACTGTTTGTTGGTATCGGTTGGCATGGGCTGATTAGGGGACCACCCCACCCGGCGGATAGCTTTGAAGCATGTTGAGGACCCTGCTCTCCCCCCGTCTCATGGGGCTGCACCTGCTCACGATCGGGGTCCTCGTCGCGTTCATCCTGCTCGGGCGCTGGCAGCTCGGCGTTTTCCAAGATTCGGGAAAGCCGCACTCCTCCACCGATCCCGGGCCCGTCGCGGTCGGCACGCTCGCCCAGGTGGGCCCGCAGCTGAGCGGTGAGCTCGTGGGGCGCAAGGTCACGGCGGAGGGCGTCTACGAGGCCGGCCGCCAGCTCCTGGTCGCCGACCGGCGGGCCGACGTCGACGCCCCCGGCGGCAACGTCTCGCGCGACCGCGGCTACTGGGTGCTCACGCCGCTCCGGCTCGACGACGGCACGCTGATGCCGGTGGTGCGGGGCTGGACGGCCAAGGCGGACGACCCGGCGATCTCCGCGGTGCCGCAGGGCAGGGTCACGGTGGCCGGGCGGCTGCGGCCGCAGCAGGGCACCGACAGCGTGCAGCGGCGCGCCGAGGGTCTGCCCGCCGGTCAGGTGCAGACGGTGTCCACGGGTGAGCTGGTCAACCTGTGGAGCGGCCAGCAGGTACGCACCGGCTTCGTCGTGGCCCAGCCGCCGTCCGGCTCGCTGGCGCAGGTCAAGATCCAGCCGCCGGTGGTGGGTGGCACGCTGACCTGGCGTAACCTGGCATATGCCGCCAATTGGTGGATCTTCGCAGGATTCGCCGTGTTTATGTGGTTCCACTTCGTACGCGATGCCGTACGAACCGATCGGGATCGTGCCAAGTCCCCTGAGATGGCTCTGGAAGGTTAATCGTGGAATCGGCTCTGAAGCCCTTCCGGGTGCTCGCGTACGTGGTCGGGTGCATGCTGCTCGTGCTCTGCGTGGCCATGGTGGTGCGTTACGGCTTCGGCGACCCGACGCTGTCGAAGGTCATCGCGCCCATCCACGGCGGGCTCTACATGCTCTACCTGGTCGCGGTCATGAACCTGGGCATGAAGGCGCGCTGGACGTGGCAGTACATGCTCGGCGTCATGGTCGGGGGCACGGTGCCGTTCCTGTCGTTCTACATCGAGCGCCGGGTGACCCAGCGCGTGCAGACGGAGCAGGCGGCGGCGACGGCGGACGCCTGAGCCCGCGATGGACGCCTGAGCCCGCGGCGGAGGCCTCGTCCGGCCCCCGCCGCGCGGAGTTCAGTGGCCGATGCCGCGCCTGCGGGCCCTCTTGAGCCGCTCGCGCTGCGACGGGTCGAGCATCAGGTAGCCGACCACGGGGGCGGCGATCACGCCGAGGACGACCAGCAGGGTGATCCACCCGGGCAAGAAGATCAGCGAGAGCAGAACCGCGGCGCCTGCGCCAATGGCGTACTTCTGGATTGGCGACATACTCAACTTCCTCCGAGCCTCTTCCGAACACGGAGCGCGTGCCCCGCCTCTCCCACATTCTGCGTCGCCTGTCCAACGAGTGAGCCATCGCTTTGGTTCCGTTTCGCGATGTATCTCAAATGTTGGGGACGCGCCGTACCAACTCGAGGTCGCGGCGGAGCTCATCCGGAGTGGGACGTTCCAACGGATTGCCGGACAAAAGGCGGAACAGCACGTGAGCCAGCGCGCCCGCTCTGGTCAGCGGCGCGCCGGGCGAGGGCGGCACGCCCTCGACGGCGGTGAAGAGCGTGGCGCCCAGGGACCACAGGTCGGCGGCCAGGGTGGCGGAGGCCTCCGGGGCCGTGTAGGCCGGGAGCGTTCCCGACCTCAGCAGCGGGGTCAGATGGGCCCGGCCCCGGGCGTCGATGAGGACGTTGCCGGGCTGGATCCCGCCGTGGAACTCCTCCCCGGCCTGAAGCTGGTCGATCAGGGCGAGCCCCATCGTGGCCACCACGGGGATCGGCAGCGGCCCGAACAGCCCGATGATCACGTCCAGCGGTCGGCTCACGGCCAGGAGGTCCAGGGTCTCGCGGATCACGTCCATCGCCGGTGGCCCCGCCGGGTGCAGCATGGCTCTGACCAACGTCCTGAGCGGGTCCGCGCCCTCCGCGGGCACCTGGCCGGGCGGGCGGCCCTCCACCGCGAAGTGCAGTGTGGCGGCCAGGGACCACAGGTCCGCGGAGGGCAGCATGCTGAGGCTGGGGAAGCCGAAGCCGGTGAGCACCGCCCGGCCCGTCGGGGTGAGCAGGACGTTGCCGGGCTCCACACGCCCGTGGACGATCCCGGCCTCGTGCGCCGTCGTCAGGGCGGACAGGACGCAGACGCCGATCCTGGCCGCCTGCGCGACCGGCAGCGGGCGGCGGGCGCGTACGGTCTGCTCCAGCGACGCCCCCGACACGAACTCCATGACCAGCCACGGCGTCTGGTCCTCGATCACCACGTCGAGCACCCGCACGATCGAGGCGTGCCGGAGCCCGGACGCGCGGCGGGCCTCCTCCAGGGCGGCGTCGCGCAGCTCGGCCGGAACCCGCAGCTCCCTGACCGTGACATCGCGGTGCTCCGACTCGTCGAAGGCCAGCCGGACGGAGCCCGCGGCCAGGGGATTCAGCAGCCGGTAGCGACCGGCCAGCTTCCGGGTCTCACCCATGTCGAGGTGCACGATAGCGCAAGGCTGTCACGTCGCGTCACTGGTCAGCCAGGCCTCATGCGCCTCGTACAGTCTGCGCCACAGCTTCTCCTTCTCCGGGCCGCTCACGTCGGTGAGCGGGAGCAGGAAGATGTCCGCCAGCGCCGCGTAGTAGTCGCGGGCGTTGTCCAGGGTGACCGAGAGCGTCCGGCCGCCGATGCGCTTCAGCATGAGCCCGCGCAGGCTGTCCACGCCGTACGCGTCGCGCCGCTGGACGGTGGCGATGCGCACGAACCCGGACGTCGGTGACGTCGTCAAATGACGGTGCATATCGACGAACGCCGACATGTCCGTGGGGGCCGGGTCGAAGTCCATGCCTTCGAAAGAGCCGCTCGGATCATGTTCGAGCCGCCAGCCGCCCGGCGCGATCTCCGACGGGCGCAGGACGTACGTGAACGGCCCCTGCTCGTACGTGCCCTCCACCAGCGGCAGCGGCTCGTGGAACCCGTCCCCGAGCCCGAGGTCGACCAGCCACCCACCGCCCGGATTGTCCTCCGACGGCAGGCCGCGCACGGTGAGCACCAGGTGGTTGGCGGTGATGCCGGGCTCGTTGCCGCGGATCTGGACCCCGCCGACGTGCCTGGTCACGTCGTACCCCAGCGACCTGATCAGCTCGGAGAACGCGCCGTTGAGGTGGTAGCAGTAGCCGCCGCGCCCCCCGATGATGCGCTCGGCGGACTCGACGGGATCGACGGTGGTGGGGCGGTCGAGCCAGATCTCCAGCGCCTCGTACGGGACCTTTTCGAGGTGCGCGGCATGGAGCGCCCGCAGGTTCTCCGCGCTGGTGGGGGCGTTGATGAGGCTGGGCAGGCCGATGCGGCGGAGGTATCCGGCTGTGTTCACCAGCCAAGTCTGCACTGTATGTGCACAAATTTAGGAGTGTCGTCTGCACAGGCCGCTTCTAGGCTTTCGTACGTGGCAGAGCAGCGACGCATCCTCGTGGTCGAGGATGATCAGACGATCGCGCTGGCCGTACGGAACCGGCTGGCCGCCGAGGGCTTCGACGTCAGGGTGGCCGGCGACGGGCAGGATGCCCTGATCCAGTACGGCAAGGCGGAACCGGACCTGGTGATCCTCGACCGGCTGCTGCCGGGGCTCGACGGGTTAGAGGTGTGCCGCCGGATGCAGGCGGCCAGGCCGGTGCCCGTGCTCATGCTGACCGCGCTCGGCGAGGAGACCGACGTGCTGGTCGGGCTCGGCGTCGGGGCCGACGACTATCTGGCCAAGCCGTTCAGCATGCGCGAGCTCGTGGCCAGGATCCACGCGCTGCTGCGCAGGGTCGAGCGGGCGGCCCAGCTCGCGGCCGAGGACACGGTGATCAGGGTCGGCGAGGTGGAGATCGACACGGCGGCCCGCCGGGTGTTCGTCGGGGGCGTGGAGGCGCAGCTCACCAGGACGGAGTTCGACCTGCTGCGCCGGTTGGCGGAGCGCCCCGGGCAGGTGTTCGAGCGGGACCGGCTGCTGTCGGACGTGTGGGGCTTCTCGGAGGCGGCGGCGACCAGGACCGTCGACAGCCACGTCCGGGCGCTGCGCCGCAAACTGGGCTCCGACGTGGTGCGCACGGTGCACGGCGTCGGCTACGCCCTGGTGCGCCGATGAGGCCGCTCGACTTCCTCGGCCGCATCAAGGTCAAGCTCGGCATCGTGATCGTGCTGGCCGTGGGGACCGCGTTCGTGGTGAACGAGGTCGGGCTCAACTCGGGCCTGTCCCGCGAGGTACGCATCGCGGTCGCCGTGGTCCTGGCGTTGATCATGGTGCAACTGCTGGCCATGGGGATGACCAAGCCGCTGCGCCAGATGGCCAGCGCCGCCCAGACGATCGCCAAGGGCCTGTACGGGCTGCGCGTCACCGCCACGTCCCGCGACGAGGTCGGGGAGCTGGCCAGGGCGTTCAACGCGATGGCCGCCGACCTCGGCGAGGTGGACCGGCAGCGGCGCGAGCTCATCGCGAACGTCAGCCACGAGCTTCGCACTCCCATCACCGGCCTGCGCGCGGTCCTGGAGAACGTCGTGGACGGCGTCTCCGCCCCTGACCCCGTGACCATGCGGACCGCGCTCGCCCAGACCGAGCGGCTCGGCCGCCTCGTGGCCCAGCTCCTGGACCTGTCGCGGCTGGACTCGGGCGTACGCCTGATCGAGCCCGAGGCCATCGAACTGGCGCCGCTGGTCGAGCAGGCGGTGCGCGAGGGGGCGCTGGCCCGCGAGGACGTCGTGATCCGGGCGTCGGCCCCCGCCGACCTGGTGGTGCGCGCCGACCCCGACCTGCTGGCGCAGGTCCTGGCGAACCTCCTGGACAACGCGGTACGGCACAGCCCCTCGGACGGGGTGGTGACCGTGACCGTCGCGGCGGAGGGGGCCGGGGTGCGGTTGGCCGTCGCCGACCAGGGGCCGGGGATCCCGGTCGCGGCCAGGGGGCGCGTGTTCGAGCGCTTCTCCCGGCTCGACGCCGGGCGGGCGGCCGACTCCGGGGGCGCCGGGCTGGGGCTGGCCATCGTGAAGGAGATCGTCGAGCTGCACGGGGGTTCCATTCGCATCGACGACTGTGCGGGATGTCGCATGGTGGTCGATTTACCAGGGAGGACGACGATGGCGGATGTGCCGCTGGACGGTGGCGAGCGGGGCGCGGGGACCGAGCACCTGCCGGAGGCCCTGGACGTCACGGCCTCGACGACGCCGGGTCCCGAGACTCGCGATCGCGCCGCAGAGGGGGATCTGGTGGCCGCCGCCTCGGCCGAGGACGGTGCCAAGACGGCGGGGGCGGTGGCCGACGGTGACGCCGCTGCCGGGCTTGCGGCTCCGGCGTTGGCCGGTGCGCCTGCCGGTGTTGCGGCTCCGGTGACGGCTGGTGCGTCTGCCGATGTTGGGGCGCCGGCGATGGCCGGTGCGTCTGCCGATGTCGCGGCTGGACGTGGTGCCGCCGATGAGAGTGCCGCCGGACTCGCGGCGCTCGCGGCCCTGGGCACGGCCGCCACGCCCGGCCGCGACGCCGCCGAAGGTGAGAAGGCGGCAGGCGCCGCCGCGGCTCCCGGGCTTGCGGCAGGAGCGGGCGCGCCCCCAGGGCCCGCAGCAGGAGTGGGCGCGTCCGCCGGTGGCGTTGTCGCGGGGGGCGCTGGGCGTGGGGCTGGGGTGCCGGCGGGGCCGTCGGTGGGCAGCCCGTTCGTCAGGATGATCGGGGGTGCGGTCGTCGGGGTGCTGGTCGGGTTCATGACCGGCCTGTTCGCCGCCGTGCTCGTCAGCGTGGCCGTCAGCGACGGGATGGCCCTCGTCACGCTCGTCATGTGCACCGCGCTCATGGGCGCGGTCGGCGCGGGGATGGGGGCCGGGTCCGGACGCCGGGCGGCCGTGGCGGCCTACCAGTCGGCGCAGGTCGCGGCGTACCAGTCGGCGGCCCAAGCGGCGGCGGGCTATCCACCGGCGGCTCAGGGCGCGGGCGAACCGCATGCGGCCCGGGCGACAGGCGGCGCGCCCATGGCTCCGACGATGGGCGGCCCGTCCGCGGGCCAGGCGGGCAGTCCGGCTGCGGGCCAGGCAGCGGGCAGTCCGGCCGCGGGCCAGGCAGCGGGCAGTCCGGCCGCGGCCCACACCACGGGCAATCACCCGGGTGCGGGGAGCCCGCCGGTTCCGGCGCCGTACCGGAATCAGGGAGGGCCGCCGCCCTACGTGCCGCCGCCCCTCTTCCCCAGGCCCGAGCTGCCCGACTCGCCCCGCTGGCTGCTGCCCGCGGCGGCCGGGGCCGGGGTGTTCGCGGCGGTGGCGTTGCCCGAGGCACAGGTCGGCCTGGGGATCGTGCTGGTCGCCATGGTCCTGGGCGCGGCGGCGCTGCCTGCCGTGTTGCGGCGGATGACGCCGTGGACGGTGGCGTTCGGGCTGACGGCGTACTTCCTGATCTCGATGGCGGCGGTGCGCGACGCCGACTGGCTGGTCGCGATCCTGCTCGTGGCGGGGGCCGGTCTGGGCGCGCTGGCCGTGTCGGGAGCCGGGGCCGGGTGGCTCGGCGTGATCAGGGGCGGCGTGTCCGTGATGCTCGCGCTCGGCCCGGTGCCGTGGTTCCTGGCCCAGCCGCTGAAGAAGCTGTCCGCCAAGCGGCGCGTCCTGCCGATGCTGGCCGCGCTGGGCATCACGGCTGTGCTCCTCCTGGTGTTCGGGCTGCTGTTCGCCTCGGCGGACGCGGTGTTCGCCTCCTTCCTGGAACGGCTGACGACCGCGCCGGACTGGGCGGAGTCGGCGCCGGTGCGGATCTTCCTGTTCGCGCTGTTCGCCGTGCTGCTGGCCGCCGTGGTGCTGGTCGCGCTCAGGCCGGTGGTCGACCCCGTGGGGCCGGAGCCGAAGTTCAGTGTGAGCAGGAGCGTCTGGATCGTGCCTCTCACGGCGGTGAACCTGCTGTTCGCCTCGTTCGTGGCGGTGCAGATCACGGCGCTGTTCGGCGGCAACACCTGGGTGCTGAAGACGGCCGGGCTCACCTATGCCGAGTACGCCAGGCAGGGGTTCTTCCAGCTCGTGGTGGTCAGCGTGTTCGTGCTGGGCATCGTGGCGGTCGCCAGCGGGATGCTCAAGGTCGAGCGGCGCGAACGCTGGCTGCTGGCCGTGCTGCTCGGCGTGCTGTGCGGGCTGACCATGGTGGTGCTGGCTTCTGCCCTGCACCGCATGAACCTCTACACCGAGGCGTACGGCCTGTCCAGGCTGCGCCTGTCCGTGCAGGCCACGGTGTGGTGGCTGGGCACGCTGTTCGCGCTGGTGCTGCTGGCGGGGGCGGCGCGGCTCCTGGGCCGGGGTTCCGGCTGGCTGCCGCGTACGGTCGTGCTGGTGACCGGGCTGGGCCTGGGCGCGTTCGCCATCGTGAACCCCGACCTCCAGGTCGCCCACACGCAGGTCGAGGTGCGCGGCGTGACCAAGCTGGACTCCGACTACCTGGGCGACCTCGGCGCGGAGGCCGTACCGGCGCTGGACAAGCTGCCGGAGCCGCAGCGCAGCTGCGTGCTGGCCGACGTGGTCGCGGCCAACGGCCTGGCCCGCCCCGACCCCTGGAACGGCTGGAACCTCGACCGGGCACGGGCCCGGGCCGTGCTGGCCGCCCGGCCGATCGACAAGTCCGTGCAATGCCCTCCGGCGTATTCGCGCGGCTCTGATTGAATCTTGGTGTGAGGTTCGACGTAGTCATCAACGGCGGCCGGGTGCTCGACGGGACGGGTGCCCCGCCGTACCGGGCGGACGTCGCGGTCGCGGGCGGCAAGATCGCGGCGATCGGGAGGCTGGGCGGCGCCGAGGCGGAGACCGTGATCGACGCGACGGGGCGGTTCGTCGCGCCCGGCTTCGTCGACTGTCACGCCCACGGTGACGCGGCCGTGTTCGACCCTGCGGTCCAGCGGGCGGCGCTCCGGCAGGGGGTGACCACGTTCGTGCTGGGGCAGGACGGTTTGTCCTTCGCCCCCGGCTCGGCCGCCACCGTCGCCTACGCCTCCCGCTACTTCGCCGCCGTCAACGGCCCGCTGACCGTCAACGGCCGGGTCGCCGCCGACGGGCCGCTGACCGTCGGCGAGCTGCTCGGCGGCTACGACCGCGCCGTGGCGCTGAACAGCGCGTACCTCCTCCCGCACGGCACCATCCGCTACGACGTCATGGGGCCCTCGCCCGAGCCGCCCTCCCGCGACGAGCTGGCGGCCATGCTGCGGCACGTCGAGCGGGGCCTGTCGGAGGGGGCGGTCGGCCTGTCGACCGGCCTCGAATACCTCCCCGGCCGCTACGCCACCGCCGAGGAGCTGGCCGCCCTGTGCGCCCCGCTCGGTGGCCTCCCGTACGTCACCCACATGCGCGCGTACGGCCCCCAGGCCGGCGTGGGCATGACCGAGGTCATGGACATCGCCGAGCGCTCCGGCGCCGCCGTGCACGTCTCCCACCTGCACGGCCCCGCGGACGTGCTGCTCCCGCTGGTCGAGGAGGCGCTCGGCAAGGGCGTGGACCTCACCTTCGACACCTACCCCTACCTGCGCGGCAACACGATCCTGGCCATGGTCGTGCTGCCCGGCTCCGTGCCGGGCGCCGAGACCGACCGGGCGCTGGAGATGATCGCGTCGGACGAGCTGGACGGCTGGTGGCCGACGCTCGACGCCGTCTGGCCGCGGCTGACCGTCTCGCACGCCCCGGGGATGGAGTGGGCCGAGGGCCTGACCATCGTGGCGGCGGCCGAGCGGGACGGGGCGGCGCCCGCCGAGTTCTGCCGCCGTCTCCTGACGGAGACGCGGCTGGAGGCGGGCGTCGTGTCCGCGCGCCCCGACGAGGGCCCGGAAGGGGAGGAGTCGGTACGCAGGATGCTCCGGCATCCCGCACACACCGGCGGCTCCGACGGCATCTATGTGGGCGGCCATCCGCATCCGCGGGGGTTCGGGGCGTTCGCCAGGTTCCTCGGCCGGCACGTGCGGGAGCTGGCCGACTGGACCTGGGAGCAGGCCGTGGTGCACCTGGCCTCCCACCCGGCCAGGCGCTTCGGGCTGACGGACCGGGGGCTGGTGAGGAGCGGGTTCGCGGCCGACGTGGTGGTGTTCGACCCGGCGGCGGTGGGCGACCGGGCGACCTACGAGGCGCCGCGCACGCTCGCGGCCGGGGTCGACGACGTGCTCGTGTCGGGGGTACGCGTGCTGGCCGGGGGAGAGCTGACCGGCGCCACTCCGGGGCGTGCGCTTCGTCCATGATTGGGGCGAAGGTCTGAGATAGGGTCGGACGCGGATGAAAGGGGTGTTGTGCTCGGGCAGCAGATCTTCGCGGGTGGGCTCGAACTCCCCCTCATGGTCGTGCACCGGGACGCGCTGGAGCACAACATCGAGACGATGGCGGCCTTCGTCCGCGATCACGGCATGGAGCTGGCGCCGCACGCCAAGACGCACATGTCCGCTGAGATCGCCGCACTCCAGCTCGAAGCGGGCGCCTGGGGGCTCACCGTCGCGACGCCGCGCCAGGCGCGGGTGGTCCGCGGGTTCGGGGTGGGCCGGATCCTGGTGGCCAACCAGCTCGTGGACCCCGCGGGGCTCGACTGGGCCGCGGGCGAGCTGGAGCGGGATCCCGCGTTCGAGTTCCTGAGCTTCGTGGACTCCGAGGCCGGGGTGGACATTCTCGCTCGGCATGCCACGTCCCGGCCGTTCCGGGTGTTGGTGGAGCTGGGGCACGAAGGCGGACGAGCCGGGTGCCGGTCGCTGGAGCAGCTGCTGAGCCTGGTGGCGTACGTGCAGCAGAATCCCGGCGTCGAGCTGGCCGGGGTCGCCGGGTACGAGGGCGCGCTGAAGACCGCCGACGATGTCCGGAAATATCTGGACTTGCTGCAGGAGGCCGTCGAGTACGTCCGCCTCAAGAGCCCGATCCTGACCGTGGGCGGCAGCCAGTGGTTCGACGTGATCGGCCGCGAACTCGTCACCACCCAGGCCAGGATCCTGCTGCGCAGCGGCGCGTACGTCACCCACGACGACGGCTACTACCGCGAGCGCACCCCGTTCAACCGCATCGACGGGGAGCTGCGCCCGGCGCTGGAGGTCTGGGCGCACGTGCTGTCCACGCCCGAGCCCGGGCTGGCGATCGTGGGCATGGGCAAGCGGGACGCGCCCTACGACGAGGGGCTGCCCATCCCGCGCCGCGACGGCGTCACGATCGTGAAGATGCAGGACCAGCAGACGGTCGTGCGCGCCGACGGGCTCAAGCCCGGTGACCTGCTGGCCTTCGGCATCTCCCATCCCTGCACCGCGTTCGACAAGTGGCGCGTGCTGCCCCTGGTGGACCAGGACTACCGTGTCGTTGGCCAGATAACCACCAACTTCTAGGGAGACACGGTGAAAAAGGAGCTCAGGACCACCGAAGGCGCGGCCCCGATCGGCGCCTACTCGCAGGGCCTCGTGGTGGGGGACTTCGTCTACACCTCTGGCATGGGCCCGCTCGACCCGCAGACCGGTGAGATCGTCGGCGACGACGTGGCCACCCAGACGCACCAGGTCATGCGCAACCTCGGCGCCATCCTGGCCGCCCACGGCCTCGGCTTCGACGATGTGATCAAGTCCACGGTCCACTTGCAGCACCTCAAGCGCGACTTCGCCGCCTACAACGAGGTTTACAAGTCCTATTTCAGCCAGCCGTACCCCGTTCGCACCACCGTAGGATCCGAGCTGATGAACATCCTGGTGGAGATCGACTTCGTCGCTCACAAGAGCGCTTAAGGTCTGGTTGTGGACAGTTCGGTGTACGTCTTCGTCGAGGACCTGCGCGGCGAGGGCGTCGAGCGGGTGCTCGACAGGATCAGCGCGTACGGCGTGAGCGGCATCACCGTCGGCGCCGTGCACCACGCCTCCCGCGACGTCACCCCGCACGGACTGTCCCGGCTGACCATCCGCCACGACGGGGCGCACTTCCCCCCGCCGTCCGATTTGTTCGCCGGGCTCCGCCTGTCTCCCGTGCCCGGCTATCTGAACGCCCTCGACGGGCTTCGCGAGGCTTGTGCGAAGCGGTCCATGAAGCTCCACGGATGGACGGTCTTCCTGCGCAACGCCACGCTCGGCACGAAGCATCCGGACGTGACCGTACGCGACTGCTTCGGCGACCGCGGCTCGCTCACCGACCTGTGCCCCGCCCACCCCGACGTGCGCGAGTACGCGGTGGCGCTGGCCAGGGCGGTGGCCAGGCTCGGGGTCGACAGCGTGGTGGCGGAGTCGCTGCACTTCAGGCCGCTCAAACCGCAGCGCTCGTTCGTGCCGCTGGGGCCGATGGACGCGTACCTGTTCGGGCTCTGCTTCTGCGACTACTGCATGCGTCGCGCCACCGACCTGGGCGTGAACGCCGAAGTGGCGCGCGACGAGTGCGCCAGGATCGTGGGCGGCGTGTTCGACGGCGACCCGCCCGCGCAGGGGGAGGTGACCCGCGCCGCGCTCACCGCGTACGCGGGGCCCGAGGTCGTGGCCTACGCGCGGGCCCGGTCCGAGACCGTCACCACGCTGGTGTCCGAGGTGGCCTCCGCGGTGGCCGACGAGGGCTCCAAGCTGGTGTTCATCGACTCGACCGGCGCGGTCAAGGGCTACACGGACGGGCTGCCCACGCCCGGGCTCGCGGCGCACGACGCCTGGCAGCTCGGGGTCGACCTGGTGGCGCTGGGCGACCTCGTCCCGGCCTTCGGGGTGCTCGCGTACGCGCGGGACGCGGCTCGGGTGGCCGACGACGTGGGCGCCTACCTGCGGTCCGTGGGCAAGGACCGGGAGGTGCGGGCGGTGCTGCGGCCCGGCTACCCGGACAGCGACTCGACGGACCGGCTGGTGGCCAAGGCCCGGGGCGCGAAGGCGGCCGGCGCCCTCGCCGTGGACTTCTACGCGTACGGGCTGGTACCCCACCCGGTGCTGGACCGCATCCCAGCCGCCCTCTCAGAAGCCGGCGTTCATGGCCTCACTTCGTGAGGCGGCTCGGTCGCTGGGGCGCCGTCGCCTTCCCTCGTCGCTCTGGTCGCTACGCTCCCGCCGCTCCTCAGTCCAGGCGACGGCGCTCCCTCGCGAGCCCGTCGAGCAAGGCAGAGACCGCCGCGGTGGGGAAGTCGTCGGCGACGGGCAGGCCGCGGAAGACCGCCCGCATCCACACGGCCCCGGCCAGCAGGTCGACGATCAGCATCGGGTCGACCGACTCCTTCAGCTCGCCCCGCCGTACCGCACGCTCGAAGATCTCCCGCTCCCGCGCGAAGCGGTCGGCGAAGAAGCGGCGGGCGTCCAGCTCGGGGTGGCGGACGGCGGCGGCCAGCGCGGCGACGGCGATGTCGCTGGACGGCGGCTCGGTGAGCAGCCGCTTCACCCCCTCGACCAGCGCGACCAGGTCACCGCGTAGGCTCCCCGTGTCCGGCGCCTCGAACCCCAGCACGTCGGCCTCCACCAGCGCCGCCCCCAGCAGCGCGGCCTTGGACGGCCACCAGCGGTAGATCGTCGTCTTGTTGACGCCCGAGTGCTCGGCGACCCCCTCGACGGTCAGGCCGTCGTAGCCCTTCTCCGCCACCAGCCGCAACGTCGCATCGAAGATCTCCTGCTGTTTCCTCGGCGCCATGGGGTCATTTTCTCCCGGCGAACGCCGTGGCCACTCCCAGTCCCAGGTAGACGAAGCCGCTGACGTACCGGAGGGTCCTGGCCCGGGCGGTGAGCCGGGTGCCGAGGGCGCCGGCGGTGCACGCGTACACGATGTCGGAGATCAGCCCCAGGAGCAGCAGCGTCAGGCCGAACAGCACCACCTGGAGCGCCGGCGAGCCCGCCTCCGGGTGCACGAACTGCGGCAGGAACGCCAGGAAGAACAGCGCCACCTTGGGGTTCAGCACGTTGACCAGCACGCCTTCGAGGAAGACCTTGCGCAGCGGCTGGGGCGGCGGCGCCACGCCCTCCGTCTCCTTGCCGGTGAACGCGCGGATGCCGAGATAGACAAGGTACGCGACCCCGGCCCACTTGACGACCGCGAACAGCGTCGCCGACTGCGAGATCACGTACGAGAGGCCCGCGGCGGCGGCCGCGATGTGCACGAGCGTGCCGGCCTCCACGCCGAACGCGCTGGCCAGGCCCGCCGCCCGGCCCTGGGAGAGGCCCCTGGCGGTGATGTAGAGGTGATTCGGGCCGGGGATGAGCACCAGGGCGAGCGAGGCCGTGACGAAGAGGGCAAAAGTCGTTGGATGGATCACGAAACAGCAGCGTAAAATGCCTTTGGTATGTAGATGAGGACCAATCTTGGTCCGGTTTCCTGGACCAATGGGATGTCAGTGGCGCGTGGCATAGTTTCTGGCGTGAACGGTCTTCTCGTCGGGCGCTCTGCGGAGTTGTCCGGACTTGTGCGGGTGCTGCGGTCGGCAGCCGAGGGCACGGCCGGGGTGGCGCTCGTCGGCGGAGACGCGGGCATCGGCAAGACCCGGCTGATCTCGGAGCTGGTGTCCGAGGCCCGCAAGCGCGGTTTCCACGTGCTGGTCGGCCAGTGCGCCGAGCTGGGCGACGCGCTGCCCTACCTGCCGCTGGCCGACGCGCTGCGCGGCGCGGAGCCCGCCGTGCGCGAGGCCGCCGCCGCCCATCCCATGCTGGGCCAGCTGCTGCCGGGCATGGAGAGCGCCCCTTCGGCGGGGCTCACCCAGCAGCGGCTGTTCGGCTCGCTGCTGGGTCTGCTGGCCGACGTGCAGCCGGTGGTGTTCGTGATCGAGGACCTGCACTGGGCCGACCGGTCCACCCGCGACCTGCTGGTCTTCCTCAGCCGCATGGTGCAGAGCGAGCGGGTCTGCGTGGTCGGCACCTACCGCACCGACGACCTCCACCGGCGCCACCCGCTCCGCTCGGTGCTGGCCGAGCTGCGGCGGCTGCCCACGGTGATGGGCGTCGAGCTGGGGCCGCTGGGCTCCGGTGACATGTCCGACTATGTCGCCACCATGGGGGAGGTGGGCGCTCAGGAGCTCGGCCTCATCGTGACCCGCGCCGACGGCAACCCGTTCTACGCGGAGGAGCTGTTCGCGGCGATGGCCGAGGGCGACAGCCTGCCCGACGGGCTGGCCAGCCTGCTGATGTCCAGGGTCGAGCTGCTGTCGGAGGCCGGGCAGCGGGTGCTGCGAGCCGCCGCCGTGGCGGGCCGGCGGGTGGAGGACGAGCTGCTGCGGGAGGTGTCGGGGCTGCCGCTGGCGGAGTTCGAGGAGGCGGTCAGGGAGATCGTCTCGCGCGGGCTGCTCAGGGTCGACGGCTACGGCTACACCTTCCGCCACGCCCTGCTGCAGGAGGCGGTCTACACCGATCTGCTGCCCGGCGAGCGCACGCGGCTGCACGCCGCCTTCGCCAAGCTGCTGACCTCACCCGCCGAGCTGGCCCACCACCACCTCGCCGGTCATGACCTGGCCGGGGCGCTGGCGGCCTCCGCCGAGGCGGGGCGCCTGGCCGAGCGGCTCGGGGCTCCGGCCGAGGCGCACAGCCACTACGACCAGGTGCTCGGCCTGTGGGACCGGGTCGAGGGCGCGGCGGAGCTGGCCGGGGAGAGCCGGTTCGCGCTGGCGCTCCGCAGCGCCGTGTCGGCGGCCGACAGCGGCGACAACCATCGCGCGATCACCCAGCTCAAGGCCCTGCCGCCGACGTCCGAGGTCAGCGAACGCCTGGCCTATTACCTCTACGAAGCCGACGACCAGCCGGGCGCCATCGCGGCGGCGGAGCGCGCGGTGGAGAGCGCCGAGGATCAGCCCGCGCTGGCCCGCGCCCTGGCCACGCATGCCCGCACCCTGCTGTGGAGCCCGCGCCACCGCGACATCGAGGCCCTGACCACGCGGGCGCTGGAGACCGCGCGCGCGTCCGGCGCCAGGGACGCCGAGGTGGGCGCCCTCCTCACGCTGGCCGTCTACGTGGAGCACCAGGGCGACGTGGCCAGGGCCCACGAGCTGGTCGAGAGCGCCTCCGCCGAGGGCACCGGCGACCTGGCGATGGACCTGCGCGCCCATTTCCAGCACGCCCGCATCCACTACGAGCAGGGCCTGCTGGCCAAGGCCGCCGAGGTGGCCGACGCCGGTGTCCGCATGGCGTCCGAGACCGGGCTCAAGTGGAGCACGTACGGCACCGACCTGCGCTTCCTGCGGTTCCTGATCCACTACGTGGCCGGTGAGTGGGACCAGGCCGAGGCGGTCGCGGCCGGCTTCGGCGCGCGGGTGGGCACGCTGCCGGAGGCGACCCTGTCGTCGTTCGCGCTGTTCATCGAGGTGGCGCGGGGTCTGCCCGCGGTCGAGGCGCGGCTGAGCTGGGTGCGGCCGTTCTGGTACGACGAGCTGCCCGCGTACATCTCCCGTGGCCTGGCCGCCGAGCACGCGCTCTGGCAAGGCGACCCCGCGACGGCGCTCGACCACGTGCGGGCGGTCATGGCGCCGATGGTCGATGGCTACGCGTGGGTGCTGCGGGTGGCCGCCGTCGGGCTGTGGGCGCTGGCTGAGCTCGGCACCACAGAGGGGGCCGACGAGCTGCGCGCCCGCGCCCGCCTCGCCGTCGACTCCGGGCCCACCGGCGTGCCCGGCCACCTGGGGCCCGAGGGGCTGGCCTGGGCCGCGCGGGTGGAGGCCGAGTGGCATCGCGTGCACGGGCGGCTCGACGTGGAGCTGTGGCGCCGGGTCGTGGACGCGTTCGACTACGGGTTCGTCTACGAGGTGGCGCGGGCCCGCTGGCGGCTGGCCGAGGCGCTGCTGGCGGCCGGCGACCGGGAGGAGGCGCAGGCGGAGTGGGCCCTGGCGCGGGAGACGGCGGAGCGGCTGCGGGCCACGCCGCTGGCGAACGCGCTGCTGGAGTTCGGGCGGCGGGCCCGGTTCGTGCAGACCGGCGGGCACGGCGGCGGTCAGGGTGACGGCGGGCTGACGGCCCGGGAGGCGGAGGTGCTGCGGCTGGTCGCCGAGGGCCTGACCAACCGGGAGATCGCGGAACGGCTGTTCATCGCGCAGAAGACGGTCAGCGTGCACGTGTCCAACATCCTGGGGAAGCTGGAGGTCTCCACCCGCACGCAGGCGGCCGCGGCCGGACGGCGGCTGGGGCTGCTGTCTTAGCGCTGGGTCAGGCGGGCCGGGTGAGGGCGACGGCGTCGAGGGCGTGCAGGGCGCCGTTGACCCGTACGGGGTCGGTGTAATACTCCCGGAACGCCGCCTCCGCCTCGCCTGCCGGAGGGAGTGGACTGGTCCACAGGCGGAGAAGATCGTCGACGTCGAATGCCATGCCGCCGGTGTGCGCCCGCCGTCCGGATCCGCCCAGAGGGGTCCGTTCAGGCGGGGCGGGTGAGGTGGTCGATGAGGAGGTCGATCCTGATCCCCTGATGCTCGGCCGGGATCCGCCGGTCGTGGGCCAGGGTGGCCTGGCCGTGCAGGGCGGCCCACACCACCTCGGCGAAGACGCCCGGGTGGTGCTCACCGGCCACCGGCTCCAGCGCGAGCACGAACTCGCCGAACGCCGCCCGCAGCACCTCCTTGGGCTCGCCGCCCGCCGTTCGCGCCGCTCGGAGCTTGCTCGTCAGCTCCGTGAACCCCTCGATCGCCACCTCCCGCACGATGGCGTCCTTGCCCTTGAAGTGGCTGTAGAGCACCGGCCGGCTGTATTCGACGCGCTCCGACAGGCGCCGGGTCGTCACGGCGTCCCGGCCCTCGGACTCGGCCAGTTCGCGGGCGGCGGTGACGATCAGCTGGTGATGGTGAGGTCGCGGAAGAGGAAGTAGTTCGCGATATCGCTCTGCAGGTACTGGTGGTAGTACGTGGCCATGGGCTTGGCGGCCTTGTCCGCGGTGAGGACCGTGATGACCAGGTACTTCTTGGACACGCCCGAGCGCATCTTTCCGTAGGCGTAGGTCTTGTGCGTCTTGTCCGTGTGCCACTTGACCGCGTCCGAGGTGAGCGACGCCAGGCGCGTGGCCGTCGTCTTGGCGGCACCCTCGCTGGGGAAGGACAGCACGAGTTGGACCGCCTTGATGTGCCCGCCGTACGCCGAGTACGCGAGCTGGACGGCGCGCTGACAGTCGTTCTTGGCCAGCACGCCCTTGCCGTCCACCGGGTCGCAGCTGTCGTAGGTCCAGCCGGCGACCTTCTTGGCCTGGAGCTTCACGTCTCCCAGCTTGAAGTCCCAGTCCTCGAACTCGTCGTCGGTGAGCGGCGAGCCGGGATCCGCGCGCTTCGAGGTGCTGGACGGCGTGTCGCTGGGGGCCGGTGAGGGCTCGGCGGGCTCGGAGGCGGGCGGGTCCGACGGGGAGTGGGACGGCGGTGCGGTTGTGGTCGTGGGGACGGGCTCGGCGGTCGGCAGCGCGACGGGCGGTTTCTGGCCGCTGTCGCGCATGTAGAGGAACGCGACGACGCCGCCACCGATCAGGAGGACCGAGACCAGGCCCACGACCAGGCCGATGACCAGGGCGTTGGTGCTCTTCGCCGGTGGGGCCGGGGGAGGGGGCGGCCCTGGGACGGGGCCTGGGGCGGGGAGCAGCAGCGTCCCTTGGGGCCCAGTCGGGTTACCGTACGGCGGCACGCCCGGTCCGGGCGGCTGCCCCTGGCCGGCCCCGTAGCCGCCCTGCCCGCTCTGCGGGCCGTATCCGGATGGAGGGGACCCCTGTCCAGGCCCGTACCCGGGAGATCCCTGCCCAGGGGGCGGGCCGTAGCCAGGTTGCGGGGCGCCCTGCCCGGGTGGAGCCGGGTGTCCGGGTTGGCCGTATCCCGGTTGTCCCTGACCGGAGCCGGGCTGCGGGGGGCCGTACTGCTGCTGTTGCTGCGGGCCGTACCCCTGCGGCGCTCCTTGCGCGCCCCACGGGCCTTCCGGCTGGGGCTGGGGCGGGGGAGGCTGCGGAGGGTATGCCATTGCTCCATTGTGGGGTAGCTGATCCCCATGTGCCCCAGCCACCCCCCAAATCACATCTGGCGCGCTCAGGAGGCCGTACGCGCCTCTTCGCACACTTGGCGGCGGTACTTCCCGGGCGCCAGACCGTACTGCCGCTTGAAGGCGTTCCCGAACGCGAACTCCGACCCGTACCCGACCCGCCGCGCCACCTCCGCCACCGAGACGTCGGACTCGCGCAGGATGCGGGCCGCCGTGGCCAGGCGCCACCACGTGAGGTACGCCAGCGGCGGCTGCCCGACGAGGGCGGTGAAGCGGCGGGCGAAGCCGGCGCGTGAGAGCCCGGCGTGGGCGCCGAGCGACTCGACCGTCCAGTGGCGGGCGGGGGCGCGGTGGATGGCGTCCAGCGCGCGGCCGATGGCAGGGTCGACCAGCGCGGCGGCCCAGCCTGAGTCCCTGCACGCCTCGGACTCCAGGTCGAACCAGGCCCGCAGGATGTAGAGCTGGAGGACGTCGAGCAGGGACGTGACGACGGTGTCGGCGCCCGGCCGGGGGTTGTCGATCTCGCCGGCGAGCAGCTCGACGGCGGCCCGGAGCTCGGGGTGGTGGCCGAGCGTCGTCGGCAGGTGGATCACGTCGGGCAGCGCGCCCAGGATCGGGTGGGTCCTGGTGGGGTCGAGCTGGTAGCCGCAGCAGAGGGTGACCGTCTCGGCCCCGTCGCCGCCCATGATGGTCGAGGCGAACAGCTCGGTGTCCAGGTACGGGTTGCAGGTCGGCGCGGCGAGCGGCGTACCGGGGCTGTCGGCCAGGCCGTACCCGTCGCCGTGCGGGAAGAAGACCACGTCGCCCACGCTCAGCGGCACGGGGTCGCCGCCGGGCGGGATGAGCCAGCAGGACCCGCGCAGCACCATCTGGAAACCGGCGGACCCGGGCACCTTCGGGAACTCCTTGCCCCAGGGGGCCCGCCAGGAGACGCGGACGGAGGTCGGGCGGCCGGTACGCATGAGGGCGACGACGTCGCTCAGCACGTCCATGCCCCCAGTCTAAGGCAGGAGACTCTCGCGTATAAAAAGTAGCTTTTGAAGCATTGGATATCTCAACCTCGGCTCCTACTGTGGGTCAGGCATTTCCTGACCCTCTGAGAGGACCGATTGACATGATCAGGGTTGGCATCATCATGGGGAGCACCCGTCCCGGCCGCAACGGCGAGGCGGTGGCGCAGTGGGCCCACGAGCTGGCGGCCAAGCGCGGCGACGCCGAGTACGAACTGGTGGACCTGAAGGACTACGACCTGCGCCACCTGGACGAGCCGAACGTCCCCGCCATGGGCGACTACGCGCACGACCACACCAAGCGGTGGTCCGAGAAGATCGCCTCCTTCGACGCGTTCGTCTTCGTGACGCCCGAGTACAACCACTCGATCCCGGGCGCGCTCAAGGACGGCGTCGACTTCCTGTTCGCCGAGTGGCAGAACAAGGCGGCCGGTTTCGTCGGGTACGGGGTGGACGGCGCGCCCCGGGCCGTCGAGCACCTGCGCTCGATCCTGTCCCTGGTCGGCGTGGCCACCGTGTCGCAGCAGGTGTCGCTCTCACTCTTCACGGACTTCGAGAACATGGCTCACTTCAAGCCCGCCGCCGTCCACGAGGACAAGCTGGGCGCGGTGCTCGACCAGGTCCTCGCCTGGGGCGGCGCCCTCCGTCCCCTGCGGGCGGCCTGACGGACCAGGCCCCCGCGATCCAGCCGGCCCGCCCCGCCTCGCCACTGTTCGGGCGGCCTTCGGCGGTACGGCAAGCTCGCCGCCCACCTACGGGCCGCACTCGCCCCCCTCGCCGCGGGGGGCGGGTGCTTTGGCGTGCGCCGTTCGCGGGGCTGGTCGGCAGGCTGAGGCGACGGGGTGGACGAGCACTGAGAGGCCGCCTCGGGGCTACACCGGACGCCGACGCGGGGGTGGCGGTGCGAGGACGGCGGTGTCGGGGACGGCGCGGGGCGGACGGCGCTGGGGCTACGGCTGGGCGCCTGGATTCGCGGCGACGGCTTCGCGGTGACCGCTTGGCAGGTCGGCGGCCGGCCGCCGCGCTGGAGGCGTTGGTGCCGCGGGCGTCCCGCTGGAGTCGCGTGCCGCGACTCCGAAGTGGCCGCCGCACTGCGCGCCGCCACCGGCGATCCGGACCCCGACGTACGGGCTTGTGCACGAAGAGCAGTCCATGACTTGACTCGATCTTGAAACTAATAAATCCTTAACCCTACTTGGATAGTAGGAAAGATAGGGAAAGGGGCGGTTGTGCGAGCGCTCATCCTGCTCGGGCTGGTCGGTTTCGCGGCCCAGCTCGTCGACGGAAGCCTGGGCATGGCCTACGGCGTCACGTCGACCACGCTTCTGCTGGCCATCGGCACCAATGCGGCGGCCGCCTCGGCGACCGTCCACCTCGCGGAAATCGGCACCACTCTCGCCTCGGGCATCTCCCACTGGCGCTTCGGCAACGTCGACTGGAAGGTCGTCGCCAAGATCGGCGTCCCGGGAGCGATCGGCGCCTTCGCCGGCGCGACGTTCCTGTCCAGCCTCTCCACCGAGGTCGCCGCCCCGGTCATGTCGCTCATCCTGCTCACGCTGGGCGTCTACATCCTCATCCGCTTCACCGCCTTCGGCCTGCCGCGCGGCAACCTGGGCAAGCCGCTGCGCAGGCGCTTCCTCGCCCCCCTCGGCCTGCTGGCCGGTTTCGTCGACGCGACCGGCGGTGGCGGCTGGGGCCCCGTCGGCACCCCCGCCATCCTGGCCAGCGGCCGCCTGGCCCCGCGCAAGGTGGTCGGCTCGGTCGACGCGAGCGAGTTCCTCGTCGCCATCGCCGCCAGCATCGGCTTCTTCGTCGGCATCGGCTCCGAGAACATCGACTTCGCCTGGGTGGCCGTGCTGCTGCTCGGCGGCGTCATCGCCGCGCCGATCGCCGCCTGGCTCGTCCGGCACATCCCGCCGCGCATCCTCGGCTCGGCCGTGGGCGGCGTCATCGTGCTGACCAACGTGCGCAGCCTGCTGCGCAGTGACTGGATCAAGGCCTCCGGCGGCGTCCAGGCGGTCGCGTACATCGTCATCGCCGTCATCTGGGCGGCCGCCATCGCCTGGTCGGTCCGCGAGTACCGCCGTGACAAGGCCAACGAGTCGGTCGAAGCGGTCGAGTCCGAGCTGCAGGTCCGTGCGGCGGCAGAGGAGGAGACGGCCTCCGCCTGAGGCCGCGCGCGCAGGCTCGGCTTCCCATGGGGGAGCCGAGCCCGACGCATTGATGCCTATGAGAATCTCTGCCCGCACCCAGTACGCTCTCGGCGCCATGCTCGCCCTGGCCGCGGCGGACGGCCCTTTGCACGCGGAATGGATCGCCGCCACCCAGGAAATCCCGCGCCGCTTCTGTGACAACATCCTGCTCCAGCTCCGCAGGGCTGGCCTCATCCACAGCCAGCGCGGCCCCGACGGAGGCTACTGGCTCGCCCGCCCGGCCAAGGAGATCGCCCTGGCCGACATCATCCGCGTCACCGAAGGGGTGGAGCAGGCGACCCGGCCCTTCCCGAAGGCCGCCGCGCCGCTGGCCGTGATCTGGGCCCAGCTGCGCAGCCACGAGGACGCCCTGCTGGGCGAGATCACGCTCGCCGACATCGTGGACTCCGCCGAACCCGCATAGCGCTCCCAAGGCGGATATGCCCGGCTGCGTGTCTATTTCCTGCTTTGTAGGTAGGTTATAGTGGTTTACGCCGATGGCTCCCGTACAACGAAGGGCAGATCCCCCATGTCATCCTCCAGACTGCGCACCACAGCCACGGCGAGCACCGCGATGCTCGCCGTCGTGGGGCTTCTCGGCGCCTGTGGCGGTGGCGGAGCTGCCCAGTCGGCCAGGAGCGGCGGGCAGCCGGTCTACGGCGGCACGCTCACCTACCTCGAGCACCAGCCCCCGACCTGCCTCTACCTGCCGGCTGCCGGGTTCTATCCCAACGGCGGCATCCTCAACCAGATCACCGACAAGCTCACCTGGCAGAACCCGAAGACGCTCGAGATCGAGCCGTGGATCGCCACCAAGTGGGAGGTGAACAAGGACGCCACCGAGTACACGTTCCACCTGCGCGACGGCGTGACGTTCAGCGACGGCAGCCCGCTGGACGCCTCCACCGTGGCGGCCAACTTCGACGTGTACGGCCTGGGCGACGAGAAGCTCAAGCTGCCCGTCGCCGAGTTCGTCAACAACTACGAGCGCAGCGAGGTCGTCGACCCGCTGACCGTGCGCTTCCACTTCGACAAGCCGTCGCCCGGCTTCCTCCAGGGCACCTCGGTCATCGGCGCCGGGCTGGTGTCCAAGAAGACGATCTCGCTGCCGTACGAGCAGCAGTGCCAGCTCAAGAACATCGTCGGCTCCGGCCCCTTCACGCTGAAGAACCAGGTCGTCGACAAGGAGGTGGACCTGGTCGCGCGCAGGGACTACAACTGGGCGCCGCCGGCGTCGAAGCACCAGGGCCGCGCGTATCTGGACGAAATCAAGATCATCGTGACGCCCGAGGACAACGTGCGCGTCGGCGCCCTCACCTCCGGCCAGGCCGACTTCGTCAGGTACGTCCAGGCGTACGACGAGAAGACCGTCAAGGACGCGGGCTTCCAGATCTACGCCGAGCCCACGCGAGGCGTCAACAACGGCCTCTACCTGCGGCCGCGCAACAGCATCCTGAAGGACATCAAGGTCCGCAAGGCGCTCCAGGCCGGCACGAACGCCAAGGAGGTCGTCGACACCCTCTTCACCTCCAGTTACCCGCCGGCCACCTCGGTGCTCAGCCACCTGGCGCAGGGCTACGTGGACCTGTCGAAGGACCTCGCCTACGACCCCGACAGGGCCAACCGGCTCCTCGACGAGGCCGGCTGGGCCAGGGGCGCCGACGGCATCCGGGCCAAGGACGGCGTGCGGTTGCAACTCGGCGTGTTCGTCTCCGGCCCGCAGCCGCTGTCGAAGCAGACGCTCGAACTCGTCGGCCAGCAGTGGGCCAAGCTCGGCGTGAAGCTGGAGATCCGCCCCGCCGACGCGGGCACCCAGGCCGTGGACATCAAGAACGCCGAGAAGACCGCCATCCAGCACGGCATGGTCGGGCGCGCCGACCAGGACGTGATCAAGAGCCACTTCCACAGCAAGAACCGCGACGTCATCCTGTCCGACGACACCAAGCTGGACAAGCTGCTGGAGGAGGAGTCGGCCGAGCCCGACGTCGCCAAGCGCAACGCCAAGGTCGCCGAGATCCAGCGGTACGTGCTCGACCAGGGCTACGCGATCCCGCTCTTCGAGGAGCCGCAGGTCTACGGCGGGGCCCCGTACGTCCAGGGGGTGGCCTTCGAGGCGGTCGCCAGGCCGTGGTTCTACTCGGTGTGGAAGTCGCAGCAGTGACCAGGTACCTGCTCGGCCGGGTCGGGCAGGCGGCGCTCGTGCTCTGGATCGCCTTCACGGCGAGCTACGTGCTGCTGCAGCTGCTGCCCGGCGACTCGGTCCTGATCAAGTTCCAGAACCCCGAGCTGGGCCTGTCGCCGCAGCAGATCGCCGAGATCCGGGCCTACTACGGCGCCGGGGACCCCCCGCTCCTCGACTACCTGAACACCCTGCTCGGCTTCCTGCGTGGCTCGTTCGGCTACTCGATCGACACCGGCACGCCGGTCGTCGAGCGGCTGGGCGAGGCGCTGCCGGAGACGGCGAAGCTGGCCTCGGCCGCGTTCGTGCTGGCGGTGCTGATCGCCGTGCTGATCGCGTTCGCGGCCGGCTACAGCAGGACCTCCTGGCTCAGGAACGCGCTGCTGTCGGTGCCGTCGGTGTTCGTGTCGGTCCCGGCGTTCTGGCTGGGCATCCTGCTCATCCAGGTGTTCTCGTTCCGGCTCAAGCTGGTGCCCGTCATCGGCGGCGGGCCGGTGCAGCAGCTCGTCCTGCCGGTGCTCACGCTGGCGGTGCCCATCTCCGCGCCGATCGCCCAGGTGCTGGCGCGCAGCATGGACCAGGTCTCCACGCAGGCGTTCGTGCCCGTGGTGGCGGCCAAGGGCGCCTCGCGGTGGTGGATCCTGTGGCGGCACGTGGCCCGCAACGCCGTGCTGCCGACGCTGACCGTGGCGGGGCTGACGCTGGGCGAGCTGATCGCCGGGTCGGTCGTGACCGAGACGGTCTTCGGGCGCGGCGGCATCGGGCGGCTGACCGAGCAGGCCGTCAACGCCCAGGACACGCCGGTGATGCTGGCGATCGTGGTGCTCGCGGCGGCCGTGTTCGTGCTGGTCAACCTGGTGGTGGACGTGCTGTTCCCGGTGCTCGACCCGCGGCTCAAGGCGGCCTCGTGAAGCGCGGGGGCGGGCTGGTGCTGGCGTGGGCGGTGATCGGCCTGGCCGTGCTCTGGGCGGTCCTGCCGGGCCTGTTCACCGGGTACGACCCGATCGCGGGCGTCCCGGCCGAGAAGCTGCAGGCGCCGAGCGCGTACCACCTGTTCGGCACCGACGCGGTGGGACGCGACCTGTTCGCGCGGGTGGTGCACGGGGCCGTGCACTCGCTGTCGGGCGCGTTCGTGGCCGTGGCGGTGGGCCTGGTGCTGGGCACGCTGCTCGGGCTGCTGGCCGGATCCGTCGGCGGGGTGCTGGACGAGGCCGTCATGCGGATCGTGGACGTGCTGCTGTCGGTGCCCGGCCTGCTCCTGGCCCTGACCGTGATCATCCTGCTCGGCCCCGGCACCGTGAACGTGGCCATCGCGGTCGGCGTGGGCTCGGTCGCGGCCTTCGCCCGGCTGTCGCGCTCGGAGGTGGTCCGGGTGCGGCGCACCGACTACGTGGAGGCCGCGTTCGGCAGCGGCGGCCGGTTCCTGGCCGTGCTGTGGCGGCACGTGCTGCCCAACTCGCTCGGCCCGGTCATCGCGCTCGCGGCGCTGCAGTTCGGGATGGCCATCCTGGCGATCTCGACGCTCGGCTTCCTCGGGTACGGCGCCGAGCCGCCCACGCCCGAGTGGGGCCTGCTCATCTCGGAGGGGCGCAACTACCTGGCCACGTCGTGGTGGCTGACCACCCTGCCGGGCGCCGTCGTGGTCACGGTGGTGCTCGCCGCCGGCCGCATCAGCCGTTCGATCGGGAGGCCGGAGTGAGCCTGCTGGAGGTCCGTGACCTGGCCGTCTCCTACGGCGGCAGGCACGCGGTCGAGGGCGTCTCCTTCACCGTGGAGCCCGGCGAGGTCGTCGCCGTCGTCGGCGAGTCGGGATCGGGCAAGTCCACCACCGCGCACGCCGTCATCGGCCTGCTGCCCTCGAACGGCGCCGTGGAGGCGGGCCGGATCCTGCTGGGCGACGCCGACCTGGCGTCCTGGTCGTCGAAGCGCATGGAGTCGGTACGCGGCGCGCAGATCGGCCTGATCCCCCAGGACCCGTCCAGCTCGCTGGACCCGGTCAAGACCGTCGGAGCGCAGATCGCCGAGGTGCTGCGCATCCACAAGCGCGGCGACCGGCGGGCGATCCGGAGCCGGGTCGTCGACCTGCTGGCCCGCGTGGGGCTGCCGGACCCGGAGGCGCGGGCCCGCCAGTACCCGCACGAGCTGTCCGGCGGCATGCGGCAGCGCGTGCTCATCGCCATCGCGATCGCGCTCGAACCCCGCCTGATCATCGCCGACGAGCCCACCAGCGCCCTGGACGTCACCGTGCAGCGGCGCATCCTGGACCTCATCGACGACCTTCGCGCGGAGTCCGGCACCGCGCTGCTGCTGGTGACCCACGACCTGGGCGTGGCCGCCGCCCGCTCCGACCGGCTGGTCGTCATGAAGGGCGGCCGGATCGAGGAACAGGGCCGGACGGCGGAGGTGCTGGCGTCCCCGGCGGCCGACTACACCAAGCGCCTGCTGAACGACGCCCCGTCGCTGTCGGCGTCCCCGTTCCGCGACCCCCCTCCCGAGGGCGAGCCCGCGATCGTGGTGCGCGACCTGGTCAAGGAGTTCAAGGGGTTCAGGGCGGTGGACGGGGTCTCGTTCGAGGTGGCCCGCGGCACCACGCACGCGCTCGTGGGCGAGTCCGGCTCGGGCAAGACGACCACGGCCCGGATGGTGGTGCGGTTCGCCGAGCCCACCTCGGGAACGGTGACCATCGCCGGGGCCGGGGAGGGCCGCGGGTTCCGCCGGCACGTGCAGCTCGTCCACCAGAACCCGTACGGCTCGCTGGACCCCCGGCAGCCGATCGGCGACATCGTGGAGGAGCCGTTGCGCAACTTCCGGCTGGGGGACCGGGCCGAGCGGCGGGCCCGCGTGCTCGACCTGCTGGACCGGGTCGCGCTGCCGCGGGACGTGCTCACCCGCAGGCCGCGCGAGCTGTCCGGCGGCCAGCGGCAGCGGGTGGCCATCGCCCGCGCGCTGGCGGCCGGGCCCGAGGTCGTCGTGCTCGACGAGGCCGTCTCCGCCCTCGACGTCACCGTGCAGGCGCAGATCCTCGACCTGCTCGAACAGCTCCAGCGCGACCTGGGGCTGACGTACCTCTTCATCTCGCACGACCTGGCGGTGGTGCGGCAGATCTCGCACACCGTCTCCGTCATGAACAAGGGAAGAATCGTGGAATCAGGAACGACCCGGCGGGTCTTCACCGACCCCCGGCACGAATACACCCGCGAGCTCCTGGCCGCCATCCCGGAGCCCGCGATATGAGGCTCGGCTTCTTCACCCGGCTGCTGGACGACGTGCCCGCGGGCGAGCGCTACCGGCTGGCCACCGAGCAGATCGCCCACGCCGAGGCGTACGGGTTCGACACGGCCTGGGTCGCGCAGCACCACTTCGACGGCGCGGAGGGCGGCCTGCCGGCGCCGCTGGTGTTCCTCGCCCACGTGGCCGCCCGTACCAGCCGCATCAGGCTCGGCACCGGGATCATCACGCTCCCGCTGGAGCAGCCGGTGCGGGTGGCCGAGGACACCGCCGTGCTCGACCTGCTCACCGGCGGGCGGCTGGAGGTCGGCGTGGGCAGCGGCGGGACGCCCGCGTCGTTCGCGCCGTTCGGGCACGACAGCGCGGAGCGCTCGGCCGTCTACGCCGAGCACCTGGAGGTGCTGCTCAACGCCTGGTCCGGAGGTGACCTCGGCGGTAACAACCGGCTCTACCCGCCCGCGCCGAGGCTGCTGGAGGCGGTCTGGCAGGCGACGTTCTCGGTCGGCGGCGGCGTACGCGCGGGGCGGGCGGGCCACGGGCTCATGCTGTCGCGCACCCAGCCCCGCCCGGCCGACGACCCGCAGGCCACGCTGGCCCAGATCCAGCGGCCCATCGTGGACGCCTACCTCGAACACCTGCCGCCCGGCGCGGCCCCGCGGATCATGGCCTCCCGGACCGCGTTCGTGGCCGACAGCCGGCCCGAGGCGCTGTGTTACGCCGAGCTCGGGCTGGGGCGGGGGCGGCTGCCGTTCGAGCTGCCGGACAGCGACCTCGACCGGCGCATCGCCGCGTTCGACGTGCACGTGGGCACGCCGCAGGACGTCATCGAGAGCCTCAAGGCCGACCCCACCCTCGAACGGGTCACCGACCTGGTCCTCCAGGTGCACTCGGTGGACCCGCCGCACCCGCTCATCCTCCGCTCGATCGAGCTGCTGGCGACCGAGGTCGCGCCCGCGCTCGGATGGGTTCCCTCCACAGAATTGAGCTCCACATGATCGCTGACGTCATCGACCACCTGGCGGGCATCCAGCCCGGCTCGCCGCTCGACCGGTTGCGCGGCCGCCGGCCCGCCGCCCGCGAGCACGCCCAGCGCAGCTACGACGCGCTGTTCAGCCCCGAGACGGAGGAGGAGATCACGCTCGTCGAGCGGGACGCGGTCGCCGCCTTCGTGGCCGGGCTGCACGACGACCCCGGCATCGCCCGCTTCTACGCCGACCGGCTGGCCGAGCTCTCGCCCGGACTGCTCGAGGCCGTCGAGTCGGAGGTCTCGGCCGGGGCCACGACCGGGCCGTACGGGGTCTACCCGGGCGAGGGCCCGCTGTCGGTGGAGAGCGACGAAGGGCTGCGCTACCGGGCGCGCCGCCCGGGTGACGTGGGCGTACGGCTCGCCGCCGCGTTCGAGCACGCCCACCTGCTCGTGTTCCGCCCCAGGGAGGCCGGCCGCGAGTCCCTGGACGCGCTGGCCCGGGCGGGCTGGAGCGCCACGGGCGTCGTGACGCTGTCGCAGCTCGTCGCCTTCCTCACCTTCCAGATCCGCGTGGTGGCCGGGCTGCGCCACCTGCAGAACGGAGCGACCTCATGACCCGACTGGCGTTCACGCGGGAGCAGCTCGGGTGGAAGCCCTGGCTGGCGCCCCTGGAGACGGACGAGCTGACCGACGAGCACTACGAGGCGCTGGTCGACAAGGCCCGCGCGAAGTCGCCGTACTTCCTGCTCCTGGCCAGGGACCCGGCGATCCTGCAGGCCAGGACGAAGACCGACAACGACATCTTCTACAACACCGACGGCGGGCTGCCGCGGGCCGAGCGCGAGCTGGCCGCGACGGCGACCTCGCGCCGCAACGGGTGCGTGTTCTGCGCCTCGGTGCACGCCCGCTTCGCCGCCCACTACTCCAAGCGGGCCGACGACGTGCAGCGGCTGCTCGACGAGGGGGTCAACGCGCCCCAGGACGGGGAGTGGCAGGCGATCATCGACGCCTCGGTGGCCCTGGCCGCCACCCCGGCCGAGTTCGGCGCGAACCACGTCGAGGCGCTGCGCGCGGCCGGGCTCGACGACCTGGCGATCAGCGACGTCATCCACGCGGCCGCGTTCTTCAACTGGGCCAACCGCCTCATGCTCTCGCTCGGCGAGCCCGTCGAGGAGCCGGCGTCATGACGGCGGAACTCGACCACCTCGTCTACGCGGTGCCCGACCTGGCCGCGGGTGTCATCGCGTTCGCCGAGGCCACCGGGGTGACCCCCGTGGCGGGCGGCAGCCACCCGGGCGGCACCGCCAACTACCTGATCGGCCTGGGCCCGGCCGCGTACCTGGAGATCATCGGGCCGGACCCGGCGGCGCCGGGCGCGCGGCCACGCGCGTTCGGCCTGGAAACCCTCACGGCGCCCCGGCTCGCCGGGTGGGCGGTGCGGCCCGACGACATCGACGAGACGGTACGGCGGGCCCGCGCGCTCGGCGTCGACCCCGGCGAGGTCCAGCCCCTCTCGCGCCGCACGCCCGCGGGAACGCTGCTGGAGTGGCGCCTGACCAGGTGGGCCGACCCGGCGGCGATCAACGCGGTGCCGTTCCTCATCGACTGGGGCCAGACAGTGCACCCGGCAGCCTCCGGGCTGCCGCAACTGGGCCTGGCCTCCTTCACCGCCATCCACCCCGACCCCGACGCGCTGCGACGTCAGCTGGCCGCGATCGACGCGGAGCTGGAGGTATCGAAGGGGCCGGAAGCGGTGCTGAGGGCGGTGCTGGACACCCCCCGCGGCCTCGTGACGCTGAGCTGAAGAGTGCCCGTGCCCGTCCCCGCGCGGACGGGCACGGGGCGTCCCACGGCTCAGGGCGCCTTGTACTCGGCGGCCCTGCCGCAGTAGCTGATCCCGATCGGGGTGCTGCTGAACCGGCACACCTGCACGACCACGCGATCGATGGCCGTGACCCCCGCCGGGTCGGACAGCGCGAGGGCGATCGCGACCTTGCCGTCGTCCGCCTTGACGGCCTGGGAGTCTACGAGGGTGGCGCCCTTGTAGGCGGAGAAGGTGGCCTGGGAGTACATCCCGTCCGGGGCGCACGACGAGACGGGCGCGTCGTCGGCCAGGGAGCCGTCGACCCTGACCGTGGGCCGGACGACGGGCCCTTCGACCCATTCCAGGGTTCCCTCCGTGACCCCGCGCAGGCACTGGTCCCCGGAGTCGGCGTGGAAGGTGACCGCGGCCTGGGCCGCGAGCGCGGGTTGAGCCGTCAGCAGGCCGGCGGCGAGCACCGCCCCTGACGCGAGCCAAGCACGTAATCGCATGGCGTCGACCTTTCGGGTGATGGATGGTTGTGCCGGGTCACGCGCCCACGAGGGTGACCAGGACGCGCGAGGGGTCGTTCCCGATGAGGGGGACGGCGAAGACCGCCGTCCGCTCGCGGGCCCCGAAGACGACGAACCGCAGGCCGTCCTCGTCCCAGGTGTCCTGGACGTCGGAGGTGATCTGCGCGGACGCCGAGCAGTAGGCGGGGCTGCGGTAGAGCAGGTGCAGCGAGGCGCCCAGCGGGACATGCTCTGACGGCGCCATGGCGAGCGGGCCGCGCAGCCGTACGCGCAGCCGCCGCAAGGGGGTCAGCCAGTAGCGGTCCAGCTCCGCCGAAAGCGCCATCAAAGCCACGGCCTCCGCCAGGCCGAGCGCCACCAGCGGCGGACCCGGGTCCGCCACGACGGCCAGCAGGCTCGCGGCCAGCAGGAGCCCCGCGCGGGCGAAGGCCCGCACGTCCACCGGCTTGGAGTGGGCGCCGAGGCAGCCGCACGACGCGGTGGGCGCGGCCACGTACGAATAGGTGAGATACGCCAGGAACCCGGCGGAGAGCAGCGCGGCGAGCAGCGCAGTGACAGGGCCCTCCCACGGAGAGATGGGCGGCAGCAGCAGGGCGGCGGCCACCGCGACCTCGGCCACTCCGACGACCCGGAGCGCCGGGACCGCGCGCGCCGCGCCGACCAATCGGGCCAGTGCGGTCTGCCCCGCCCGCGCCCGCATCCGCCGGCTGAACAGCTTCATCAGGCCTGCCCAGGCGAGGAACAGGGCGATCACGTACGGCTGCGTCGCGGCGATCCCGTGCATGCCAGGGCTCCTTGCTAGTGCGGGGAGAAGACGGTGGCGATGTCGACCTCGTTCGTGTCAGGCCGCCAGGCGCCGAGGATCTGCACGTGCTGGGCGACCTTCAGCATCGACAGGTCCGCGGTGGCCGGCGCCTCGGAGTGGATCGCGACCGACTTGCCGGCCACGACGTGGCACAGCACCTCTTTGCCGTTGTGGTCGAGGTGGATGGTCTGGTCGGTGATGTTCTTGATGTGGCCCTTGATGTTGACGATGTTGAGCCAGACCGACTCGGCGGCGAGGGTGCCGTCCGGCATCCGCACGCCGCGGGCGTAGAGGCCGTCGCCGGGCTTGGCCGCGTCGAACGCCACGGGGCCGAGCTTCCACAGGCTCGTGCCGTCCACGACCCTGATGTTGTGGATGACCATGTTCGAGCCGAGGACGAGCAGGGTGTTGTCCTTGATCGAACGGATCCTGCCCTCGGCGAAGTTGGGGTCGGGGGCGCCCGGCTCGACGTCGGGCGCCGAGTTGGCGAAGGCCGCCTCGGGGCCGAGCGAGCCCATCGCGGTCGCGGCCACGACGGTGGCACCGCCGCCGAGCAGGGCGGACTTGAGCATGTCTCTTCTGCTGGTCATCGTCGCCCCCTCACGCCGCGTCGATCGAGCAGGGACGCAGGCCGGTGGAGAGGCTGGCGATCTTGCTGTACGCCGCGGGCGTGAGGTCGATGATCCGGTCGGTGGCGCAGGTCGCGCCGCAGCAGCTGCGCTCGCCGCAGAACAGGTCGGTCTGCGGGCCGCAGTCGGCGATGGAGGTGACGACGCTGACGCCGCTGCACAGGTTGGTGGTGCGGTGCTGGAAACCGCAGGTCCGGCGGGAGAGGTTGAAGCCGCAGGTGTCGGGGTGGGTGATGGCCCAGCAGGCGTCGGAGGTGTTGGGCCAGGCGTGCTGCAGGCTGCCGGAGTTGCAGGTGCCGCAGGCGCCCTTGCCTGTGGTGCTGCACGGTCCCCAGGCGGTGCCGCAGCAGAACCAGGAGACCTCTCCTTGGACGGCGGCGTTTAAGTCGATGGGGGTTTCGGGGGGCTGGGTGCGCGCCATGCGCGTCCTCCTCGGGTGAGCTCTGGACGGTCTCGGTGGGGGGTCCTGAAACTTTCCGACTCGATCTATGAGTACCATGTAAGGATTTTTCGTCAATGCCCCTATTTTTCGGCCTTTATCCGATCATTGGGTCGTCCCATGATCTACTGAGCGCATGATGACGACGGGCGTGGCGCAGGTGGACGGAATCCGGTTGCACTACACGCGGGCCGGCGACGGGCCGCTGGTGGTGCTGCTGCACGGCTGGCCGCAGACCGGCCACTGCTGGCGGCACATCATCGAGCCGCTGACGGCCGAGTTCACGGTGGTGGCCCCCGACCTGCGGGGATACGGGCTGAGCGACAAGCCGGTCGGCGGCTACGACAAGCGGCGGATGGCCGCGGACATGGCGGAGCTGGTGGACACGCTCGGGTTCGGGCGGGCCGCGGTCGTCGGCCATGATCGCGGTGCCCGGGTGGCCCACCGCTGGGGGCTTGACCGTCCCGACCAGGTCGGCAAGGTCGCGGTGCTGGACATCGTTCCCACGCGCGAGATGTTCCGCCGCCTGGACGCGTCCGTGGCCGCGGGCTACTGGCACTGGCTCTTCCACCTGCAGCCCGACCTGCCCGAACGCCTGGTGGGGCACGACGTCCGGGGCTATCTGGAGTACTTCTTCGAGCGCTGGACGTACAACCGGCACGGCCTGCCCGCCGAGGCGGTCGACGTCTACGTCCGGGCGTTCGGCCGTCCGGGGGCCCTGCGCGCCGGGTTCGACGACTACCGGGCGCACGAGCGCGACCTCGCGCTCGACGACGAGGACGCCGCCGCGGGGCGCCGCCTGACCATGCCGGTGCTGGCCCTGTGGGGGTCGGTGGGGCTGCCGGCGCGGTTGCCGTCAGAGGAGATCTGGCGGGAGTACGCGGACGACGTCACCGCCGCCGAGATCCCCGAGTGCGGCCACTTCATCGCCGAGGAACGCCCGGAGGCCCTGCTCGCTCACCTGCGGGAGTTCCTGCGCCGCTGACCGGGATGCGGCCCGGGCGTGGCGTTCGCGATCGTGATGAGTTAGGTTAGCCTCACCTAATGGTTGCGGCGGGAGGCTGGCGCTGGTGGAGCCCTATCGCATGTTCGATGTGCGTGTGGCCAGGTTGGAACGGTTGAGCCCATCGTTCCTCCGGGTCACCTTCACAGGGGAGGACCTGGGCATATTCGCCGACAACGGCTACGACCAGCGGATCAAGCTCATCCTCCCCCTCCCCGGCCACGGCCTCGCCCACCTACCCACCGGCTCCGACTGGTTCCCCCGATGGCGGGAGCTGGACGACGACAAGCGCAACCCCATGCGCACGTATACGGCCAGGCTGGTCAGGCAGGCCGAGTGTGAGGTGGACGTCGACGTGGTCATGCACCCGGGCGGCGACGGGCCGGTCGCGCAGTGGGCGCAGGCGGTGCGGCCCGATGACGTCGCGGTGCTGTTCGGCGGCGACGCGCGGCACCCCGAAGCGCACGGGAACGTGGTGTTCCAGCCGCCGGACGGCACCAGCACGGTGCTGATCGCCGGCGACGAGACGGCGGTCCCCGCGATCTGCTCCATCCTCGAAAGGCTCCCGGACGGCTTCACGGGCACGGCGCTCATGGAGGTGCCCTGCGAGCAGGACTTCCTGGAGATCCGGACGGCCAGCCAGGTGAAGATCGAGTGGCTGGCCAGGGACGGCGCCGAGCGCGGCGCCCTGCTGGAGCCGGCCCTGCGCTCGGCCGCCGGCCGGCTGCTGCCGCCGCTGCCCGTGCCCGACACGTTCGACGACGTGGACGTCGACGTGGAGGAGCTGTGGGAAGTGCCGGAGGAGGAGAGCACGGAGCCGCTGTACGCCTGGCTGGCCGGCGAGGCGGCGGTGATCAGGTCCCTGCGGCGATACCTGGTCGCCGAGCGCGGCATGGACCGGCGCGCGGTGGCCTTCATGGGCTACTGGCGCCAGGGCCGCGCCGAGCACAACGAGTGAGGAGCGTTCCATGACCCGCACACTCGCCCTCGTGGCACTCGTCCTGATCACCAGCGCGGGCTGCGGCTCGACGGCCCCCGCCGCTCAGCAGGCACCCGCTGCCGCCTCGTCTTCCGCCGCCGCCGTCAAGATGGCGCACAAGTACGGCGAGACCACCGTCCCCGCCGCGCCCAAGCGCATCGTCACCGTCGGCCTGCTCGAACAGGACGCCCTGCTGGCCCTCGGCGTCACCCCGGTCGCGGCCACGACGTGGATCGGCGACTACCCGGGCGCGATCGGCCCCTGGGCCAAGGACGAGCTGGGCGGCGCGCCCCTTCCGCAGGTCCTCAAGGACACCGGCAGCGGCCCCCAGTTCGAGAAGATCGCGGCACTCAAGCCCGACCTGATCCTGGGCCTCTACTCGGGCCTCACCCAGGAGCAGTACACGACGCTGTCGAAGATCGCGCCGACCGTGGCCCAGCCCAAGGAGTACATCGACTACGGCATCCCCTGGCAGGAGCTCACCAGGAAGGTCGGCGTCGCCGTCGGCCGCGCCGCCGAGGCGGACAAGCTGGTCACGCAGGTCGAGGACCGGTTCGCCCAGGTGCGCAAGGAGCATCCGGAGTTCCAGGGCAAGGCCGCGCTGATGGCCACCGTCTATGAGGGCTACTTCGTCTTCGGCAGTCAGGACCCGCGCTCCCGCCTGCTCGCCTCGCTCGGGTTCAAGCTGCCCGACGGCCTCGACCAGGCGATCGGCGACAAGTTCGGCGCGAACATCAGCCGCGAGCGCCTCGACCTGGTCGACACCGGCGTGATCGTCTGGAGCGTCGCCGACGTCGCCAAGGACCAGGGCACGCTGCACGCCGACAGCGTCTACAAGGGGCTCGGCGTGGTGAAGGAGGGCCGGGAGGTCTTCCTGCAGGAGAACACCGACCAGGGCAACGCCGTCTCCTTCGTGACCGTGCTGAGCCTGCCGTACGTGCTCGACGGCCTGGTGCCGCGGCTCGCCGCGGCCGCCGACGGCGACCCTGCAACCAAGGCGTGAGACCCCTCGCACTGGCGGCCGGCGCGCTCGTCGTGGTCTGCCTGCTGTCGCTCTCGCTGGGCGCCCGCCAGATCCCGCCCGACCAGGTGGTGGGCGCGTTGGCGGGAACGGTGACCGACCGCGACGTCCTCGACGTGATCTGGTCCGTACGGGTGCCGCGCACGCTGGTCGGCGTGCTGGCGGGCGCGGCGCTCGGCCTGTCGGGCGCCCTGATGCAGGCGCTGACCCGCAACCCGCTCGCGGACCCGGGCGTGCTCGGCGTCAGCGCCGGGGCCGCGTTCGCGGTCGTCGTGTCCATCGGCGTGCTGGGCATCTCGGCGCTCGCCGGATTCGTCTGGTTCGCCTTCGCGGGGGCGCTGGTCGCGAGCGTGCTCGTCTACGCGCTGGCCGGGCTGGGGCGCGACGGGAGCACGCCGGTCAAGCTGGCCCTCGCCGGGGTCGCGGTGACGTTCCTGCTGAGCTCGGTGACCAGCGCGTTCGTGCTCGTGGACCCGGAGTCGCTGAGCCGCTACCGGTTCTGGTCGGCGGGGTCGCTGTCCGGCGCGGGCGCGGACGTGCTGCCGCAGCTCCTGCCGTTCGTGCTGGCCGGGTCGGCGCTCGCCCTGGCCTGCGGGACCGCGCTCAACAGCCTCGCGCTCGGCGACGACGTGGCCAGAGGGCTGGGCCGCCGGGTGGGACTGGTCCGGGCGCGGGCCGCGGCGGCCGTGATGCTGCTCACCGGGGCCGCCGTGGCGGCCATCGGGCCCGTGGTCTTCGTCGGGCTCGTCGTGCCGCACCTGGCCCGGTTCGTCGCCCGGCGCGGCGGCTCCGAGACCGACCACCGGCTGCTGCTGCCGCTGGCCGCGCTGCTCGGGCCCTGCCTGCTGATCGCGGCCGACGTGGTGGGCCGGGTGGTGGCGCCGCCGATCGAGGTGCAGGCGGGGCTGCTGGTGGCGTTCATCGGCGGCCCGTTCTTCGTCATGCTGGCCCGCCGCAGGCACCTGGCGGAGCTATGACCCAGCTGACCTTCAGGCTGTCGGTGCCGCCCGTCTCCGGGGTGCTGCGCCCGCGCGTCATCGTGGTCTGCCTGGGGCTGGCCGGGGCCGCATTCCTGGCCTTCTGTCTGGGCATCGGGCTCGGCGAGGTCCCGCTCGGCCTCGGCGAGGTGATCCAGGCGCTCGTCGGCGCGGGCGACCCGGGCACCGCGTTCGTCGTGGGCGAGCTGCGCCTGCCCAGGGCGCTGACCGGGCTGCTGGCCGGCGCCGCCTTCGGCGTGTCCGGCGCGCTGTTCCAGACGATGACGCGCAACCCGCTCGCCAGCCCCGACATGATCGGCGTCACCCAGGGGGCGGGCCTGGCCGTGGTCGCGGGGATCGTCATGGGTGCCGGGGGGCTGCAGGTGCTGGGGTTCGCGGGCGCGGTGGTCGTGGCGCTGCTGACGTACCTGCTGGCCTGGCGGCGCGGCGCGAGCGGCTACCGGATCGTGCTCGTCGGGGTGGGCGTGTCGTGGATGTGCACGAGCGCCACCGAGTACCTCATGGTGACCACCGGGAACTTCCAGGCGCAGCAGGCGCTGGGCTGGCTGTTCGGCAACCTGAACGGGCGCGACTGGGGTCACGTGGCGCCGCTCGCGCTCGCCCTGGCCGTCCTCGTGCCCGCCGCGCTCCTCCTCGGCCGCTGGACGCGGGCGCTGCAGCTCGGTGACGAGGTGGCCGTCGTGCTCGGGGCCCCGGTGCAGGCGGCGCGGCTGACGCTGCTGCTGACCGGGGTGGCGCTGGTCGCGTTCGGCACCGCGGCGGCCGGTCCCGTCGCGTTCGTGGCGCTGGCCGCGCCGCAGATCGCGCAGCGGCTGGCACGCACCGCCTGGCCGCCGCCGCTGGCCGCCGGGCTTGCCGGGGCGTTCATCGTGCTGGCCGCCGACGTCGTCGCGCGGCTGCTGATCCCGGACGTGGAGCTGCCGGTCGGCGTGGTCACCGGCGTGCTGGGGGCGCCCCTCCTGCTGTGGCTCCTGGCCCGCGCCCGCCGCCGCTAGATCGCTACCGCACCGGGGTTAGCAGTACGTGTCCACCAAGACACTCTACGGATTGTGTCAGCCTGACTACGTTCAGTGGTGAATGCCTCACGGACATCTGCTGTCACAGGCGAGCGATTGCGAGGGAACATGTCGACGGAGCCCCGGTTGAGCCTGGACACCCGGGCCGCGCGCAACCTGGCCACCACCACCAAGACACGCCCGCAGATGCAGGCCATCACCTCCCGCTGGCTCCTGCGCAGGCTGCCGTGGGTCGACGTGCGCGGAGGCACGTACCGGGTCAACCGCCGGCTGACGCACCACATCGGGCGCGGCCGGGTGAGCGTGGTGCTCAACGGGGCGGACGACGTGCTCATCGTCCCGCAGACGCTCCAGGAGCTCCCCTTGCTGCGCGGGTTGGACGACCTCGACGCGCTGGCGGCGATCGCCTCGACCTTCGCGCCGCGGGAGTTCCAGGCGGGGGAGGTCATCGCCGAGGCCGGCACGCCGGTCACCGACACGTACGTGATCGCCCACGGCCGGCTCGAACGACTGGCCTCAGGCAAGTACGGCGACGCGCAGGTCCTCGGCGTCCTCACCGACGGCGCGCACCTGGGCGACGACGCGCTCGTGCAGGAGGGCCCCCGGTGGCCGTTCACGGTCAGGGCCGCCACCTCAGGCACGATCCTGGTGGCGCCGCGACACGAGATCCAGCAGCTGCTCGGCGGCATCCCCACCCTGCGCGAGCACGTCGTCAGCTATCTGGAGGAGACGCGCAAGCCGGTCAACCGCCGCGGCGAGGCGGCCGTCGCGCTCGCGTCGGGGCACGTGGGCGAGCCGGTCATCGACGGCACGTTCGTCGACTACGACATCCGGCCCCGCGAGTACGAGCTCAGCGTCACGCAGACCATCCTGCGGGTCCACACGCGCGTGGCCGACCTGTTCAACGACCCCATGAGCCAGCTCGAACAGCAACTGCGCCTGACGGTCCACGAGATCCGCGAGCGCCAGGAGTGGGAGCTGGTCAACAACCGCGAGTTCGGCCTGCTGCACAACACTGAGTACGACCAGCGGATCAGCACCTGGTCCGGCCCGCCGACCCCCGATGACCTGGACGACCTGATCAGCATGCGCCGCAAGACCAAGATGCTGCTCGCCCACCCCAAGGCGATCGCCGCGTTCTTCAGGGAGTGCAACAAGCGCGGGCTGGTGCCGGGCAGCGCGGACGTGGACGGCCACGAGATCCCGGCCTGGCGCGGCATCCCGATCTTCCCCTGCGGCAAGATCCCGATCTCCGACCACCAGACCACCTCCATCCTGGCCCTGCGCACGGGGGAGGAGGACCAGGGCGTCGTCGGCCTCTACCAGACCGGCCTCCCGGAGGAGCACGAGCCGGGGCTCAACGCCCGCTTCATGGGCATCAACTCCCAGGCCGTGATGTCGTACCTGGTCAGCGCCTACTACTCGGCGGCGATCCTGGTGCCCGACGCCATCGGCATCCTCGAGAACGTCGACATCGCGACGCCGCGTTCCTGACCGCTCGACTCCGGCTCGACTCCAGGAAGGGGCGCGTCATGCCCGAGATCGCAGCAGGTCCCACCGGTCTGGGCACCTCCGCGCTGCGTTTCCCGCTCTTCGACCGCCATCCCGTGCCACGGCCCGACACAAGGGACGGGCACCAGCCGCCCCGGCCCGCCCCGATGGATCCCGCGCAGGCGGCGCGCGGCGCCGCGTACCGCCACAGTCTCGCCCCGCTGCCCTACCGGGAACGGCAGTGGGGTGACGGGTCCTATCCGCCGCTCTACTGCCCCGAGCTCGTCAGGAACGACCAGGAGCTGGCCGACGAGGTGGACCGGCGGCTGCTGGCGTGGGCGGAGCGGATCGGCCTGCACGAGGGGCGCATGGAGGAGTTCGGCGCGACCGGCTACGGGCGGCTGGCCATGCTCGCCCACCCCGACGCCGACGACCCCGACATGCTGCTGATCGCGGCGCAGATGAACGCCGCCTGGTGGGCGGCCGACGACTACTACGCCGACGAGACCGAGCTGGGGGCGACGCCGACGGAGCTGCCGCCGCGGCTCGCCCTCGTGACGTCGGCCATGGACCCGCCTCCGCCCGCGGGCGACTACACGCGCCAGCTCGAGGAGGCGATCGAGGCCGACCCCGTCCTGGTCTCCCTGAGGTCGTCCGTCAGCCACATCACCCGCCACGCCACCCCGTCGCAGGTCATGCGGATCTGCAACATCACCTCCCAGATGTACGTGAGCTGGGCCGCCTACGCCGCCTGGCGCTACCTGGAGACGCCGCCGCCCGTGTGGCGTTACCTCGCGGCCCGGCAGCACGACAGCTTCTACACGTCCATGACGCTCATCGACATCGTGGGCGCGTACGAACTGCCCGCCAATCTCTTCGCCGACAGGAGGTTCCACACTGCGCTCATGCAGGCGGGCACCGCCAGCGTCCTCGTCAACGACCTGCACTCCGTCGCCAAGGAGGCGGCCGACGAACTCCCCGACTCCAACGTGATCCTGCTGATCGCCGCCGAGGAGGGCTGCCCCATCCGTGAGGCGACCGAACGCGCCGTGTCCATGCACAACGACTTCGTCAGAGGTTTCGAGGCCAGCCGACGAGCGCTCGACACCATACCGTCCGTCGAGCTGAAGCGGTTCCTGCGCGGGGCGCAGGGCTGGATGGCCGGCTGCGTCGAATGGCACGACACCACCAGCCGCTACAAGTCCTAGAGAAAGGAGCATTGCCGATGACGGCCAGTCCCGTACTCAGCACCTACTACCAGCACTCCGTCGCCGACTACTGGAACACCGAGAAAAACCCGGTCAACCTCCGCCTGGGTGAGGTCGACGGGATCTACCACCACCACTATGGCGTCGGCGAGGTGGACTGGTCGGTCCTTGAAGGCCCGGAGGACACCCGCGAGAAACGCATCATCGAGGAGCTCCACCGGCTGGAGCACGCGCAGGCCGACCTTCTCATCGGCCAGCTCGGCGCCCTGCGCCCCGAGCACCGGGTCATGGACGCCGGCTGCGGCCGCGGCGGCTCCAGCCTTCTGGTCAACCTCAGGTACGGCTGCCAGGTCGATGGCGTGTCCATTTCCGAGTCCCAGGTGGCCTTCGCCAACGCGCAGGCCGAGAAGCGCGGTGTGTCCGACAAGGTGCGCTTCCATTTCCGCAACATGCTCGACACCGGCTTCGAGCCTGGATCGTTCCAGGCGATCTGGAACAACGAGAGCACGATGTACGTCGAGCTGTCGCTGCTGTTCGCCGCGCACGCCCGCCTCCTGAGCCGGGGCGGCCGGTACGTGTGCATCACCGGCTGCTACAACGACGCCTACGGCCTGCCCTCGCGTGCCGTCAGCCAGATCAACGCCCACTACATCTGCGACATCCACCCCCGCAGCACCTACTTCAAGGAAATGGCGGCCAACCGCCTCGTCCCCATCGACGTCATCGACCTCACCGCCGCGACCATCCCCTATTGGGAGCTGCGCGCCAAGACCCACCTCGCGACGGGGATCGAGCAGGCGTTCCTCGACGCGTACAAGGACGGCAGCTTCCAGTACCTGCTCATCGCCGCCGACCGCGTCTGACGATGGTAGTTCCCCCTCCATTCAACAAATCCAGCGCCAGGTCCGTCTGAGGGGAGACGGATCACGGAAAGGCGATGGTAAGTGGAAGACGACCCCCGGTTCGCGGAGTTCGTCGCCGAACGCGCCAACGCGCTGCTGCGCTACGGCTACGCCCTGAGCGGCAATCCGCACGACGCGGCGGATCTGACGCAGGAGGCGCTGGTCAGGCTGCACCGGGCGTGGGCGCGCGTGCGAAGGAAGGAGGACCCGGAGCGCTACACCAAGGCGATCATGGCCAGGCTGCACATCAGCGCCTGGCGGCGCCGCCGCCGCGAGCAGCTCGCCTGGGCCCTCCCGGAGACGCCGATCGAGGACGTGCTGCCCTCCGACGCCGACCAGGAGCTCTGGCAGGCGCTCGAAGGGCTGCCACGCAAGCAGCGTGCCGTCCTCGTCCTGCGCTTCTACGAGCAGCTCCACGACGCGGAGATCGCCGGCGTGCTCGGCATCTCCCAGGGGACCGTGCGCAGCCACGCCTCGCTCGGCCTGGCCAAGCTCCGTTCCGCGATCGCCCACCGTACCCCTGCGAGGAGGAGCGCCCCATGAGCACGGATCTGGAAGACGACCTGAGCCGGGTTCTCGGCCGCGCCGCCGAGGGGGCGCCGCAGGCCCCGACCGGCTTCCCCGGCCGGATCGCGGCCCGCTCCCGCCGCCGCAGGACGCGGACGCAGGCGCTGGTGGCGGCGATCGCCATGGTGATCGTCGGCGTGACGGTACGCGGCACCGTCGGGGCGCAGGTGGCGCAGACCAAGCTGCCCGAACCCGTCGAGACAGTCTGGCCCGACGCGGTCTGGAAGATCCCGCGGCAGCTCCCGGGCCTCCCGGATTTCCACCCGGCGATCTTCATCGACAGCCGCACGCTGCTCCTGGAGACGTCGAAGAGCGACGAGCGGGCCGACGCCGTTTACGCCTACGATCTCGGCAGCGGCCGGACCCGTAAGATCGCGGACATACCCTCCGCGAAGTGGGAGTACGCCTTCGCCTACACGGTCGGCGAAGGCCGGATCGTCTGGCAGACGATCGACAAGAACGATCACACGAGGTTCTGGTCGGTGCCGGTCTCCGGCGGGAAGCCCGCCGCCATCGACACCGGCGGCCCGGTCAAGGGGCGCGGCGAGGAGCTGACCGTGGTCGGCGACCGGGTGGCGTTCTCACTCGTCGAAGGCGGGGTCTTCACGTTCCCTTTGAGGGGCGGGCGCGTGACCCCCGTCGCGGGTGCGGAACGGCACCACATCCTGCGCTGGCCGTGGGTGGGGACCCCGAGCGATGACACGCAGGACCGCGAGCCCAGCTTCCGGGAGTTGCTCAACGCCGAGACCGGGCAGGCGAGCCGGGCGGTCGTCCGGCCGGGGGAGAGCTACGTCAGGTGCGGCGTGACGACGTGCGTCGGCCTGAGGCCCGACGGCACGCGCTTCTACCGGCTGCGCGACGGCTCGCGGGAACGGGATCTGCCGGGCTCGCCGGTGCTCGGACTGGGCGACGACCGGTTCATGGCCGTCGATCCGCCTGGTCCCGCAGCCGGTCAGGCGCTGCTGGATCTGGCCACCGGCAAGCAGGGCGACCTGGGCCTGCGGCCCAGCGCCGAGGGCCGGATGAGCGGGGTGGAGCCGGGGATCCTCCATGGCGGCCTGGTGTCCTACCAGCTCAAGGACCAGTACGTGATCATCGACCTCGCCAGGATCCGCTGATCTCCGTCGCAGGCGAGGGCGAGACAGGTCTCGCCCTCGCGGCTACTTCCCGCCGGCGGTTCCGGGCAGGATCAGGTTGTTCATGCGCCCGGAAGCATAGTCGGCCAGGTGCCGGGCCTTTCCGGTTTCGATGTCGACCGCGTAGGTGCCGGCCTTCTTGCCGTCGCTGAGGATCACGACCTCGGAGGGGCTCTGCCAGACGGAGGCGCCGTGGAAGCCGCCGCCCTTCGGCAGGCCGCGGATCGGCACCTTCCGCACGATCCGTCCGGTCTTGGCGTCGAGGACGGTGAGCGCCGGGGTTTTGTCCTTGAAGTCGTCGGCGACCAGCGTGCGGCCGTCCGGTGCGATCTCGCTGAAGTTGATGAACGTGCCGTTGAATCGCACCGGCTTGCCTCCGCCGGTGACGGGCATCAGCCACATGTCGGTCTTGACGTAGCGGACCAGCTCGGCGACGCCCCCCTTGATGCTGATGATCTCGAACTTGTCGGGGACCCGCACCGTCTTGCCGGTGCGCATGTCGATCAGCAGCCCGGTGTCCTTCTTGCTCCCCACGCGCGGATCGAAGCCCACGTACCGGCCGTCGTCGGAGACGACGAGCTGGCTGCCGATCTGGATCTGCTCCTCCTTCACCTTGAAGGGGGAGGTCGTCACGGTGCCGGTCACCAGGTCGCGGACCACGTGGGCCTGGGCCTCGCGGCTGTAGTAGGCCAGCATGCGCCCGTCCCGGCTGATCGCGACGGGGCCGTAATAGCCCTTGCGGGTGGCGGTCAGCGCCTGCGGCACCCGGTACGTCGTGTCGGCACGGGTGACCACCCGCCACTCCTGGACGCGGCAGTTGATGACCTGATGGTCCTCGGACACGTCGCAGGGCGTCTTGTACGCGTACCCGAGCGCCCCCACCTTGCCGTCGGGAAGGTCGGCCACCGTGTCCGCACTCTGCGGGGCGGCCGGGTAGGCCCCACGGGGCCAGACCACCGTCGCGACCGCCGCCGACGCCACCAGCGCCGCGACCGTCACGACGGTGGTCGCCGCCATCGTGACGCGCTGCCTGCGCCGGTGGCCGGCGATGGCCACGTCGGCCAGGCTCACCAGCGGCGCTTCCTCCGCGAGACCGCTCAGCGCCTCGCGCAGCCTGGTCATCGAACTACCTCCTGCAGATACGGGTCCGCCAGCTCGGGCGCGAGCGCGCGCAGGCGGGCAAGGGCATGATGGGTCTGGCTCTTGACGTTGCCGATCGAGCAGCCGAGCGCTTCGGCCGTCTGCGCCTCGGTGAGGTCCTCCCAGTAGCGCAGCACGATCACTGCCCGCTGCTTGCGGGTCAGCTTGGCCAGCGCCTGGCGCAGGACGATCCGGTCGAGCGTGGCGTTGTCATGCGAGGCGGCCTGCTCGGGTGGTGCGGCGCTCAGCACCTCGGGCCGTGGACGGCGCCGCCAGGCCAGGTACTGGTTGACCAGGGCCTTGCGCGTGTATGCCTCGGGATTGCCCTCCTTGGCGAGTTTGGGCCAGTGCTTCACGATCTTGGTCAAGACGCTCTGCAGCAGGTCCTCGGCGAGGTGGGCGTCCCCCACGAGCAGGTACGCGGTCCGCATCAGCGCTTGCTGGCGGGCGAGCACGAACTCGCGGAAGCCGTCGTGACGATCCAATGTGCTCTCTCCTCTCGCCCCTTACCAATGCGGCCCATGGGGCGAAAGGTTGCACATCCGTCTCTGTTTTTCACATGGTGAGGGGGCCCCGCTCTGGAGCCCCCTCGCATCTGATAGATCGCGTTTACGCGGGTGCGTAGACGCGGTGGACGAACTCGGCGAGCTTGTTGTCCGGCAGCTCCTTCGCCAGATCGGCCTCGGAGACCATGCCCACGATCCGGTGGTTGTCGATCACGGGCAGCCGCTTGATCTGGTGCTGCTCCATCTTCTGCAGCGCCTCCTCGACGCTGCTGCGGGCTTCCACCCAGACCAGCCCGTGAGCCAGCTCGCTCGCGGTGGTCTGGTCGATGTCCTTGCCCTCGGCGCAACACTTGATCACGATGTCGCGGTCGGTGATGATCCCTTTGAGCCGGTCGTCGTCTCCGCAGATCGGCAATGCGCCGACCGACAGATCACGCATCATCTGCGCGGCCGTGCGGAGGCTGTCGTGTTCGCCGACGCACTGCGCTCCGCGGTGCATCACGTCCTGGACTGTCTTTTCGACTCCCGATGTGCCCATTTCTACCTCCTCCGAGAGGGGACGAAGGAATCTTCAATCGGAGCCCTACCCCGCCTGCGGGAGATCGCACGAGGTTTGGCGAGGGCTCTGGGCGGTATGGTCCCATCAGGGGAAATATGAAAAAGATCGCCGCTGTCGCAGGGCTCGTGGTCATGGCCACGTCCGGCGTGACCGCCGCCTTCGGTGACGGTACCGCCCAACACGAAGTGAGTCAGCAACAGTACGACACCCTCATCTCCCAGTGCCGCTACGCCGACCAGGGCAAGGCGAAGTGCCGTGAGGCGGTCAAGGAGATGTACCGCATCGGCAAATACGACAAGACGCTCGACTGTCGCACGTATTCCGGCGTGACCGTATGCGGCACGCTCAAGCTCGGTAAGGCCGAACGCCAGTGCGTTCGCGAGGCCGTCTCCGCGGGGCTGACGTACCGCCGCGCCGAGGTGGAGTGCTACGCCTTCGCCTGAGGAGCCAGTTCCATGATCATCGTGGGCGTCGACGGCTCGAGAACCGGGCTGGACGCCGCCGGCTGGGCCGCCACGGAGGCGGCGCTGAGACAGGTGCCGCTTACCGTGGCGCACGCCGTTCCGAAGTGGGTGTGCGAGGAGACCGGCGGACACTACGCCGAGGTCGGCCGGTGGCTGCGCGAGGGCGCGAAATCGGTGCTGATCTCCGCGCGGGACCGCGCCCTGCGGGAGCGGCCGGCGATCACGGTGGAGACCGTCCTGCTGCCGGGCGATCCCCGCTCCGCCCTGGTCAGGATCTCGGAGAACGCCGAGCTGCTGGTCGCCGGCAGCCGGGGCGTCGGCGGCGTGCGCGGGCTGCTGGTGGGGTCCGTCGCGTACGGCGTGGCCGCGCACGCGGTCACGGACGTCGTCCTGGTACGCGCCCGTCCCTCGACCGCGCGCGGCGAGATCGTGGTGGGGGTCGACGGTTCGCCCGGGGGCGTGCGGGCGCTCGGCTTCGCGTTCGCCGAGGCCGAATTGCGCGGTACGAAACTGCGCGCCGTACACGCATGGGCCTGGCCGCATCCGAGCGGGTTCGAGCCGGCCGACCGCGACAGCGAGCTGGACCGGTCGCATGAGCTGAACGAGCTCCTGGCGGGGCACCGGGAGCGGCATCCGGGGGTGGAGGTGGTGGCGGAGGTCGTGCACGGCCACCCCGTCGAGGTGCTGCGGGAGGCGGCGGCCGGCGCGGACCTGCTGGTGCTCGGCACACACGGGCGCAGCCAGCTGGCCGGGATGCTCATGGGCTCGATCAGCCAGGCCATGCTCCACCATGCCCCCTGCCCGCTCGCCGTGATCCGCAGGGGCGAGGTCTGAAAGTTACACGCCGATCCCCGTGTTCCCGCAGGTCGCCGCCTTGTGCGTGGCTCGCCGCCTTCCCGCCGTACCTGAGCCGTCCTTACGATCTGCGCAGGCTACGACGGGAGAGCAGACGATGCGCAGGACCAGCACCTTGCTGGCGGCGATGCTGGCGTTCGCCGCGGCGGTGTTATTCGCGACGACCACGCAGGCCAGCGGTGCCGCCGCCACCCGGATCATGCCCCTGGGTGACTCGATCACCGGCTCTCCGGGCTGCTGGCGGGCCCTGCTGTGGAACCGGCTCCAGAGCACCGGCTACACCAACATCGACTTCGTCGGCACCCTCCCGCCTCAGGGCTGCGGCGTCTCGTACGACGGCGACAACGAGGGCCACGGCGGCTTCCTGGCCACCAACATCGCCAACCAGAACCAGCTGCCCGGCTGGCTCTCGGCGACCAAGCCCGACATCGTGCTGATGCACCTCGGCACGAACGACGTGTGGAGCAACATCGCGCCGGCGACGATCCTCAGCGCGTTCACCACGCTCGTGAACCAGATGCGGGCCAGCAACCCCAACATGAAGATCCTCGTGGCCAAGATCATCCCCATGAACCCGTCCACCTGCGCCGACTGCGGCCAGCGCGCCGTGAACTTCAACAACGCCATCCCCGCCTGGGCGGCCGCGACCACCACGCAGCAGTCGCCGATCACGGTGGTCGACCAGTGGACGGGGTTCAGCACGAGTACGGACACCTATGACGGCGTGCACCCGAACTCGGCCGGTGACCAGAAGATGTCCGACAAGTGGTACCCGCCCCTGGTGAACGCCCTGTCGGGGATCACCCCCACCTCGACGCCCACCGTCACCCCCACGGTGACCCCCACGGTGACCCCCACGGTGACCCCCACGGTGACTCCCACCACAGGTGGCGGATGCACGGCGACGTACAAGAACGCCAATCAGTGGCAGGACGGCTTCCAGGGCGAGGTCACCGTCAAGAACACCGGCGCCTCGGCCATGAGCGCATGGACGGTGCAGTGGACGTTCGCGAACGGGCAGCGGATCAGCCAGCTCTGGAACGGCACGCTGAGCGCGAACGGCTCCGCGGTGACCGTGCGCAACGTGGCCTGGAACGGCTCGCTCGCGCCGGGCGCCTCCACCACGTTCGGCTTCATCGCCTCGTGGAGCGGCATGAACACCGCCCCCACGCCCACCTGCTCCTAGTTGAGGGTGATGGGGGCCACTCTGGGCTCGGCCAGCCGTACGTAGTCGTCGGTGGCCAGCGCGACGGACCGGTCGAGCCTGGCGGCGTTGAAGTACAGCTCGGGCTGGTCGAGCAGCGTCGGGTCCGCGATCAGCTCGAGCCGGGGGTCGTAGCTGAACGGCAGCACGGTCCCGCTCATGCTGCCGGCCAGCTCCTCGGCCTTGTCCTTGGCGGCGAAGGCCACGTACGTGCCGGCCAGCAGCGACTTGACCGCCTGCAGATCGAGCCGGGCGTTGCCGGGCACGACAGCCAGCACGTGACGCGTCTGCTTCTTGCCGATCTTGACCATCACGACGAGGCACTTGGCGGCCTGCGCGGCGTCGTGCCCGCGCAGGGCGCTGACCTCGTCGGTCCGCCCCTCCGGCGCATGCTCGATCACCCGGTAGCGGGCGCCGGCGGCGTCCATGTCGGAGATCAGACGCTCGTACAGCTCACCAGCCACTGCTCAACAACTCCTTCGCCGCGGCGATCCGGTCCTCGTCGCGCTGATAGAACACCCACTGCTTGATCTTCTTGCCGCGGATCAGGCCCGCCTTGGCGAGCACCTTGAGGTGCTCGCCGCAGGTGGGCTGGCTCACGCCGAGCTTCTCGGCGATGAAGAGCGAGCAGACTCCGTCGCGTACGAGGTCGCCGTCGCGCTGTCGCGGGAAGTGGCGCTCGGGATCGCGCAGCCAATCGAGGATCAGCAGCCGCTTGTCATTGGCCAGCGCCTTGACCAGGTCGACGTCCAGCACAAAGGCATTATGGCAATTAGCTAATTACCTGTCTAGCTCTGGGTGACGATGGGCGCCCCTTCGCTGGCCTGCACCAGCACGAACCCCTGCCCGCTGAACGCCAGCTGCATGGCCTCCCCGCTGCCCCGCCCGATCAGCGCCCCCACCTTCATCGTCCGGTGGACGCCGACGTGCAGGCCGGTGCTCCAGCACACGGCCGACTGGCCGTCGGCGTACGTGGGCATGCGGGCGGCATCGAGCAGCACCGGCGTGCCGTGCGTGGTCACCGCCACCCACCCGGTCCCGGTGACCGTCGTGTTGAACAGCCCGCCCGCGGCGATCCCGGCCCCCTGCACGCGCTGGATGTCCCAGGTGAGCTGCGGCTGGAACGCCAGCAGGTTGCGCCCGTTGACGGTGATCCCCTCGTTCTCCAGGTAGAACAGGTGGATGTCGTCGGCGTTGTCGGCGAGGTAGAGCAGCCCTTCGCCGCGTACGCGCATGAGGGACGCGCCCTCGCCCGTCACGGCCTTCTTGAACAGTTTGCCGAGCCCGCCGCCCTCGTAGTCGAAGTCCATCTTCCCCTGGAAGGCGACCATGGAGCCCTGCTTGGCCAGGACCTCGTGCGGCAGCTGCACGCGCAGCATCTTGCCGTTCTGGAGCGCGAAGCCGGGTGGCAACTGCTGGGACTCGAGATTGCCGAAAATGGAGCTACGCACGGTTGACCTTCCTAGGTTCGGAGGGGACGCTACGGCCCACCGTACGCAAAGATTTCACAAAAGAAGCTGCCGGCTACAACCGCCCTCGGGCCTCTTCCACCCACCCCACGACGGCCGCCGCTCCCTCGGCCTTCGCGAGCTCAGCGGCCTCGTCGAGCATCGCCGCGGCGTCCTCCCGCCGCCCTTCGGCCACGGCGATATAAGTCAGCCCCACCAGATTGGCCGCCACCCCGGCCATGAACCCGAGCTCCCCGCGCAGCCGTACGGACTCCTCCAGCCGTTCGCGCGCTTCCGGCAGCCGTCCGGCCATGTGCTCGGCGATACCCAGGTGACGCAGGACGTAGGAGAGCGTCAGCTTGTCACCGGCCTGCGTCGCCAGCTCCTGGGCCCGCCCGAAAGCCGCCGCCGCGGGCGCTTCATCCCCCCGCACAACCTGATGAAAGATCCCCACCCAGAACAGCGCCTCACCCTCGCCCCGGACATCCCCGACGAGCCGGTAAAGCTCCACCGCCCTCTCGAACAGCCTCAGCTCTTCCGCGCCTTGGCCTTCCCCACCCTGCCCTTCTCGCCCGCCCTGCCCATCGACAAAACGCGCATGCAGCACCCGCCCACGCGCCAGCGCCAGATCAGCCTCCACGCCATCCAGCTCCCGATCGGCGGCCTCCAACCCAGCCACATCCCCGCCGAAAACGGCCCGCTCATAGAGCTCCCTGGCCCGCTCAAGCCGCCCGTCCACGCCCACCACCCCCATCGGATCCGGGGAGCGAGAACTCTCGGGCCGCCCTATCCCTTACCGGCCGCCGTCGCCAGATCCCGTACGACCTGGATCAACTCGGCCGGATCGAACGGCTTGGTCAGATAAGCGTCGACCCCGATCCCCAACCCCCGCCGCTTATCATCGTCCTGCGCCCGCGCCGTGATCAACACCACCTTGATATGACTGGTGGCCTCCTCGGTCCGCAACTTCTGCGCCGTCGTCCATCCATCCAGACACGGCATCATCACGTCCAACGTGATGACGTCCGGCATGACGTCGAGCACTCGATCAAGGCAATCCTGCCCATCGGTGGCGGTCGCGACCTCGAACCCCTCCAGGTTCAGGTTGACCGCGATGAGCTGCCGGATGACCTCGTCGTCGTCCACGACCAGTACTTTCCCAAGAACCTCGCCCACGGGCGCCAAGGTAACCTGTAGCGGGGTCGTCACGGGTGGTTTTCGCTGGATGTGTTCAAGGACCTTTATCCTGTGCCGAGTGGTGCCGGGATGCTGATAGCCTTATCACTCGTCGAGCCCCCTTAGCTCAGGGGATAGAGCACCGGCCTCCGGAGCCGGGTGCGCAGGTTCGAATCCTGCAGGGGGCACTCGCGATCTCCATCGCAAGATGGGCAAGGACCTGCGGAAACGCAGGTCCTTCTGCGTTCCGGGTGTGCCACCCGCTGCCGCCGATGGCAAGCATGTGCCCATGATCACGTACCAGATGTCCACTGATCATGGGCGGACCAGCCGGGGCCCTTCTGCCGCAACAAGTTGCAAGCCTCCTAGTGGCAGGCACGCGTTAGCTTGGGCGTCGAGCCGATGGCCACCATCTGCGCCCCCGTCCCCTGTACGGCAGTCCGAGATCGTGATCTGTGCGAGCGTCTTGATCGCGACACCGGTCCCCTACGTGCCCCCCTCAGTAAAGCCGGCGGGATCCGCCATCTGGCGTCACGGTCTGCTCAGGGGAGCAGTGCCGGCTTGCCCACGGTGGCCCATGCTGCCGGCTCCGCGAGCGCTTTCAGTCCCTCGGCCAGCTCATAGAGGGTGGGCTGGCCCGGGGGCCGAGCATTTCCCCTCGCTTACGAGCTGACGGGTGCTAGTTGCGCGATCTGGCGCTCGAGTACCTTGGCTGCGCCGTCGCGCCACAGGGCGGCCAAGGGCGCTGAGGCGGGATCGGGGAAGATTTCCTCCTCCCCGTTGTCGATCGCGTCGAAGATGGCCAGCGCGACCGATTCCGGGGATGCCTTTGGTATGTCGGCGCCTCGGGTCATATCGGTATCGACCGGGCCGGGCAGGACCGCGTGAACCCTTACCCCCTGCCCGGCCACCTGGGCGCGAAGCGACTGGGTCAAGGAGAACGCGGCCGCCTTCGAGGCGGAGTAGGCCGGGATTATGAACGGCTGGCGCCCCTGGCCAGGGCTTCGGCTGTCAGTGCCTGCCCGATGCCGCGGTTCGCCCCGGTCACCAGGATCGTCTTGTCCTTTATGGTCATGCCTGTTGCTCCTGTTGTTTCGGTGTGATCGGGCGGAAATCAGGGCAGCAGCGCCAGTTTGCCGATGGTGGCCCGCGCTTCCAGTTCCGCGAGCGCCTTCGGCCCCTCGGCCAGTTCGTACGCGGTGGGCTGGCTGGGGCCGAGCACCCCGGCGGCGAGGAGCTCGAACAACTGGCCCATGACCTCGCCGAACGTCTGCGGTGCGGCCTGGATCAGGATGCCGAGGTTCAGGCCGATGAGGTGGACCTGGTGCTTGTAGACGAGCTCCCAGTTGCTGATCGTGGCTTCGCCGCCGGCCAGGCCGTAGACGATGACCCGGCCGGTGACCCGCTTGGTTGCGGCCAGGCTGGCGTCGAGGGTGGCGCCGCCGACCGACTCCAGTACCAGGTCGGCGCCCGTGCCGCCGGTCAGTCGCAGGACCTCGGCGGCGAGGTCGCCGCGGCGGGAGTCGAAGACGTGGTCGGCGCCCAGCGCGTGTACCACCGCGTGCTTGCCTGGCGAGGCCGTGGCGATCACCGTCGGCCAGTTCACGACCAGGCCCAGCGCTTGCCCGTCGGTCCAGCCCGTCGGCACCGGGACCGCGGCGGCCGCGGGCAGCACCATGTACTCGGCGAAGGCGCCGCCTCCCATGCCGACGCCGATGACATGGGCGCCGGGCTCCAGGGCGGTCACTCCCTCGCCGATGGCGGTGACTTCACCGGCGCCCTCGATGCCCGCCAGATACGGCGGCTGCGGACCGCCTGCGAACGTGCCGCGGGCCTGCGAGATGTCGACGAAGTTGACCCCGGCGGCGGCGACCCGGATCAGGACCTCGCCTGGGCCTGGGCTCGGTACCGGCGCGTCGGTGATCAGGCGCAGGTCCTGCGGGCCGTTGAGTGACGTCTGCTGCAGGGCGCGCATGGTTGCCGGAATGCTCATGACGATCGGCTTCCTTTTTATTTTTCGAACGACCAACAAATCGTGGCAGGGCCGTGCGGTGCAGGTCAAGGTAAACTTGATCGAACGACAAACAAGTACGGAGACGCATCCCGATGGTTACTCGCGGCAGGCCGCGCACATTCGACCCGGACACCGCCCTGCGCCAGGCCCTGGACCTGTTCTGGGAGCGGGGCTACGAAGGCACCTCGCTCAACGACCTGGCCCAGGCCATGGGAATCGCCTCGGCCAGCATCTACGCCTGCTTCGGCAGCAAGGAGGACCTGTTCCGCAAGGTCATGGCGCTCTACGGCACGACCTCAGGCGAGCCGCCCAGGCGCGCGCTGCGCGAACAATCGACCACACGCGCTGCGATCCACGCCATGCTGCGCGCCACCGCCGATGAGATCACCCGTCCCGACACCCCGCACTACTGCATGCTCATCCTCGCCGCGCCCACCGGCGCCGTGGAAAACCACGCGGTCCGGGAATTCCTGGCTGGCCTCCGGCACGACATGCACACCTCCATCAAAGACCGGCTCGCCCGCGGCGTCACCGACGGTGACCTCAACGCGCCGCCCGCCAGCCTCGACGCCATCGCCCGCTACTACACCACCGTGGTGCAAGGCCTCTCCATACAAGCCCGCGACGGCGCCACCCGCGCCGAGTTGGAAGCGGTCATCACCTGCGCGATGGCCGCCTGGGACACGCTTACGTCCGCGCCGTCACACATCGGCGGTTGAGCCGTGTTGGAAGGTGGAACAGCGGGCGCGGGCTTGCTGGCGTCGTCGCCACATATGCCGGTGCAGGTGGTGCTGCAGGCCATGCCAGCTGCGGGTGCGTAGGTTGATCAGGCGGTTGACCTCGGACACGGGCTCGGTGCCGAAAGCGTCTCCGGAAGAGGTGGATGGCCGAGTGGCGGCGAGGCTGAAGCGCCGGGAACTGCGAGGGTTGCCGCAACCGAGGCTGGCGCGCAGCGCACCCTCAGGCACGTCGCCGACATCGGTATAGGCGGCAGCGCCGAAGCACCCGTCAGTGAAGGTGTCGGCTTCGCAGTCCAGCGGCGCGCCCCCGGCCAGTGCCAGTCGGGCCAGGCCGGAGTAGCGCTGGACGGTGGCCTGGCGCCGGTCCGCGGACTCGTTCATCAGGCGCCTCTGGGCGGGGGAGTACAGGCAGGTGGGGAGGGGGCCGGGCGGCCCATGACGAGGTCGGCCGCGCTGGGAAAGCACTCGACGCACGCCGTGTTGATCCGGTAGAAGGCCGAGGTGCCGACGCGGTCAACCAGCACGAACCGCACCTCGGACAGGACTTTCAGGTGGGCTGAGACGGTGGACTGGCCCACCTCTACAGCCTCGACGATCTCGCCGACGCTCATCGGCGCACCCCGGCGGGCCAGCAGCGAGACGATCTGCACCCGCGTGGCGTCGGCCAGAGCCTTGAACCAGGAAGCGTACGTGGCCGCGGTAGGCCGATCGAGCGGCCCCTTCTCGTCATTCATCGTTAATCGACGAGGCGTCGGCCGTGGTAAGGGCTGATCCTGGGGATGTCAGGCGATTACGGGGCTGCGGCGCTCGATCAGCACCACGTCCCGCCAGGTGCCGTGATGGCGGCCGATGCGCTCGCGAACGCCGATCACCCGAAAACCGGCGTGAGCGTGTAGGGCCAGGCTCGCGGTGTTCTCGGGGAAGATTCCCGACTGGATGGTCCAGATGCCGGCGGCCTCGGTGGAGCTGATCAGTGCCCGCAGCAGCGACAGGCCCACGCCGCGACGGCGGGCGCCGGGGTGTACGTAAACCGAGTGCTCCACCACCCCCGCGTACGCGCAGCGTTCCGAGACGGCCGACGCCGCGACCCAGCCGAGCACCCGGCCAGGAGCGCCGTCGAGGGAGCCGATGGCGACGTGGCGGTGCGCGGGCAGCTTGGCCGCGTCGAACCGTTGCCAGGTCGGGGCCGCGGTCTCAAAGGTGGCCTGACCTGCGTCGATGCCGAGCTGGTAGATGGCCAGCACCTGGTCGGCCTGCTCGGCACGCATGGGCTCGATCAGCGCTTTGCCGGCCGTCACGTCCATGTTCACCTGGTCGTGCCGCTTGCTGGAGCAAGGCCGGCGATCAGCGCGCGTACCCGGGCCTCGATCGCGTCCCTGATCGGCCGTACGGCCTCGATGTTCTGCCGGGCCGGGTCGTCCAGCACCCAGTCCTCATAGCGTTTTCCGGGGAAGACCGGGCAGGCGTCACCGCAGCCCATGGTGATGACCACGTCGCTGGCTTGGACGGCGTCGATCGTGAGCACCTTGGGGATCTCGGCGGAGATGTCGATGCCGATCTCTGCCATCGCCTCCACCACGGCGGGATTCACCTGATCGGCGGGTGCCGATCCGGCCGAGCGCACGCGGACGCGGTCGCCTGCCAGGTGGGTCAGGAAGGCTGCGGCCATCTGGGAGCGGCCGGCGTTGTGGACACACACGAACAACACCTGCGGCGGTACGTCGAGCTGATCGGGCACCGGTATCTCTCCTGTCAAGCAAGGTCGGCGGAGGCGGCCTGCCGTACGGGGTCAGGGGTGGGCTTCACATCAGGCTCCTGAGCCTTCGGGTAGAGCATGACCAGGAGCAGACCCCCGAGCGCGGCCCCTGCCAGCTGGGCGGCGATGAAGCTGGGCACCGAGGCAGGAGCGATCCCGGCGAAGGTGTCGGTGACGGCCCTGCCGAGGGTGACGGCCGGGTTGGCGAAGCTGGTGCTGCTGGTGAACCAGTAGGCAGCGCCGATGTAGCCGCCAACCACGACCGGTGCCAGGGCGGCGCGGCCCTGTCTCATCAGGGCGAAAATGACGACGATGAGCCCAGCAGTGGCCACCACCTCGCCAAGGAGAAGATGAGGTGCCGACCGGTCATGGACCGAGATCTCGACGGCAGGCAGAGCGAACATCGCGTTCGCCAACGCCGCCCCTGCGACGGCCCCGAGGGACTGGGCGGGTAGGTACGCGGCCAGGTCCCGTCCATGGACGGCCGGGGTGGCGTCGCGGCGGGTGAGGATCCAGGCGGCAATCGAGACAACCGGGTTGAAGTGGGCTCCGCTGACAGGCGCGAAAACCACGATCAGCACTGCCAGCCCCGCGGCTGTAGCCAGGCTGTTGGCCAGCAGTTGCACGCCGATGTCGCGTGAAAGGCCGGCGGCCATGATGCCGGAGCCGACCACCACGGCCACCAAAGCCGCGGTTCCCGCGAACTCGGCCAGCGCCCGGCGTGCCAGGCTCACGGGGCGTCCGCGGTCAGCGTCTCGGGCAGAGCGAGTACGCCGGTCAGACGCTTGAGCGTGGCCGGGATGATCCAGTAGTAGACCCAGGTGCCGCGCCGCTGACTGTCGATCAGCCCGGCTTCGCGTAGCACTTTGAGGTGGTGGGAGATCGTCGGCGCGGTCACCGCGAACGCGCCGGTCAGCTCGCACACGCATACCCCCTCGCCGACCTGGCGACCGCCCTCGTGTGCGCCGATCAGCGACAGAAGCCGCAACCGGATCGGGTCGCCCAGGGCTTTGAACACCCGTGCGAGCTCGGCGGCTTCATCCTCCGTGACCGGCTCCGCGACCAGCGGCGCGCAGCACTCAGAGGAGAGAACTGGCAGCTCTTGCTTCGACATATCCCTAATTTGACAGACTTCTAAGCAGTAGTGCAAACTCGGGACTGATTAGACATCCGTCGAAACAACGAGATGGGAGATCGTCATGTCTCGCGTCCAGCTCGCCCTGCGCGTCGCCGACCTGGAAGGCTCGATCACCTTCTATTCCAAGCTCTTCGGCACCGAACCGGCCAAGCGCCGCCCCGGCTACGCCAACTTCGCCATCGCCGAACCGCCGCTCAAGCTGGTGCTCATCGAGGGGGAGGAGGGGGAAGCGACCCGCATGGATCACCTCGGAGTCGAGGTCGAGGACACCGCCCAGGTCAACGCCGCCACTCAGCGGCTCAAGGACGCCGGCCTGGCCACTTTCGAGGAGAACGACACCTCCTGCTGCTACGCCCTCCAGGACAAGGTCTGGGTCCACGGCCCTGGAGCGGAGCCATGGGAGGTGTATGTGGTCAAGGGCGACGCCGACACCTTGACCAAGGAAACCGATTCGGTGTGCTGCGACCCGGCCACCGCATGGGATGGGAAGGAGGCCGCCGAGCCGGTCGGCGCGTCGGGTGGCTGTTGCTGACCCGCAGGCCTTGTCCCTTGCTGCGGCCCGCGCGCCCACCCGTGCGGGCCGTTCCCTGATCAGACGGCCGCATCGCGCCAACACGGGGCGCTGAAGTACGCGTAGAGCGGGGAGCCGGCGAGAGGGATCGTCCGGCTACTGCGACCGATCCCTGCTCCGCTCTCCAGCGCGTGGGGGCGGCAGCCGGATGACCAGCTTCTTGTCGCGCGAAAGCCGGTGCGCCACCTCGTTGAGCCGGGCGCAGACGTCCTTGATGTTCTGGTGGGCCTTGTTGCGCTCGGCGATGATCGCGGCGAGCAGCAGCGCGGTCAGCGCCGCGGAGCCGTTGAAGGCCTGGAGGGCGACCATGTTGAGGAGGAGGTCGTGCTGGGCGAACGGGCCGGAGTGGTGCGCGGCGGCAACGATCGCCACCGTCGACGCGATCAGCGCGCACGCCGCGGCCCCGAGGAGTTGGAAACGCAGCGCGGACCAGATCAGGAAGGGGAAGACGAGGAAGAGCAGGTTGATGGGGCCCACGGTCGCCACCAGCGTGACGAGGAAGGTGCCCAGCAGCAGCGCCGCCCCTTCGACCCAGCGGAGCGGGTGGGCGTTCCGCGGCATCCGGGTCGTGCGGCTCGCGAGCAGGAGCGGCGTGACCACGAGCACGCCCATCGCGTCGCCCGTCCACCACACCGACCACGCGGGCCAGAACTCGCTGGGCCGCAACCCGCCGGCGAGCGCCAGTGAGCCGGCGCCCACGGTCGCGCTGACCAGCATCCCGGCGAAGGCGCCGAGGAACACCAGGGCGAGCGCGTCACGCAGCCGGTCCAGTTCGATGCGGAAGCCCACGCGCTCGAGCAGGAGGTAGGCGCAGACCGGCGCGAGCGTGTTCCCCACGGAGATGCCCGCGACGGCGGCCAACGTCGGGCCGATCGACACGTTGATCAGGAAGGCGCCGAGGGTGATGCCCGGCCAGGTCCGGAGGCCGAGGAGGAGCAGGGCGGCCAGCCCGATTCCCGTCGAGGGCCACAGCGGCGTCACCTGCCCTCGGACCAGCTGTTGTTGCAGCCCCAGCTTGGCGGCCACGAAATAGGCGATCGCGACGGCGAGGATTTTCACGGCCGTCATGGCATGATCCCGTAGCCCAAAGTGGACGGCGACAGCCTTCATGGGAACACCTCCGGCCTGACCGAATCGGCGCCCGGTCTAGCGCGTACCGCGGCAACAGTCGTCTCTGCCCCCACCTGCCCGTTCAGTCTCGGATTCCGGCCTTTGGCGTGGCATGACCAGCCCTGCTTCGAAACTAGTCATAATCCCGCCAGGTGGGATCCAACGCCGGGTAATCGACATATAGGTCAAAGGCGATATCGCCATAGAAAAAGGAAAGGATGCCCTGTCGCGGCGATGTGGACGCGTGGCTTGGCGCCGGATTCGATTTCGATGTATCCAGCGTCCACTTGCTCCCGGACTCGGCGGGGATGGCGAAGACGGGTCCACATGTCGTGGGGCCGCGCCGCTGTCCGCTGCGTGGCCCCACCCATGGGTGCTTTCAGGCGTTGTGCTTGCCGAGGAAGTCGGTGATGAGCTGCAGCCACTCGTCGGTTCGCTCCAGCATCGGCAGGTGGCCGCCGGCGATTTCGGCGAGTCGGGCGCCGGGGATGGTCTCGGCGAGCTGGCGGTGCAGGGCGGTGGAGGTGACCCAGTCGTCGGTGGTCGAGATGACCAAGGTGGGGGCCTCGATGCCGGCCAGGTCGTCTCGGACGTCGACCTGGCCGACCAGGTCGACTTGCTCGGGGGAGCCGTCGGCTGCGGTGGCGGCGGCGAAGCCGAGGGTCTCCTGCAGTTGCTCGTACGACATCAACTCCAGCGCCTGGGTGCCGAGGGCCATCATGAGCAGGAATTCGGCGAGCATCTCGCGGTCGCCGGACGCGGCGATCTTTCTCCAGACAGAGGAGGCAAGAGCGAGCCGGTTGTCGCGGTGCGGGAAGGTGGCGGTCAGGACAAGTGCGGTGACGCGCTCGGGGTGGCGGGCAGCAGCGCGGATGGCGACCGAGCCGCCGAGGGAGAAGCCGGACAGAGCGAAGCGGTCGAGACCCTCTGCATCGGCGGCGGCGACGAGTTGGTCGGCAAGGTCGTCGACGGACAGCGGGGTGGTGGAGCGGGGAGTGTCGCCGCTGCCGGGGTAGTCGATGCCGACGACGGTGTGGCGGGCGGCGAGACCTTCCAGGATGGGGCCGTAGGTGTTGGCCAGGCTGCTGCCGGCGCCGTGGGCGAGGAGCAGGCCGGGGCCAGAGCCGAGGCGAGTGCGAGCGAACGTGGGTTCGGGCAGGGTGCGAGGTGACATGGTCATCCAGCTTTCGGATACGTCGGTCGGCGAGGATCTTGGTGCTGACGGGGGGGCGTGGCGAGGGCGTGCAGGATGATTCCGTTCCACTTTCTGGCGCAGGACCTTGAATGCGGTGGCGAGGTCCGCGTCCGCAATCGGCCGTGGGATCGTGCAGGCGGCGGCCTCGTCGAGCTCGGGCGGGGCGGTGGCTGGGGATCAGGGCAGGAGGACGACCTTGCCCTGGTTGCGGCGGGCTTCGATGTCGACGTGGGCCTGGGCGGCTTCGCCGAGCGGGTACGCCCGCCAGACCGAGAAATCGAACGCGGCGGTGGCGATCAGGTCGGCCAGCTGCGGCAGCGCCTCGGGGAAGCGGTCCTTGGGGTCCATGCCGGTGAACCGCACGCCGTGCTGGGCGAAGGACGGGTCGGCGATGGTGATGACCTTGCCCGCATCGCCGACCAGGGTGACGGATTCGGCGAGCACGCCCGCGCCGCAGGCATCGAAGACGAAGTCCACACCGCTCAAGGCCGCGCCCTTGACCCGCTCGACCCAGCCCTCGCCATAGCGCACGGCGGTCGCGCCGAGGCGGTTGATCCGCTCGATGTCCTGCTCGGCGACCGTGCCGATCACGGCGATGCCGCGGGCGGCGGCCAGTTGCGCCGCGATGGTGCCGACGCTGCCGCCTGCGCCGTGGATCAGCAAGGTCTGGCCCTTCTCGATCCCCAGGTGCTCCAAGGCCCGGTAGGCGGCCTCGCCGACCGTGACCAGGCCGGCCGCGGTCTCGAACGACAGCTGCTCCGGCTTGGCGAACGGCCTGTCCAGCAGTGCATACTCGCTGTAGCCGCCCACCGAAGCGACGCCGAAGACCTCGTCGCCGACCGCGAAGCCCGCGCCCTCGCCGACCTTGTCGACCACGCCTGCCACGTCCCACCCGGGCAGGTGCGGGAACTCGACGGGGAAGGCGTCCCGCATGATCCCGGCGCGGATCCGCACATCGATCGGGTTGACGGCGGCCGCCCGTACCCGGACACGGATCTGACCCGGAGCCGGCTCCGGCGCCGGAACCTCCGACAGGGTGAGGACCTCCGGCCCGCCGTACTCGGAGAAGGTGATCGCAGTGGACATCAGGCACTCCCTGAGGAGGGAACCGCACACGCAAGAATCATCCAGTGCGTGTGATTACCCTGCCTGTGTATCACACACGGTGTGTGATTTGGGATGTGATGTCAATCACACATAGTGTGTGATTGACTGTTAGGGTGGTGGCATGAAGCAGCCGGTCCACCGCCGTCAGCCGACCCCGAGCAACCCGCGCGTCCAGCGCACCCGCAACCGTGTGCTGGCCATCGCGCGAGAACTGCTGCCTGAGGTCGGACCGGCCGGGTTGACCTATGCCCTGCTGGCCGAGCGGGCAGACGTCACCCGCCAGACCCTCTACCGGCACTGGCCGAACCGAGCCGCACTGCTCTTCGATCTCATCCTCGAAGGCCCCGACCTCGGCACGTATCCCGAACCGGGCAGCGACGTGCGCGCCGTGGCCACCGCCTGGCTGAAGAGCCTGCGCGCCGGCGTCAGCGTCCCCGCCATGCGCACCGCGGTGCTGGCCGTCACTTCCCAGGCTGACCACGACCCCGACAGCGCCCAGGCGCTCGTCCGCATCGGCGAAGACCGCCACGCCGCCTTGAACAAGCTGCTGGAGCCTTCGGGCGTCCGGATCAGCGACGACGAATACACCCTGCTGTACGGGCCCGTCCTCGCCAGGCTCTTCCTCGACCGCGGCCAGGTCACCGACGCCTTCATAGACGCCGTCGTGGCCCAGTGGCTCACCACCCTGCAGCGCGCGGGCGCACCGCAGGCGAACGACGGCAGCGGCCCGATGGAGGACTGACCGTCTCGTGCAGGGGCGTGACGGGCGCTGGTCGCACGAACCCGGGCGCAGGGACCGGAACGGCCCCGGTCCACATGGATGGACCGGGGCCGTTCGTCGTCACCGGGCTTGGTCTGCCTCTCTTTCGGAGGCTGCGGGTCACAGGCTGCGGGCGGTGATGTCGCCGCTGGAGGTGGTGGCGTGGATGTCGAGTTCGGTGGTGCCGTCGTTCTTGAGGGCGTTGGTGATGCGGCCGTGGCTGGTGCCGGCGTCCAGGGCGGCCGAGACGCCGGCGGCGGCGGCGATCGAGATGTCGCCGGACTGGGTGCTGAGCACGACCTTGCCGCCAGTGGCCTCGGCGATCCGGATGTCGCCCCGTGCGGTGCTGATCTCCGCGGGGCCGCCCAGCCGGCCGACCTCGACGTCGCCGTCGGTCGCGGTGAGGCGCAGGCTCGCGGTCTCCTCCAGCTTGATCTGGCTGTACGCGCCTTCGAAGGAGACGTCGCCGAGGCGGCCGACGGCCCGGAGTTCGGCGCTGGCCGTCTTGGCCTCGATGCGGGAACCGGTGGGCAGGTTGACCGTCACGTCGATGGATCCGGACGGGCCGAGGTACTGGTTCTTCGCCGTGGCGGTCTCGATCCGCAGGACGCCGCCGGCGTATGCGACCGTGGTCTGCTCGGCCGCCTTCACGTCGCGGCTCTTGGAGGCGTTCGTGGGCCGCACCTCGACCGTGGTGTCGGCCTGGTCGGCGGCGATGAACTGGACGCGTCCCGCGGGGATGTCAAGGACGGCGGAGATCGCGGCGGGGGTGTCGAACTTCTGCATGGTGTGCTCCTTGTGCGGCGTTTCTTTCGATGCCCCTACGATCGCCAACCGCTCTGATACCGGGCTGTCGCCGTCCTGACACCGCCGCTGACATACGGCGGAGAGCAGCCAGCTCCTGGAGACCCTGCCTCGTCGCCGACGCCCTTGGCCACCACGACGGGACCACTGCCGGTCTCCTCAAAGAAGGAGCCGATACGCCGCCGGTGAACACGGAAGGCCACCATCACGTCCTACGCGCAACTCCGGCTGCTGCACACGCTCGCCCCGGGCGGCGGTCCTGCCCAGCTGCCCGGGGCCTTCGCGGTTCGGGTCCTCGGGTTGCCAGGGGGATGACCACCGGTCTCAGCCGACGCAGTCCTTTCGGTCGGTCTGGGTGGGGGCGGGGCACCCCTCGGGAAGCTGAGCGGGGGTATCGGTCCAGGTGGCTCGCTGGTAGACGAGTGCGTGGTAGACGGTTCCCGCGGGCAGCCCCGCGAGCCCTTCGATGCCCGCCGCATCCTGCGACCAGGGCTTCACGACGACGTTCTGCAGCGTGAGTAGCCGGCCGCTGGATTCCTCCACGATGAGTTGCTGCTCGCTCTGCCCGTCCCCTACAGCCTGGGTCCATCCGATGCCGACCCCTAGGCGTCCCTCGGCATCGGGGATCTGGCCGAGGGCGCGGGAGCCGGGCAGGTTGGCCACCATCCGATAGAGGGCCCCGCGGGTGCCCGCTGAGATCGGGGCGTGCTGGAGCAGTTCCAGGGAGATGCCGAGGAGCCAGGAGTCCTTCGTGGGCAGCGAGCTTCCCTCGGGCGGTGACGGCCAGTCCTTCATGGACTCGCTGTAGGCGGGCCAGAACGCCAGCAGGCGCTCGCGCAGCGCGTCCGGCTCCTTGGGCAGATCGAGCAGCTCAGCGGCGGGAAGCGTGATCCCGCCATCTCCGTAGGGCCAGGTGCCGGGCATGAACATGAACCTCGTGCGTCCGAGCGGAGCCGTGTCGTTCCTGCAGTCGGTGTCGTTCCCGCACAGCTTGGGCTTCCCTGCTCGCCGCCACGCCTGCTCCTCTTGTCCGGACGCCGGCACGGTGGGCATGCCGCGTTCGGTGAGCACGGTCAGCGTCGCCGGGTCGCGCGGGGACCATCGGCCAGTCTGGACCCGAGTCTTGATCCGGTACCGGTTGCCCGGCGCGCCGATGATCTCCTCACCCAGGATCAGGCCCTCGGTGTACCAGAACCGCCCGGGCGTCTGCTGCTGCGCGGCCGCGTTGCGGGCCGCCGTGTCCAGCGCGTTCCCGGCTGGACCGGTGGACACGTGCCCCGTGGAGACGCCGGGGTCGAGCAGGCGGGGGAAGGCCAGCACCCCGATCACGGAGGCCGTGGCCAGCGACGCGGCGACTGCCCCGACCCACCGTGCGCGGCCCCGCCGCACCGGCGTGGGCAGCTCTTCCATCCGCGGACGGGGTGAACCCGGCAGGTCGAGGTCGGCGGGCCGGGCCGCTGCCAGCAGATCGAGCGCGTTCTTCCGCTTCACTTGTCCTCCTCCGGGATGAATGCGGGCCGGGGGTCGGCCGCCGTCACGTTGTTCATGGCGGCCTCCAGTCGCCGGCGGGCCCGATGCAACCGGACGAAGAACGCCGACCGCGAACTTCCCACCACCGCGGCCGCCTGCGCCGAGGTCAGCCCATGCCACGAGACCAAGGTCAGCACCTCTTTGTCCGCGTCGCTCAACGTGGACAGGGCTTTCATCGCGGTGGCCCGCTCGGCCACCTGGTCGGCCACGTCCCCCTCCAGCTCCTCGGTCCAGATGCGCAGCGCCTCGTCCAGCGCCGCCCGCCGGAACTCGTCGCGATAGAGCTCGCGGATCACGTTGTGCGCCACACCAAGTAACCAGGGCAAGGGCGCCTTGGCCGGGATGACGTCCCGCCGTCGCCACACGACCACGAACGTCTCGCTGACCACCTCCTCGGCCAGACCGCGACCACATCTGCTCACCGCGTACGCGTACACCCGGGGGCGGTACGCATCGAACAAAGCGGCGAACTCCTCATCATTCAGCACGCAGGCTCCTTCTATGACCCTTACACCAGGTAATGGTCAATGGCGGGCCGGTCTTACATCCGACGCGAGAGACCGTTTCCTCGCAGCTGTACCGCGGGGTCCGCTCGGGCCGGCCCGGAGTCCTGCAAGCACTGCGCGGCGGCTGGCCCTCCGGGTGCGCTCCACCGCCGCGGTGTCGAAGATGCCGCCGAGGGGAGCGCTCACCACACCGACCCGAGCAGAGCTTCTCAGAACCGGCCTTCCACAGTCACCGAAAAAGTGATATCACTTTGCTAGCAGGATGAAGTCACGTAGAAGGGACGGACGATGGCGAACACATCGGGCGAGGCCGCACTTGAGGCCGCCGTCGTGGACATGCCCGCACCGCGCACGAGCGAGCACCCGGTGCGGGCGGCCAACGGGTTCGTGATGCTGGGGGTGGCGATGGCGCTGGACCTGGCCGGGATCGCGCTGCTCGTCGTGGGAATCGTCATGCTCGCCTCGGGGGCCGGGCAGGGCGGCATGTGGGTGCTCATCGTGAGCATCCTGATGATCCTGCTCGGGTTCTTCATGTACTTCGGCCTCACCGCGGTGGCGCCGGGCGAGGCCAGGGTGGTGCAGCTGCTCGGCCGGTACGTCGGCACCCTGCGTACCCCCGGCTTCCAGTGGGTCAACCCGATCACGGCGCGCCGGCGGGTGTCCACGCGGATCCGCAACCACGAGACGGACGTGACGAAGGTCAACGACGCCGACGGCAACCCGATCCAGATCGCGACCGTGGTGGTCTGGCAGGTGCGGGACACGGCGCAGGCGGTGTTCGAGGTGGACGACTTCATGGAGTTCGTCGCGATCCAGGCGGAGACGGCCGTGCGGCACATCGCGGGCACCTACCCGTACGACTCGCACGGCGAGCCGCGGCTGTCGCTGCGGGACAACGCCGACGAGATCAACGAGCGGCTGTCCGCGGAGATCGCGGCCAGGGTGGCCTCGGCCGGGGTGAAGGTCATCGAGTCGCGCATCATCCACCTGGCGTACGCGCCGGAGATCGCCCACGCCATGCTCCGCCGCCAGCAGGCCGGGGCGGTGGTGGCGGCCCGGCAGCGGATCGTCGAGGGGGCGGTCGGCATGGTGGAGATGGCCCTGGCCAGGCTCGCCGAGCACGACGTGGTCGAGCTGGACGAGGAGCGCAAGGCGGCCATGGTCAGCAACCTGCTCGTGGTGCTGGTCGGCGACCGCGACACCCAGCCCGTGGTCAACGCGGGCACGCTCTACCAGTAATCACCGTGGAGCGGAAGAAGATCCTGCTGCGGCTCGACCCGGTGGTTCACGACGCGCTGGCCAGGTGGGCGTCCGACGAGCTGCGCAGCACGAACTCCCAGATCGAGTTCCTGCTGCGCAGGGCCCTTTCCGAGGCCGGGCGTCTGCCTGACGGGGTGGGGCGGATGCGCCCACGCGGACGGCCGAGGAAGGCGCCAGAGGACGGCACAGATCAGGGAGAAGAAGAGGAGCGGGCGGATGGAGACGCGAGTGAAGCAGGGTGAGTCACTGACCCGATCGGCCTTCCTGCTGGCCTTCGACCTGCGGAAGGAGAAGCTGGCCCACCGGAGCGAGCTGGGCTACCTGCTGCGCGCGGCCACCCTCGCCGAGCTGCTGCTGGCGGGCAACCTGGCGGACGAGTCAGGCAAGGCGCGAGCTCTCGTCGCCCCGGCCGCCGAGCCGGGTTCCCTGCAGGCCTTGGTCTGGGAGCAGATCTCGAGCTCGCCGCCCCGCTCGTGGCAGCGGTGGGTGCAGAAGGACAACTGCAAGGCCGTCCGCGTGGTACGCGACGAGCTGGTGGCCGCCCGGATGATCAGTGTGGAGCGGCGCCGGATCCTGCTGTTCCCGGTCGAGCGGATCACGCCGCGCAAGGCGTACCTGTCGCGCAGGCTGGCCGAGCGCGTCGGCCAGGCCATCCTCGGCGGCCAGCCGGTCGGGCGCCTGGACGAGGACGTCCGCGTCCTGGCGGCGCTGGCCACGGCGGCCCAGCTCAAAACGGTGGTTCCCTCCTGGCGGGAGACGCGTCTGCGCCGGGACCGGATCCAGCAGCTGTCCGCGCCCGTCGAGCCGATCGCGACCGCATTGCGCAAGAGCGTCGAGGCGGCCAGGTCGGCGGCGGCGGGTTAGGGCGGCTGACACGACGAATCACGGCGGCTCCCACCGCCGGCTCTCGGGGGAGATCACTTGACCACGTCAATCGAAGCACCGGCCCGGCGCGCCAAGGCGAACGGCTCGGAAACCTCGATTGACCCATGACGAAGGAGAGGACCTGATGCTCGAGATCAGCGAGCTGCGCAAGCGCTTCGCGGGCGGTCCCGACGCTCCCGACGGCAAGCTCGCCCTGGACGGGATCAGTTTCGTCGTACGGCCGGGGGAGATGTTCGGGTTCGTCGGCGCGAACGGCGCGGGCAAGACGACGACCATGCGCATCGCGATGGGTGTGCTCCAGGCCGACTCGGGCTCGGTGAGCTGGCAGGGCCACTCGCTCGGCTACGACGACCGGCGCCGCTTCGGCTACATGCCGGAAGAGCGTGGCCTCTACCAGAAGATGCGGGTCGCCGAGCAGATCGAATACTTCGGCCGCCTGCACGGCATGAGCGCCGCCGCCGCCAAGAAGGCCACCGAGGACCTCATGGAGCGCTTAGGCGTGGCCGAGCGCAGGAACGACCCGGTGCAGGCGCTCTCGCTGGGCAACCAGCAGCGCGTGCAGCTCGCGGTGGCGCTGGTGCACGACCCCGAGGTGCTGGTGCTGGACGAGCCGTTCTCCGGGCTCGACCCGATCGCGGTGGACGCGCTGGCCACGGCGCTGCAGGAACGGTGCAGGGGCGGCGTGCCGGTGATCTTCTCCAGCCACCAGCTCGAGCTGGTCGAGCGGCTGTGCGACTCGGTCGGCATCGTGGCCGCCGGGCGGATGGTGGCCACGGGCACGGTGGCCGACCTGCGCTCGGCCGAGAACGACACGTTGCGGGTGGTCGTCCGCGATCCGTCCCCCGGCTGGGCGGACGGCCTGCCCGGCACGGTCACCGTGTCCGGCGAACGGCACATTCTGCGTACGACGAACGGCGACGACCAGGAGATCCTGCGCCGCGCCAGCAAGGCCGGGCACGTCGAGCACTTCGGCCACGAGCGCCCGACCCTCACCGAGATCTTCAAGGAGGCCGTGGCGTGAACAGGTTGATGCTGGTCGCCCGCAGGGAGATCGTGACGCAGATCCGCACGAAGTCGTTCGTCATCGGCCTGATCATCACGGCCGTGGTGGTGGCGGCCGTCTCCTTCGCGCCGAAGCTGTTCGACGGGCCGAAGTCCTACACCCTCGGCACCGTCAACTCCCAGCGGCTCCCGCTGGAGGCCGCCGCCCCGGACGCGGAGTTTACCTGGCGCGCGTTCCCCGACGAGGCCGCCGCCAAGCAGGCCGTGCTCGCAGGGGACGTGGACGCGGTGCTGGTCAACGGCACCAAGGTGTTGACGGACGGGGGGATCGACGACCAGCTCGGCGTGCTCCTGCAGAGCGTCAACCGCGAGGTGAAGCTCGGTGCCGCCGGCGTGTCGATCCCGCCGCTGCAGGTGGTGTCCGTGGGCGCCGACACCCGCTATCAGGCCGCGCGCACCGGGCTCGCCGTGGTGCTGGTGATCGTGCTCTTCATGCTGCTCATCGGCCAGGTGGGGATGGTCGCCGGCGGCGTGGTGGAGGAGAAGGGCAGCAGGATCGTGGAGATCCTGCTGGCCACGCTGCGGCCGTGGCAGCTGTTCGGCGGCAAGATCGTCGGACTGGGCGTGGTCGGCCTGATCAACCTGGTCACGATCCTGGCGGTCGGCCTGGCCGCGTCCACGGCCTCGGGGGCCGTCGGCGACTTCCCGCCCGGCATGCCCGGGCTGGTGGCCGGGGTGCTGGTGTGGTTCGTGCTCGGGTACGCCTTCTTCGCCACGCTGGCGGGGGCGATGGCCTCGCTGGTCTCGCGCCTGGAGGAGGTCAACAGCGTGCTGATGCCGGTCATCATGGTGATCATGGCGAGCTACTTCGTGGGCTTCTACGCCACCGGCGACCCCACGGGCACGCTGGCCACGGTCATGTCGTACGTGCCGCCGTTCTCCTCGATCGTCATGCCGGTGCGGACGGCCGCGACCGAGGTGCCGCTGTGGCAGGTGGGGCTCTCCATGGCGGCGATGGTGGCGGCGGTGCCCGCGGTGCTGGCCTTCGGCGCCAAGGTGTACCAGCGGGCGGTGCTGCGGACGGGCGCCCGGGTCAAGCTCGGCGACGTGGTCCGCGTGCGCTGAGCGGACGATCTCAACGCCGTCGCATGGAGTGTTTCCATGGACCAGCCGCCCGCACCGGGTCGGCTCAAAATCCGGTTCTCCCTGGACAAGGCCGTTCAGTAGGGTCGGGTCATGACGATCTTCGGTCCGGTCATCGACGTACGTCCCCTGTTCCCACGTGAGCGGCAGGCCATGCTGGACCTGCTGCGTGCCCTGGAGCCGGCGGACTGGGCCGAACCGACGGTCTGTCCAGGCTGGGACGTGCACGACGTCGCCAGTCACGTCCTCAACGACTACATGCGGCGCCTGTCGGGCAGCCGCGACGGGTACGGGGGCGCCGTCTTCGCCGACGACGAGACGCTTCCCGCCTATCTCGCACGGACCAACGACGAGTTCGTCCAGGCCGGCCGCCAGCTCAGCCCGCACCTGCTGATCCACCTGCTGGAGCACCTGGGATCACAGCTGGACGCCCTCTGGGCGGCACGCGACCTGCAAGCGCCCGCCGACCTGAACGTGTCCTGGGCCGCCACGGACGTCGACAGCCCCGCCTGGCTCGACATCGGCCGCGAATACACCGAGTTCTGGGTCCACCAGCAGCAGATCCGCGACGCGGTCTCCCTGCCCGGAGCCACGCAGCCCGATCTCATGGCGCCGGTGCTCGGCGTCTTCGCCCGCGCCCTGCCGCAGACCTTGAGGACGTACGAACGCCCCGACGGCACAGTGGCTCACCTGGAGGTGCTCGGACCGGCCGGCGGACAGTGGAGCGTGGCCTGGCAGGGCGGCCGATGGCGGATGGCGACGCCCGGCGACCGGCCGGCCGCGCGGGTCTCGATGGACCAGGACACCTTCTGGCGGCTGGCGACCAGGGGCATCACCGTCGAGGAGGCCCGCGCACGCTCGACCCGGAGCGGCGACCAGGAGCTCACCGCGGCCATGACGACCTTGCTCGCGGTCGTCGCCTAGAACACCTGGTGTGCTCGCTGTCATTGGCCGAGCGTCCAGTGCTCCGGGTCGGTGGCCGCTTCGTTCACCCTGGGGAGCGATCTGTGTTTCTGGGGGCGGTGTCACGCAGAAGAAAACTGATTGCCTCGGGTACAGGGCTCATGTTGGCTGGGCAGCATGGCTGAACTGCGTACCGATCGCCTCATCTTGCGCCGATGGCGTGACTCCGACCTTGAACCGTGGGCGGCGATGAATGCCGATCCCGAGGTCCGGGAGCACTTGGGCGACCTGCTTACCCGCGAACAGAGCGATGCCTCCGTGTCGCGATTTCAGGCCGAGTTCGACCAGCGAGGCTACGGGTGGTGGGCGGTTGAGGTGGAGGCCACGGGCGAGTTCATCGGCTTCGCAGGCTTGGATGAAGTGGACGACCACATGCCGTTCACAGGAGTGGAGATCGGCTGGCGGCTCGCCCGCTCGGCCTGGGGCCAGGGCTACGCTACCGAGGCTGCGCTGACAGTCCTGGCCCACGGCTTTGACGCTCTCGAGCTTCCTGAGATCCTGGCTGTCACAACGGCCACCAACCTTCGTTCCCAGGCGGTGATGCGCCGGATCGGCATGACCCGGGACCCGGCCGACGACTTCGACGACCCCACCGAGCCCGAAGGGCCACTGCGTCCGAACGTGCTGTACCGCATCGCCCGTGGTGCGAGGATCTGACGTTCTCCGCTGGGGTCGTTTGATCAGGTCCGGACCGCCAAGGTCCCGTTCGGTGCCGGGCGGCAGGCCCAGTTCACCGAGTGGAAGACGCCGGGGCTCGGAGACATCCTCGGCAAGGCCGTCTGGAAGTAGGGCCGGCGGGTTCTGGAACCCGTCCGGGACGCGGCGGCCCAGGAACCCGTCCAGAGTGCCACCCGCCCCCGCCCCCGCCCCCGACCGCCGACCGGCGTCGACGTGAATGGGATCGTCGCCTGCCCGGTCGCACGGCCCCGTTGACTTTGTCGCAAGTTATGACGCAACATGTTGATACAAAGCTTGTGACAAAAGGAGGACGCATGGCGAACAGCTCCATGACGGGCTCCGGCCCACGGTCGTTGGGCGGCCAGTGGGCGGCGACCTGGCTGGTGCGGCACGGTCTCGGTGACGGCGTGCCGACGCCGTTGCTCACCGCGCGACTGGCCGCGCGCTGGCGGGCCCGGCTTCTCGGCAATGTCCTGCTGGCCGTGCTGTTCGTCGCGGCCGCGCTGGTGCAGGTCACCGACCGCCTGGCTACTGCCGCATCCGGCGGGGTCGGGCCGGGCATGTCGACGCCGGTGCTGGTCCTGAGCGCGTCGATCGTCGCGTTGCTGCTGGTCCGTACGTTGATCGACGCCTGGGTACGGCGCGTCGACCGGGAGGCCGGGGCGGCGCTGGCGCGGCGGGTGGCCCATCCGGTGCAGCCCGGCTGGCGGGACCTGCTCGGCCAGCCTTACGCGGTCTTGGTGGTGGGCACCTTCGCGGGTGCGTTCGCGCTGGGGGCCGGCGCACTGGCCGTCGGCGAGGGCGCCGCGCGGCAGGCAGCCGTCGTGCTGCTGGTCGCCGTGGCCGGGGTCGGCGTGGGCGCGGTGCTGCAGTTGCGCGAGCTGCTGGCCCGGCCGGTCGTGGCCGAGGACGAGGTCTCCCTGACGGCCGACGTCATCATGCGCATCGAGGACGCGCGAGAGAGCACCGCGCCGAGCGTGCTGTGGGCGCTGCCAGTGGTGTTGCTGTCCGGGTACGCGCCCGGCTGGTGGGTCGCCGCCTCCTTCGGCTTCCTGGTGGTGGGCGTGGCCGCCTACATCGCCGTCCATGTCAGGACACCGTGTGTCGCGGCCATGGCGCGACACATGGTGGGCGTCCGATGATCGTCATCGACGCGGGCTCGCCGGTGCCGCCGTTCGAGCAGCTGCGGGCCCAGCTCGCCCGGCAGATCCAGGACCGTACGCTGACCGTGGGCTCCCGGCTGCCCACCATCCGCCGGCTGGCGGCCGACCTGGGCCTGGCCGTCAACACGGTTGGCCGGGCCTACCGGGAGCTGGAGGAGGCCGGGCTGATCGAGACCCGCGGGCGGGCGGGCTCGTTCGTGTCGGCGTCCGGCGAGGAGGCCCGCGAACGAGCTCGCCAGGCGGCCGCCGACTATGCCGCCGTCGTGGCGAGTGTCGGCATCGACAGGAACGAGGCGCTCAGCATCGTCGAGGCGGCCCTGAGGTCCGGCTTCGCGGCGGCGCCCGCCTCGTCGTGAGGTCCTCGTATCCTCATCCGTGAGCCTCCGGCAGGGCCTCGCGGACGAGCCAGGTCAGCCCCGCGAGGAGATGGACGCGCCACCAGTAGGGGTCGTGGCCGCCGACCCATTCCTCGTGCCGATGGGGTATCCCGGCCTCGGCCAGCGCCGAGGCCAGCCAGCGTGCGCATTCGCGGAAGCCGGGGCCGCCCTCCAGCGTGCCGGCGGCCAGATAACGGGGGATGCGGACGCCGGCGGCGGCAGGTTGGTGGCTGAGCGCCACAGCCGCCGCGATGAGGTCCGGCCGCCGGTCGGCGGCGGCCAGCGCGAAGCTCGCGCCGTTGGAGAACCCGGCGTTGATCACGTACGTGACCTCGTCAAAAGTGGGCAGGACCTCCTCCACGGCGAAGGCCAGATGCACGGTGAAGCGGTCCGGGTCCATTCCCGGCAGGTACTCCCTCGTCCGGCCGTCGGGCCATGGATCGGGGGTCGTGTCGCAGTGCAGGCCGGCCAGTACGAGGGGCGGCAACGCCCCGGAGGCGATCGCCGGCTCCAGCACGCGGGCGTACTCGGGCACGGCCTGCCCATCGGCGAACAGGCACACAGGCATCGGCCCCGCGGGGGCGGATCCGGACCGAAAGCTGCCACAGGTCGTCGGCGCCCTTCACCGGCCACATCGGCAGTTGGACGCCCGCGACCAGGCGCGGCTCGGGGCCCTGCCAGAGCACGACGTCGATCCCGGTGGGGTCCTCAACCCCGGGGCCGGTACAGCCGCGCGAGCTGACGGTCGTGCAGGCGGGTGAGGAGCAGGAGGGACGTGACGGCGCCGATGAGGGCGCAGGCCATGTCCCATCAAGTCGAAGGCAGGGGACCGCTCCCTTCAGGGGAGCGGGGGAATGCCGAGCGGGAAGGCGCTCTAGCGCCTGAGCGTGCGTTAACCTGCGGATTTCGGCTTTCAGAAACCGCTGCTCCTATAGGAGCGCAGATCTTAAAATGATCGAGTGTCTCGTCAGGTGCGCACTTCTCCCGGTGCGGCGTACGACCTGGGCTACCACGTGGTGTGCCCCCAGTACCGGCGCCGTGTCCTGAACGGCCAGGTCAAAGCCCGGCTGGAGGAGTTGATCCGCGCCAAGGCCGCAGAGCCCGACTGGGAAATCATCGCCTTGGAGGTGATGCCCGACCACGTGCACCTGTTTGTGGGGCCGCACCAGAAGCACTCGCCCTCGTACGTGGCCAACCAGTTCAAGGGATTCGCCTCTCACCACCTGCGCCGAGTTCCCGCACCTGCGCGCCCGGCTTCCGACGCTGTGGTCACGCTCGTGCTTTGTGGCGAGCGTGGGAGCGGTCAGCGCGGCGAGCGTGCAGCGCTACATCGAGACCCAGGACGGGCGTGTCCCCGACAACAGCGGGGCCGCTGATGCGTAGGTCGTTCAAGTTCCTGCTGCGTCCCACGGTCAAGCAGCAGATCATGCTGACGGCGATGCTGGACGATCACCGGGCGCTGTACAACGCGGCGCTGCAAGAGCGTCGCGAAGCCTACCGCCGGGTGAAGATCTCGATCCGGTACGGGGAGCAGTCCGCGCAGCTGACGGAGATCCGCGCCGATGACCCGGCAGGCCAAGGCCGCTGGTCGTTCACCAGCCAGCAGCAGACGCTACGCCGGTTGAACAAGGCGTTCGAGGCGTTCTTCCGCCGTGTCAAAGCGGGTCAGAGGCCTGGCTACCCGCGGTTCAAGGGGCGGGGCTGGTTCGACACGGTCACCTTTGTGGAGGGTGACGGCGCGAAGTGGGACTCCGAGCCCCGCCACCCCGGTGCGACGTTCGTGAAGCTGCATGGGATCGGGCAGGTGCGGGCGCATCAGCATCGTCCGGTGCGCGGCCGGGTCAAGCAGATCGAGGTCAAGCGGGAAGGCTCCCGCTGGTTCGTGGTCGTCTCCTGCGACGATGTGCCCGCTGTGCCACTGCCCGCGACCAGCCGCGAGATCGGCGTGGACATGGGCGTGGTTCACTTCGCCACCGCCAGCGAGCCGATTGCCGGGGTGACCGACGAACACGGCCACATCCCCAACCCGCGCCACCTCAGGACCGCGCAGGAAGAGCTGGCGGCCGCACAGCGCGCCTACGCGGGCACGACACGCGGTTCGCAGCGTCGCCGCAAGGCAGCGCAGAAGATCGGCCGGATTCACCGTGCGGTGGCCCGGCAGCGAGCCGACCACGCGCACAAGACCGCGCTGGCACTGGTCCGGAACGCGGACGTGATCGTGGTGGAGGACCTGCGGATCGCCAACATGACCAAGAGCCCCAAGGCCAAGCCCGACCCTGAACAGGCGGGCGTGTTCCTGGCCAACGGGGCAGCCGCCAAGGCCGCACTGAACAAGAGCATTCTGGACGCGGGTTGGGGGGTGTTCCTGGGCATCCTCGCGCACAAGGCTGAAAGCGCCGGTCGAGAGCTGATCCCGGTGAACCTCGCCAACACCTCCCGCACCTGCCCCCAGTGCGGGCACGCGAGTGGAGAGAACCGCAAGGTCCAAACCCATTTCGCCTGCGTGGCATGCGGGTATGCCGCCAACGCGGACGTGGTCGGGGCGAGCAACATCAAGAGGGCCGGGCTGGCCCTCCGCGACGCCAGCGCGGTGTAGCGAGAAGCCCCCTCGTTTACGAGGGGGAGGAGTCACTGGGTGTCCCACTGGTCGCCCTGGACGGCGAGGAAGGCGTCGGCCGCCTCCCCGGCCGCGAGCGCCGACCACCACTCCAGCATCTCGAAGAAGGCGCTGAAGGCCAGGCAGACGCAGACGGTCAGCGGGGCCAGCCACGCGCTGCCGCGCAGGGGAGACGTCCGCGCCAGCACCTCACGGAACAGGATCGCGGGCACGAATCCCTGCATCAGATGGCCGATGCGGTCATAGGGGTTGCGCGACAGCGCCAGCACGTCCTGCAGCCAGTGCCCGAACGGGACCCGCGCATAGGTGTAGTACCCGCCGACGATCAGAACCAGCGCGTGCACGGCCAGCAGGCAGCACAGCAGCGTGGTGAGCGGGAAGCGCCGCCAGAGCACCACCAGGAGCGGCAGACCGCCGATCACCCAGAAGGTCTCCAGGAGCCAGGTGAGCCGGTCGTAGGGCCGCACGCCCGAGACGACCAGAGCGATGAGCACCACGGCGGCCAGGACCAAGGGCAGCCGCCGGGCGGCGGAAGCAGGAGTCATGCGATCAGCCTCGAAAGCGGTGGGGGTGAGAGCACGGCACAGTACCGGAAGCGACAACCTCGCGGTCAGACGGCACCGCGGCCCGCGCAGGCGAAAACGACCAAACGCGCCCCTATGTCCGGATCCGTGGAATAGGCGTCCTTGTGGACATTCGTTGTGCGCCACAGACTACCCATGTGATGACGAATCGGTCCGACGAAGTGGTCTTCGCTGTGTCCGACGGAGTGCTGCTGCTCGATGTGGCCGGCCCCGTTCAGGTCTTCAACGACGCCGGTGGGTATCGGGTGCGGCTGGCTTCGCCGGACGGGCAGCCTGTTCGCAGCGACGTCGGCATCTCGCTGAGCGTGGATCGCGCGCTGTCGGATCCGGACCTCGCCGTGGACACGCTGGTCGTGCCGGGCTATCCGAGGGGGTCGTCAGGAGTCCTCGGGTCCGCGCTGGTCGACAGGCTGCGGGAGCTGGCGCCGCGGGCCTGGCGGGTGGTGTCCGTCTGTACGGGCGCGTTGCTGCTCGCCGAAGCCGGGCTGCTCGACGGCCGGCGGGCCACCACGCACTGGGATGCCTGTGCCGAGTTCGCGGCGCGGTTCCCGAGCGTCACGGTGGAGCCGAACGCCATCTACGTACGCGACGGCTCGATCGTCACGTCAGCGGGTGTCACCGCCGGGATCGACCTCGCGCTGGCGCTCGTCGGGGAGGACCACGGCGAGGAACGGGCCCGTGCGGTGGCCAAGCACCTCGTCGTGTTCCTGCAGCGGCCCGGCGGGCAGCGCCAGTTCAGCGTCCCGGGCGCCGCTCCCGCACCGCGCAACCCGACCGTACGCCGGGCGCTCGACCTGGTCGCCGCGGACCTGTCCGCGGACCATCGCCTCACCACGATGGCCGCCGTCCTCGCCGTCAGCGAGCGTCACCTGACCCGCCTGTTCCGCCGTGAGCTGGGGTCGACGCCGGCCCAGTTCGTGGAGCGGCTGCGGGTGGAGGCGGCGCAGGCGCGGCTGGAGTCCGGGGACGCCGTCGTGAGGGAAATCGCCAGGGCGTGCGGCTTCGGCTCGCAGGAGACGATGCGCAAGGCGTTCCTGCGGGTGCTCGGTGTGGCGCCGTCGGCGTACCGGCACCGGTTCCGGCTGTCCGGCCACCGGCCCGTAGCGGATCCTCAAGCCAGAGGAGTGTGATCACGCCCCCGCCCGCGCCGGTCGACGGGATCGTCGCCCATGCGAAGTCCGATCCGCGCAAGGCTCCGCCGATGACCCCGCCCGGCGAGATCCTGCACCAGCGGCGCCCGTCCCCGCCGTACGAGAGACTCCGGCGGGACGACACCCGCGTTCAGTACATCTTCGTGGTGGTGCGCTGGACGGCGGCGGGAGTCAGGCGGACGCCGTTGGCGGTGACCCGGTGGCCGCGGGTGTCGGTGACCCGCACGGAGAAGGGGCCCTGGCCGGCGCCGGACTCGGCGACCCAGTAGTTGTAGTCGGCCCGGGCCAGCTTGCGCCACGCGCCGCCGGCGGACTTCACCTCGACCGAGGTGAGCGGGTTGCCGTGGTCGATGACCAGCAGGGCCAGCCACCACTGCGACGAGCCCTCCTTGACGCGGAAGGCGAGCGGTTTGGCGAGCTTCGGGTTGGCGGCAGGGCTGTAGGTGACCCCCACCATGCCCTTGCCGGGGTCCGCGACGCGGGCGAAGGCCTTACGGCTCAGGTCGATGTGCCCGGCAGGGCATTCCGGACACTGGTCGACAACCTTGACCTGCACGGAGCCCTTCGGGCCCTTGACGTTCAGGTAGCCGCCGCAGGCTCTCGCGGCGGCGTACTCGCTGCGGGAGAGCGCGACGTAGAGGTCGCCGGCGGGAGGCGACGGATAGGAGCAGTTGCCGCCCCCGGAGCGAAGTTCGTAGAAGGTCGCCTTACCGCTGATCGCCTTCGCCCGCGCACTGGTGGCCGCGTTGCTCTCCCCGCTCCGGCCGGATCGGGCCAGGGCGGAGGCAGGGAGGAGCGAGGTCGCGGCGAGCGCGGCGGCGAGAATGGCAGTTAAGCGTCGCATCCACGTGTTTCCTCTCGTATGTGATGGATGTGACAGTAGCGAAATCGGTATATCTCGGTACGGTAAAGCGTCAGATCTTCCGTGATATGTCCGGGAAATAGCCGGTTATTGCCCTGGATGTTCGGGCGGTGGCAATCGACACTCGCGTCATGAAATCGATGACGAAAGCACTGCTCGCCGGATCGGCGCTGGCCTGCCTGACGCTGGCGGGCACGACAGGCACGGCGCAGGCGGCCACCGGACGGCTGACGTTGATCAGCGGGACCGCCAGCGTCAGTTTCGTCTACGGGACCTGCCAGCCGCCCCGGGACTACCCGGTGGAGCTGTTCCAGGTCGACACGTTCGACAACCAGCCGGTTCCCGGCTGCCAGGCCGTGCTCACCGGCCGTTCGGGCGCGAGCCTGGTGCTCTGCGTGGGGCGCGGGAGCGTGCCACCCGAGCTCCGCCAGGTGCTCGGCGTCCGGATCCAGCCGGGCACGGCCCCGCCGTGCGCTTACGGGCCGGCCGCGGGCAACTGATACGAATCGGCCGACGCCAGGTGGGCGCGGATGCTCTCGGCGTCCACCCCCGCCTCCTCGGTCCGGTCGATGCCGAGGGCGGACAGGATGGCCAGGGCCTCGGTCCAGTGGCGCCGGGCGTGGTCGTGCCGGCCGAGCGCGGCGTGGGCGTGGGCGAGGCCGTCGTGGGCGCGGGCCTGGTCGCTCGGCTGGCGCAGGTCCGAGGCCAGGTCCAGCGCCTGGCGGTGGCAGTCGAGCGCCTGGCCGGCCTGGCCGCGTACATGCTGAAGCCGGCCCATGCCGTGGAGGGCTTCGAACTGCCAGTTGCTGTTGCCGATCTCGCACGCCAGACGGAGGGCCTGGTCGTAGCAGTCGTACGCCTGCTCGTACCGCCCTTGGACGCGGTGCAGGTGGCCCAGGCCGTTGAGGCTGTCGAGCTCGCCGAGCCGATGCCCGGTGCCGCGGGCCAGGCCCAGGGCCCGCGTGAAGTAGTCGGTGGCCGGGTCGTGGGCGTCCTGCCCGAGGTGGATGAAGCCGATGCCGAGCAGCGCGCGTAACTCGCCGGTGCGGTGGCCGATCGAGCGGGCGATGACGAGAGCCCGCGCCAGCTCGTCGGCGCTCTTCTCGTACCATCCCATGATCCGGTGGACGTTGCCCGCGGCGATCAACGCGTCCAGCTCACCCGTACGGTGACCGATCGCCCGGGCGATGTCCAGCGCCTGCGCGAAGTGCTCGGAGGCCCGCGCGTACTCCCCCTGGAACCCGCGGACCATGCCGATGCCGTTCAGCGCCCGTAACTCGCCCGCTCGATGGCCGATGGCGCAGGCGATGGCCAGGGCGCGGGAGCTGTCCTCCAGAGCCGCCTCGTACCGGCATTGCATCTGACGGATCTCGCCCAGCCCGAGGAGGGCCTCCAGCTCGCCCGTACGGTATTCGGCGGCCCGGGCCGCTGACAGCGCCCGCTCCAGGAGCGTCTCGGCCTCGGCGTACCGGCCGCGGGTGCGCAGGCACCGGTGCAGGGTGGCCGACAGGTGCCGGACGTGTTCGGAGAACCCGTGCTCCGTGGCCAGCTGCGCGAGGCTGAGCAGGTTGGACAGCTCGGCCTCGAGCCACGCGCCGGGGTCGGCCACCGCGGGCGGCGCCACCTCGCCCGGCGCGAGCCGCGGCCGCATGTCCGCCTCGTAGGGATAGAGGAGGTCCATCGCCGCCGACGCCGCGCGGCTGTAGTGGTTCAGCAGTCGCGCCGACGCGGCGCGCCGGTCGGACTCGGGCTCTTCGCCGGCGGCCCGTTCGGCGGCATGTGTCCTGATCAGGTCGTGGAATCGGTAGCGGCCCGGGACCGGTTCCTGCAGCAGGTGGACCTCCAGCAGCCGATCCAGCAGCGTCGAGGCCTGCTTGACGGTGGTGGCCAGCAGCGCGGCGGCCGCGTCGGGCGCGAGGTCCACGCCGGGATGCAGCCCCAGCAGCCGGTACGCCCGCCGCTCGGCGGTGGTGAGCTCCTCGTAGGACAGGTCGAGCGCGGCGGTGACGCTGTGCTGCCCGGCCCGCAGCTCGTTCAGCAGGTGCTGATGCTCTTCCAGCCGCTGCAGCAGGTGCCGAACGCTCCAGGCCGGATGGGCCTTCAACCGGGCCGCGGCCAGGCGGATGGCCAGCGGTAACAGCCCGCACCGCCGTACCACCGAGGCCAGCACCTCCCGCGGCACGCCCGCGACCCGCTCCTCGCCGGCAGTGCCGGTGAACAGCGCGATCGCGTCCGCGAGCGGCAACACGTCGACCGACACCGTACGGGCGTCGTCCAGCCCGACCAGCCGCCGCCGGCTCGTCACCAGCACCAGGCAGCCGCCCGCCCCCGGCAGCAGCGGCCGCACCTGGGCCTCGTCGGCGGCGTTGTCCAGGACGATCAGCATCTTCCGGCCGGCCAGCACGCTGCGATAGAGCGCGGCCCGGTCGTCGAGGTGCTGCGGAATCGACTCCCCGGGCACGCCCAGCACCCCCAGCACGCGGGCGAGCGCGTCGGCCGGGTCGGCCGCGGCCATGCCCCGCGTGTGGCCGTGCAGGTCGACGAACAGATCACCGTCGGGAAAGCGCGGAGCCAGCTGGTACGCGGCATGCACGACCAGCGCGGTCTTGCCCACCCCCGCCATGCCGTCGATGGCGGTGACCACCACCGTGGCCACGTCACCGACGTCGTCGAGAACGGCCAGCTCCCGCGCCCGGCCGACGAACGCCGCCGCGTCGGCGGGCAACTGCCGGGGTGTCGGCCGCGCGCTCTCCTGGAAGCCGTTCGCGGCGCGCGTCAGAACGGACACCTCCGCGGCGTCCAGGCCCAGTGCCTTGGCCAGCGACCGCACCGACGCGCTGCGTGGCCGCCGCAACTCATCCGCCTCCAACCGGCGAACGGTGCGGACGTTGAGCCCGGCACGCGCCGCCACCTGCTCCTGAGTCAGCAGCGCCCGCTCACGCCAGCCCCGTAACAACGCGCCCAGGCCCGGCCCCCCGACCGGACGGCCCGCCTCGGCACCGTCGCGTACTCCTGACGGCATGAACCCATCTCCCCATGGTCAGCTGTCCGGATCAAGAACGAGCCTATGTCATTCTTCATCGGCCTGCTGGCCCAGGCGGAGGCGCTACAGCAGGTTGTCGCGCGCGTACGCGGCGGCCTCCGTGCGGTTGCGGACGCCGATCTTGGCGAAGGCGTTGTTGATGTGCGTCTTGACGGTCGTCTCCGCGATGAAGAGCGCCGAGCCGATCTCCGCGTTGCTCAGACCCCCGGCGACGAGCCTCAGCACCTCGACTTCCCGTACGGTCAGCCCGTCGGGACACACCGAGACCGGCGGCGGCGCGGCGCGGGACAGCGCCTCGACCAGCCGGCGGGACACCGCGGCCGAGAACGTCGACTGCCCGGCGGCGGCCGAGCGCAGGGCGGCGGCGATCTGCGCGCGCCCGGCGTCCTTGGTGAGGTAGCCGCAGGCCCCGGCCAGCAGGGCGGAGTCCACGGACCGGTCGTCGTCGTACGTCGTCAGCACCACGACGGCCACCTCCGGATGCTCGCGGGCGATCCGCCGGGTGGCCTCGACACCGTCCATCACGGGCATGCGCAGGTCCATGAGCACCACGTCGGGGCGCAACTCGGCCACCAGGCGCAGGGCCTGCTCGCCGTCCCCGGCGTCGCCCACCACGTCCACGTCGTCGACCAGGTCCAGCAGCGCCACCAGGCCCTCGCGCATGAGCTGCTGGTCGTCCACGACCAGGACCTTCACTCCGGCACCTCCGCCCGTACCTCCCACAGGCCCTCCGACGGTCCCGCGTTCAGGGTCCCGCCCGCGAGCGCCAGCCGCTCGCGCATGCCCTGCAGACCGTGCCCGGATGACGGCGCCGCGCCCGCGGCCGCGTACGGATTGCGCACCATCAGCCGGACGGCGCCCTCACCGTAGCCGATCTCGACCGTGACCGGCTCGCCCGGCGCGTGCTTGGCGGCGTTGGTCAGCGCCTCGCGTGCCGTACGCAGCAGGCAGACCTCCGCCGCCGGGGTGATCGGCCGCCGCGTGCCGGTCGTACGCAGCTCGGCGGGCACGTCGTGGTCCCTGCGGTGCTCGGTGACCAGCAGGCTCAGCGCGTCGGGCAGCGGCGGCACGTCCTCGCGCAGCGCCGCCACCGCCGAGCGGGCCTCGACCAGCCCTTCCCTGGCCAGCGCCCGCGCTCTGCGGACGCGCGCCACCGCCCCCGCCACGTCGCCCCGCTCGGTGAGCATGGCCTCGGCCACCTCCAGCTGCACCCCCAGGGCGCCGAGGGAGTGCGCGAGCACGTCGTGGAGCTCCCTGGCGATGCGGGTCCGCTCGTCGAGCGCCATGGCCCTGGCACGATCGTGCTGGGCCTGCCGGTACTGGCGCCGCTGCAACGCGAAGAGGACGGTGAGCATCACGACCGTCCCGCGGACCACGATCGCCGATCGCGGCTGCTCCCACCACAGCAGGCTGCCGGCCATGAGCGCCAGGTCGGTCACGGTGACCGCGACGATCGCGCCCATGCTCGGCGTCATGTGCGCCGCGAACAGCAGCAACATCGCGAACACGAACACCGTGGGCGCCGACTCGGCCGACCCCGACACCGACGCCGCGACCGCCGAACCCGCCGCCAGCAGAGCCACGGCCACGCGCGGGAACCGGCCGTCGAGCAGGACGAAGGCCAGCCAGCACGCCATCGACACGCCGAGCGCAGACCACATCAGCGCGGGGAAGCGATCCGGCTCGGCGACCACGAGCGACCAGGCGAGGACCAGGCTCAGCAGCAGCCTGACCAGGCGGCCCGTCTCGGGGTCGTCGGCCGCCAGGAGCCGTACGACCCGCGCCCACACCTCTCGCATCGCCTAGCGCGAGTCCTTCAAGGTCAGAATCATGTCCACCAAGATAAGCCGGAAGGCCACGAATCCGACGACCACCAGCAGTGCCACGACGACGATCGCGAGCAGGAACTTTCCGTTCATCTTTCCCCCGTTGGCGTCCAGGAGCCGGCGCAGCAGTTCGAGCCAGAGGCTGCCCGGCTGTCCAGAGTGCTTGTCCATACCTGGGACGGTAGGGACGGGGCGGGGTGGAGCGGCACCTCCGAAGGGTGGAGCGCGGGGTGGAGCGCGGGGAACTCGCCCGTGACGGATGTCGCCGCAGGTGCCGTCGCGGTCAGACGGCCACGGGGGTGAGCTTGCGGGACGGGGTGAGCCGGTTGCGGACCCATGAGGCGGCGGCCGCGGCCGGCCAGAACCGGCTCGCCAGGTTGCGCGCGACGATCCCGGCGCGGGTGGCGGGGACCATCATGGCCGCGGCCGTCGCGACGTTCCCCTGACGCGGGTTCACCAGGGTGCGGTGCTGGGCCTCGTACCGCGCGAAGGCCGACTGCGGGTCGGCGGGGGTGGCGGCGAGTTCCTCGGCGAGGGTGTGGGCGCCGGCCATGGCCAGGGTGGAACCGTCGCCGAACAGTGACACCGACGAGGCGGCGTCGCCCAGCAGCGCGACGCGCCCCTTGGCCCAGGAGTCGAGGCGCACCTGGCTGACGGAGTCGAACCAGAGGTCGTCGGTGGCGCGGGCCTGCTCCAGCAGCTCGGGCACGCGCCATCCGTCGCCGGCGTAGGCGTCGGTCAGGATCCGCTTGTGCTGCGCGAGGTCGCGGTGGTTGAAGCCCCGCACCTCCGGGTGACGGAAGATGAAGGCCGCCAGGGCACGGCCGTGGACGGGGTGGACGGAGGCCAGCCGGCCGGGGGCGTTGTGCAGGACGACGTCCTGCTGGTTGTCGGCCGGGCCGTCGAGCTGCATCGTCGCGACGTAGAGCCCCATGTGGCGGACGAACTCGGACTCGGAGCCGAAGGCCAGCCGCCGGGTCATCGAGTGGAGCCCGTCGGCTCCGATGACGAGGTCGAACCGGCGCGGCGCGGCCTTGTCGAAGGTGACGTCCACGCCGTCGCCGTCCTGGCTCAGCGCGGTCATCGTGTCGCCGAACAGCACCTCGGCCGAGTCGCGGCTCGCCTCGTACAGGATCGCCGCCAGATCGGTACGCGTCACCTCCACCTCCCGGCTGCCGGACGCCTGCTGCAGCGCCCGCATGTTGACCCGCCCGACCTGGCGGCCGGAGGCGTTGACGAAGCTCATCGCCGTCACTTGCGTGGCCGCCTGGCGCAGTCGTGGCATCACGCCCATGCGGTCGGCCACATTCACGGCGGGGCCGCGGACGTCCACGGGGTTGCCGCTGGAGCGCAGGCCCGCGGCGCGTTCGACGATGGTGGGCCGGAAGCCGTGCCGCGCCAGCCAGTACGCCAGCGTGGTGCCGCCGATGCCGGCTCCGGAGATCAGGACTGTCGGGTTGGCCTTCATGACTCACTCCTTGGGTTGCCGTGGTTCGACGTGACCATATGACGAGATTCGAAAGTTAGTCAATCGCCAGTTAGTGAGTTGACCAGATTTCGCATTTGGTCATATGGTCTGCGTGTGAGTGCCGAACGACTCCGAGACCCGCGGCAACGAGCCGAGCGGGCCGCACGGATCCTCGACGTGGCGGCGGACCTGCTGCTGCGCCACGGCTACCGGCGGGTGACCATCGACGACGTGGCCGCCGGGGCCGGCATCGGCAAGGGGACCGTCTACCTGCACTGGAAGACCCGGGAGCAGCTGTTCAGCGCGGTCTTCGCGCGTGAGGTGCTCCGGGCGATGGACGAGCTGCGGCAGGCGCTCCGGGAGGACCCGGGGGCATGTCTGCTGCACAGGTTCGCGCGTACCTACTTCCTGGCCATCGCGGACCGGCCGCTGCTGCTCAGCTTCCTCCTGGCCGACCCCGACCTGGTCGGCAAGCTGACCAGCTCGCCCGACCCCGCCCGCGACGAGCGCCACGGCGCCATGGCCCGCGACTACCTGGGGCTGCTCGCCGGGCACGGCCTGCTGCGTGACGACATGAGCGTCGAAGAGCTCGGGTACGCCTACCAGGCGACGTTCGAGGGGTTCCTGCGGGCCGGAGGCGCCTCGGACGGCAGGGAACAGCAGGCGGACCTGCTCGCGCGGACCGTCCGGCGGGCATTCGAGACAGAGTCGGCGGCCCCTGAAGGCACCCTGCGGGACGTCGCCGCGGCCGTGGTCACCTTGCTCGGCGATCTGATCGACGCCGACCGCGCCGAGTCCGGCATCCCCGAGGGGTAGACCGCCGGCGCGCTGGTCACGGTTGGGAGATGAGCTGGACGCGGATGCCGTTGTCGTACGGGACCACGATCGTCTGGTCGCGGCCGAGCTTCCACTCCGGGTTGACCAGGAACAGCCGGCCGCCGGAGGCGAGGAGGAGCCGGAAGCCGCGGTAGCGGTGCGCGAAGCTCGGGTCCTTGCCGGTGGTCTTCAGCCGGATGTGGGTGATGCCGACAGGTACGTCCTGCAGCGGCTCCTTCACGTCGAGGATGACCTCGGCGCGTTTGGGCAGTTCGCGCGCGTCCTGCTCGCCCCGGCCGGTGCCGTAGGCCCACGCGACTGTGGTCGAGGCCCAGAACAGGCCGGCGACGGCCAGGCCCAGCACGCTCACCACGCCGTTCCTGGCCAGGCGGGGTGACATGAGCGGGCGGCCGCGGTTCTTGCCGTGGACGTGGATCCCGTACGCCACGGTGGCCGGGCCGGACGCCAGCGCGAGCGGCGTCGTGCCGATGACGACGCTGGTGCTGGCGTCCTCGAGGAAGATGCCGATCACGGCGCGGCCGACCAGGAGCAGGCCGACGAGCGTGATGCCGGCGGCCAGGAAGGTGTTGACCAGGTCGCCGGGGCGGCGGGCGAGCTGCCGGGAGACGGCGGCGTGGACGCAGATGACCAGCAGGGCGCCGAGGCAGATCAGGGCGGCCGGGACGTACACGACTTCGAGGCCGTCGAGGAGCAGGCTCTGGTTGGACAGGCCCGTCATGTCGAGGGATATGCCGAAGTAGTCGAAGCGGGCGCGGGTCGCCACGTAGCCGAAGTAGATCAGCAGCGCGGTCGCCAGCGTGGTGGGGCCTATGGCTTCGGCGAGCTGCCTCACCCGCGCCGAGACCGCCTCCTGCCCGCCGGCCGCCTCCTCCTGCCCGGTCGCCGTCTCCTCCTGCCCGGATGCGCTCTCCTGCCCGGTCGGCGTCTCCTGCGCGGTTTCCGTTTCCTGCCCGGTTTTCGTCTCCTGCCCGGTTTTCGTTTCCTGCGCGCCCGCTGCCTCCTGCGCGCCCGCCGTCTCTCGCTTGGGCGCCGTCCTCTGGGCGCCCGGCGCGTCCCGCCTGGTTGCGGTGTCGCTCGCGGGCTCGTGCGTGGTGGTCACTCTCCCTCCGGAGCCGCAGTCGTGCCGTCATCCGACGGGTCCGGCTCGTCGTCCTGCGATCCGGGGTCCGAGTCCTCCTGCGATCCAGAGTCCGAATCCCCCTGAGAGCTGCCCGAGTCGTCGGTGGAGGGGCCGGTGTCGTCGTCCGGCGACGGCGTCGGGGACTCCTCAGGGGAGGTGCCCGAGTCGCCGATGTAGTAGTCGAACCGCGGGACGTTGTTGGAGGTCTGCCCGCTCACCTCCACCGGCGCCTCCGCCGTCGGCGGCGGGCCGCCCCAGTCGCGGACCTCGTCGCAGGGCGCGTCCTCGACGTTGACGCACAGGTACCGGAAGCGGACCACCGCCTGGATGACGTACGGGCGGTCGGAGGCGTCACCCGTGATGATCGCCCCCGCGAGGCACTGGGAACCGGCCCTCAGCAGAACCCCCTGGCACAAGGGGTCGCCGGTGGGGTCGCAGTGGCCGGGGGCCGATCGGGCGGTGGCGCGGCCGGGGCCCGACTGCACGGTGAAGGAGACGGACTCGATCGTCCCGACGGTGGAGGTCTTGTTGATGATGGTGACGCAACCGTCGTCGCCGGGGGAGCCGTCGAGGTGCACGCCGTTCCAGTGGACGCTGCGGCGGTTGTTGCGCGTTCCCGGCGGCGGCGTGGACCTGTCGCCGGTCGGCTGCCCGCCGTCGGCGTCCTTGCCCTGGCCGGTCGAGTCGCCGGGCACGCCGGTCGCCGAGCCGTCGTCGTCGGGCGCATCCGTCGAGCCGTCAGCGTCGGGCGCGTCCGCCGAGCCGTCCGGGGCGTCCGCAGGGGCGTTCGTCCCGGTTCCGGCCAGCGGCTCCGCGCCGTTGCCCGTGGCGACGCCCGCCAGCCAGGCGATCCCGAGGACCGCCACGAGGCCGAGGATTCCGGCCATGATGAGCACGCGTGACCGCGATGGCGCCATGGATCCCCCTGGAGTACGCCGCAGATCCCTCATGTAGCTCCAGAATCGGCTCCTCCGGCTGGGATCGCATGAGTACCCCCTTACTCAAAGCGCCGGTCACCTTCTCCGCGGGTATCTCGGAGTCGCGGCTCTCCCCGTGACTCTCGCCGGCATCACTGACAGTAGGTGTCACGAGCCGTCCTTAGCTTCTGCCCATGAACACCAACACCTTCGACTTCTTCGTCGGCACCTGGACCTCCAAGCAGCGCCGCCTGCGAGAGGCGCTCGCCGGCAGCGACGACCCGGTCCGGTGTCGCCGCGCGACCTGCAGCGCCGTTCGGCCACGGTCAGCGGCTTCTGGCTGATGAACGCCCTCGCCTACCCGGAGCCTCGGCAAGGCGTACCTGGAGATGTCCGGGCAGGTCGTGGCGGGTGAGCTGCGCGTGGTCCACGGCGGCGACCGTCCGATGCCGGAGGTACGGTGCGCGCACGCGGACCTGCGTGGCCCGCCGGACCGTCGGCAAGCTCGTCCTCGACCCGACGAGATAGAACCGATAGGTTCGATCTCTGTTAGGATCCAGACTTATGGCGACATTTGTCTTGATTCCCGGTATGTGTCATGGCGGCTGGTACTTCGACGAGCTCGCCGAGCAACTGCGGAGCCGAGGGCATCGCGCGTACCCGCTGACCCTGACCGGCGTCGCCGAGCGCAGCCACCTGCTGACCGGCGGGGTGAACCTCGACACGCACATCCAGGACGTGACCGCCGTCCTGGCCGCCGAGAACATCACCGAAGCGATCCTGGTCGGCCACAGCTACGGCGGGATGGTGATCACCGGGGCCGCCGACCGCGCGCCCGAGCGGGTGCGTGACCTGGTCTACCTCGACGCCGTCGTCCCGGGGCACGGGGACTCCTGCTGGAGCCTCGTCACCGAGCAGGAGCGGGGCTGGTACGTGGACGTGGTGGACAGCGGCTACGCGACCCGGCCGCTGCCGTTCTTCGACCCGCGCGCCACGGCCCATCCGCTCGCCTCGCTGCTCCAGCCGCTACGGCCCACCGGAGACCTCGCGCACGTGCGTCGCAGGGAGTACGTGTACGCGGCGGGGTGGGAGGGGGAGTCGCCGTTCACCCCCGTCTACGAGCGGCTGCGCCGCGACCCCTCGTGGACGACCCACGCGTTGGACAGTGCGCACAACCTCCTGCGCGACGCGCCGGACGACCTGCTGAAGATCCTGCTCGGCGTCGCCTGACGGCTCGGACGATGGCCGTCGGCGCCCTCACCACCGCCAACGCCAGAACCTGCGCTGCCGCCGGACGAGCAGCCGGCCGGCCCACTGCTTGCCCCGTACCACGAAATGCCGCTCACCTGCCGGGACGGGTGACGCCCGCACCCCCTTCACCCGGGCGGGGCTCGCGACCAGCTCGACGTCGTCGATGTCCACGGTGGCGCCGGGCGGCAGGACGAGCGTGGTGGAGCCCGCGTACACGTCCAGCTCGATCTCCACGACCTGATGGGGGATGACGGCGTCGGTGAAGTCCAGCTTCACCGACCCCGCCTTGGCGGACGCCCGCAACACCCGGGGCACCACCCAGCGCCCGCGCCGCTTCAGGGAGGCCGCCACGCTGCGCAGCTCGGTGCGCTCCGGCGCCCGCGCGGCCAGGGGAGCTCCGGGGAGGTCTTCGACGTACGGCGCGGCCTCGCCGAACGTGCGAGCTCCGAGCACCCCGCTCAGCCGCTGCTCGAACTCCTCCAACGTCAGCCGCCCGTCGCCGACCGCCGACCGCAGCCGGGCGGCGACCCGTTCGCGATCGGCGTCCGACATCCGCGACTCGGGCGGCTGCGGGACTAAGTCTCCGCTCACACCCGCAACTCTAAGTCGGGAATCCGACGTCAGGGAGTCGAGGTCAGGGAGTCCACGAAGCGCGACATTCCGGCCAGCCACCGGTCAGGGTTCTCGGCCTTGCGGTGGACGAACTCGGCCACCTCCGGGTGCGGGAAGATGTGGAAGCGCTCGGCTTCCAGGCCCTCGACGACCGCGGTGGCCACGTCCGACGGGTCGAGGATGGTGCCCGAGGCGGCCACGGCCCTCGCCGTCAGATGGTCTTCCTCCAGGCCCTGCTCCAGCATGCCGGTACGCACGCCCTGCGGGCACAGGACGCTGACCTTGACGCCCTGGGAGGCGTAGTGGATGGACAGCCACTCGGCGAACGCGATCGCCGCCGCCTTCGTCACCGCGTACGGGGCGTCGCCGGGGCAGCTGATCAGGCCCGCGGCGGAGCAGGTGTTCAGCAGATAGCCGCCGCCTCGGGCGACCATGGTGGGTACGACGGCGCGGGCGGCGTACACGTGGGCCAGCACGTTCACCGCGTACAGGCGGCTCCACTCCTGGTCGGGGGCGTCCAGGCCGTGGCCGCCGATGATGCCGGCGTTGGAGCAGAACAGGTCCACCGGCCCGAACGGGGTCTCGGCCAGGGCGGCCACCTCCGGCTCCGAGGAAACGTCCACGCGTACTGCGGTGGCGCGGTCACCGATCTCCTCGGCCACCGCGATCGCCCCGGCCTCGTCGAGGTCCGCGACGACGACTCCGGCCGCTCCTTCGGCGGCGAACCTGAGCGCCATCGCCCTCCCGATTCCACTGGCGGCACCCGTGACGACGACGACCTTGTCCCGTACCCGCATCTGCACTCCTTCCGGTTCCGAGCGCGTCCGCCCGTCCCGGGAACGACTCGCCCTTGCGCATCTTGACCGCCTGTGGCCGCTTCGGCAGAAACCCGACTCCGCAGGCAGAAGCGGCGAACCCACCTCCCGTTGGGAACCCCCGCCCGAGAACAGGCGGTTTGGGCGGCGAAGCCCAGTAATTAGAACGCGATTCTACTGCGGCTCGGCGTGATCAGATGAGAGGTTTCTCATCTGGGCTTCAGCGTGGTCTCCTCGAAGGGCGTCAAGGTCAAGGTCATGAAGCATCGGGGAACGTTGGTCCTCTTCGCCTTGGCCGCGGCGATGGCGGGGTTCATGTTGGTGGGGCTGGTGCGCGCGGCCGACAGCGAGCCCGATCTGGGCGAGGCCGTCGTGGTGTCACACACGCCCGCGCCGGGCGAGGCAGGCATGTCGGCCCCCGCCGGAAGCGGCGCCCCCGGGCCGGGCTCCAGCCCGCCGACCCCGAGCGCCGAACCGGACCTCACCCCGGGCGCGAGACCAGGGCTCACCCCCGGCACGAAACCGGAGCCCACCTCGGGCGCGACACCACCGCCCGGCACGGGCACGGCATCACAGCCCGCCGCCGACGCCGGACGCCGGCCCGCCGCCGACAGTGGATCCCAGCCCGCCGCCGACAGCGGATCCCAGCCTGCCGCCGACAGCGGACGCCGGCCCGCCGCCGACGCCGGGCCCCAGCCCGCTGCCGGTGCCAGACCACAGCCCACCACGGGTGCGAAACCGAAGCCCACCACGAGTGCCAAGCCGAAGGCCGCCACGAGCACCGGCCCGAGGCCCACCAGGAGCACCGGGTCGCGCGACGGCGACGAGGCCGCGGCGCGTGAGAGCGTCGTGCCGCCCACCCCTCGCCAGACCACGGCCGAGCCGGTCAGACCGCCGGCGCCGAGACCGGGTGGCGGTGACGATGACGACGACGGTGGCGGTGGAGACGACGATGACGCCGACGATTGACCGGGTGATCGAATGCGGGTGAGCGCCCGTGCCCGGATCGTGGGCTGGATGCTCGCCGTCGTCGGCCTCGCCCTCGCGGTCTCGATCTTCGCGACCTGGACCATCCTGCTGGCTCGCCTCGACGACCGTACGAACCTCGAGCTCAGCAACGAGGCGGAGAAGCTGCGCCGGTACGCCGCGACGGCACGCGACCCGGAGAGCGGTCGCACGATCACCGACGTGGGAGAGCTGCTCACGGGATACCTGGCGCTCAACGCGCCCGACAGATGGGAGACGTTCTTCAGCATCGTCGACGGCAAGGCCCACAAGATCACCGCGATCCCGCCACCCGTACGCCTCGACACCGATGACGCGCTGGTCGCGCGGCTGGCCACGGCCACCGGGCCCGATTGCGGGGAGATCGACAGCTCGAAAGGAACGGTCCATTACGCGGTGATCCCCGTGACGGTGAAGGCCGACCCCCGACCGGGCCACTTCGTCGTGGCGATCCTCTACGATCGCCACCGCGACGAGATCGTGGACGCGGTGCGGGTGCTCGGGCTGTCCGCGCTGGCGGCGCTGGCGTTAGCGGGGGCGGCCGGATGGTTCGTGGCGGGGCGGGTGCTGGCTCCGGTCCGGCTGATCAGCCAGACGGCCGAGCAGATCAGCGACTCCACCGATCTCACGCGCAGGCTCGACGTGCCGGGCGACGACGACGTGGCCGCGCTGGCCGCGACGTTCAACCACATGCTCGACCGGCTCGAGAACGCCTTCGTCGTGCAGCGGCACTTCATGGACGACGCCGGCCACGAGCTGCGTACACCGATCACCGTCATCCGCGGCCACCTGGAGCTCATGGGCTACGATCCGCGCGACCGTGCGGAGACGCTCGCCCTGGTCACCGACGAGCTCGACCGGATGAACCGCATCGTCGAAGACCTCCTCACCCTCGCCAGGGCGGAGCAGCCGGGCTTTCTCGACATGCACGACGTCGAGGTGGCCGACCTCACGGTCAGCGTCGTCGCCAAGGCCCGCGCGCTCGGCAACCGGCGCTGGCGGGTCGACGAGGTGGCCGAGGCCCGCGTGCCCGCCGACCGCCAGCGGCTCACGCAGGCGCTCATGCAACTCGTGGCCAACGCCGTCCGCCACACCACCGACGACGACCTGATCGCCGTCGGCTCCGCCGTCCGCGACGGATGGGTCGAGCTGTGGGTACGCGACAGCGGCCCCGGGGTGGCGCCCGCGGAGCGCGAGCGGATCTTCGGACGTTTCGTGCGCGGCGCGGGCCGCACCGTGACGTACGAAGGCGCCGGTCTGGGCCTGGCCATCGTCAGATCGATCGCCGAGGCCCACGGCGGCAACGTCAAGGTGACGGAGGCCCCGGGCGGCGGAGCCCGTTTCGTCATGTCCATCCCGCTGTGGGAGCTCTGGAGACTGGGATGAACCGGATACTGATCGCCGAGGACGAGGCCAGGATCGCGTCGTTCGTGGAGAAGGGGCTGCGGGCCAACGGCTTCGTGACCGCCGCGGTCGCGGACGGGGTCGCGGCCTACGACCTGGCCTGCGCGGGCGGGTTCGACCTGCTGATCCTGGACATCGGGCTGCCGTTGAGCGACGGGTTCACGGTGTTGCGGAGGCTGCGGCAGTCCATGGTGACCATGCCGGTGATCATCCTGACCGCCCGCGACAGCGTGAGCGACACCGTGGCGGGGCTGGAGGGCGGCGCGGACGACTACATCGCCAAGCCCTTCGCCTTCGAGGAGCTCCTGGCGCGGGTGCGGCTGCGGCTGCGCCTGCGCGCCGACCGCACGCCGGAGGTAACCGTGCTGCGGGTGTCGGATCTGTCGCTGGATCTGCGTACGAGACGGGCATACGTCAGGGATCGGGCGGTGGACCTGTCCACGAGGGAGTTCGCGCTGGCGGAGATCTTCTGCCGCCACCCCGACCAGGTCCTGACGCGCGAGCAGCTCCTCAGCCACGTGTGGGGCTTCGACTTCGACCCCGGCTCCAACGTGGTGGACGTCTACGTCCGCTACCTACGCCGCAAGATCGGCCCCGACCGCATCGAGACCGTCCGCGGCACCGGCTACCGCATGAGAGCCGCCTAATCATCACCTCACCCTCGCCTCACCCCGCCCCGACAAGCTGTTGTCAGCAGCACAACGGAGGGAGCGCCGTGACAGCCGGACTGGTAATGGATCTCGCGTCGATCGTCGTCCTGGCCTACGGCCTCTACTACCGGCGACATCACCGGCGCGACCTGCTCTTCGCCTACGTGGCACTCAACGTGGGCATCTTCGCGGTGGTCTCACTCCTGCTCGTCCAGCGCGTCGACGTCGCCGTCGGCTTCGGCCTGTTCGGCGTGCTGTCGATCATCCGCCTGCGCTCCAGCGAGATCACCCAGCAGGAGATCGCCTACTACTTCATCGCCATCGTGCTGGGCCTGGTCAACGGCATCGCGGGGGCCTGGACGCTGACCGCCCTCCTGCTGGACGGCGTGCTGCTGGCGGTGATGTACGTCGCCGACCACCCGTCCCTGCTCGGCCGCACCCGCCACCAGGTCATCACCCTGGACGTCGTCCACTCCGACCCTGACCTGCTCCGGGTCGACCTGGAGAGCCGCCTGCGGGCACACGTCCTCCACTACGTGGTCACCCAGATCGACTACGTCCGCGACATAACGGTGGTCGACGTCCGCTACGTGGCCCCTTCGCAACGGGCCGGCGTCCGCTGAGCCCCCGGGCCGGCGGACGGAGTCATGCACAAGGTGGTGGAGGTGCGGTGATGCGTGAGTTGGATGCGGATGTGCTGCTGGCCGGGGTCGCGGCCGAGGTGGCGCCGATCGGGCTCGAGGACGTGCCGGAGCTGATGAGCCGGGTCGATCGCAAATACATCGTGACGGCCGCCACCATGGCGGCACTCGCGGCCGAACTGGGCGACCGGTTCGCCGTGCTGCGCATCGGGGCAAGACGTCAGTTCCGCTACACGTCGACCTACTTCGACACGCCTGACCTGCTCACCTTCCACCAGCACCGGCAGGATCGGCGGCGCAGGTTCAAGCTGCGCACCCGCACCTACCTGGACGGTGGCGGGCGGTGGCTGGAGCTCAAGCTCAACGGCACCCGTGGCAGCACCGACAAGCACCGCATCCCATACGACGACGCGTCGGGCCGCACCCTCACCCGGGAGGCCCTCGACTTCGTGCGCGACACCCTTCTCACCGAGCTACGCCTGATCGCCCCGGAGACGCTGGGACCGGTGCTGTCCACCGACTACAAGCGGGTGACCTTCATCGACCCCTCGGGCGCGGCCAGACTCACCTGCGACACGGGCCTGCTCTGCCACGACGGCCGGTCCAGCGCACCGGCGCGCCGCGACCTGGTGCTGCTGGAGTCGAAGTCCGCCGACGGTAAGGCGCTGGTGGACAAGGTCCTGCGAGGGCTGGGGGTGCGACCGGTCACCGTGAGCAAGTACTGCCTGGCGGTCGCGGCGCTCCGGCACCTGCCTGCCAACCGCTGGCACCCGGTGCTGCAGCGCTATCTCGTCCATCGCCCCGAATCGGGCGCGCAGCGGCTGGTGTCCAGGGGCTCGGCAGGGTGCTGGGGTCAGGCGGCCGCGCGGGGCGGCCGGTGGGTGACGCCTCGGGGAGCGCACGCTGGGGGGAGGAGCAGCGGCCTCGGCATTCAGCGGTGAACGGGTTACGGGGTCCAGGCCGGGTCTCGGCCGATGATGCCGAGGAGGCGGTCGAATTGCGGGGCGTGGTCCGGCACTTCCACCGGTGGGCCGAAGGCGCCGCGTTGCCTGCCCATCTCGGCCATCTGGTCGGTGAAGTGGAATGCCCGGGTGACGGCCTCGGGGTCCGGCTGGTAGTCCTGGCCGGTGGCTATGGCCAGGTCCCAGCCGTGTACGACCATGTCGACGAGATACATGTGGGCCAGCGTGGCCATCGGCAGGCCCATGGCGGGGCTGGTGCCCTCCCATGCCTCGGGGCGCGCCCAGGCGGCCAGTGTGCGCTCCGCTCGCTCGGGGAAGTCGCCCGCGTACGGTTCCTGCTCGATTCTCTCCCCCTGGCAGCCCAGCGACTCGAACAGGTCCGCCACCCACTCGAGATGGTTGATCAGGTCCTTGACGTCGAACTTCGCGCAGGGCGTCGAGGAACCGAGCTGCTCCGGCCGCACCGCGCGGACCAATCCCGCGGTCCGTTCGGTGGCGCGCGTCATCAGCGGCATCATGTCGTCCATGGCAGCCATGATGCCCCGTCCGCCCCAGGCGCGGCTTGTAGAAACGCGACAGCGCGGCTGGGTCAACCCGTACGCGGGGCTCGACGCGTTCGATTTCTTCAGGCAGGCGCCATCAGCGGAAATTGCGCCGTTTGTGGAGCACTTCTGGGTCGTCACGTGGACCGACCTGGACGAGCCGTACGAACAGCGCATCGTCTCGCACCCCACCGTGAACCTGACGATCACCAAGGACTTCCATCAGTTCGCGGGCGTGATCAAGGGCGGGTTCTCCTACACGATGCGGGGCAGCGGCCGCGTGCTCGGCACCCGCTTCCGCCCGGGCGGCTTCCGGCCGTTCCTCGGCGGTCCGGTGTCGCAGTTGACCGACCGCTTCGTGGAGATCGGCGAGATGTACGGCGCGGCGGGCGCCTCGCTGGTCGAGCAGGTCCTGGCCGAGTCCGATGCCCGGGCCGCCATCGGGCACGTCGAGAGGTTCCTGCTGGGTCTGGGGCCGGAGCGGGATCCGCTGGCCGAAGAGGTCGCGGCGCTGGTGGCGATGGCCGAGAACGAGGTGTCCGTGACCAGGGTCGATGAGCTGGCCGCCAGATCGGGGCGGTCGGTGCGCTCGCTGCAGCGGCTGTTCCGGGACTATGTGGGCATCGGTCCCAAGTGGGTGATCCGCCGCTTCCGGCTGCACGAGGCCGCGGAGCGGGTCTACGAAGGGCTCGACCTCGCGACGTTGGCCGTCGAACTCGGCTATACGGACCAGGCTCATTTGACCCGCGACTTCACCGCCGCGGTCGGGATGCCACCCGCCGCCTATGCCCGCCTCAGAGGCTAGGCACGCCGTCTCCTTGGGTGAGGTAATTTGCCGGGGTTCGGGTGGATTTATGGTAATTGCGGATTTCTGTGCATTCGAATGTTTCGGATAGCAGCCGTCGCACCGTTTTCTCGAGCGAGCTGTTCTGATCGATGACGGTTTCATAAGCCCCCGGCAGCAGATCCCGCTCGATGTACCACTCGCGCATCACGTCCGGGCCGAACTCCGCGCTCTGCGGGCGGGTGGCGTGGCGGCGCAGCGTTTCCTCGAAGGGGATGTCGAGGTAGAAGAAGCGGCTGCGGCCGGGGAAGTCGTCGCGCAGGGACTGGAGCATCGGGGCATACCGGCTGGCCGTGAGGATGCCTTCGAGGACGACGTGGTGGCCGTGGTCGAGCGCGTAGCGGGTCACGGTGTCGATGAGGCCGATGTTGACGCCGTCCGGGACGTCGAGTTCGCGGAGGATGTCGCGGCGCAGCACGTCCTGGCTCACCACCGCGAGGCCGCGCTTGCCGTACGCCTTGCGGAGGGCTCGGGCCACGCTCGTCTTGCCCGAGCCGGAGTTGCCGCGCAGGACGATCAATTGTGTGAGCATCCCGGCCAGCGTAGCCGCTGGTCACGGGTTCGTGCCGTGAATCGGATGGGTACGGTCGTCATATGCTTGAGCGCATTCACGAGATATCGGGCGTCTTGCTAAGTGCGGACGGATATCTTGACGATTTTTGGCCGAATTTCCGGAACATTGATGACGTGTTCTGGAAGCTCCAGCGTATTCAGCGCTTCGAGGCCGGGGAGCCGAGCTGGCTGGCGATGATGGACGGCGACTGGGAGCGCTCGCTCAAGCTGGTCGACGACACGGGTGCCGAGGGCCGGGGCGGGGCCTACCCCTGCCGGCGGATCCGGATCGTCGAGCAACCCGTCACGCCGTACCTGCAGTGGGAGATGCACGTGCTGGCGCTGCGGGTGGAGGTGGCCGAGCAGGTGCGGGTGCTCGACGCGGGGGAGGTGTCCGACCTCGAGATCGACCGGCTCCTGCCCGAGCTCGTCGTGCTGGGGTCGTCCGTCATGTACGAGGTGACGTACGACGCCTCCGGCACCCACAGCGGCGCCAGGAGGATCGACGACCCTGATGTCATCGCGGCGTGCCGGGGCGAGCTCGACAAGCTGTTCGCGGCCGGGGAGGACTTCCGGGCCTACTACGAGCGGGAGATCGTGCCGATGCCGGCTCCCCGCGTGACGGCCGTCTGAGGCCGCGGCCCCCGCGTGACGACCGTACGGGGCCGCGGTCTCCGGGTGGCCGTCTGAGGCCGCGGTTCCCGGGTGGCCGTCTGAGGCCGTGGTCGCGGGAGACGGCCCGCGTTGTCGTCACAGGGGGAGGCCGCCGGTGGCCGAGCTGGTGGAGCCGGTGGCCTGGTAGGCGGCTATGGTGCGTTCGGCGATGCGCATCTGGTGGATCTCGTCGGCGCCGTCGGCGAAGCGGGCCCAGCGGGCGTGCTGGAACATGGCGGCCAGCGGCGTGTCCGTCGAGTAGCCGAGCGCCCCGTGCACCTGGATCGCCCGGTCCACGATCCGGTTGAGGCTGTTGGCCACGAAGTGCTTGGCCATCGACACCTCCGTACGGAAGTCCTCACCCTTGTCGATCTTGGATGCGGCGTGCAGGACCATCAGCTTGCACTGGTACAGCTCCATGGCCGAGTCGGCGATCATCCACTGGATGCCCTGCTTCTCGGCCAGCAGCGAGCCGTGGCTGTAGCGGTTGAGCGCGCGCTCGACCATCATGTCGAGGGCCGTCTCCGCCTGGGAGATCCAGCGCATGCAGTGGGCGAGCCGGGCCGGGCCCAGGCGGTACTGGCCGAGGCGATGGCCGTTGCCGCGACCGCCCAGGATCTGGCTGTCGGGCACGCGGAGATCGGTGATGGCGATCTCGCTGTGGCCCGTGGAGCCGTGCATCGTCTCGACCTCGCGTACGTCGTTCCAGCCCGGGTCGGGCAGGTCGACGAGGAAGGCGGTGTTGGCGCCGCGCGAGCCCTCCGGCACGTCCGGCTCCGTCCGCGCGATGAGGATCGCGAAGTTGGCCCGGCGCGCGTTGGAGATGAACCATTTGTGGCCGTTGATCAGCCACTCGTCCCCGTCCCGGACGGCCGTGGTGCGGATCAGGGTGGGGTCGGAGCCCGCCACCTCCGGCTCGGTCATGGCGAAGCAGGACATCTGCGTGCCCTCCAGCAGCGGCCGCAGGTACTTCTCCTTCTGCTCGTCCGTCGCCCAGTGCAGGAGGGTGTGCATGTTGCCCTCGTCCGGGGCCATGCAGTTGAGCACCCACGGCCCGACGCGGGTCTTGGCCGCCTCCGACTGCACCATGGCCAGCTCGACGTGGCCCAGCCCCATGCCGCCCCACTCCTTCGGCATGTGGGGCAGCCACAGCCCCTCGGCCTTGGCCTGGGAGCGGAGCCGGAAGATCGTACGGAGGTAGGCGTCCCGGTCGGCCTCCTTCACCTCCTCCATGGCGGGAATGACGGTCCCCTGGATGAAGGCGCGGACCCGCTTGCGGATCTCCTCGTGCTCGGGAGCGAGGGTGAAGTCGATGGCCATACCCGACACCGTGTCACGGCCGGCGGAGCGGCGTGAAGGCCCAGGACATGCGCGGCTCCACGGCCCAGTGGAAGAGCGTGCGGACCGGCGGCGTGCAGAGCAGCGTGGCGGCGGCCACGCCGAGCAGGATCGACAGCGGCACGCCCAGCTCGAACCGCTCGGCGACCTTGACCACGAATCCGTGCAGCAGGTACGCGTACATGGTGGCCGCGCCCAGCCCGCTGAACCACGTGTGCCGCGCCGGGGTCACCGCCAGGAACGCCGCCACCAGCACCGCCCCGGCCACCAGCAGTCCCAGCCGGACGGCCGTGCCGGTGAGGTCGTCCACGTGCAGCGCCGGGTTGGGCAGCCGCCATCTGATCCACTCCGTCGGCACCTGTTCGTGCACGAGCAGCGCCGCGGCCAGCCCCAGGCCGAGCGTCAAGAAGCCGGCCAGCCGCATGTACGGCCTGCGCAGCCACGCGAAGTGCTCCGGCTTGAGCATCAGCCCGAGCACGTAGAACGGCAGCAGGCCGAACGTCCGGTTCATGGCCAGCTCGTCGGGCAGCGCGCTCATCCCGGTCAGCAATGACAGCACGACCGCGACCGCCAGCGGCCATCTCAGCTGCTGCCACACCGGCGTCGACAGCCGCCACAGGAACAGCGACAGCAGGAACCAGGTCAGGTAGTACGGGTCCAGCAGGCTCAGCTCGAACTTCCCGTACAGGATCAACCGCGGCAACGAGTACGCCACCTCGAAGATCAGATACGGCACCGCCAGCGTGGAGATGAGCTTGCGCGCCTTCCCCGCCGAGAACGTGAACCGGCGCGACAGATAGCCGCTCAGCACGATGAACAGCGGCATGTGGAAGACGTAGACGTAGAAGTAGAGCGCGTGGGCGATGGGGTGATCCCGCTGGTCCTCGATGAGGTGACCGCACACCACGAGCACGATGGCCAGGTATTTGGCGTTGTCGAAGAACGGGTCCCTGGCGGTCACGGACCGGGCGTCGAGGGTGACGGGTGAGTTCACAGATCCCGCACCCTAGCCACCGGTCGCGTAACCGCCAGGAAACGCCGAGTGAGGGCTTACCGAAGGGCCGGTGTCGCTTCGCGTACCGTCTCCTCCAGCGCGGACGCGGCGGCGGCGTCGAGCCTGCCGTCCACCACCGCCGTCACGACCCGCCTGGTCAGCGTGTCCTCGACGACGAGCGGCCGGTCCCAGGCCAGCGCCTGTCCCACTCCCGGATAGTGCTCGACCCGCACGAACCACGGGTCGCCGTCCGACTGCACGAAGACGAGCGTCCAGTCCCGCCCCTCCGGCGTGGTGCCGGACAGGGCGACCCAGGGGTCGCGGCTGCCGTGCACGGCCTCCTCGTCCCCGGGCAGGGCGATCCGGGCGGTGGAGGTGCCGGGGGCGCGCCAGAAGAAGCCGCCGTACCCCGCGCCCACGCGGCCCTTGGTGGCCGAGCTCTGGATCTCCAGCGGCGCGCCGGTGAGGTTGGTGAGCGTGAACGCGAAGTCCAGCGCCCAGAAGTCCCCGAACGGCCGGGCCGTGACGGTCCGCTCCTCGCGCGCCATCAGCCGCCCGCCGGGCCCCGCCCACTCCAGGTGCTCGACGAAGCCGGCGTCGTCGAGCCGGGAGAACGACAGGTGCCGCTGCGTCCCGTGATCGCCCAGCCAGGCGGGCCCCTGGTCCTTGACGTACGTGCGGCCGCCCCAGAAGTTCACCCCGCCCAGGTCGGAGATCGCCACCCCGACCCCGAGGTGGTGCACGTGGTCCTCGGGACGCACCTCGGTGACCTCGACGCCGCCCAGCGTCCGCACCCCGTGGAGATACGGCCGGGGCGAGTCGGTGACCGGCAGATCGGGCCGCAGCTCGTACGAGGCCACCTCCCGCCCGGAGGCCAGCAGCTCCACCCGGGTCCAGGGGACGTCCAGCTCGGAGTAGAGCGACAGCGTCTCGGCGCTGCGGGCCGTCAGGTCGGCGACGCCCGGCAGGAACCGGTGCGTGACCTCGCCCGAGTCGGCGTCCCGCTCGACCTCCTGGTACCGCTCCGGGATCGGCAGCGGCTCGGGAGCCAGCCGCACCGCGTCCAGCACCTGCGTGAACGTCTCCGTGGCGGACAGCGGCACCATCAGGTCGGCGCCCGTGCGGAGATGGTCGATGAGGTTCTCCAGCAGGTCGGTGCGCTCGTACACGGTCGTCGTGACCGTGCCGTCCGGCAGCTCGACCTTGAGCTGGTCCTGCGTGTAGACGAGCGTGGCGCGGCCCGCGTCGCCGTGCACGACCAGGTACGGCTCGCTCCGGCCGCTCGCGCAGAGCGTCACCGCGATCGTGATCACGAAGCCGTCGTCGAAGCGGATCCGCAGGCAGGACGTGTCGTCCGACTCGATCGGATGGGCGTGGTAGAGCTCGGTCTCGATCTCCGCGACGGGGCCGTCCACCAGGGCGAGGGCGGTCGCGACGGCGTGCGCGAACGGGTTCGTCAGCGCGCCGTCCACCACGTCCACTCCGTCGAGCCGGCGCTTGCCCGACCAGGCCGACCTGGTGAAGTAGGTCGAGGGCCGCTCCCAGGCGCCCGCGCCGCCGATGCCGCGCACGCGCCCGATGGTGCCGTCGGCGATCAGTTGGCGCAGGGCGGGGACCGCCGCCGAGCCCAGCGACTGGAAGCCGACCTGGCAGGCCAGCCCCGTCTCCGCCACGGCCGCGGCGATCCGGGCGTGCGCGGAGGGGCTCGCCGCGGGCGGCTTCTCCAGCAGCACGTTGGATCCCGCGTGCAGCGCGGTCACCGCGAGGTCGGCGTGCGTGTGGATCGGCGTGCAGATGACCGTGATGTCCGCGCCGGTCTTCGCGAGGAGCTCGCCCAGGTCGGGCGACTGCAGCGGCGAGCCGAAGTCCACCTCGACGGGCACCACGTCGCAGATCCCGGCCAGCTCGATCAGCCCCTGGTTGGACAGCCTGCGCAGATTGCCCAGATGGTGCCGCCCATGGCCGTGCGCACCAGCGAGTACCACCTTCATCGCGACCACCTCAGTCCGAGCCCCGCGTGCGCGCCCGCCCGCAGGACCCCGTCGGAAATCTGCACCGGGTACGGCTCCTCCAGCAGCCCGAGCGTCGCGAACGACGCGTCCTCCACGTCCTCCGCCATGACCGGCAGCGGCAGGGTCAGCGCGAGCTGCCCGGATACCTCGCTCAGCAGATGCGGATAGACCGGCACGTCGTACGTCCTGGCCAGCTCCACGATCCGCAGGAACGGCGTGATCCCGCCGACCCGCACCACGTTCGGCTGGACGACGTCGCACGCCCCGGCCGCGAGCAGGTCGCGGAAGCCGTAGGTGGTGTAGACGTTCTCCCCGACCGCCACCGGCACGTCGATGGAGCGCCGCAGCTCCACGTGCGCCGCCACGTCGTCGGCGGGCAGCGGCTCCTCGATCCAGTGCAGCCCGAACTCCCGCAACGCGGAAAGAGCCCGCCTGGCCCGGTGCAGGTCCCACCGCTGGTTGGCGTCGATCATCAGCAGCCGGTCGGGCCCGATCACCTCGCGAACGGCGGCCACCCTGGCCACGTCCTCCGCCAGGTCGGGCCGGCCCACCTTGATCTTGACGCCCCGGTACCCGGCCGCCACCCAGCGCCGCGCCTGCTCCACCAGCTCCTCCAGCGGGTAGTGCAGGTTGACGCCGCTGCCGTAGACCGGGACCTCGTCGCGTCGCCGGCCCAGCACGTCGGCCAGGCCGCCGTCGCCGCAGCGCAGGTCCCACAGCGCCAGGTCGATCCCGGCCAGCGCGATCGTGGTGATCCCGCCCGGACCCGCCTCGCGAAGGTGCCGCCACAGCCGGTCCCAGACCACCTCGGGGTGCGCGGGCAGCCCGATCAGCGCCTCGCGCAGGTCGTGGTCGAGCAGCGCCTGTACGGCGTGCGCCCCGATCTGCGGCGTCCACGAGAACCCGGTGCCGGTCCGCCCGTCCTTCAGCGTGACCTCGCACACGACCACGTGGTTGGCCGGCACGTCCGCGCCCCAGGGCCGCGGCAGCGGAGCCGTCCGCAGCGAGGTACGCAGGTCGGCGATCGTCATGACGCGGCCAGCTCCAGCCCCGTCTTGATCAGCGCCTCCAGCTCCGCCAGGTGCTCGTCGGTCGGCTCGACCAGCGGCGGGCGGACGGCGCCCACGTCCAGGCCGCGCAGCCGTACCCCGGCCTTGACCAGGGCGACCGGGTAGCCGGGGACCTTGCCGCGCAGCCGTACGAGCGGGGCGTAGAACCCGGTGAGCAGCCGCTCGTCACCGTTCAGATAGGCCAGCGCGATCTCCGGCGCGAACGCGAACACCGCGCTGGAGTACAGCTCCACGCCGATGCCCCGGTAGGCGGGCATGGTCAGCTCGGCCGTCGGCAGCCCGTTGAAGAACAGGAAGTCCGGGTACGCCTCCCGCACCGCCAGCACGGTCCGCTGCATCCGGTCGATGTCGCCGAGGCCGTCCTTCAGCCCGATCACCCCGGGGATCCCGGCCAGCTCCACCACGGCCTCCGGCTCCAGCACCACGGAGCCCCGCTGGTAGACGATCACCGGCAGCTCCGCGGCCACCGCCGCCACGTAGGAGGCGAAGCCGTGCCCGGGCCCCTGAGCCAGGTACGGCGGCATGAGCAGCAGCCCGTCGGCGCCCGCCTCGCGGGCGGCCCGCGCCTGGTTCAGCGCCGTGCCGAGCGGGCCGCCCGCGCCCGCGAACACCGGCACCCGCCCGCCCACGACCTCGGCCGCCACCCGCACCGCCCGCGCGTGCTCGGCCTCCGACAGCGCGGAGAACTCGCCGGTGCCGCACGCCACGAACACACCGCCGGGACCGTGCTCCATGCCCTGCCGGATGTGCTCGGCCAGCACCTCCTCGGCGAGCCGGCCGTCGGCGTCGAAGGGGGTCACGGGGAAGAACAGCACACCGCTCAGATTCATTCGGCTTCCTTCATTTCCGTGCGCCAGCTCCGCTTGGGCTGCCAGCCGAGCAGGCGCTCTGCCTTGGTGGTCGAGAAGGCGGGGGTGGTGCCGGTGAGACCGGCGGCGAACGGTTCGGTGCTGGGCACGACCTGGGGCAGCAGGTCGGCGAGCGGCTTGCGGGCCAGCGCGTCCCCGGCCCCGGCGAAGAAGACCTCGCCGTTGGGCAGCTCGGGCAGCGCCTCGGCCAGCACCGTGATCATGTCGGCGCAGTCGCGGGCGTCGATGTAGTTGAACAGCGACACCCCGCCCAGCTCCGGCCGGTCGAGCCGCTCACGCACCGTGTGGCCCGACTGGGTGGGCGCGCCCGCCCACTCCTCGGGCGGGATGACGAAGCACGGCCTGATCGCGGCCATCCTGGTCGTCCCGGCCAGCGCGAACGCCTTCATGGTCTGCTCGGCCACGACCTTGGACAGGTTGTAGGCGTTCCACGGGCGCACCGGATGATCCTCGTCGATCGGCAGGTACGTGGGGGCCCAGCCGCCCGGGGCGCCGTACCCGATCACGGTGGGGCTGCTGGCCACCACCACGCCGCGCACGCCCAGCGCCACGGACGCCTCGCAGACGTTGAACGCGAGCTGGGTGTTGACCTTGAAGATCACCGATTCGGGGAGGCTGAACGGGGTCGCGATCGCGGCCAGATGGATCACGGTCTCGGGCCGGAACCTGGCGATCACCTCGAAGGTCTCGCCCGTGTCCGTGAGATCGGCCGGTAAGGCCATCGCGGCCTCGGATGGCGTGCCAGGCGTTCTGTCGACGCCGATGACCTCGTGCCCGGCCGCCGCGAGCGTGGTGACCACGCTTCGGCCGAGGCGTCCTGCGCTTCCGGTGACGAGGACTCTGCTCACCGTGAGGGCTCCTTCAAGACTGCAAACAGTTGCACTAAACCTTTGTGTCCTCAGGGCGAGGTCGTCAAGGGGTGATTTCGCCCCCCGTGCTCGAGCAGGGGTTTCCCGATGCAACGGGGCGGCAAGCGCTTTCATGGTACTCAGGGATTCTGCAAGCGGTTGCGTTAGGGTGGGCGACTGTGACAGTGACGATTCGTGATGTGGCCCGGGCTTCCGGTGTGCATGTATCGACCGTGTCGCGGACGTTCTCCGCGCCGCACATGGTGAACGCGGCCACTCGCACCAGGGTGCTCACGGTGGCCGAGGAGCTGGGATATCGCCCCAACCGGGCGGCCAGGGCGCTCACGACCGGCCGTACCCACAACCTCGGCCTGATCGTGGCCGACATCGCCAATCCGTTCTTCCCCCCGCTGATCAAGGCGGCCCACTCGGCGGCCAGGCAGCGCGACTACCACCTGTTCGTGGCCGACACCGACGAGGAGGCGGCCACCGAGGAGGAGCTGGTGCAGGCGTTCTCCAAGCAGGTGGACGGCCTGGTGCTGTGCAGCCCGCGCTCCTCCAACAAGGCGCTGGAACGGCTGGCCGCGCGGGTGCCGTTCGTGGTGATCAACCGGCGGCTGCGCGGCGCCGCCACGGTGCTGATGGACGTCGGCCACGGCGCCAGGCTGGCGGTCGAGCACCTGACCGGGCTCGGGCACCGCCGCGTGGCGCTCGTGACGGGCCCGGCCGGCTCGTGGACCAGCGCGGAGATCCGTACGGCCGCCGAACAGGTGGAGGGCGTCGAGCTGGTCGTCATCGGCCCCAACGCGCCCACCGAACGCGGTGGACTCGCCGTCGCGCGGCGGGTGCGGGACTCCGGGGCGACCGGCGTGCTCGCCTACAACGACCTGGTGGCCATCGGGCTCATCGAAGGGCTCGGTGACCTCGGGTTGAGCGTGCCGGGGGACGTCAGCGTGGTCGGGATCGACGACATCGTCTCCGGACGGCTGAACCGCCCCAAGCTCACCACTGTCGCCATGCCCACCGCCGCGGCCGGCCGGCTCGCCGTGGACCTGCTCATCCAGGAGGTGACGGCCACCACGTCGCTGGAGACGCGCCTGGTCATCAGGGACTCCACCGCTCCGCCACGATAGCGGGCCTTCTGCAAACGGTTGTACTAACTGCGCAGCGAATTCATCTGACTTCTCGGCCGGGCAAGCTCTCTAGCTGGGCAAACGTGGTAACGATATATCGGTAACGGCTATGTAACGTCTGCAAAGGGTTGACGTAACTTTCCCGCCAGCTATAGGAAAGCGCTATCCATTCACATCTCGCCGGAAGGTCCGTGAATGACGAATGAGTTCCGTCATGGCTGACACGGTGGCGGTGAAAACCCGAGCCCCGCGCGAACCGGCCACGCAGGCCGGTGGAGGCGGACGCCGCTCCCTACGTGCCCGCCGCGAGGCCAGGGCCGCCTACCTGTTCCTGGCGCCCTGGTTCGTCGGCCTGCTTGTCATCACGGTCGGCCCGATCGTCGCCTCGCTCTACCTGTCCTTCACCGACTACAGCCTCCTCAAGGAGGCCAAGTGGGTCGGGCTGGACAACTACATCAGGATGTTCACCGAGGACGACAGGTTCATGTCCTCGCTGAAGGTGACCACGATCTACGTGGTCGTGTCGGTCCCGCTGCAGCTGGCCTTCGCGCTGGCGCTGGCCCTGGTGCTCGACCGGGGGCTGCGCGGGCTGTCGTTCTACCGCTCGATCTTCTACCTGCCCTCGCTGCTGGGCGGCAGCGTCGCGATCGCGATCCTCTGGCGCAAGGTCTTCGGCGCCGACGGCCTGGTCAACGCGGTGCTGTCGATCTTCGGGATCCAGGGGCCCGGCTGGGTCGGCGACCCGGACACCGCGCTGGGCACGCTGATCCTCCTGCACGTGTGGACGTTCGGCGCCCCGATGATCATCTTCCTCGCCGGGTTGCGCCAGATCCCCAGCAGCTACTACGAGGCGGCGGCGGTGGACGGCGCCGGGACCCTGCGCCAGTTCCGCTCGATCACGCTGCCGCTGCTGACGCCGATCATCTTCTTCAACCTCGTGCTCGAGGTCATCAAGTCGTTCCAGTCGTTCACGCAGGCGTTCATCGTCAGCAACGGCAAGGGCGGCCCGGCCGACTCCACCCTCTTCTACACGCTCTACCTCTATCTGAAGGGGTTCAAGAGCTACGACATGGGCTACGCCGCGGCGATGGCGTGGGTCCTGCTGGTCATCATCGCCGCCCTGACCGGAGTGAACTTCCTCGCGTCTAAGTATTGGGTCTTCTATGGCGACACCAAGTAGGCCGGTCCCGGTGCTGTTCCGTCCCCTCAAGGGCGGGCCGGTGGTCAAGCACATCCTGCTGATCGGCTTCGGCCTGGTCATGCTCTATCCGCTGCTCTGGATGATCTCCAGCTCGCTCAAGCCAGAGGAGCTGATCTTCCGGGAGCCGGGGCTGTGGCCCAGCCAGATCACGTTCGAGAACTACACCGAGGGCTGGACGGCGCTGAAGCACCCCTTCGGCTACTACCTGTGGAACTCCGCGGTCGTCACCGCGCTGTCCGTGGTGGCGAACCTGGTGGCCTGCTCGCTGGCGGCCTACGCCTTCGCCCGGCTGAACTTCCCGCTGAAGAAGTTCTGGTTCGCCATCATGCTGGGCACGATCATGCTGCCGCACCACGTGGTGATCGTGCCGCAGTACATCATGTTCTCGAAGCTTGACCTGATCAACACGATCTGGCCGCTGGTGATGCCCAAGGTGCTGGCGACGGACGCGTTCTTCGTCTTCCTCATGGTGCAGTTCATCCGTACGCTGCCGAGGGAACTGGACGAGGCGGCCGAGATCGACGGAGCTGGCTATTGGCGCATCTTCCTCAGGGTGGTCATGCCGCTCTGCCTGCCCGCGCTGGCCACGACCGCGATCTTCACGTTCATCTGGACGTGGAACGACTTCCTCAGCCAGCTCCTTTACCTCAACAACCCGGACAACTTCACTGTCCCGGTCGCGCTGCGCACGTTCCTGGACGCCAGCAGCGACTCGCAATGGGGACCCATGTTCGCCATGTCGATCATCGCGCTCGGTCCCATCTTCGGCTTCTTCCTGGCCGGCCAGAAGTACCTGATCCGTGGCGTGGCCACGACGGGACTGAAGTAGTTCCGTCCACCCCCCAACAAGATGAAAACCCCTAGGAGGTAGAGCCGTGAGCTCTGGCAAGAAGGTGTGGTCGGCGGCATTGCTCGCCACCGCGATGCTGGCGGTCACCGCGGCCTGCGGCAGCGGCAGCGGCGGCGAAAGCGCCGATGGCAAGGTCAAGCTGCGCTTCTCCTACTGGGGTAGCGCCGCGCGGCAGCAGATGACCGAAGAGGCGATCAAGAAGTTCGAGGCCAAGAACCCGAACATCGACGTCGAGGGCGAGTTCTCCGACTTCGCCGCCTACTACGAGTCGCTGTCCACGAAGGTCGCGGCCAACGACGCGCCCGACGTCATGACCCTCGAGATCCGCGGCCTGCGCGAGTACGCCGACCGCGGCACGCTGGCCGACCTGGCCAGCAAGGTCAACACCGCCGACATCGACGCCAAGGTACTGACCACCGGCGCCATCGACGGCAAGCAGTTCGCCATCCCCACCGGGGTCAACGCCTTCTCCCTGGTCGTCAGCCCGGCCGAGGTGGAGGCCGCGGGGCAGAAGCTCCCCGACGACACCAAGTGGACCTGGGACGACTACGTCGCCCTGGCGTCGAAGATCACCGAGAAGAGCGGCGGCAAGATCTACGGCACGCAGCAGAGCTTCAACCCGGCCTACCTCCAGATCTTCGCCGCGCAGAAGGGCGAGCCCTTCTACAACGGCAACAAGATCGGCGTCTCTCCGGAGACGATCAAGGCCTGGTGGGCCACCGCCCAGAACCTGATCAAGACCAAGGGTTCGCCCGACGCCGCCAAGACCGCCGAGATCGGCGCCCAGAGCGTGGACCAGTCGCTGCTGGCCACCGGCGCCGGCGGGATGGGCATGTGGTGGAGCAACCAGCTCGGCGGCATCGCCAAGAAGTCGGGCAAGGACGTGGACCTGCTCCGGATGCCGAAGCTGCCGGGCGCCACCACCGGCGGCATGTTCCTGCAGCCCGCGATGTTCTACACCGCCTCGTCGAAGTCCGAGCACGCGGCCGAGGCCGCCAAGTTCATCGACTTCATGATCAACGACCCTGAGGTGGGCGGGATCATCCTCAGCGACCGCGGCCTGCCGGCCAGCTCCAAGGTGCTGGCGGCGGTCAAGGACAAGCTGCCGCCCACGGACAAGAAGACGCTGGACTTCCTCGACAAGGTCAAGGGTGAGCTGGCCGACCCGCCGGCCGCTCCGCCGAAGGGCGCCAGCGCCATGGAAGACATCCTCACGCGCTACTCCGAGGAGGTCCTGTTCGGCAGGATGACCCCCGACGACGCCGCGCAGAAGTTCATCACCGAGGCCAACGCCTCGATCGCAGGCTAAAGGAGAGACATGAAGTACGCGTTCGTCGGGCTCGGGCACCGCGCGCAGATGTATGTCGACGCGCTGCTCGGGGAGTGGCGCGACGCCGGCACCATCGTCGCCCTGTGCGACACGAACCGGACCCGCATGGACTACTACGCCGAGCGGATCGGTCACGAGGTGCCGCGCTTCACGCCAGATGAGTTCGACAAGGTGCTCGAGCTCGCCGACGCGGTCATTGTCACCACCGTCGACGCCACCCACGCCAGGTACGTGTGCGCGGCGCTCGACGCCGGGCGCGACGTCATCGTGGAGAAGCCGCTGACCGTCGACGCCGAGGGCTGCGCGGCCATCGCCGAGGCGGCCGAGCGCAGCAGCGGCAAGCTGATCGTCACGTTCAACTACCGCTACTCGCCGCGTAACTCGGCCGTTCGCCGCCTGCTGCAGGAGGGCGCGATCGGCCGGGTGACGTCGGTGCACTTCGAGTGGACGCTCGACACCATCCACGGCGCCGACTACTTTCGCCGCTGGCACCGCGAGCGGGTCAACTCGGGCGGGCTGCTCGTCCACAAGTCCACCCACCACTTCGACCTGGTCAACTGGTGGCTGGCCGCCGCCCCGCAGACCGTCTTCGCCCAGGCCGACCTGCGCTTCTACGGCTCGGAGAACGCCCGCGAGCGCGGCGTGACCGGCCGCCCGGTGCGGGGCCAGGGCGCTCCCGGCCTCGGTACGGACCCGTTCATCCTGGACATCTCCAAGGACCCCCGGCTCAAGCGGCTCTACCTGGACGCCGAGCACGAGGACGGCTACCTCCGCGACCAGGACGTCTTCGGCGACGGGATCACCATCGACGACACCATGTCGGTGATGGTCCGCTACACCAACGGCGCCGTGCTCACCTACGCGCTGAACGCCTACGCGCCCGCCGAGGGCTACCGGGTGGCCTTCAACGGCACGGCCGGACGGCTGGAGCTGGAGGTCGTCGAGCGGGCCTGGACCCCGCCGCACGCGGCCATCGACCCGAGCGCCGCCTCCAAGCAGCACAAGGCCGACGCCTGGGAGAAGCTCACCCTGCACCGCCACTGGAGCGAGGCGGAGGAGGTGCCGATCGAGAGCGGCGCCGGCGGGCACGGCGGCGGCGACCGGCTGCTGCTGAACGACGTCTTCCGCGGCCCCGGCGACGACCCGCTGGCCCGGCAGGCCGGCTACCGCGACGGGATCCGCAGCGTGCTGACCGGCCACGCGGCCAACGTGTCGGCCGCGACCGGCGAGCCGGTGCACCTGGTGGACGACGGCACGCGTGTTCGCTGAGCTGGCCGAGGTCGCCGCCGCGCAGCTCGGGCCGTACCCCTCTCTCCCGGGGCCCGAGCTGCGGCAGGCTGCGCGCGCCGCGATGGGGGTGCTCGACCTGACCGCCGCCGACGTGCGGGTGGAGCGCTCGTGGACGGACGGGGACCTCGCCGGGGACGAGCTCTCCTGGTCGGTGGGCTTCGGGCCGCGCACCCACGCGTACCTCCTGCGCCCCAGGGACGCGGCCGGGCCGCTGCCCGGGGTGGTGGCGCTGCACTGCCACGGCGGGATGAAGTGGGTGGGCAAGGAGAAGGTCGCCGACGGTCCCTCTCAACCTTCCCCCGAGGTGCGGCGGGTCCGCGAGCTGCTCTACGGCGGTCGCGCGTACGCGAACGAGCTCGCCCGGCGCGGCTTCGTGGTGCTGGCCCCCGACGTGCTCACCTGGGGCAGCCGCCGTTTCCCGCTCGGCGTCGACGAGCCCGGCCCTTACGACGCGGCGGCCAAGGACCACGAGCACGTGGTCGCCAAGTACTGCGCCGCGCTCGGCACGTCCTTCGCGGGCGTGGCGGCGGGCGAGGACCTGGCCGCGGCGGCGTACCTCCGGTCGAGGCCCGACGTGAGCACCGTCGGATGCGTCGGGCTCTCCGGAGGCGGCCTGCGAGCCGCGCTGCTCGGCGCGTTCGACCCTGAGATGCGGGCCGTCGTGGTCGCCGCGATGGTCTCGTCCTTCCGCGACATGATCGACGGGTACGTCGAGAAGCACACCTGGATGCTCTGGCCGCCGGGGCTGCCGCGCCTGGGCGACTGGCCCGACCTGGTGGCCGCCCGCGCGCCCGAGCCGCTCATGGTCCAGTACGCCCTGCGCGACAGGCTCTTCCCCGAGCCGGGCATGCGCCGGGCGCACACCATGATCGAGGAACGTTATCGCGAGGCTCCTGACGCCTACGAGGCGGTGTGGGCAGACGTGCCCCACAGCTTCGACGTGACCAGGCAGGAGCAGGCCTTCGACTGGCTGGCTCAGCGGTTGAAGGCCTAGGAGAACCGCCGCCGCCCGGGACCTGCCCCCGGGCGGCGGCGCTCCTGAACGGGGGCTAGTTACCCGACTTCCACGTGGCGATGAGCTTGTCGTAGTCGAGCGTCTCCGGCTTGCCCCGCTCGTCGGCCAGCTTCGGCGCGGGCGCGCCCGGCTGGTCGAGCCAGTATTGGGCGGGCCGCTCCGGGTTCAGCTTCGGCGCGCAGTTGCCGCCGTAGCCGCGCCGCTCCAGCCGGGCCAGGATGTCGTCCTGCTGCTTGGCCAGGTTGTCCATCGACTGCTGGGCGGTCGTCTCACCGGTCACCGCGGTGGCCACGTTCTGCCACCACAGCTGGGCGAGCTTGGGATAGTCGGGGACGTTCGTCCCGGTCGGGGTCCACTGCTTGCGGGCCGGCGAGGCGTAGAACTCGATGAGCCCGCCGTACTTCTTGGAGTTCTCGGAGAAGAAGTCGCTGCGGATGTCGGAGTCGCGGATGAACGTCAGACCCTTGATCGACTTCTTCAGCGACACCGACTTCGACGTGACGAACTGCGCGTACAGCCAGGCCGCGGCCCGGCGGTCCTGCGGGGTGTTCCTCAGCAGCGTCCACGAGCCGGCGTCCTGGTAGCCGAGCTTGTTGCCCTGCTTCCAGTAGGCGCCGTGCGGGCTCGGCGCGATGCGCCACTTGGGCGTGCCGTCGCCGTTGACGACCGGCAGGCCCGGCTTGGTCATGTCGGCCGTGAACGAGGTGTACCAGAAGATCTGCTGGGCGATGTTGCCCTGCGCCGGGACCGGGCCCGCCTCGCTGAAGTTCATGCCCGCGGCCTCTCTGGGCGCGTACTTCTTCAGCCAGTCCACGTACTTGGTGAGCGCGTAGACCGCCGCGGGGCCGTTCACGTCGCCGCCGCGGGTGACCGACGAGCCGACCGGGCGGCAGTTCTCGACTCTGATGCCCCATTCGTCCACCGGCAGGCCGTTGGGGATGCCGGGGTCGCCGTTGCCCGCCATGGACAGCCAGGCGTCGGTGAAGCGCCAGCCCAGCGACGGGTCCTTCCTGCCGTAGTCCATGTGGCCGTAGACCTTCTTGCCGTCGATGGTCCCGTTGCCGTTGACCTTGCTGGTGAAGAATTCGGCGATGTCCTCGTAGGCCGCCCAGTTGACCGGGACGCCGAGGTCGTAGCCGTACGCGGCCTTGAACTGCTTCTTGATCTCCGGGTCGGTGAACCAGTCGTAGCGGAACCAGTAGAGGTTCGCGAACTGCTGGTCGGGGAGCTGGTAGATCTTCTTGTCCGGGCCGGTGGTGAAGCTGATGCCGATGAAGTCGTCCAGGTCGAGCGTGGGCGAGGTGACGTTCTTGCCCTCGCCCGCCATGTAGTCGGACAGAGGGAAGACGTAGTCGCCGCGCGAGTGGGTGCCGATGAGGTCGGAGTCGTTGACGTACGCGTCGTAGATGTTCTGGTTGCCCTGGATCTGGGTCTGCAGCTTCTCGATGACGTCACCCTCCTGGATCAGATCGTGCTTGATCTTGATCCCGGTGATCTCGGTGAACGCCTTGGCCAGTGTCTGCGACTCGTACTCGTGGGTGGTGATCGTCTCGGAGACCACGTTGATCTGCATGCCCCGGTACGGCGCCGCGGCCTTGATGAACCAGTCCATCTCCGCCAGCTGCTGGTCCTTGGACAGGGTGCTCGGCGTGAACTCCTCCGTCACCCACCGCTGCGCCGCGGCCTTGCCGTCGGACTCCTTGAAATCACTCGTGGGCTTCTTCGCGCCCTGCGTGCAGCCGGCCACTACCAGGACGAGCGCGGCCAGACCTACCGCCGCGGACCTGCCTGCCCGATGCCTCATCGCTCGGCTCCTCCTCTGTTAGCCCCATATCCCGATCACGACCGCCACCAGCAGCGCGCACCCGAGTGCGAGCCACATGGACAGGTCGGTGACAGCTATCCAGCCGGCCAGCACGACGGCCGCGCTGATCAGGCCGATGTAGAGCCGGTCGCCACGGTCGGTCTCGATGCGCAGGAAGCCGCGCCTGGCCACGGGAGGCGAGATGCGGGCCCAGACCGCCATGACGACCAGCAGCAGGGCGAGCCCGGCGAACACCAGCGCCGTCGGGACGGTCCAGACCATCCACTCCAGCATCCCTAGACCCTCCCCATGGTGAATCCCTTGGCTATGTAGTTCCGGACGAACCAGATGACGATCGCGCCGGGGACGATGGTGAGCACGCCCGCCGTCGCCAGCAGCCCCCAGTCCACGCCCGCCGCGCTCACCGTCCGCGTCATCGTGGCGGCTATCGGTTTGGCGTTCACCGAGGTGATCGTCCTGGCGATCAGCAGCTCGACCCAGCTGAACATGAAGCAGAAGAACAGCGTCACGCCGATCGCGGACCGGATCATCGGCAGGAATATGCGGATGAAGAAACGCGGCAGCGAATAGCCGTCGATCGCCGCGGTCTCGTCGATTTCCCGGGGAATTCCCGACATGAAGCCCTCGAGTATCCACACGGCGAGCGGCACGTTGAACAGCATGTGCGCGATGGCGACGCCGAGGTGCGTGTCGAAAAGGCCGACACTCTGGTAAATCTGGAAGAACGGCAGCAGGAACACCGCCGGCGGCGCCATGCGGTTCGTCAGGAGCCAGAAGAACAGGTGCTTGTCCCCGGCGAAACGGAACCGCGAGAACGCGTACGCCGCCGGCAGCGCTACGACGAGCGACATCACCGCGTTCATCGAGGTGTAGATGATGGAGTTCAGATAGCTCGAATACCAGGAGGAGTCCGTGAAGAAAGTGGCGTAGTTGTCGAACGTCACGCGCTGCGGGATGAGCGAGAAACTGCCGAGGATGTCCTCGTTCGGCCGGATCGACATGCCGAACATCCACAGCAGCGGCAGCATCAGCGTGGCCACGTACAGCCAGAAGACCGTCCGTGCCCAGGGCAGCCGCCGTTCGGTTCGCCTGGCCATCGGGTCACCTCCCCGACCTGGTCAGCACGGTGAAGAAGACGTAGCAGAGGATCTGCACGATCAGGAAGTAGAGCAGCGAGAACGCGCCCGCCGGGCCCAGGTCGAACTGCCCGACCGCGATCTTCGACAGCAGGATGCTGAGGAACGAGGTGGCGTTCCCCGGGCCGCCGCCCGTCACCACGAACGGCTCGGTGTAGATCATGAAGCTGTCCATGAACCTGAGCAGGATCGCGATCGTCAGCACCCCGCGCAGCCTGGGCAGCTGGATGTGCCGGAACGTGGCCCACGCCGACGCGCCGTCGATCTGCGCGGCCTGGAAGTACGGCTCCGGGATGGAGCGCAGGCCCGCGTAGGCCAGCAGCGCCACCAGCGGCGTCCAGTGCCAGACGTCCATGACCAGGACCGTGATCCAGGCGTCCGTGGAGTCCAGCGTGTAGTTGAAGTTGATCCCGAGGACGTTGTTGATCGTCCAGCCGCCCAGCCCGATGTCGCCGCGGGCGAAGATCTGCCAGATCGTGCCCACCACGTTCCACGGGATGAGCAGCGGCAGCGCGACCAGCACCAGCGCCACCGACACCCAGACGCCGCGGCGCGGCATCACCACCGCGAGCGCCACCCCGAGCGGGATCTCCAGCAGCAACACCTGCGCCGAGAACAGCAGGGTCCGCACGAACGCCGAGCGCACCTCCGGGTCGCGCGAGATCGAGCGGAACCAGTCCAGGCCCACGAAGATGCGGTCATTGGGGTTGAAGACGTCCTGCACGGAGAAGTTGACCACGGTCATCAGCGGGATCACGGCGGTGAACGCCACCGACACGACCACGGGCAGCACCAGCCACCAGGCCCGGTTGTCCTTGCGCTTCAGATCCGCGGCCCGCGGCTCCTCCTGGACCTCGGTCACGCCGTACCCCTTCCGTTCAAGGGCGCGAGGGAGCCGCACCTGACCTCGTCCCGGAACAGGAACGTCCGGTCCGCGGGGAAGTGGAGGAACTCGACCGAGTCGGGCCGGTAGGGCGAGCCCGCCTCGGTCCTGGCGATCAGCGGATGCTCGCCGACCCTGGTGTGGACCAGGTCGTACGCGCCCATCCGGTCGATCCCGGTCACCGTGGCCGCCACGCCCGGCGACCGGCCCGCGCCGATGATCTCGACGAACTCGGGGCGCACCCCGATCCTGACCGGCCCCGGCGGCAGCTCCCCGTCGGCCAGGCCCACGTCCGCCTGGCCGACGCGTACGACGTCGCCGACGATCTCGGCCGGGAGCATGTTCATGCCGGGCGAGCCGATGAAGTGCCCCACGAACTCGTGCGCCGGCGACAGGAACAGCTCGGCCGGCTCGCCCGCCTGCACGATCGCCCCGTCCTTGAGCACCACGACCTCGTCGGCGAACGTCAGCGCCTCCGTCTGGTCGTGCGTGACGTAGACGAGCGTGTGGCCGGTGTCGCGGTGGATCTCCTTGAGCTTGCTGCGCAGCGTCCACTTCAGCGCCGGATCGACCACGGTGAGCGGTTCGTCCAGCAGCACCGCCGCCACCTGGGAGCGCACCAGGCCACGGCCCAGGCTGACGATCTGCTGGCGGCCCGCGTCCAGGCGCCGCGACCTGCGGCCGAGCACCTGGTCGAGGCCGAGGAGCCGGGAGACCTGGCGGACCCGCTCGTCGATCTCCTTCTTCGGATATTTCCGGTTCCGGAGGGGGAAGGCGAGGTTGTCGTAGACCGACATCTCCTCGTACAGGACCGGGAACTGGAAGACCTGCGCGATGTTGCGGCCCGAGGTGGGCACGTCGGTGACGTCGCGGTCGTCGAAGAAGATCCGGCCCACCGTGGGGGTGAGCAGGCCGGAGATGATGTTCAGGAGTGTGGTCTTGCCGCAGCCGCTCGGGCCGAGCAGCGCGTACGCCCTGGAGCTCTGCCAGGTCCAGGTCATCGGCTTGAGCGCCCAGGTCTCGCCGCCGTCGTAGCTGTGGCCCACGCCTTCCAGGCGGATGTCAGCCATGCAGGTCGACCTCCGCGGCGCTGGTGGCGAGCAGGCGCCCGCCGTCCTCGTCGAAGACGAAGACGTGGGCCGGGTCCACGTACGCGACCGCGGACTCGCCGGGCGTGAACAGCTGGGTGCCCGGCAGGTGCGCGACCAGGTGGACGCTCCCCTGCAGGAGCAGGTGCACGAACGTCGCGCTGCCGGTCACCTCGGCCAGCCTGATCTCGGCGGGCAGCTCCAGCGCCCCGGGGCCGGCGCGCTGGATGCTCACCTGGTGGGGGCGGATGCCGAGCATGACCTCGCGGCCCGACGCGTGCGCGCGGGGCGCGGGGAACGACGTGCCCAGAACCTCGATCCGGCCGTCGCGTACGACGCCGGGCAGCAGGTTGAGCGGGGGATCGCTGAGCGTGGCGGCCACGGCCAGCGTCGGCGGGTGCGCGTACATCTCGGCCACGTCGCCGACGTGCTGGATCCTGCCCTCGCCCAGGACCACGGTCGGGGCGGCGAACGTCAGCGCCTCGTTCGGGTCGGCCGTGGAGTAGAGGACCACGCCGGGGGAGTCGGCGAACATGGTCTTCAGGTCGGCGCGTAACTGTTCGCGGAGCTTGAAGTCGAGATTGGCCAGGGGCTCGTCGAGCAGCAGCAGGTCCACGGGGCGGGCCAGCGCTCGGGCGATGGCGGTGCGCTGCTGCTGGCCGCCCGACAGCTCGGCGGGGCGGCGGTCGAGCAGCCCCGCGATGCCCATGAGCTCGGCGACCTCGCGCACCCGGCGGTCGATCCCCGCGCCCCGGAACTTCGGGTCGAGGCGGAGGGGAGAGGCGATGTTCTCGTAGACGGTCAGCGACGGGTAATTGATGAATTGCTGATAGACGAAGGCGACCGAGCGTTTCCGCACCGAAATCGCGGTGACATCTTTTCCGTCGACCACGACGCGGCCCGAATCCGGCGGTAACAGTCCGGCGGCGACGCGCATCAATGTCGTTTTTCCCGCGGTCATCGGGCCGACGAGTGTGGTCATTCCGTTGGATAATTCCAGGCGAACGTCGTCAAGCCAGGTCTCCCCGCGCTGCCGTACGAAGACGCCATCGAGAATCAGCGTCACTGTGCCGGTCCTCTCTGCTCGCCTCCATCTAACATGATCTGTAACTGTGTGCAAAGAGGGCATGTGGTGTTGCTGTGCAGAATGTGACGGATGAGTAATCACGATTCGATGTCGGGGCAGCCGTGAACGGCCCGGCCTATCACTCCGGCGGCTTTTTCCCTGCTCATCGGCAGGTTGTTCAACCGGTGAAGATCTTCGTGATCAGCTCGTGGAGTCGCTCCCGCTCGTCCGCCGTCAGCGGTGTCAGCGTCTCCCGTTCCACGCGCTCCACCAGGGTCTGCCCCCGCTCCAGCGCGTCGCGGCCCGCGGGCGTCAGCGAGACCCGGTAGCGCCGCCGGTCGGCCGGGTCGCGGTCGCGCTCGGCCAGCCCCGCGCCGATCAGCTCGTCCATCAGGCGCACCATGTCGCTCGGATCGAGCCCCAGCCGGCCGCCGACCTCGCGCTGGGCGGCGGGCCCGAAGTCCGACAGCGTGGCCAGCACGGCGAACTGCCACAGGCTCAGCCCGGTCTCGTCCGCCAGCCGGGCCGCCACGGTGCGGCGGCTCCCCACCCCGACCTTGTGCAGGACGAAGGTCGTGATCGCGAGCAGGGTGGGCGGCAGGTCCATCCCCTTAGTGTAGGTTGTCACCAATAATTGGTAGTTACCAACTATTTCTCGCTGGAGGCCCCCGATGGACGCGCTCTACCCCCGCCTGCTGGTGCGTGACTTCCCGGCCAGTGCCGCCTTCTACCAGGCCGTGCTGCGCGAGCTGCTCGGCGTCGAGCCGGTGAAGGTTCTGCCCGGATACGCCAACTGGGACATCGAGGGGGAGGCCGGGCTGGTCCTGTTCGGCCGGGACCGGCTCGCGGCCGCCGTCGGCACCGCGGACCTGCCTCAGGCGGCTCAGGACACGGCGATGCTGGTCATGAAGGTGGACGACGTCGACGCGGCCGCCGCCTGCCTGGCCCGCCACGGCGCCACGGTCGTCGCCCCGCCCCAGGACCGCCCCGACTGGGCGCCCACCCTGCGGACCGCGCACCTTCGCGACCCGGAAGGCAACCTCATCGAGCTGCAGTCGTACTGATTCAGGGCAGGATCGAGTCCACGTAGCCGCCGTCCACCCGCACCGCGCCACCCGTGGTCGCGGAGGCGAAGGGCGAGCTGAGGTAGACGACCATGTTGGCGATCTCCTCGGGCTCGATCAGGCGCTGCAGCAGCGACTGCGGACGGTGCTCCCGCATGAACGTTCGCTGCGCCTCATCCCACGGCAGGTCCTTGTCCACGAGCTGGTAGACGAACTCCTCCACGCCCCCGGTGTGCGTCGGACCGGCGATGACCGAGTTGACCGTCACCCCCGTGCCCGCCGCCGCCTTGGCGAAGCCCCGGGAGACGCCCAGCAGCGCGGTCTTGGTCATGCCGTAGTGGATCATCTCGACGGGGATGACCACGGCGGAGTCGCTGGCGATGTACTGGATCCGGCCCCAGCCGCGCTCGATCATGCCCGGCAGGTACGTACGGGTGAGCCGGATCGCGGCCAGCACGTTGACCTCGAAATAGCGCCGCCACTCGGCGTCGTCGATCTCGAGCGCGTCCCTGGCCCCGAAGATCCCCAGGTTGTTGACCAGAATGTCCACCCGCGGCAGCGCCTCCAGCACCGCCGCGCAGCCCTCGTCCGAGGTCACGTCGCCGGGCGCCTCGATCAGGTCGCCGACGCCGATCTGCTCCATCGCCATCGCGACGGAACTCTCGGTGCGGCCGTTGATCCCGACGCGGGCCCCGGCCAGCGCCAGCCCCTCGGCGATGGCCGCCCCGATGCCCTGGGTCGAGCCGGTGACCAGCGCGGTCTTGCCGCTGAGATCGATGCGCACGATGTCATTGTCCGTGATCAGGTGCCGGAGGTCACGCCGCGGCACGTGCACGGCGCGCCGGATGCGTAGGCTTGGGGTGGCGTGGAAGGGGCGTGGGTGCACCGGATCATCCTGTGGCTGGTCGTGGCGGTCGCCTTGGTGGGGAGTCTGGTCGTGCCCCACGGCTCCGAGGTGGAGGAGTGCCAGTCCCGCGACACCCGGGTCGTCGCCCCGTACGCCGTCACCGGCTACTGGGTCATCCCCCGGGCCGATCCGTGCGTGACGCGGCGCATGGTCGAGGCCGTCCACGCGATCGGCGGTGACACGCTCATCACGTTCGGGCCGAGGTTCAGCGCACGCGAGGATCCCGTCTTCGCCGACTGCCTCGTGGACGGGCGGCCGTGCGCCGAGGTGCCCGGGGTCCGTCACGTCTACACGTACGTGACCAGCGAGGAGTTCGGGAAAGGGCTGCTGCGCTGCCCGGGGCTGGACCGGCGGATCGAGAGCCGGGGCCGGATCTTCTACCGGGTCTCGCTGGCCGGGTCCTGCGCGGAGCCCGTCCAGGATCTCGTGCTCATCTCCACGGACGGCGACGGGCTCGGCAACCTGATGACCGAGGCGGCCGCGTACGGGATGACGGTGTTCCCCGGGCTGCCCGCCGCGCCCCAGCAGGAGGGCAAGCCGTGGGAGCCCGACGCCGCGCACATCCCCGCGCTGAACGCCTTCACCGCGCGGGTGCTGGCCGACTACCGGGAGCGGTTCGGGAGGTCGGCGGCGTTCGGCGGGGTCTACCAGTCGTTCGAGCTGGCCATGCGGGGGCGGGGGCCGAAGGATCCGATCATCGGGCTGTACGCGGCCCAGCACGCGGTCGTCGCCGCGGCCCTGCCCGGGAAGAAGATCGTGGTCAGCCCGTACATCGACGCCCGGAGGGGGCGCGGCTTCCCGCCCGGGCAGGTGGAGAAGGGGCTGGCGGACATCGCCGCGACCCGGGCCGGGGCACCCATGGCCGTCGCCGTGCAGGACGGGCGGGGGACGGGGAAGGTGCCGGTGTACGGGGTTCATGAGGAGGAGGCGCTCGTCGCTCCGCGATTGGCGCCGGTTGTCGGGGATGTGAGCAATGCGCGGGCGTACTACGGGTCCACGCGGGACTACATCGAGGCCGCGGCGCGGCGGGTGCCGTCCGGGGTGGAGCTGTGGGTGAACGTGGAGGGGTTCGAGCCGACGCCGGTGGACGGGGAGTGCGGGCGGGTCGATCCGCTGCCGTTGCGCGGGCGTACCACGAAGAGCCGGATCGACTCGCAGGTGATGGCGGCGGGGACCCACGCCGGAAAAATCATCTCTTATGGGTGGGACCCGTTCTTCACCTGCCAGGCCCGCTACGACACCCCCTCGCTGGCCGACGACATCGTGAACGGGTGGCGGCAGCCGATCATCGTCGGCGCCACCCGCAAGGAGATGAACGGGCGGCCCGGCATCCTCGTCGAGGGCTACAACCTGCGCGGCGGAACGCTCCGCTTCGACCCGCAGGGGGCGGTGGTCAAGCAGGAGTGGTACGCGCGGGGGCGGCTGGAGTCGGCGTGGGTCCCGTACGTACCCACGGGCCCTTGGACCTCGATCACCGCCACGAACGAGGCCGGCCACTCCAGCACGAGCGGCTACGTGATCCGTTAGCTCAGCATCCGTTAGCTCAGCATTCGTCAGGTCAGCGCCGACACGAGGATGTCCGCCAGCAGGGCGGCCTGGCTGCCGTCCTCGTCCAGGTCGGGGTCGAGGATCGTCACCTCCAGTCCGGCGGCTCCCGGCAGTCGCGCCAGCCCGCGGATCAGCTCAGTGAGCTGCGCGGCGTCGAGCCCGCCCGGGGTGGGGGAGTCCACGGCGGGCAGCACGGACGGGTCGAGCACGTCGGCGTCCACGTGGATCCAGAACCCGTCGAGCTCGTCACGCACCAGCACCTTGCTCGCGTCGTCGAGGGAGATGTCGGTGCCGGGGAGGTGGGCGATGCCGCTGTCCGCGATGTCCCGCAGATCCTCCGCGTCCCGGACCCCGAGCACGATCACGTCCTCGTCCCTGACGTACGGCCGTAGCCCGTCGATATCCGCCAGGTAGTCGTCACCGCGCCCGGTGATCAGGGCCAGGTCCTCCCCGGCCGCCGCTCCCACGTGCGGGCTGTTGCCCAGGTGCCGGAAGTCGGCGTGCGCGTCCAGGTACGCCACCCCGTACCGCCCGCTTCTGCGCAGGGCGAGGGCGGGGCCGAGCAGGATCGAGCAGTCACCGCCGAGCAGCACCGGGAACCCTCCCGCCGCCCGGATGCCGGTCACCTTGTCGGCCAGCCTGCGGGCGTAGGCGGCGATGGCTCGGCCGTTGCGCACGCCGCTCCCGGGCTCCCACGTGGCGACGTAGCGGGGCGGCACGAGCGACCCCGCGTCGGCGGCGCCGAGCCGCTGCACGAGCCCCGCGTTCCGCAGCGCCCAGGGGGCTTTGTAGCAGCCGGGGATGGTGTCGGGGGCGAGCGGGCGCAGGCCGAGATTGGACGGGGCGTCGAGGACCGTCAGGTGTCTGTCAGGGGTTATTGTGGTCATAGTCGTGACGGTAACAGAGGGGGGATGGATGCGCCAGTTCGCTGAAACGGGTCTTGTGGCGCTGGATCTGGCCAACACGTTGGACGAGTACCTGGACGATCCCGAGCGCCTGCCAGACGCTGAGGCCCTCCACCGCTTCTGCCTTGAGCTGGGCGAACACGGTGAGCTGGGCGAACACGGTGAGCTGGGGGTGCACGGCGAGCTGGGGGAGGGTGGCGAGTCGGGCGTTGATGACCTGCGAGCGGTGCGGGCGGTCCGGGAGCGGCTGCGTGCCGTGCTGTCCTGCGACCCTCCCGATCGGACGCGCGCCCTGGCGCAGTGGGTGGGCGAGTTGCCGATACGGGTGGTGGTGGAGGAGTCGGACGGGGCGCCACGACAGCGGCTCACCGCACCGCGGGGCGCCGACCTGGCCGAACGGCTCGCCGTCCGATCCGTCGCCGAGCTCCTCGACCTCGCCGCCTCGGGCGACTGGGAACGCCTGCGCCTCTGCGCGGCCGACCCCTGCAAGGACGCCTTCGTGGACCACAGCCGTCCGGGCAAGCGCCAGTTCTGCTCGACCCGCTGCGCCAACCGCGCCCACGCCGCCGCCTCCCGCGCCCGCCGCCGCTGAGACCCCTACCCGGCGCATGCGTCTGCCGCTCTTGAAGGTCCTCGCCCGGCGCCTGCGCCCACACTGGGGGACATGGCTACCTTGTCGCCTCGGAGAGCCGAAGGTCGGTGGCTCGTTGAACACGGCCCTGACGCGCTCGTATAGATCTTGCTGGCTCGGGAGTGGGCGTATCGGCCTGTCCAACCAGAAGTCCCTCATCGCTGGGTACTTTGGTCGCGCCTCTCGCACGGTCGGCCGAGATAGCGGGCAGGAAGACGACGATGGGGCCGAGCGTCGGTCAGATGCCCAAGGTCATCAAGGAGAATTCCAGCGAGCAAGACGTGCTCATCATCAACACCGAGCCAGCACGCTAGACGCGTTTCGCCGCGTCCTGCATCCGCGCCGCATAGACCGCCAGGTCGCGAGGATAGCCGGTCAACTTGGGCAGCGTCGCCCGGAAGCCTTCGGCGGCCACGTGCCAGTCTCGCACCGCGTAGGCGGCATTGGCCTTGTGCAGGCGTGCCCGTACAGGGTCCAGCCAGTACAGCCAGTTCGGTCGGTCCTGCTCATCGGGGGTGCGTAGAGCCAGTTCATAGGCCTGATCAGCGAGGCGGCGGGATTCGTCGCGCTCGCCCACGGCTGCCGATGCCAGACTCGCCTGATGCGCCGTAATCGACGCCGTGGTGGGGGATGCGCCGATCGCCTCTTGGCAGGCCACTTTGGCGATCCTGTAGGCGCGTTTAGGGTCGCTGTGCTTGAGCATGTAGTAGCTCCGAACCCTGGTCACCCACGCTGCCATGTCGGCTGATCCGGCGTCCACAGCCCATCCGTGGGCGAGGTCGAGCCAGGCCAGAGCAGGCCCCGCGTGTCCTTCCCGATGAGCCACCCATGACAGCCAGTGGGCATGCTCGGCTGCGAGGATCAACAGCCGATCCGCCACAGGCCCAGAGGTGCCCGGCAATAGGCGCGTGACCGTGTCGAGTTGGGAGCGAACCACGGGCCATAGCTCCCTGCCACCCACCGCATCCTCTGCCCTGCGATGTTCGGTCAGCACATGTGCTATCCAGTCAGCGATGCGCACGTCGGCACGGCCGGTGGTGTGCGCTCGGGAGATCCTTTCGCGCAGTTCCGGGTCAGGCGACCATTTGGACATTTCGGGACGGTGTGCCCCGCCCAGTTCTTCCGGCACTTGCAACCCCTCTGCGATCCGCTGAATGAGATCGGCGTCCATGATCCGTCTGTGGCCGTTCTCAACTGCTGAAATATGGGGCTGTGGCATGTCGATGAGCTGTCCGAGTCGCGCTTGCGAAATGCCGAGAATGTTCCGATAAGTACGGAAAATGACCGGCCAGTCTTTGCGCAGCCATGCGGCACGAAGACGCCCCTCTATCCAGGGTTGTGGACCTGTCATATGCCGGACGATACCCCCTGCGTATACAGCCTCGGTATTGGTTTCGCCGCTTTGATTTCCCAGGATGAGGGCGGTTCTGAAAAGCGAAACCCGCCGAACGCGGCGAACGTTCGACGGGCTCCTTGATCAGGAAGGACCTCCTGACCTGTGGGCAACTTTAGGGCATCACCCCATTCCCCCCGCCTCGATCAGCTGACGACCACGACCACCAGCAGGGTTGTCCGCACGCCGCATGCCCCCCTCTTGACGGAAGGCGCGTGAGATGGCCACAGAACAGGCGCTGCCGGACGCCGAGCTAGACGCGCTGCTGCGGGTCGCAAGCGAGAACGTGCGCCAGGTTGTCGCGCAGGCGGCGGCCTTGCAGGACTGGACGGCCCGCCAACTGTCGGTGCTGCGCAGCACCTATCCCTTGTGGGACATCGACCGCGAACGCGACCCGTCCGGACAGGTGCTGTGGACGGCGCGGCTACGCCAGAGGCTCACGGTCGAGATGGTGACGGCCGGGGCCGTGCAAACCGTCCGGCGGCCTGACGCCATCGCGCTCGCGTCCGCCCTGGCGTGGCAGTCCTACCTGATCCACAGCGGGAGACGGCCCCGCCTTGGGCCATCCTGAGCCGCCCTGGCCCGCCGATTGCAGGTGGCGGCGGGCGGCGGGCCGGGGGTTCCAAACGCCCAGGCGCGTCCGCGTCTGGGAAGCCCGCCCCGCGACCCCAGGGGCCGAACGAGAGGAGAACCGCACCATGGAGCTGTACCGGCAACAGCTCGGCGACGTGCCGTTCAGCAGGCTGTGCGGCGGCAACCAGGACAACGACGAGATGGAGTCCTGCGTGGAGATCGCCCCCATCCCGGGCGTTGACGACGCCTACGCGCTGCGTGACTCGAAGAACCCCGATGCTGGGACCCTCCGGTTCAGCGGTGCCGAACTGCGTGCCGCTGGCGTGACCACCATCTAGCACCACCGCAAGGTGCGGCCCCTGCTCAGTCTCAGTAAGCAGGGGCCGCCCCCGCACTCTACGGAGCACCCTGACCATGCATTGGCATGCCTACCAGTGGACGGGCAACGGCGCGGATCGCGCCAACGAGGCGGAGCGCCGCCCGTCATCGCCTGACTTCCCCACCTCGCCGCTACCGCCGATGCGGACCGGTGATTGGCTGGCCAAGCCCGCATCCCGCATCGCGGCCACGTTCCACGAGGTGAACGAGGCGGCCGAATGGCTGGCAGCCGAGTACGGCAAGGTAGCTGGCGCGCTGCTGCTGCCCGAGGGCATCCCCCTTGAGGAGCGGCTGGAATACGCGCGTGATGCGCTGCCGCGTGGCGTTGACGTGCAGTGGGGCGAGTGGTTGCAGGGCGCGCGGTTCGCCAGCCTCGGCGCTATCTGCTGCCCGAACCGCCACGTGACCCATCCCTGCCCGATCCGGCCAAGCGTCGGGACCAGCACGTCATGAGCAGGAGTGACGACGAGGGCACGGTTCCCGCAACCCCCGTGGTCGCCTCGGGTATGCCTGGCCTTGAGTGGTTCCCGTACGACTCCCCGGGGACGCGAACGAGGGTTAGGGAGTACCTCACCCGTGGGAATGTCGAGTACGAGCAGTGCATAGAGGGCGGCGCGTACCTGATCCGCCGTACGCAGCGGAGCAACGTCACAAAGCCCACGGTCATGGAGATAGGCCGTGGCAGGACACGGATCGTCGTACTTGATCTATGGAAGCTGATCGTCATGGGGGACATCGGCTGACAGGTTCTGCACGGTGCGTAGTCACAGCCGCTATGGTGCGCCGTACCCCCATTTGATCTAGACCGCAGGCAGGAGCGCGCGCCGATGAACGCGAGGGAGACCGACTGGGCGTACGCGGCCCGGTCTCTCGTCAAGGTCCTGGCCGTCACCACGGCGCTGTACCTGGCCTTAAGCGCGACCGACCGGTTTCTGGGGCTGGTCATCGACTCCGACGATGAGCGGATGGCCATGGTGTACGGCACGGCCGCCCGCGTCGCGAACCCGGACAAACGGCTGTCGGACGGTTACGGCCACATCGGATCGCTGCTGAACACGACCTACACGCTGCGAGGAGAGCCGCGCCGGGCCGGTCCCAGCGAGGGCGCGAGGGAGTACGACATCGAGCAGAACCTGTTCGGCACCGTCCGTGCCCCTTCCCTTGCCGGGCCGTCCGGCAGCCTGGCCGACGCGCTTGACGCCGTCGAGTCGGACCCCGACACCGCTCCGGAAGATGTTCGGACGACCATCGACGAGCTTCCCCAGACGCTCAACGCCGTCGCGGTCGTGGAGTTCGAGCAGCCGATGACCAGCGAGCGGCTCGTCGCCTTCAACCGGAAGCACAAGATCTGCGGAGGGGTGAGCGTCTCCTACATCTACTCCCCGTACTACTACGAAGACTCGAGCGGCGACCCTCCGTTGAACGCGATCGTCTGGAACCGCGAGATGCCCGAGAAGACCACCTGGGAGGACGTCATCTATCAGTGCGAGACCGAGCCCGAGGCGGCGCTGACGGAGTTCCGCAAGTGGGTCAGGCAGCTTGGCGAGGGGACGACCTCAGCGAGTTCCAGCTGTCCGTCGGATGGCTCACCGGGGCGGCCAAGGAGGGGCTGGTGTACGGGCTCGTCGTCGACCGCTGGAAACTCGCCGACCTGCGCAAGCTCCTGGACGACTCGGAGGTCCGGACGGTCCGCCTCGCCGACGTCGCCTTCGATCTCGACGGGGATGAGTAGCGTGAAGGTGTACATCCTGTGGCATGTCCACCGCGTCGCACGGGCGAGACCCGCAAGCACGGCAGCCGGCGGAGCCTGCCGCTCATAGCCACTCCTCACGCACCACCACGAGCTGACCGCCAGAGCGGCGGGATCGACATCTGAACTACTTCAGATAACCTGCTGAGGTGACGACCAAGAGCTTTCCGTACAGCGCGTTCCTGAGAGGCCCTTCAGAGGTCCTTCCCACACTGGACAACGCCGATGTCGTCCTCGAACGGCGCGATGACGAGAACCTCATCCTGATGCGCGCCGAGCGATTTCAGGCGGGGATGACCAGCCTGCGTATCGCCGCTCGCGCGCTGGCCATCGTGGCCCGCCGCAACAGCGCACTCGCGGAGGAAGTTCTGGCGGAGGAGCTTCCCTGGCTCACCTGGCTCCCCGACACGGAACGTCAGGAGTGTGTACGCGAGCTCCTCAGCAACCTGATCGCGGGGGCGGACACGGGAGAGTTGCTGCCGTTCGGGAGGTCGTTGACCTCATGGCGCTCCACCGCGGTGATCTGGAGCGATCCGCGTCTCGCCGGCGAGTTGCAGGGGCCCTTCGCCGGCGACGGACCAGACGTCGCCCGTCCGAAAGACGATTCCTGATGGCAGGCCGGGGAGACGACGTTCCGCGCCCGAACCCATGGCATGTTCGATTCGCCGATCGCCGCGCCGCTGAGGGGCGGACACATCTGCTCGCCCAGGCTCCGGAAAACCTGGACCGGGCATGGGTGGCCATCACCAGCGATCCTCGACGTGTGGACTGCCGCCAGCACCCGCTCAAAGGTGCGCTCGGCATCGTGAAAGTGGCCGGTGCAGCACTCGAACAGTGGCAGTACGAAACCACGTCCGGCGGTCGGCTGTGGTACGCGATCGACGACGGGGAACGCACCTTGTGGATCACCCGTGTGGGGACTGGACACCCGAAGCAGACCGACCAACGGCGTTGACCGCCGCCATCCCGCAGTCCTGGGCCCGGCAGGTTCCGTTCCTGGCGGCCGGGCTTTGTCGGGACGGCCATCACAAGGCGCGGCATCATGGCCGAGCTTCGCCCCCGAGGGGCAGGCCGTCCGGTGATTGTCATTGGGCGCCGGTAAGAACCTTGCCATGAGCCCCAAACCGAGTCGGCTGGCGCCTGTCGGGCTATGGCGGTGGCAGGCCAGCACGTCGGCCGCAAAGCTACGACCACGCACGCCACGGCCGAGCAGGCACTCCTTCGGCCGGGTTCGTCGACCGCTTGTGCGTGCTCGGCTGGACGTCCGTGCATGTGGACCGGCCACGTCGAGCTCAGCAAGCTCGGCGTGGCCTGGTTGGTGCTCTAAGGACCGTAGGGGGTCCCTCTTCAAGTTGTACGGGTCTACTGGGTCGGCTTGGCCTCGTCGGCTGATCCGGCCTGCCCGCCGCAGAACACCTGCTTGATGAGCCTGTTCAACGCCTTCGGGAACACCACTGCCTGGTCGACTGGGGTGTCCCCCATGGTCAGCGAGGCGGTCAGGGTCTTGCTGCCGTCGGGCGTGCTGTACATCAGCGACCCGTACCCACCCGGAGGGCTGCCGTCGTGGTTGAGGATGATGCCGACGCAGTCCGGGCCCGTGTCCAGCACGTACATCCCGAGGCCGTAGCGGCCGAAGAGGCCGTCGCTTCTCGGGTCCGGCTTGCGCATCTCGGCCAGCAGCGGGGCCGGCAGGAGCTTGCCGCCCACCAGCGCGGAGATGAACGTCTGGAGATCCTGGGTGGTCGAGATCATGTCACCGGCGCCGGCCAGCAGGGAGAGGTTCTGGCGGGTGACGTCGACCACCTTCCACTGGTCGGCGTCCTGGTAGCGGTAGTAACCGTGGGCGTGCGGCCCGGGGAGGTCCGGCCGGGCGCCCGGCACCACAGTGTCCCGCAGCCCGAGCGGCCGCAGGATCCGCCGCTTCATCTCCTCGGCGTACGAGTGGCCGGTGACCTTCTCGATCAGCAGCAGGGCCAGCGTGTAGTTGGTGTTGGCGTAGCTCCAGCCCGCCCCCGGCGCGAACTTCGCCGGCTTGGACAGCGCCAGCCGTACCAGCTCCTCGGGCTGGTAGGTGTGGAACCGGTTGTCCACCCACTCCTTGCCTGTGGAGGGGATGCCCGGCACCCACGTCCCGTCGGGGCCGAAGTCGCCGGTGTAGTTGAAAAGCCCGCTGGTGTGCTGCAGCATCATCCGCACGGTGATCCGCCGGTCCAGCCCGAGCTCGGGCAGGTAATCGGCCACCGCGGCGTCCAGCCCGATCTCGCCATCGGCCACCAGCTGCAGCACCAGGGTCGCGGTGAAGGTCTTGGTGGTGCTGCCTATCCAGTACCGCCCGTTCGTCGGCGGCTTGGCGCTCTGGCCCAGCTTGCGCACCCCGGCGCTGCCGACCCAGTCGCCCCGCTCATCGTGCACGCGCATCTGCATCCCGGCGTAACCGTCATCGACCCACTCCTGGATGGCCTTCTGCAGATCCGGGCGATCCTGCCCGGCAGCGACCTTCGGCACGGCCACGCTGCTGTCCGCGATGGCCACCCCGGGTGCGGTTGCCCCGGCCAGCAGCGTGGCCGCCAGCGCCGTGACCGCCACTCGCCGGAAGACCTTGCCGCGGAGGACCGGGCGCCGGTGCAGCGCCGTGATCGCTGGTGGGGATTGGGTTGTCATGGTTCCTCGTCTCTGGTGTCGCAATCAGGCGAACAGCTCGCCGAGCAACTCGGGATCGATGGTGCGGGGGCGCTAGGCCGGGGGCTGGGTGCTCATCAGCTCGCGTACCAGGAAGTCCCAGGCGCGTTTGCGGACGTCGTGCAGGCAGCGGGCACGATGAGCAGCTCGAAATCCTTGGTCGGCGGGGATGAGCCGGGGTCCGGAGAGGACCCCGTGACACGGCTGTGGCGTCGGCATCCCATCAAGCGGCGTCGAGGGCTGCGGTGATCTTGCGGGCCATGTCGGCCAGGGTGGGGCTGGGCTGGCCCCGGTGGGTCCCGGCGGCTGCCTCGATGGCGACGACGACGGTGCGGCGGAAGTTGTCGGCCTCGGCCGGGTCCTGCTGCTTGAGCAGGCTCATGGATGCGGTCAGCGCGGGCAGGACCTGGTCGGCGAGTTCGGCCACGGACTTGCCGTACTTGACGCCCTTGGGCGCCTTGGTGAGCACGTGTCCGGCCAGGCCGGTCGCGGAGGTCAGGGCGATGGAGCCCTCGGTGGCGACCTTGTGGGCCGAGCCGGCGGCGCCGGCGGCCGACATCAGCGAGACGGCGCCCCAGGCGGCGATGCGCAGGGTGGTCTTGTCCTGGTCGGTGAGGGTGATCGACATGGTGGTGAGCTCCTTCAAGCTGTTACGAGATTCAACTGAACGGACAGGCGCTGAACCGTTCATGGCATTTACGGTCGCCGACCGCTCTGATACCGCGCCGTTGTCGTACTGACGCGGCCGCTGACACGACACCGCAGCCGACCTGATCGCCCGCCGGAACCCCCGCCGACCTGACGCGGCCTTCATCACCGGCTCCCACAGTGGGACCGTCGGCAGCAAGGCATGTAGCGATCACGAAGGCGCGCCAAGCAGGCGATCGCCCTGCGCGGTACCCGGGACGTCGTTCGAAGCTGGTGGCCGGCACGAGCGCCGCGCCGAGCGCCGCCGCCATCGCCAAGGTCACCGAGGTCCCTCCACGCGGAGGCGACGAAGCAGCGTCGGCGTGGGTCGGCTATCACGGCTCCAGGCGGGTGAGGCCGAGCCGGGCCAGCCGGTCGGGGCACGACAGGATGTCGATCGTGGCGATCCTGCCGTCGGAGATGGCGAAGCTCGTGACGGAGATCAGCTGGTCGTCAAGGGTGTTGACCAGGCCGGCGACACCATTGATCAGGGCAGGACGCGCGGTGGCGTCGGTGGCCATGCGCTGGAAGATGGCGAGCCTTCCCGGCCACGGCCGCGACACCCCGGATGCCCTTCAGACCGCCGACGAGTCCACCGCCGTCGGCGCGCAGCACCACGTCGGGGTCGAGGATGGACACCAGCGCGGCGGCCAGGAACGCGTCCACCACCCGGCGCTGATCGACCAGGTCGGGATCGGGGCTCGGCGCAGCGCTGCGGGCGCGGCTGGAGTGTCAGTACGCGGCGTCGAGTTTCGCCCGCTGTTCCGCCGTCAACTCCAGGTCCACCGCGGCCAGGCTCTCCTCCAGTTGCTCGACGGAGGAAGCGCCGACCAGCGGGATCACCGGAATGTCGCCGCCTATCAGCCAGGCGAGCACCACCTGGTTGACGGTCGCTCCCGTCTCCTTCGCCACTTCCCGCAGCGCCGCGAGACGCCGAGGTGTGCCCGGGTGGTCGAACGCGGCATCGAGCGGCTTGTCGTCACGTACGTAGCCGCCGCCCAGCAAGGGGGAGTAGGCGACCAGCGTGATCTCGGGCTCGGCTCGCAGGTAGCTGAGCAGGTTCCCGCCGACCACGCCGAGGTTGCCGTCCTTGGACCGCAGGGTCGGCAGATCGGTACGCGGTCGCAGGTAGGAGTGGTGATATTGCAGGACCTCATAGCCGGGGAGCCCGGCCGCGGCTGCCAGGTTCCTGGCCCGCTCGAGTCGCCACGACCAGTGGTTGCTCGCCCCGAGGAGAGCCACGGTGCCGTCCTCGACCAAACCCGCGAACGCCTCGACGGTCTCCTCCAGCGGCACTGTGGAACCCTCGAGGTACGCGTGCGCGTACAGCAGGTCCAGCTTGTCCACACCGAGCCGTTCCCTGCTCCGCTCCGAGGATTCCCGGATCACCTGGGCGGACAAGCCTTCAAGGTCGTGGCTCAGGCCGGTCGCCGGAGCGTTGGGCCGCCCTCCGAGCTTGGTGGCGATGACGATCTCGTCGGTGACGTTGCGGCTGCGTCGCCAGCGGCCGAGCAGCGCTTCGCTTTCACCTCCCTGAGTGCCATTGACCCAGTAGGCGTAGTTATTGGCGGTGTCGATGAAGGTTCCGCCGGCCTCAACGAAATGATCGAGGATGGCGTACGACGTCGCCTCATCCGTAGCGGTGCCGAACAGCATCGCGCCGAGGCTCAGCACACTGACTTCACGGCGGGTCTTCGGATCGCTGCCGATCGTGCGGTACTTCATGCGGAATCCTTTCCTGCCCATCCATGTCGGGCGTCGGGCGGAAGGATTATTCATCCTAGAGTCGACTCGAGGTCAACCAGGCGGCCAGATAATCACGTTGAGGTCCACCTTTCGAGTTGCCCGGCGTCCCTCGAAGACGCGCTTCAGCTCGAATGCCGATCACCAGCCGGTCGCATAAAAGCGCATAGCCGCCTGAATTGCCCATCTAAAGATTGAGCCCTTTCATCCTGAGTAAGGGCTCTCTTCGACGAGTTGCAGGACGAGGACGGCCCGCACGAGTGCGGTCGCGCGATATGCACAGCAGCGCAGCCCTTCCAGGTAGCGGGTACGTTCGGGGCGGATGTCTCATCGCTGGCAAGACTGGTAGGTGTAGAAGTGCGGGATAGGTGGTGGGCAGAGTTGTCCCCGCAGGTTCGTGATCGAATCGACGAATTCCTTCGTCGTGGACAGCTGATTGCAGCCATCATGTTCTTACGGTCCGAGGGCGGCTTTGAACCTGTGCCTGCGCGGAGGCCGCTCTCAAGCACGCCCACTGCGAGATCGCCTTGCAGCGCACTCATCCAACAAACGCACCGTCTGCAGGAGCGGCTTACGGCGGCCCGTGACAACAGCCGGCTCCCGGACAATCGGATCGCCGGGCTGGAAGCCCAACTCGCCGACCGGATCGTTCTCGACGCGTCTCGATCCTGGCCACTGTGTTCTCGCGGGATGAACCCGGAAAGCCCATCCCTGACAGGTGTAGCGTCTGACACGCGAAGTTGATCACTGCGCGGCGAACGAAGGGTGCCTGCCATTGGACCTGCAAAATACACGGTTGGACATGTCGCAAAGTGAGCGTGTCCATCGATACAGCGATGTCGCAAGTGCATTGGCGTTGCACAGTGACCGGCAGCTCGGCGAGCTATTGGAGCAGGCGCAGACTCTGGGCTCGGGGATCGGCGGTACCTCGGTACTGTTGGCCATCGATGGCGTGCCGGTCTTCGCCAAGCGAATCCCGCTGACCGACCTGGAGCGCCAGGCGGGCAACGTGATGTCCACCGCGAACCTGTTCGGGCTGCCTCCGTTCTGCCAGTACGGGATCGGTGGGCCGAGTTTCGGTGCGTGGCGTGAACTCGCGGCCAGCGTCATGACGACCAACTGGGTCCTGGCCGGGCGCAGTGCGGCCTTTCCGCTGCTGTATCACTGGCGGGTGCTGCCGGGAGCGCCGCCACCCATCGATGAGCACGCCGACGTCGAGGCGGTCGTGCAGTATTGGGATGGATCGGCGGCGGTACGGGATCGTCTCCACGCCCTTGCCCGGGCCTCGGCCGGCATCGTGCTGTTTCAGGAGTTCATCCCCTACAACCTCCGCGACTGGCTCGCCGCTCAGCTCACCGCCGGCCAGGACGCTGCGATAGCGGCAAGCGCCATGGTCGAGTCGTGCCTGCTCACCGACGTGGCCTTCATGAACGGCCAGGAGTTGACGCACTTCGACGGCCACTTCGGCAACATCCTCACCGATGGCGAACGCCTGTACATCGCCGACCTCGGACTGGCGACCTCCACTCGGTTCGACCTGTCCACGCAGGAGATCGGATTCCTGGAGCGCAACCGGACCCACGACATCGGTTACGCGCTGATGCGGCTGGTCAACTGGCTCGTCACCGAAATCTGCGGGGTGAAGACGCCGCCGAACGGCATACCGGCACAACGCAACGAGTACATCCGCGCGTGCGCAGACGGAGCGGACCCCGCTGGTGCCCCGCCGGCTGTAGCGGCAGTGATCCGCCGGTACGCTCCCGTGGCGGCGGCCATGAACGACTTCTACTGGGACCTGTTCGGCACCCGTAGGACCACGCCGTATCCGAGCGAGAAGATCGAACGCGCCATGAGCGCAATGCGCTGACCCTCATCAGACACGGCAGCACGAGCACCAAGCCGACATGCCGCACATCAAGACCCCGGCAACGTCACATCTCGCCGGGGTCTTCTCGCTCCCTCACATCGCCATCCTGAATGCCGCCCGCATCACCATCTTGAACGTTGGCGCACAATCACAGACGTGCTTTTCAACCCGCCGGTCATGCCCCGCCGGGCAAGCGTATCGACCCGACTTCACGATCTTTGTCGGTGCGGAATACCAGCAGGATTTGGCCCCACCATGTGGCCCGGAACTCTTCGCGTCGCCGTCGATGGGCGCGGACACGGACGATGAGAGAAATTCCGGCGCGGCCTCGAACCAATGGTCGTGTCGCGGCATCCAACAAGATCACAGCATCAGAAGGGACTCATGTGATCATGTGGCTGAGCGGCACTTCCGGGCAGGCGACCATGTCACCGTGGAGGGGCCTTTCGCCAGGCGACCGGGGCCGCTCATGACGCAGGGTGCCCTCGCAGCCGTGAGCGTGTCCCAGGCATGATGATCCGCAAACGCGCTCCACGCTCCACGCAGCGAATCGACGTGACCCGCCTTCCCGAAGACGTCGTGGCGCTCATCGACGCCCTCGAGCCTGGCGAGAACTTGGTCCTCACGCGTGACGGCGCGTCGATCGCGACGATCTCCAGCACCATTGACGTGGTCCAAGGCGCTGTCGTCGATCGCGAAGCGCCAGATGAGGCCGACGATCAAGCACCGATCGACTACGAGAGCGTGACAGTCGTGGCCACCGCGATGGAGCTGTCGACTGCGGCTCGGGTTGCGCTGTCCACCCAGCTCGGGGCGGACTACGTAGTGCTCGATATGCATGCGGCTCCCGCGACCACCGATGTGCTGCTGGTACCTGCAGGCAGCCCGCAGTTGATTGCAGGGCTCCGCTCGATGTTCCCCAAAGCTCGCGTCATCGTCACCGAAATCGAGGACCACGAGCTCGGAGTTCAGTACCACGGCCCGGTCCGACGCCTGCTCGACGCCGGCGCTGACGGTTATCTACCTCCGGCGACCCTCCCGCTCCTGGCCAGGCAGCTTGACTACACGTTGAATCAAGGGCGCGAGATCGCCGGCGGGGCCGCGACACCACTGCAGATCGCACCGACCGTGGAGCCGGCAGATCCAGACGACGAATGACCCCGTGCCTCTTCGCTGGAGTTCTGGGCCATCGTGGGTGGCTGGCCCTCAAGCAGCGACGATGCAACCAAGGCGCCTACGCCGGCGTCCTGGGGGAGTGGGCGCGTCCGCACGTGTATCGCCGACCAGTCGCTGGTGATCGCCTCGTTCGTGCGCGGCTTGTCCGTCCGTGACGTCGAGGCCACCCTCGCTGACGCGCTCGGCGACCAGGCCGCGATCTCCAAGTCCACCGTCAGCGAGGTCTGCAAGGCCATCAGAGCCGAGTACGACGCCTGGGCCCGCCGGAAGCTGGATGACGTCCTGGATGCCTCGTTCTTCCGGATGCACCCTGGTTTGCCGACCGAACCGATCCTGGCGGCATGGGGCAGCACCACCGACGGCAAGCCGGCCTTCGTCGGCCTCGCCCCGGGATAGGGCGAGTCGACCGACGCATGGGCCGACTTCATGACCGACCTGCGCGACCGTGGGCTGGCCTGCCCGCTGCCAGTCATCTCTGACGGTGCCAAGGGCCTGATCGCCGCGATCGAGCAGGTCTTCCCCGCCGCGCTGCGCCAAAGATGTCTGATCCATCGCCTGCGCAATGTCATGGCGAAGACCCCTGCGGGGATGCGGGCCGAGATCCGCGACCGCTACTGGGCCGTCTTCGACACCAGCGACCTGAAGGCCGAGCCCGGTCCGCAACTGGTCGAGCTGATCGACCACCGCCTGCGCGAGTTCATCGACCGCTACCGCGCCACCTACCCGGCCGCGCCTCCCGCGGACTGACCATGACACCCGCAGGGCTCCGGCTCCTGCGGGACCTGCGCCACTCGCTCCTCGACCTCGCCAGCTCCGCCCCCACCCTGCCGATCACCAGACCATCACCGCGACCGCGTAACCAGCTTGCGGACGGTCCGGTGATCGTGGCCAAGGTCTTCAGGATTGTGCGTCATCCGGCCCTGGCCCGGCGCCAACTCGTTAGATCATGCCTCCGGCGGCGTTGATGGTCTGGCCGGTGATCCAGCGGGCGGCGTCGGAGGCCAGGAACGCGACGACGTCGGCGATGTCGGCTGGTTCGCCCAGGCGGCCCAGCGGTGTGCGGGCCTTGGCGTCGTCAATGACGTGCTGGGGCACGGTGTCGATGACGTCGGTACGGGTCAGGCCGGGCAGGACGCTGTTGACCGTGACGGATCTGGAGCCCACCTCCCAGGCCAGCGTGCGGGCGAGCTGGTCACCGGCGGCCTTGCTTGCGACCAGCAGTGCCATGCCGGGCAGCGGCGACACGGTCAGCGCGGAAGAGATCAAGATGATCCGGCCGTGGTCGCTGATGCGCTGCGCGGCCTCGCGCAGCGCCACGAACGTGGACCGCACGTTGGCTTGCAGGAACTGGTCGAAGTCGTCATCGGTGGCGCGGGCCAGCGGTCCAGCGGTCGCCGTGGCCGCGTTGTTCACCCACACGTCCACCCGGCCGTACTGGCTCTCGGCCGCATCGAACAACTCCTTGGCCGCCTCGGGGCGGGTGATGTCAGTGCGGACCGCGGTGGCCAGCCCGCCCGCGTCCTTGATCTGGTCCACCGCCTGCGCGGCCGTCTCCTGGTCGCGGGAGCCGATGACGACGCGCATCCCCGCCGCGGCGAGCCGGTCGCTGATCGCCCGTCCGATGCCGCGCGATCCGCCGGTGACGACTGCGACCCGATCCTCGATACGCATAACCTCTCCAATTAGTCGATGCTATGGATAGTCCATAGCATCGACTAGTTTGGTAGAGGGTGTCAACTGTCCAGGTAGTAGACTGCCTGCCATGGCCGCCGCACCCGATGACGAACTCGTCGAGACGCTGATCGGCGTCTTCATGGAGATCGACGGCCTGTTCAGCACGGCGAGCCGCCGGCTGGGACTAACCCCCCAGCAAGCGCAACTGCTGTGCTTCGCCCAGCATCTGCAGCCGTCCTTCGGCGAGCTCGCGACCCTGCTGCACTGCGACAAGACCAACATCACCGGCCTGGTCGACCGGCTTCAGCGACGCGGCCTGCTCACCCGCCAACCCGACCCCAACGACCGCCGGATGACCCGCGTCCACCTCACCCCCCAGGGCGAGGCGGTCACCGGCCAATTCCGCCAGGTCATCAACACCACCCTGACCACCCGCTTCAGTGCCTGGCCCAGCACCCAACGCGACAGCCTTGTCCACCTGCTCCAATCCGCCACAACAGCACTACGTTCCTGATCTCAGCGGCCACCTCCGACCCCAACACGCCTGATTTACACCGGCCTCCGGACGCCACCGGTTACAGCCCAAGCCGCATGAGCCGTTAAGACGGTCCTTGCCACCCGCGTCGCTCCTGCCGTTGATTTCCGCGACAACCATGCAGAACCTGGTGGTGACGATCACGCCCGTCCCAAGGGTGCGAAACGGCCAAATGGGACGCGCAGGCGGCTGAGCGGCGCGAAGCCCTACAGGGGTCGGGGCTTGGCCCGACTGGAAGCGGCGCCTGAGCTCCCATGCGCGAAGCGCCCCCTTGCGAAGACCTTTGGCCCGGGGGTGGGGGCCAGCGGGCCCACCCGGTAAACGGGGCGCGGGTGGGTGCTGCCGCTGATCAGCCGAAGAGGGTGCGTCCCCAGTAGTCGCCGGCGTCGCGGACCCCGGGTGGGCAGGCGAACAGGCCGCTGGAGACGTGTTTGATGTACTCGTTGAGGGTGTCGTTCTTGGCCAGGTTCATCTGTACCGGTACGAACTGCTTGCGTGGGTCGCGCTGGTAGGCGATGAAGAACAGGCCCGCGTCCAGGCGGCCGAGTCCGTCGGAGCCGTCCACGAAGTTGTAGCCGCGGCGCAGCAGGTGCGCGTTGCCGTTGGAGGTCGGGTGGGCGAGCCGTACGTGGGCGTCGTTCTTGATGTGCGGCTGTCCGTCGGCCCCCTTGGACGCGAAGTCCACCGGGTCGAACTCGGCCTTCTTGCCCAGCGGCGCCCCCTCGCCCTTGTCCCGGCCGAAGATCTGCTCCTGTTCGACGAGCGACGTGCGGTCCCAGGTCTCGATCGCCATCCGGATCTTCCTGGTCACCATGTAGGAGCCGCCCGCCATCCAGTCGCTGCCGTCCTGCGCGGAGGCCCACAGTTGGTCGCGGAGCAGGGCGGCGTCCTCCAGTTTGAGGTTGTTGGTGCCGTCCTTGAAGCCCATCAGGTTGCGCGGGGTCGACTGGGAGCGGGACGTGGACGACGTACGGCCGAAGCCGAGTTGCGACCAGCGTACGGAGACCTTGCCGAAGCCGATCCTGGCCAGGTTGCGGATGGCGTGCACGGCGACCTGGGGGTCGTGAGCGCACGCCTGCACGCAGATGTCTCCACCGGAAATTTCCGGAATGAGCTGCTCTCCCGGAAATTTCGGCAAATCGGCGAGAGCGGCCGGCCGCTTGTCCTTCAGCCCGAAGCGGTCGTCGAACAGCGACGCCCCGAACCCGATCGTCAGCGTCAGCCCCGACGCGGGCAGCCCCAGCGCCTCGCCCGTGTCGTCGGGCGCGGCCTCCGGCGCACCGCCCACCGCCCCGTACGACCCGGCCTCCTTGCCCTGCGTCAGCCGCGCGGCCGCCGCCGTCCACTCCTGCAGGAGTTCGACCAGCTCGGCCCGCTTGTCCGTGGTGACGTCGAACGCCACGAAGTGCAGGCGGTCCTGCGCCGGCGTGACGATGCCCGACTGGTGCTCGCCATAGAAGGGGAACGGGTCGGAGGTCGAGGAGGCGTGCGCGACCGGCGCCTCCTCGAAGAGCGTGTTCGCGGCCACGACACCGGCCCCGACCACGGCGGCGCCCGCGGCCCCCAGCCCGAACAGCCCCCTGCGGCTCACCCGCTGGCTCATTGCCGGCACCTCCCGCTACTTGGTGATGACCGGCGCGATCTTGCTGATCGGCTCGGCCAGCGCGTTGATCGCGTCCGACAAGGTCTTCAGGTCAGCCTTGGACAGCTCGTTGTGCAGCTTCCAGCCGTCGCCCTTCTGGTGCGCGTCGAGCGCCGCCTCGGCCGCGGCGAACTTCTCGTCCAGCGTCTTGACCAGGTCGGGAGCCCGATCCTCCAGCACCGGCCTGAGCGACTGCACGGCGGCCTTGGAGCCCTCGACGTTGGCGTCGAAGTCCCACAGGTCGGTGTGCGACCAGATGTCCTCCTCGCCGGTGATCTTGCCGGTGGCCACCTCGTCTAGCAGCTCCTTGGCGCCGTTGGCCAGGTTCAGGGGGGTCAGCTCGGCGGCGTTCGACTTGTCCACGATCGTCTTGACGTCGGCGATCAGCTTGTCGGCGATGGCGCCGTCCTTGCTGATGTCCTTCTTGATCCACAGGTCCTTCTCGATCCTGTGGAAGCCGGTCCACTCCTCGCCGTCGGCCAGGTCCGCCTCGCGGGCGTCGATGGCCGGGTCGAGGTCGCCGAAGATCTCGGCCACCGGCTCGATGCGCTCCCAGTACGTACGCGCGACCGGGAACAGCTCCTTGGCCTTGTCGATCTTCCCGGCCTTGACCGCGTCCACGAACTCCTGCGTCTTGACCAGCAGCGTGTCGCTCTGCGACTTGACGTAGCGCTTGTAACTGGCGACCGCGTCGGCGAGCTTGGCGTCCTCGGTGAGCGCCTTGTGCTCGCCGGTCACCTTGAACGCGTTGCGGATGCCCTTGCCGACCATGCCGGGCTTGCACGCGGTCTCGTACGCGCCCGCCGGCAGCTCGGCGATGAGCTCCCTGGTCAGCCCGGGAACGATGTTCTCGACCTCGGCCATGACGCGGTCACCGGGGGCGTACACGTAGAACTCGGTCACCTTGCTGCCGCCGTTCGTGATCGTGAACGTCGTGGTGCCGGCCGCGACCTCGGAGGCGCCGACCTTGCACTCGGTGTCGGACGCAGCCACGGTGATCTTGCCCGGCTTGGCGGCGGCGGCGGAGGCGGGGCCGGAGGAGGCGGCGGGGGTGTTCCCCGAGCCGCAGGCGGCCAGCGTCGCCAGGGCGAGCGCCCCGAAGGACAGTCGAATGGGGGTGCGCATGGTGCTCCTGTTCAGGCCGCGGAGGAAGCGGGCGACGGCGTGGACTTCACCCGCGTGTTGCGCAGGAAGAAGAAGAGGGTGGGGACGAGGTAGCAGGCCCAGGCGATGACCTCGGCGACGCTGGGCTGGGGGGTGATGTTCAGCATGCCCTGCAGCAGGGTGCCGTACCAGGAGTCGGCGGGGATGACACTGCTGATGTCGAAGGCGTACGTGCTCAGGCCCGGCAGGATGTTGGCCTCCTGCAGGTCGTGCACGCCGTACTTGAAGATGCCGGCGGCCACGAGGATCAGCAGCAGGCCCGTCCAGGTGAAGAACTTGGTGAGGTTGATCTTCACGGCGCTGCGGTAGAGGCCCCAGCCGATGAGTACGGACGTGAGCAGCCCCAGGCTGATGCCGATGAGCGGCTCCGGCGTGGTGACGGCGCCCTGCACGGAGGCGAAGAACAGGATCGCCGTCTCCAGCCCCTCGCGGGCGACGGCGAGGAACGCCATCACGACCACCGCGATCGAGCCCAGTTCCAGCGCTTCGGAGAGCTTGCCCCGCAGCTCGCCGGAGAGCGCGCGGGCCGCCCGACGCATCCAGAAGATCATCCAGGTGACGAACACGACGGCGAGCAGCGAGGTGATCGCGTCGAACAGTTCCTGCCCCGTGTGCCCCAGGTGGGCGGCGGTGAACGTCAGCAGTGCCCCGAACCCCACGGACAGCGCGACGGCCGCGCCCACTCCCGTCCAGACCTGCGGGAGCTTGTCCTTGCGGTCACTCTTGACCAGGAATGCGACCAGGACTGAGACGACGAGTGCCGCCTCGAGACCTTCACGCAGTCCGATGAGGTAACTGGCGAACACCGTTACTCCCGTTTGCTGAGGTTTTGCTTGGCATTCCCTGAGGAAAGGCTTACCTAAATTAGGGCAGGCGAAGCATACCTAGCGCAAGAGCTGGAAGCGACAGTGTGCGGCGAGTCACGTCCGCAGGTGGCAGGTGATCACCCCTTCGTCGCGCCCGCGGTGAGGCCGCCGACCAGGTGACGTTCCGCGACGGCGTAGAACCCGAGCGCGGGCACCATGGCCAGGACCAGATAGGCCAGGATGCGGGCGGTGTCGGAGGCATACTGGCCCTGGAACTGCTGGATGCCCAATGGCAGCGTCCAGCTCGACTCCTCGGTGAAGACCACGAGCGGGAGCATGAAGTTGTTCCAGCTCCCCACGATGGCCAGCACCGAGACGGTGGCGATGGCCGGCCTGGCCATCGGCAGCAGGATCCGCCAGAAGAACCCGAACGGACTGCAGCCGTCGATGATGGCCGCCTCCTCGATCTCGCCCGGGATGCCGCGGAAGAATCCGCGCAGAATGATGATCGTCAGCGGCAGCCCGAAGGCCGCCTGCGTCAGGATCACGCCGAGCGGGTTGCCCAGCAGCCCGAACGTGCGCAGCAGCACGAAGATCGGCAGGATGGCCACCGCGAACGGGAACATCAGGCCGGCCGTGAACAGCGTGAAGAACAGCTCCCTGCCGCGGAAGGCGAACCTGGCGAAGACGAATCCCGCCAGCGCCGACACCCCGACGGTCAGCACGGTCGTCACGACCGCGATGAACGTGCTGTTCCACAGCTGCAGCCAGAACGAGCCGGAGCCGATCACGTCGGTGTAGTTCTCCGTGGCCCAGGTGTTGGGCAGTCCGAGCGGGTTGGTGGACAGCTCGCTGGTGGACTTGAAGCCGCCGATCAGCGCGTACACCACCGGGATGATGATGAACAGGCCGACGACCCACGCGACCAGGTGCAGCGGCAGGGTGTTGCGCCGCGGCGAGGACTTCTTCCGATGGATCATCGGCGCTCTCCCATCGAGGTGGTCGCGCCCTCCAGGTCGCGGCGCATCACGAACCGCTGGTAGACGAGGGCGAAGACGAGGCTGAGCGCGAACATCACCACGCTGATCGCGCTGGCGTAGCCGACCTGGGAGCGCTTGAAGCCCCAGTCCATCATCGTGACGGCCATCGTCTCGGACGAGTGCGACGGCCCGCCCTGGGTGAGGATCCACACCAGGTCGAAGAGCTGGATCGTGTAGATGACGGACAGGAAGACGCTGATCCGGATCGTGGGCCCGAGCAGCGGCAGCGTGATGTGCCGGAAGGTCTTCCAGCTCGTGGCCCCGTCGATCTGGGCGGCCTCGATGAGCTCGTTCGGGATGCTCTGCCGCCCCGCGAGATAGATCATCATGTGGAAGCCGAAATATTTCCACATCATCACCAGGAAGAGCGACGGCATCACGGTGTCGGGATCGGCCAGCCACTCCGAGTCGAACCCGAACACCGACAGGAGCTGGTTCGCCATGCCGGACTCGGGCGAGAGGATCAGCGAGAACAGCACGCCGGTGATGACCTCGGAGAGCACGTACGGCGCGAAGAACACCACCCGGTACAGCGCCCGCCCGCGGATGCGCTGGTTCAGCAGCATCGCGATGGCCAGCGAGAACGGGAGCTGCACGCAGACCGACAGCAGCACGAGGACCAGCAGGTGCCACAGGTCCTGGCCGAAAATTTCGGTGCCGAAAAGCCGGGTGAAGTTGTCGAGCCCGATGAAGTTGGTCGGCAGGCCGCCGAAGCCGTTCCATTTGAAGACGCTGGCGTAGAACGCCACGAGGATGGGTGCGACGACCAGCAGCAGGAAGAGGACCAGGGCGGGGAGCAGGAACAGGGCGATTGTCACCCAGAGGCCGCGCCGCCTGGCGGCAGGGGCGGGGGCCGGAGGCGCGACCGCCTCCGGCCCCTTGAGGAGGGTCGTCATCCTTCGCTCTTGGCCACTTCGGTGATGGCCTTGCCGACTTCCTCCGGTGTCTTCGTACCGGCGATGAGCTCGGCCACGCTGTCGTTGACCTGCTGGCCGACGGCGGGCGGGTAGGCCTGGTCGAGGTAGAGCTGGTAGCCGCCGGCCGCGGCCAGCGCGGTCGCCACCTGCTTGAGGTTGGGGTCCTTGACCGCGCTTTCCTCGCCCTTGAGCACCGGCAGCACGCCGCCGGCCTCCACGGCCTTGGAGTGGTTGCCCAGCTCGGTCATGAACTTCACGAACTGCACGGCCTCCGCGGGGGCGTCCGCGCCCACGGCCAGGCCGCCGCCACCGCCGAACGCGTCGGAGATCGAGCCCTTGCCGCCCTCGACCGCGGGGAAGGGGAAGAAGCCCAGGTCGTCGCCGAGGCCCTTGCCGGCGTCCTTCTGCACGGCGGGCGCCCACTGCCCCATCAGCTCCATGGCGGCCTTGCCGTTCGCCACGGTGGCCGCCTGGCCGTCCGGGGTGCCGTACCCCGCGCCGAGGAAGCCCTTCTGGAACGGCTGCAAGTCTGCCAGCGCCTTGACCTGCTGTCCGGCGGCCACGAAGTCGGGCTTGGTGAAGTCGTGGTCGACGGCCGCCTGCTTGAGCGCGTCGAGGCCGGCGATGCGCATGGCGAGGTAGGCCCAGTAGTAGTGGCCCGGCCACTTCTCCTTGCCGGCCAGGGCGATCGGCGTGACGCCTGCCGTCTTGAGCTTCTTGACGTCCTCGAGGAACGCCGACCACGTGGCGGGCGGCTGCGTGATGCCGGCTTTGGCGAAGAGTTTCTTGTTGTACCAGAAGCCGACCAGGCCGATGTCGGTGGGGAGCCCGTACGTCTTGCCGTCGACCTGGTACGCGCCCAGCGTGGCCGGCGTGAAGTTGGGCAGGACGTCGGCGACGTCGGCGGAGATGTCCTTGACCAGCCCGGCGTCGATCTGCTGTTTGAGCACGCCGCCGCCCCACGTGGCGAACAGGTCGGGAGCCTTGCCCGACTGCGTGATCGTGGTCAGCTTGGCCTTGTACGCGTCGTTCTCCAGGACGGTCGCCTTGATGGTGACGTTGGGATGCTTGGCCTCGAACTCCTTGGCCCGCTGCGCCCAGAGGGACTTGAGCGGCTCCGTGGTCGACAGGTGCCACCATTCAAGAGTGACCTTGGCGGCCGGGCCGCTCTGCTGGGGGGCCGTGCTGCTGCCTCCACCGCCCCCACCGCCGCAGCCGGTTATGAGCACTGCGGTCGCGATCAACACCAGACTGCGTTTCATCAGGGGTCCTTCCTCAGACTGGCTCGGCCTGCCGTACGGACCCCTGCACGTGATTTGCGGGACTCAGCGTGACTCATGGGGCACGGTACGGCGTACCGCGCGAAAGTTTCTTTAGTTCCCCGATAGTTTCGCTGCCTGGATCGTAAGTAAACGCTGCGTAAAGCGTCAACACCTTGAGTGGGAGCGATCCCAAACCGAAACTTTCGGATACACTCCCGAACGTGTCAGCGAAGCGGCGGGTGACGATCGCACTGATCGCGGAAGAGGCCGGGGTCTCCATTCCGACGGTGTCCAAGGTCATCAACGGACGTCCAGAGGTCGCTCCGGCGACCCGCCATCGAGTCGAACGACTCCTGCAGGAACACGGCTACCAGCGGCGCATCAGTCAGGACGACACCCCGGCCGGCCTGGTCGACCTGGTCTTCGCCGAGATCGAGTCGCCGTGGGCCATGGAGATCGTGCGCGGCGCGGAGGGCGCGGCCCACGAGGCCGGGGCCAGCGTGGTCATCTCCGTCCTGCACACCCATGCCGGACCGGGCCGCGACTGGCTCGAACGCCTGGCCGCCCGCCGTACCGACGGCGTGGTCATCGTCGCCTCGCGCCTGTCCACCGGCATCCAGGCCCAGCTCAGCGCGCGCTCGCTCCCGTTCGCCGTGGTCGACCCGGAGGGCGAGCCCGCTCCCGGCGTCGTCTCGGTCGGGGCCACCAACTGGAACGGCGGCCTGGCCGCCACCCGCCACCTGCTCGAACTCGGCCACCGGCGCATCGGCATGATCAGCGGCCCCACGGACATGCTGTGCAGCCAGGCCCGCGTGGACGGCTACCGCGCGGCCCTGGAGACGGCCGGGGCGCCGATCGAGCCCGAGCTGATCCGCCGCGGCACGTTCCTGGTGGAGTCGGGCCACGACGAGGGCCACGCCCTGCTCTCCCTGGACGCGCCCCCGACGGCGATCTTCGCCGGGAGCGACCTGATGGCCTTCGGCGTGTTCGAGGCGGCCCGCCAGCGGGGCCTTCGCGTCCCCGAGGACCTGAGCGTGGTGGGCTTCGACGACCTTCCCCTGTCCAAGTCGGCCTGGCCACCCCTGACGACGGTACGCCAGCCGCTGCAGGAGATGGCCGCCCTGGCCACCCGCACGGTCCTGGCGATGGGCCGCGGCGAGGCTCCGGAGACCAAGCGGGTCGAACTGGCAACAGAACTCATCGTCCGCGAAAGCACAGCCCGCCACGAGTAGGCATCCGGGTAGGTGGGCCGAGCTCACCCACCCGTCGCCCATCTGGGCGGTGGGCCTGCTGGACCCCACCCCGAGCGGTAGTCCGTCGCAAAGCCCGATCCACTTCGCGGCCGTGCAACGGCGACGCCGACACCCGCGTGGTGAACTGCGATGAAGTCGCGCAGGGCCCAGTGCCCGGCTCAGCTGCTCAAAGCCGCGACCAGCCGTGCGACCAGCGCGCGCGTCTCCTCGAAGGAGGCGTCGCTCAGGGCGGGGCTGCCGATCAGCGAGCGCATCACACCCATGCCGAGCAGGAGCGCGCCCACCAGCTCGGCCCGCAGGGCGGGGTTCTCGCCGCCCATCCGCTCGGCGAAGTCGGGCAGGTAGCCCTCGCAGATCTGCGTACGCAACCGGTCGCGGATGGCCGGGCGGCCCGCGGAGCGCAGCATCACCAGAAGCGGGTGCTCGCCGGCGAACTGCTCCCAGTCGGCGAAGACGACATCGTGCAGCAGCTGGTCGGTGATGTGGGTGAGCGGACGTGCCGGATCGTCCGTGAGGCCGGCCGGGATCTCCACGCGTACGGCCTCCTCGTGGAGTTGCTCCTTCGAGCCGAAGTAGCGGAAGACCAGCGCCGGATCGACACCCACGTCGGCCGCGATTTCGCGCACGCCGGTGCCGTCGTAGCCCTGGCGGGCGAAGCGCAGGCGGGCGGCGTCGAGCAGCTTGGCGCGGGTGGCGGCTTTGTCGCGGCGTTTCGGCTGGTCCATCAAATCATCATAAGTCATCACTCGTTGACTTAACTAGTCGCCGGGCCTAGCATCCTTGTCACCGACCGATGACTTAGAGGGGCTCGGGAATGCGTACATACGTGATCACTGGCGGCACGGACGGCATGGGCAAGGGCCTGGGGCTGCATTTCCTGCGGCGTGGGGACCGCGTGATCGCCGTGGCCAGCGGGGAAGGCAAGGGGCGGGCCTTCCTCGCCGAGGCGCACCGGCTCGGTGCCGAGGGCAGGGCCGTGTTTCTGCGGGCCGACCTGAGCACCGTCGCGGGAATGCGGCAGGTGGTCGAGGAGGTGACGGCGACGGCCGAGGCCGTGGACGGGCTGGTGTTCGCAGCCCAGCGTTTCCGCCCCGAGCGCGAAGAGACGGCGGACGGGCTGGAGTTCACCTTCGCACTCGCATACCTGAGCCGCTTCGTGATCGGCCACGGCCTGATGGATCACCTCGAACGCGCGGCGGCGCCCGTCGTGCTGAACATCGCCGGGCCCGGCGGCCTGCCGGGCCGCATCAACTGGGACGACCTCCAATGGCGCGACGGTTACACGGGGATGCGGGCGGCGATGCAGTCCTCGCGCTGCAACGACCTGCTGGGAGCCGGTTTCCCCGCTCGCCACCCGGCCGCCCGCACGCGTTATGTCCTCTACAACCCCGGCTTCGTGAACACGGGCATGGCCGATCCGCTGCCGCAGCCCAAGCGGGCCGTCACCAAGGCCCTCGCCCGGCTCTTCGCGATGCCGGTCGGCAAGGCGATCGAGCCGATCGCCGCGCTGCTGGACGCCGCGCCGGGACCCGCCGTCACCGCCTACCTGCGCGGCAAGCCGTTGCCGCTGTCCGGCAAGGATTTCGACCCGGTGGCCGCGGCCCGCCTCGACCGCGTGACGACGGACCTGCTTGGACAGATCACCGCAAACCGGTAACGCAGTAAGACGCAAGTGAGCGTACTCCATCACCGCGCCTGTGATACCTTCGGCGGCGCCGTGCATCGCTGCGAGCTCAAGGAGGTGAGACCGATCAACGCTGTGACAGGTCGGGGCTCCCTCCCGCGCATGGTCTAGGGAGCGCCGCAAAAGGCATCCCGAAAGGCTTGAAACGCTGTGCGCTTCACCTCTCAGACGTCGTCGAACGGCGTCACCGAACAGCTCTTCACGCTCGACGAAACCCTCGGCGAGATCCCCGGTGTGCTGTGGACGCCGGAAGACGCCCCCGGCGCTCGTCCCCTGATCCTGATGGGACACGGCGGCGGGCAACACAAGAAGGCGCCCGGCATCCTGGCCCGCGCGCATCAGTTCGTCGCCGAGGGCGGGTTCGCGGTCGCCGCGATCGACGCGCCCAACCACGGTGAGCGGCCGAAGAGCGAGGAGTTCGGCCGGATCGCAACCGAGATCCGGGCCAGTGTGGCCGCCGGCGAGGATGCGGCCGCGCTGGTCGTCGCCATGCACGACCTCGGGGCCGGGCAGGCCGTCGCGGAATGGCAGGCGGTCCTCACCGCGATCCAGCAGCTCGACCACGTCGGCGCAGGTCCGGTGGGTTATTGGGGGATGTCGATGGGATGCGGGCTCGGTGTCCCGTTCGTCGCCGCGGAACCCCGGGTCCGGGCCGCGGTGCTGGGCCTGCTCGGGGCTACCGCGCTGGCCGAGACCGCGACGCGGATCACCGTGCCGGTGCGGTTCCTGCTGCAGTGGGATGACGAACGGGTTCCGCGGGCCGAGGGCCTGGCGTTGTTCGACGCCTTCGCTTCGGCCGAGAAGACGCTGCACGCCAATCCCGGCAAGCACGGAGATCTGCCGCGGTTCGAGACGGACAGCTCGCTGCGGTTCTTCGCCCGGCATCTGGGCTGACACCCGTTCGTAGTCCTTGACGTGCCGGCCTGGATCCGTTCCCGGCCGGCGCGTTCGCGCCAGACCAATAGCGGCGTTGCCGATCGCCGCCCCCTTGCCGAGGGCACGGAAGACGGCGACAGACTGATGAAAGCGTGGCGAAAGACCCTCCCGCCAAACTGTTCGGGTGCATGACTGGCGGCCGATATCGCGTATCGCCTTGGTGTCGCTCGGGGGTTTCACGCTGGGAGCGCTCGTGGCGTTCGGCGTGCTCGCGGTCCAGGCCGCCGGCGTCGCCGGCGCGGAGTCTCGCGCCACGGCCAGGGCCGCGGCGACGGTCCAGTACATCGACTTCGACGACCGGGGCGTTCCGGAGATGTTCTACCTGGACTGGTCCGACGGCAGGAACGATCACCAGACGATGATCCAGGCCGACTCCGAACATTTCGTCCAGGGCTCGGTGCTTCCCATCCGCTACGACCCGGCAGAGCCCGGCGGTCTGGTGTTCCCCGCGGAGCATGAGGACGTGCCCCTCCTGGGGACATGCTCAGGCGGGCTCCGTTCGTCGTCGTGGGGGTCTACGGGCTCGGGCTCGTTCTGGTGCTGGGCCGGTTTCTGCTCAACCGCCGGGCGGCGTCGGCAGCCGAGGTGCGGTGGCAGGCCCGGCGACTGGTCCTGACGTACGGCAGGAAGGGGGTCCGCTGGTTCAGCCCGTACCTGGAGCTCGTCCCCGAGCGCGGGGCGAGGCCGTACTACCAGCGTGTCCACTGGGATCCGGCCTTCGACGAGAGGGCGGAGGGCCTGAAGGCGCAGGTGCGGATCGGGGGAGGGCCGTTCCGGCGAGCGGTCGTGATCACCCCGGACGGCACGCGGCTGTGGCCGGCGGGGCGGCTCCGGCGGCGCACGCCAATGGGCTGGCAGGAGTCGGACAGGCCGTTGGGGAAACCGTACTGGCACGGGCCGAGCTGGGTGCTGGTCGTGTCGATCTCGGGGGTGACCGCCGCCGGGCTGCTCCAACTCGACGCGCTGCTCTACCTGGTGCCGGTCCTGGCCCTGCTCGCGGGGCTGGTCTGCCTCATGTGGGGCTGGTACGGAGGCCGGCCCCTGTATCGCTCACCCGGGTATCCGCCGGGAGTCGAGCCCCGGCGCGGGCCGCCGCAGAATCCGCGCGGATCGAGCCCTCGCCGCGGCCGCAGGAAGAAGACACCCCCACAGAACAGGTGACATCTCAGCGGAAGTCGCCTGCCGCGATCGCCGGCCGCCAGCAGGCCGGCGGCGACATGCCGCCCCACGCTGCCCTCGGGCGAGAGCGGGTCGTCGCCGAAGATGTCCCGGACGAACTGCGGCATCGTGATCGGCGCGAACACCACCGCATGGGCGACCAGCAGCGCGAACGCCGGATCGACCCGATCGGTGACCTCCCCGGCCACCTGCCGCCCGCGCATCCGCTCCAGCGATTCGGCCATCCGGGCGCGTTGTGCCTGCGCGTACCGCTGTTCCTCGTCGGCGAACGGGCAGTCGCCCAGCGCCTGCCACACCACCAGCCGCGCCCATTCCGGGTCGTCGAGCGTGCGGTCCAGCTGGGCCCCGACCGACTCCGCGAACGAGGTGGAGGAGGCGCCGGACGAAGCCTCGTCCACCTGGCGCCGCCGCCGCAGCTCCTCCAGCAGGCCCTGCTCCCGCGTCAGCTCCGCCGCCTCGCCGCGCTCCTCAGGGCGCGGCGCCCTCCGTGCCGCCATGTGAGGGACGGTAGGGCATCAATCATTTGAGAAGGGGGTCAGGCGGCGGGACAGCCAGGCCAGGGCGAGCGGGTAGCGGTACTCGATGGCGCCGTGGCCGGCGTCGAAGAGCTCAAAGTAGACGTTCTCGTCCTTGACGCCCGCCTCCTCCAGCGCCCGCCGGAACGCCACCGCCCCGAAGTCCAGGAAGTACTCGTCCCTGCTCCCGGCGTCCACCCAGATCGCCCGCATCGAGCGCAGGGCCTCGGCGTGCCGCGGAGCCATCAGCACGGGATCACAGGACAGCCAGCGCTCCCACACCTGCGGCACGATGGCGCCCGTGTCGTCGAAGGGCACGCGTACGGTCCCGTCGAGGTCCGCGGAGTAGGCGGCCGAGTACGCGTACATCTCCAGCAGTTCCAGGTCCCCCTCCTTGGTCCCGGCCAGGCGGCCGCGGAAGTCGGCGAGGAACGTGTCGTACGAGCCGTCGTACATGTCCCGCAGCCTGCGCGCCACCTCGGGGAACGACCTGCGCGCGCTCACCTCGAACAGCGCGTCACCGGCGTGCGTGGCCAGCGCGCCGAACACGTCGGGCGCCAGCATCGCGGTGACCATGGCCCCGTAGCCGCCGCTCGACTTGCCGGTGACCGCCCGGTGGTCGCGGTCGGCGATCGTGCGGTAGCGGGCGTCCACCCACGGCACGACCTCGTCGCGCAGGTAGGAGTGGTAGCGCCCGGTGCCGGGGGAGTCGAGGAACTGGCTGCCGCCGAGCGAGGTCCACGCGTCCACGTACACGACGATCGCGGGCAGGGCCTCCCCGGAGGCGAAGACGGCGTCCGCGAGCTCCGGGTACGGCTGGCGGAACGGAGCCCGGTTCAGCCACATGGCGACGTGGCCGGTGTAGCCGAGCAGCACGTAGATCGAGGGGTAGCGGCGGGAAGGGTCGTCGTCGTAGCCCGGAGGGACGTACACCATGATCGGGCGCTCGTGCGGATCCCCCAGGGGATTGCCGCGCAGCAGGGCGCTGTCGACGACGTCGTGGTCGAGACGGCCGGCCAGTTCGGCGGACCAGGGCAGCATGAGGAATCCTCTCAGCCGACGGACGAGATCACCGTGTCGATGTCCGCCTGCGTGACGGCACGACCGGAGACCAGGACGAGTGCGAGATTGCGCAGGTCGGCCAGGCGTTCGAGCGGATCGCCCTTGACCGCGATCAGGTCGGCCCGCTTGCCCGCCTCCAGGCTGCCGGTCAGCCCGCCCACCCCGCAGGCGTCGGCGGCGCGCACCGTCGCCATCTCGATGATCTCCGCGTGGCCGAACCCGGCCTCCGCGAACACCTCCAGGCCGGCGACGTACCCGTCGGTCTCGTTGGCGATGCCGCCGTTGGTGAACCCGGCGTCGGTCCCCGCGATGAGCCGGATCCCGGCCTCCCTCATGGCGGCCACCCCGTGCAGCCAGGCGTCGATCATCTCGGGCCCGTAGACCTCGCGCATCCGCCAGAACACGCCGTGCACCGTCGGGCACACGTACGTGCCGCCGGCCGCGACGAGGTCGGCCAGCTCGGCGTCGTAGTCGTGCCCCGACGGGCCGAAGAACGTGCAGTGCTCTACGGTCGTGACGCCCGCCTCGACGGAGCTGCGGATCGAGGCGTGCGCGTGGGCGTGGGCGGCGACCCCCTTGCCGCGCGACGCGGCCTCCTCCACGACGACCCTGAGCTGCTCGGTGCCGTACTGGGGGACCCAGCTCGGCGGCGCGCCCGGCGTCATCAGGCCGCCGGAGGCCATCACCTTCAGGCAGTCGGCGCCCGCCCGGAGGTTCTCCCTGGCGACGCGGCGGATGGCGGGCTCGTCGTCGGCCTCGCCGCCCATGTACCAGCAGTGGCCGCCGGTGATCGTGATGGGCCGGGTGGCGGCCACGATGTGCGGGCCGACCGTGAGGCCCTCCTCGATCGCGTCGCGCAGGGCCAGGTCGAGGAAGCCGCGCGAGCCCAGGTCGCGGGCGGTGGTGACGCCGGCGGAGACGAGCTTGCGCGCGTTCTCGGCCATGCGTAACAGCAGGTGCTGGTCGCTCTCGGAGCTGCGCCGGGTCACCGGGTCGACCTTCGCGTCGAACCCCAGGTGCACGTGCGCGTCGATCAGCCCGGGCAGCACCGTGTGGCCCGGCAGGTCGAGGACCTCGGCGGCGTCGCCCCCGCTGCCGCGCGGTCCCACGGAGACGATCCGGTCGCCGTCGACGAGGACCTCGCCGTCGGCGATCACCTCTCCGGGCCGGCCGGTGAGCACTCTGGCGGCGCGAACGATCCTCATACGGCCAGCCTGCCACGCGCCTTAAGGCCACGAGAAGGAGATCTGAAGCGCGCCCTGCGACCTTGGAGCCATCGAACAAACGAGAAAGGACACGACGATGACCCAGACCGCCGAGTACGAGATCACCTGCCTCTTCGACGCCCCCCGCGAGCAGGTGTGGGCCGCCTGGACCGAGCCGGAGCGCTTCTCGCAGTGGTTCGGGCCGCGGATGTTCAGCACGCCGGTCGGCCGGATCACCCTGGACGCCCGCCCCGGCGGCAGCTGGCGGGCCACGCTGGTGGGCGAGGAGGGGTTCGAGGCGACGCTGGACGGCACCTACCGCGAGGTGGCGGAGCCGCAGCGGCTGGTGTTCACCACGGGCGACCCGGACAACCCGGGCGAGGGGCCGGCGTCGGTGGTCACGATCGACTTCACCGAGGCGGGCGGCAAGACGGGGATGCGCTTCCACCAGTACGGCGTCAACACCGACCCCGCGCACGCCGAGCAGGCCAAGGCGGGCTGGATCGAGTTCTTCGACCGGCTGGCCGAGCACCTTGCCTAGCCCTCACAGCAGGTCGGCCGCCTCGTCGAGCTTGCGGGTGGCGCCCTCCCGGTACGCGGCCGCGAAGGCCTCCTCGCCGAGCGCCTCGCGTACCCTTGCCGCCGCCCGCTCGACGTCGGCCTGCTCGGCCGCCCCCGCGGGGGTCTGGTTCCGCTCCCTGGCCGCGGCCGCCAGCCCCAGCAGCACGGCCGCCTTCTCGGTCGGCCCCGCGGCCGAGGCCGCGCCCTCCACGGCGAACGCCATCGTCCTGACGTCGCCCATCCTGCGGGCCGCGGCCAGCGCCTCCACGTGCAGCTCCATGGCCGCGGCCGGGTCCCCGCGCAGCTCCGTGAGATAGCCCAGCTCGACCAGCGTGTCCGGCAGGTACAAGGGGGGCTCGACGCCCGGGCCGCGCGGCACGCCCTCGATCAGCCGGCGCAGGTGCGTCTCGGCCAGGTCCAGCCGCCCGGCCCGGCGCGCGGCGAAGGCGAGACCCATCTCGCCCATGATCGTGCCCTCCACGTAGCCCTGGCTCTGCGCCAGCTTCATGGCCCGCTCGCAGAACTCCATGGAGCGGTCGTAGTCGCCGGTCTGCATCGCGATCCAGCCCAGCCAGGCGATGCGCGTGGAGACCTCCGGCCACAGCCCCAGGTCCTCGGCCATCCGCAGCCCTTCGCCGAACAGCCGGGTGGCCCGCTCCGCGTCGGTCGCCATCTCGGCCAGCGACGCCAGCCAGGCCGTGGCCTGCAGCAGCCCCCACCGGTCACCCAGCTCGGTGAACAGCCGGGCGCTCTCCTCACCGATCCGTTCGAGGGCCTCGATGTCCCGCGTCGTGAACGCGTCCCTGGCCTGCCTGGCGAGCGCCGCCGCGACGCCCCACCGGTCGCCGGTCTCCCTGAACGTGGCCAGCGCCCGGGCCACCAGCTCCTGCCCCGTCGGCATGTCCTTGACGTGCATGCTCACGAACAGCTCGGCCCTGGCCCGTTCGCCCGGGTCCTCGACCGCCGCCAGCACGGGCGCCCAGTCGACCTCCTCGCCCAGCATGAGCGCGAACCCGGCCTCCCAGGCCGCCGCCCTGGCCCGGACTGGGGCGGCGGCCCCGTCGACGGACAGGGCCGCCGCCAGCGCCCGCCGGCCCTCGGCCAGCCGGCCGCGCAGGAACCAGTACCAGGCCAGCGCGTTCACCAGCCGGGCCGCGTCGTCGGCGGCCTTCCGGGCGACCGCCGTGTCGAGCGCCGCCCGCAGGTTGGCGGCCTCCGCGTCCAGGCGCAGCAGCCAGTCCCGCTGGTCGTGCCCGTACAGCTCCGGCTCGGCCTGTACGGCCAGCGCCAGGTAGTGGCGCAGGTGCGCGAGACGTACCCCGTCGAGCTCGCCCGCGTCGGACAGCTTGGCCCGGCAGTACTCCGACACCGACTCCAGCAGCCGGTAACGGACGCCCGCGGGGGCTTCGACGACGACCACGAGCGAGCGGTCGACCAGGCGGGCCAGCAGGTCGAGCACGTCGAGCTCGGAGGCGTCGCAGACGGATTCAGCGGCCTCCAGCGTGCAGCCGTCGGCGTGCACGGCGAGGCGGCGCAGGACCTGGCGCTCGTCGTCGGACAGCAGGTCCCAGCTCCAGTCGATCACCGCGGTGAGCGTCTGCTGCCGGGCCGGCGCGCCCCGCTGCCCCGAGGCCAGCAGCTTGAACCGGTCGTCCAGCCTGGCCACCACGCCCTGGACGCCCAGCGCCCGCACCCGGGTCGCGGCCAGCTCCAGCGCCAGCGGGATCCCGTCGAGCCGCCGGCAGAGCTGCGCCACGGCCGCCGCGTTGCGCGCGTCGAGCGCGAACCCCCGGGCGGAGGCCGCGGCCCTGGTCACGAACAGCCTGACCGCGTCCGAACGCGCCATGACCGCCAGGTCGGCGCTGCCCGGCACGTCGAGCGGCGGCACGCTCCACAGCACCTCGCCGGCCACGGCCAGCGGCTCCCTGCTCGTGGCCAGGATCCGCAGGTCGGGACAGGCCCGCAGGAGCGCCTCGGCCAGCTCGGCGACCTGCTCGACCACGTGCTCGCAGTTGTCCAGGACCAGCAGCATCCGCCTGGCCCTGAGCGCCGCGCCGAGCTGCCGCCCCAGCGCCAGGTCCCCCTGGGAGGCGGGCTCCCCGGCAGGCGCGCCGGCGTCCTCGCGGATGTCCAGGGCGGCCAGCACGGCCTCCGCGGGGGAGCGGGACGCCTGGTCGAGCGCGACCAGCCAGGCCCCGTCCGCGAACCCGTCCACCAGCCGGTTCGCGGCCTCCAGCGCCAGCCGGGTCTTGCCCACCCCGCCGCTGCCGGTGAGCGTCACCAGCCGTTCCTCGCCCACCAGCGCGCACACCTCGGCCAGCGCCTCGTCCCGGCCGATGAGCTTGCTGACGGAGGCGGGCAGGTTCGTGACGGGACGGTCGGCGGGCACGCTCAGGGCCGGGTCCTGCCCGAGTATCGCCTGGTGCAGGGCGACCAGGTCGGGTCCCGGGTCGAGGCCGAGCTCGTCGGCCAGCCGGTCCCGCAGCTCGCCGTACGAGGCCAGCGCCTCGCTCTGGCGTCCCGCGCGGTACAGGGCCCGCATGTGGACGGCGCGCAGGCGTTCCCTGAGCGGATGCCTGGCCACCAGGTCGCCCAGCTCGCCCACCAGCAGGCCGTGCTCGCCCAGCTCCAGTCGCGCCTCGGCGTGCTGCTCCAGTGCGGACAGCCGCTGCTCCTCCAGGCGCAGGATGGCCGACCTGGTGTACTCCTCGTCGGCGAAGTCGGCGTACGCGGGCCCCCGCCACAGCGCCAGCGCGTCGGCCAGCAGCCCCGCCCTGGTCCGCGGGCTGTCGGTGGCCTCCGCCCGGGCCAGCAGGTCGGCGAAGCGCGCCGCGTCCACGGCGCCGCCCTCGTGGCGCAGCAGGTAGCCGGGCGCGCGGGAGACGACGAGGTTCTTGCCGCCGGGCTCGGCGTCCTCGAACGCCTTGCGCAGCTGCGAGACGCGCACCTGCAGCGCCCCGGCCGGGTTGCCCGGCGGTTCCTCACCCCACAGGTCGTCGACCAGCCGGTCCACGGACACGGGATGGCCCTCGTGGACGAGCAGGTCCGCGAGCAGCGCCCGTACCTTGAGCCCGGGAACCGTGACGCTCTCGCCGGAGTCCGTCCACACGGCCAGCGGGCCCAACACCCCAAAACGCATGCTGGTCACCTTATGCGCGGCCTTAAGCCCGCGAAAAGAACATCGGAAGCCCCTTACAGCACTGTGAAGGCATCTGAAAGGGGAACGAGATGAACGCCACCACACTCGAGGACACGTCCACGGGCACCCGCGCGGGCCGCCGGGAATGGATCGGGCTGGCCGTCCTGGCCTCCGTGGCCCTGCTGCTCTCGGTCGATGTCAGCGTGCTCTACCTGGCGCTGCCGCACCTCAGCGCCGGCCTCGGGGCCGGCGCGCCGCAGCAGCTCTGGATCATGGACATCTACAGCTTCATGCTGGCCGGGTTCCTGGTCACCATGGGGACGCTGGGCGACCGGATCGGGCGGCGCCGGCTGCTGATGATCGGGGCGACGGCGTTCGGCGCGGCCTCGGTGGTGGCCGCGTACTCGGTGAGCGCCGAGATGCTGATCGTCGCCAGGGCGCTGCTCGGCATCGCGGGGGCGACGCTGATGCCGTCGTCGATGGCGCTGATCAGGAACATGTTCCAGGACGCCAAGCAGATGGGGACCGCGATCGGGCTCTGGTTCAGCTGCTTCATGCTGGGCATGGCGGCCGGGCCGATCGTGGGCGGGGTGCTGCTCGAGCACTTCTGGTGGGGGGCGGCCTTCCTGATGGGCGTGCCGTTCATGGTGGCGCTGCTGGTGGCCGGGCGGACGTTGCTGCCCGAGTACCGCGACCCGAACGCGGGCCGGCTCGACCTCGCCAGCGTCGCGCTGTCGCTCGCGACCATCCTGCCGGTCGTGTACGGGCTCAAGGAGATCGCGAGGAGCGGCTGGCACCCGGTGCCCGTGGCGGCGGCCGTGGCCGGGGCGGCGTTCGGCGTGGTGTTCGTACGGCGTCAGCGCCGGCTCGCCGACCCCCTTCTCGACCTGCGCCTGTTCGGCAACCGGGCCTTCGCCACCACGCTCGGGACCATGCTGCTCGGCGGCGTCGTGATGGCCGGGACGACGCTCATGACCACCCAGTACCTGCAGACCGTCGAGGCCATGTCCCCGCTGGAGGCGGGTCTCTGGCTCGTGCCGCAGAACCTCGCCATGATCGTCGCCCTGACGCTGGCTCCCGCCCTCGCCCGCCGCGTCGGCACCGCGTACGTGATGGCCGGCGGATTCGCCGTGGGCGCGGTGGGGCTGTTCCTGCACACGCAGGTGCCGAGCGCCGGCGGCACCGGGCTGGTCGTGGCCGGGCTCGTCCTGGCCTCCGCGGGCATCGCGCTGCCGATGGGCGTGGGCAACGGCGTCATCATGACGGCCGCGCCCGCGGAGAAGGCCGGCTCCGCGGCCTCGCTGTCGGAGACGGGCGGGGAGTTCGGCGTCGCGGTGGGTGTGGCCGCGCTGGGCAGCCTCGGCAGCGCCGTCTACCGCGGGCAGCTCCCCGAGCACCTGCCGGTGGAGGCGGTCCGCGAGAGCATCACCGCCGCGGTGACCGCCGCCAAGGACCAGCCCGACCTGCTGGAGCTGGCGCGGGCCGCGTTCACCACGGGGCTCAACACGGTGGCGGTGGTCAGCGCGATCACCTTCATCGGCCTGGCCGCCCTCACGCTCGCGATCCTCAGGCGCCACAACCCGACACCGTGACCCCTCGCACCGCGACTCACGCCGGACCGGCCCCGAGGCCGGTCCGGCGTCGTTCTGCCGCACGGCCCCTCAGCGGGGTGCGGTAGCCGTTTACGCGATCGAGCCGGTCCAGGCCGCCGCGGCGGCCTGGTAGATGACGTTCACCGCGCCGTCGAAGTACGGCGAGACGCCGGTGTCGTAGCGGTCGTCGCCATCGGTGTCGGCAACGCTGATCGTGATGCCGTTGAGGTAGCCGGCACGGTAGTCGCTGCTGTAGCGGTACAGCCAGGAAGAGCCGAGGGAGCCTTCACCGGTGAACGGGGACTCGACGCCGATGAACAGGTCGGCGGGGAGGCCGGACAGCGTCATGGTGGAGATCGACCCGGTGGACCATTCCAGGTTCTCGCCCGTGTAGGGCCGCCGTCCGTCAGGGTTGGGTCCGGCCGGGTAGCCGAAGACGTCCATCATGGAGTCCGTCGGCTGATTCCAGGCGAAGCCCTGCCCGCCGACGTTGTCGACCAGCCTCCCGGTGTTGGTCAGCACGTCGGGGGAGGGCGAGACCACGCCGTTGTAGACGTTCACGAAGGCGAAGTCGCGGTCGTAGTCCTTGTACGTGGAGAAGTCGAAGTGGGCGAAGGCCTGCTTCCCGACGTACAGGCCCCACGGGGTGGTGCCGGCGGTGTAGCCGGGGACGAAGACCCACTTGTCGAGTGTGGTGTCGGAGCGCTGGAGGTCGTACACGCAGTGACCGGCCGTGGCGACGAGGTTGCGGTACTGCGACTGCTGTGCGGTGCCCGTACACCAGTGAGGCTGCCCGTCACCACCGATGAAGAACACCTTGCCCGAGGTCGTGGGCATTTTGCCCTTCGGCTCGGCCGGACCCGGCGCCGGCGCGATCGAGCCGGGCTTGGTGTCCGGGACGACGGGGGTGGACACGCGTTCCCCCTGGACCTCGGTCTGTACGGCGTAGGGTGTGGCGTTCTTCAGATTGGCGGCTCCGTCGGCGAGCCAGAACCGCGCGATCTCCTGAGCGGTCGACGCAGTGGCGAGAGGGGCCACCGTTATCACGTCCTCGGCCTGCGCCGGGGTGGAGATGACGGTGGATCCCAGCAGCCCCAGGCCGATGCCTAACGCGGTCAGTGTGCGTCTCATGGTTGAGCTTTCCGTTCTTGTCACAGATAAGGCGGATCTAAAGATCTCCCGGGACACAACGCCATAAAGTGACACATTCAGTCAAGAAGCACGGAAAGTGATGCACCTGAAGAATCGAACACAATGTCGAACCGGGTTGGGTGGCTCTCGTGCTGCGAAGATCCACTCCAGGGTGGAGTTCCGGCCGATCCGGCCCGGCGGTCACGCGGAGTGAAAGGTCCAGGTCGCCGCGACGGCTCGTCATCGCGTCCTTGATCCGATTCCCAGCGAACTTACAGCAAAGGGCGCAGTCTGTAAGGTCGCGAGTGCTGCCGCGTCAGCCGGAGTGTGAGGAGGGCGGGGCTTTCCTGGCCGAGCCGCGATATCGGTCGGCGTCGTAGCGGCGGTCGTTGTCGTCCAGCTTGGCCTGGGCCGCCTCCATCAGGTCCACGCCCAGTACGTCGGCCAGCCGGATCAGGTAGAGGGTCACGTCGCCCAGTTCGGTACGCATCCGGGCGAGCGCGTCGGGATCGGGCTTCACGGACTCCTCGGCCGTGAGCCACTGGAACTCCGCCACCAGCTCCCCGACCTCGCCCGCCAGTGCCATGGCCAGGTTCTTGGGCGTGTGGAACTGCTCCCAGTCCCTGACCCTGGCGAACTCGCGCAGGCGTTCGGCAAGGCGTTCCAACTCCGTCGTCACGTAGCACGACCTTACCCATCCCCGCCGGTATGTTGCTGACCGTGAATGGGGTCGAGCTGTTCCTGTTGGGCCGGATGCTGATGAAGATCGGCGAGGAGGCCATGCCGGCCGAGGGCATCGGTGAGCACTCCACGAGCGTGCGCACGGTTCTGATCGTGGTGAGCGACCTGCGCGGACACCCCGACACCACCGTGGGTGAGATCGCCGCCCGCACCGGGCTGCCGCAGAGTGCCGTGTCGGCGGCCATCGCGCGGCTGCGCTCCGCGGGTGCGGTGATCGCCGAGACGGATCCCGCGGATCGGCGGCGCACGATCCTCCGTGAGGCGCCCGAGGTGTCCGAACGGGTGACGCAAGTCAGGGATACCCCGGTCGACGCCGCTCTGGGGGCCGCGCTGGGCACGGACGACCCGCGGCGCGTGGCGGAGACCGTGGCGGTCCTGGAGGAGCTGGCCGCCAAACTGATCCCGGGGAAAATGCATCGAACTTGATGTATCAAATTTGATGGATTACCCTGGAGGGCATGAACGCAGACATCTTGCGCATGCCGGACGCCGACATCTACTACGAGGTGCGTGGCAGCGGTCCGTTCCTGCTGATCTCGCAGAGCGGCGAGGGCGACGCCGGTCGCACCGTTGACCTGGTCGATCGGCTGGTGGACGCGTACACGGTGATCACGTACGACCGGCGCGGGCTCAGCCGCAGCACGGTCCCCGGCACCGGCGTGAGCGTGCGGGAGCACGCCGACGACGTGCACCGGCTGCTGGCCCACCTCACCGACCAGCCCGTGATCATGCTGGGGCAGAGCCTGGGCGCCTCCATCGGGCTCCACCTGGCCGTCGAGCACCCCGACCAGCTCAGCCTGCTCATCGCCCACGAGCCCGTCTCGCCGTGGCTGCTGCCCGAGGCCGAACGGGCCGAGCACCGCAAGGAGCTGGCCGAGCTCCAGTCGCTCTACCGCGAGGGTGGCCTGCCCGCGGCGATCGGCCAGGTGAAGCGGGTGCTCGGCATCACCGAGGACGCCGAGACCGGCCTGACCCCGCACCCCATCACGCCGCAGCGGCAGGCGAACTTCGACTTCTTCGTCCTCCACGACTTCACCGCCGTCGTGGAGGACGAGCTCGACCTGAGTGCCTGCCGTACGCGCATCCTGCCCGCGGCCGGCCACACCACCCCGCACCACGTCTTCGACCGCCGGTGCGCGGTCGAGCTGGCGGGGTTGCTGGGCACGGAGCTGGTGGAGTTCCCGGGTGGGCACAACGGCAACACCAGCCATCCCCGGGCGTACGCGGCCAGGCTCCGCGAGGTTCTCCAGACCGTCGGCTGAATCACCTCGCTTCGGGCGGGTGTCACCCCGAACCTGTACGCTTCCGCGCGTGTCCGAATTATCGGTTTCTGGCTATGAGATCAAGGGTGTTCTCGGCCAGGGCGGCTTCGGTGTCGTCTACCTCGCCCTGCAGTCGGCCGTGGGCCGCGAGGTCGCGCTCAAGGTCGACAACCGGGTGCTGCTGTCCGAGCGCGACCGGCGCCGGTTCATGCGCGAGGTCACGGCGGCCGGGGCCCTGTCCGGTCATCCGCATGTCGTGGCCGTCTACGACGCTGGGCTGCTGCCCGACGGGCGGCCGTACATGGTGCTGGAGCTGTGCCCTGGCGGGTCGCTGTCCGGACGGAGGCTCTCGCCGGTCGAGGCGCGTGACGTGGGCGTGCGGATCGCCGACGCGCTGGCCGCCGCGCACGCGCAGGGGGTGCTGCACCGGGACGTGAAGCCGGGCAACATCCTGGTCAACCGGTACGGCCAGGTGGCGCTGTCCGACTTCGGGCTGGCCACCATGCCCGCGTCCGGGCCCGAGGCGTCGGTGACGCGCGAGTCCCTGACGCCGTCGTACGCCCCGCCCGAGGCGTTCGAGCTGGCCGAGCCGACACCGGCCGGTGACGTGTACGCGCTGGCCGCCACCGTCTACGCCCTCCTGAACGGCCGCCCGCCGCGCTTCCCGGAGAGCGGCGTGCCGAACCTGGCGATGATCCTGGCCCTGCACCGCCTGCCCGTTCCCGACATTCCCGGCGTGCCGCCCCAGTTGACCGCCGTGCTGCGCCAGGCGCTGGCGAGCGACCCGCGCGAGCGCACGCCCACCGCGGAGGCGTTCCGCGACGCCCTCGCCGCCGTCCCGCTCGGCCCCGCTCCGGTACGTGACGCCGCCCCCGCCGGGGGACGTCACGCCGCGCCGCTGCCCCCCTCCCAGCCGATCGGGCAGCCGGTGGGACAGCCGATCGGGCCGCACGTGAGACACCCTGGGCCGCCGCCGATGATGGGCTCGCCGGTCACCGGCCCGCCGCCGGGCGTTTACGCGGACACCATGCCACCCGCCCCGCGCGGCACCTCGAGGGCGCTGGTCTCGATCGTCGCCGCCCTGGCCCTGGTGATCTCGATAGGCGTCGGCGTGGTCGTCTACACGTACGTCACCAAGGAGCCGGGCGGCAAGGAGGCGTCGTCTCCCAGCGCTTCGGCCTCCGCCCGATCCACGGAGGAAGAACCGGTGAAGACCGTGTTCAAGGGGCTGAAGACGTACACGGAGAACTGCCCGGCGAGCAAGGTGCGCGGCGGGGAGGCGGCGTGCGTGCAGGAGTCGGAGTGCTGGGGCGGCCTGGTCATCATCTCGGGCGACACGAAGGCCAGGCGGGTCGGGTGCGAGGAGGAGCACTCGTGGGAGACGTTCGCGGTCGCCCCGATCCCGTCGGACGCCGACACGTACGTGCAGCAGGACCTCGCCAAGCACCCCACGGTCAAGCGGATCTGCAGCCGGGCGGTGCTCCTGGCCAGCCGGGTCGGCACGGCCAGGAACTTCGGCGCGGCCAAGTGGATGGCGGACGTGATGCCGCCGTCGCAGGCGCAGTTCGAGAACGGCACGCGCTTCCTCCGCTGCATCGGCAGCCTGACCGGCCAGGCGCCGCGCCGGTCCTACTTCCATCGAGGAGCTTGACGGTATCTCCACATTCGGCGGCCACTGTCTGCACAAGTGATCCCTAGCCTCGGATCGTGCGGATTCCTCCCTGGGCACTCCTGCTGTGGATGTCCGTGTCGTGCCTGGTGTTCGTCGCCCTGGCCCTGCACATGGGCTGGCTTTTCAGCCAGTTGTGGGTGCTCGCGCCGTTCGCGCTGATCGGCGCGCATCTGATGCACATCCTCCTCGCCATGCCGCCCTGACCGTCATGGCGGTGGCTCGATGCGGGTGGTCAGGACGGCTAGGCTGCCCGAATGGACTTGAAGGATCGGGTACGCGAGCTGCGCGCCGAGGGCCGCTCCCCGAAGGAGATCGCCAAGGCGCTGAAGGTGTCGCCGTCCGTCGTGGCGCCGCTGGTGCGGGCCATCGCCTCGGAGGCCCCCGCCCCCGAGCCCGAGGTGGTCGGGTGCTGGGTCAACACCGGCTGGAGCGAGGGGCTCACCGTCGACCCGGCCCGCGGATGGGTGGACGAGGCTCCCGGCTCGGGCATGGGCGGCCTGGTGTGCGTGCTGGTCGCGCGGCGGCACACCTGGGACAGAATGACGGTGGCCGGCTACCTCGCCGACGTTCACTGCCTCGGGGCGAAGAACGCGATCGGTCCCGACGTGCTCGACGACCGCGACCTGCGGCGCTTCCGCCAGTACTTCTTCGGCGAGTACGCGGGCTTCCAGGAGGCGCCGATCGAGCTGGCCCAGCACCTGGTGTTCGGGTCCGTCGACTACGCGCGGACGCTCGGGTTCGAGCCGCACGAGGACTTCGCTCCGGCGGCCGACGTGCTGGGCAAGTGGGAGGGGGACGCGGCGATCACGTTCGGCCGTGACGGCAGGCCCTTCTACACGCAGGGGCCGGACGACGACCCCGCGAAGGTGCTGCGGACGCTGCGGCGCACGCTCTCCGACGAGGACTTCGACTACGTCACCGAAGGCCCGTGACGCGCATCGTGATGTTGAGGCGGCCGGAGGCCAGGCCGGTGGCGGGATCGCCGGTGCCCGGATGGACCTTCGGCACGCCGTGGTAGGCGAAGCGCGACGACCCGCCGAACACGAACAAATCACCTGAGGCGAGTTCGACATCCGTGTACGGGCGGCCGCGCGTCTCGGTGTTGCCGAAGCGGAACAGGCAGCGGTCGCCGATGCTCAGCGACACGACCGGGGCGTCGGACTTCTCGTCCTTGTCCTGATGCATGCCCATCCTGGCCTGGCCGTCGTAGAAGTTGATCAGGGCGGTGTCGGGTTCGTACGTGTCGCTGGGGCGACCGTACGCGTCGGCCAGGGCGCGCCGCCCCAGCTCGCCGAGCCACGCGGGGAACTCCGCCACCTGCCGGCCGTTCACGTCGTGGGCGACGCGCGTGTAGCGGTACGGCTGCCAGTGCCACCCCACGCACACCGTCCGGACCGACATCACGCCGCCCCGGGGCAGCACGGTGTGCCGGATCGGCACGGGCCCCGTGGCCCATGCGCGGCACGCCTCGACGAGGTGGCGCTGCTCGTCCAGCGTCAGCCATCCGGGCACGTGTACCGCGCCCGGCGCGATCTCCCGCGTCACGATGTCTCCCGGCCCTTCCATACCTGGTACGCCTCCGGTAAGCACTTCGAACACGGCCGATACCCGGCCGCCACCGCGTCACCGGCGTCCGCGAAGAAGACGCGATGCCGGATATATCCCCCGCGAGCGATGGCGCGCAGCGCCGAGGGGCAGTCCAGCCGCCCGTACAGCCGGGCCCCTCGATGCCCGCCCAGCGTGCCGGGCACCGGGCTCGAATACGGGCGGCCGTCGGCCCCCACCAGCGTGTACGTCACTTCGCGTCGTGAAAGACGAGCCCCAGCGTATGCCGCAGCCCGGACCGGACGGTGCTCACCCCGTGCCGCACGGGGGAGGCCGACCAGCCCCGCGAGGAGCGCACGGGCCGGTCGCGCGTGGTGAAGATCAGCCCGTGCCCCTGCGGCAACAAGGTCACCGTCCCCCGCGACTGGGCCCGCGGCCGCTGCTCCACCAGCAGGAACTCGCCGCCGGTGTAGTCCTCGCCCGGCCGGTCCAGCCCGATCACGACCTGCAACGGGAACACCAGGTCGCCGTAGAGGTCGCGGTGCAGCGCGTTCCAGCCGTCGCGTCCGTACCGCAGCAGGATGGGCGTCGGCCTGGTCTGCCCCGCTCTGTGGCACATGTCCAGCCAGTCGTCGAAGTCGTCCGGCCACGGCGCCGGCTGGCCCAGCTTGGCCGCCCAGTCGCGGGCGATCGGCAGCAGCCGCGGGTAGAACTCCGCCCGCAACTTCTCCACCAGCGGCGGGAACGGCCTGCTGAAGTAGCGGTACTGCCCGGCGCCGAACCGGTGCCGCTCCATGTCGATCGTGGACCGGAACAGCCCGACCTCGTCGTACAGGCCGGCGATCTCCTTGCACTCCTCGGGGGTGAGCACCGGCGGCGTCAGCGCGCACCCGTACGAGTCGACCTCTTCCGTCAGTTTCGCCCAGTTTGCTCGGTTCATCAGACGGCGCTCCAGAGCTGCGGCTGCAGGGCGCCTTCGAGCGTGAGCAGCTCGTGCTTGCGCTCAATGCCGCCCGCGTACCCGGTCAGCGTGCCGTCCGCCCCGACGACGCGGTGGCAGGGGCGGACGACGAGCAGCGGGTTCGCACCGACGGCCGCGCCGACCGCGCGGATCCGGTCACGTGGCGCGCCCACCCGCGCGGCCAGCGCGCCGTAGGTCGTCGTGGTCCCGTACGGCAGCTCCGCCAGGGCCGCCCACACCCGCTCCTGGAACGGGGTGCCGCGGGTGGCGAGCGGCAGGTCGAACGAGACCCGCTCGCCCGCGAAGTACTCGGCGAACTGCCGCTCGACCTCTGCGAACGCGGCCGGCTCCCACCGCAGCCCCGCTCCTCCGCCCACGTCGAACGACACGCGCGTCAGCGCCGAGCCGTCACCGACGAGCATGATCTCGCCCAACGGGCTTTCGATGATGCTGTGGATGTCCATACCTTCTTCAACACCGCCGCGTTCTCAAAAGTCAGCGGTTTTCGGACGTCACAGCACCCTCCGGTCGGTGGACGATCACGCGATCATGGGCGTACGCTCGGTGACCATGGCCGAGTCGCGCGAACACACCTTCACCGGCACCACAGGCCTCAACGCGGTCCGCATCTGGCCCCATGGCCGCCCGCGCTACGTGGCCGTCCTGATCCACGGCTACGGCGAGCACATCGGCCGCTACGAGTACGTGGCTGACCGGCTCGTCCGCCACGGCGCCGCCGTCTACGGCCTCGACCACATGGGCCACGGCAGGTCGGCGGGCGACCGGGTGCACATCGCGGACTTCGAGGACGTGGTCACCGACGTCTACTCCGTCGAGGAGCAGGCCAGGGACGACCACCCCGGCGTCCCGGTCGTGGTGATCGGCCACTCGATGGGCGGCATGATCGCGGCCCGCTACGCCCAGCGCTACGGCGACGGCCTGGCGGCGCTCGTGCTGTCAGGCCCGGTGATCGGCGATTGGGCGATCGTCCCGACCCTGCTGGCCTACGAGGAGCCCCCGGACATCCCGATCGACCCGGCCACGCTCTCCCGCGACCTCTCGGTGGGCGCCGCGTACGCCGCCGACCCGCTGGTGTGGCACGGCCCGTTCAAGCGCGCCACGCTGGAGGCGTTCGCCACGACGCTGGCCACGATCGCCAAGGGCGGCCGGCTCGGGCCCCTGCCCACGCTGTGGGTGCACGGGGCCGACGACGAGCTTGTCCCGCTGGGCGGGAGCCGTCCGGGGGTCGAGGCGATCAAGGGTACGGACCTGACCGAACGGATCTACGAGGGCGCCAGGCACGAGGTCTTCAACGAGACCAACAAGGACGAGGTCCTGGACGACGTGACGGCCTTCATCGACCGGGCTATTTGACCGGCAGCCACACGTACCCGGAGCCCCGCGTACGGGTGAGCTCGATCTTCCAGCAGCCCCGCTTCGGGAAGACGAACCCCGTACCCCACTCCTCGCCGGGTTTGTGCCAGCTCGACCCGCCGTGCTCCTCGGGCCCCCAGGCGAGCTTGGCGGGCGTACCGTCCGGAAGCGTCGCCTTGACCTGCAGCGGGCCTTCACCCGTCATCCGCCACACGATCTTGATCTCTTTGCCGCGCGCGAGCGGCGGACCCCCCACGAACAGCAACCCCCACAGCTCCGCATCCCGCCCCACCCCCCGCACCTCGGGGAACCCTCCGGTGAAGAGCACCGAAGTCCCGTTGCACCCGGCACCGGTGGCCGTCGGGCTGGAGCCGGGACTCACGGGGCTCGGACTCACGGGGCTCGGGCTTACGGAGCTGGGACTTACGGCGCTCGGGCTTACGGCGCTTGGGACGGCCGATCGCGCCCCGGGAGCGGGAGCGGGGCCTTCGGCGGAACACCCGGCGCCGACCACCACGAGCAGCGCCACCATCATCAACCACTTCATGCAACCTGTACTCCGGGCGACACCGGGAGGTTCCGGCCGGCGAGCCGGACTGGCCGGGGCGCGGCATTACAGGGTGCGGGACCGGTCAGACCTTGCGCCAGCCTGGTACCCAGGCTCCGTCCTCGACGACGTAGTCGCCGAAGAGGGCGGGCGCTTCCTGGCGCATGAGCTCGCCGATGCGCTGGAACAGCAGTCGGATCTCCTCCTCCGCGCCAGCGGCGGTGCGGGCCTCGATCGTGTGCCGCAGCGTGCGAACGTTCGCAGTCCACACCAGCCCCGTCGCCACGCCCTCCGGGGCGAACCTGCGCATGAACGACGTGCGGTGCTTCTTCTCGGAGAACGGCACGCCCTCCTGGTCGAGCCCGAAGTGCTCGGCCATCCACAGCTGGAACTGCTCGAGCTGTTCCAGCACGGCTGTGGCCCGCTTCATCAGCTCGTCGTCCTCCCGTGCCCACTCGGGGAACCAGAACGGCAACTCGTCCAGCCGGACGAAACGCAGCGACTCCTGCGAAATGGCCACACCCGGGCGGTGCCGCACCAGCTCGTGGGTCAGCACCCGGCTGACGTTGTGCAGCACGAAGCTGAAGCTGACGTGCTCCAGGACCGATCCGTGCGCGCTGGCCAGGATGTTACGGAGGTAATCGTCCTGGTCCTCCCTGATCCGGACCACGTTGGGATTGAGGCCGGGTTCGAAGGAGCGGTAGCAGAGCCGACCGGCGAACTCGGCGAGGTTCTGCGCGTCGAGGTCGCCCCGATCCATCCGCTCCAGCCAGCTCTCCCCGCCGACCTCGGCCAGGTAGCGGGCCAGCTCGTCGTAGTCCAGCGACGGACGGGCGACGATGAAGACCTCGGGTTCGACACTGCGCATGGAGAGCCCCCGCTCGGATCGACCGCTTTTTACGGCCCCAAGCCAACCAGCTCCTGCGGCTCGGCGCGAGTCGATCGCCCCCCGGACGCTCCTAGCTGCGTGAGCGATCTCCGGCAAGGTCGTCCACCTGCCGATCTGGCGACCGTTGCAGGTCTGGAGCCGCGGGCTGCTCTAGCGATGGGTCGCCGATCCGTCGGCGGCCGCCTGCGCGAACGATCGTAGGGTGTGGACGGTGGTGTCGGGGATGGCCAGCACGTCGAGATCGGCCCGCGCGAGGACGTCGGGTTGCGGAAACAGCCTGGTGAGGCCGACCGGGGCGAGGCCGGGCACGACCGCGCCGAACCGGCCGGCGAGGTCACCCAGGATCGCCTGTGCCCGTGCGGCGTCCGGCACCCCGGCACGCACGATGTCGTGTACGCCGACCTCGAACGGATCCCAGGAACCGCACGTCTTCGCGGCGTCGTCGAGGGCGAAGATGCGCCGGACCCGGTGGACGTGGTGGATGAGCCCGTTGAGCCGGGGGAGATGGGCGACGAGCAGCAGTTCGGCCGGGGACCGTTGGGTGATCTCGATCATGCCGGGGTCGTGATCGATCAGGATGGTGCGCCGATAAGAGGCGCACGAGACTGCTTCGACGTTCGGTGTCGCGCGTGCGGCCAGGTGGCGCAGGGCGTCCGCGAAATCGAGTGACTTGTCGTGCGTGAGCCGGATGGCCAGTCCGCCGTCGGCCTGGAGGCGGTCGGTGACTCGCCGTCGGGCCCGCAACTCACGCGGGGTGCCGTGGAAGATCTCGGCGAGGACGCGGTTGAGCTGTCGAACGCTGCCGAAGCCCGCGGCGAAGGCGATGTCGGCTATGCGCAGGTCGGTGTCGTCGAGCAGCCGGCGGGCGAAGTGCGCGCGCCGGGAGCGGGCGAGCTGGTCGGGCGTGACCCCGGCATGCTGCAGAAACATGCGCCGCAGGTGACGTGGCGACACGCCGAGCCGGCGGGCGAGACTGCTCTCCGTCGTGTCGTCCAGAGCCCCGTCGGCGATGAGCTCGACCCCGCGGCACACCAGTTCGGGCATGTCCGCGACGGGGGCGAGTTCCTGCCGGTACGGGCGGCACCGATGGCAGGCGCGGTACCCGGCCGCCTCCGCCGCGGCCGCGGACGGGTAGCGGGTGGTGTTCGCCGGGCGGGGGCGGCCCGGGCAGCCGTCCCGACAGTAGATACCGGTGGTCAGGACGGCGCCGACTGCGTTCACGCTTCCAGCGTTGCACCGATCGGCTCGCTGGATCGGACGGATCCGGACCGGCTGCCAATGCTGGCCGAATGTGACCAGACCTGCTGATCAAGGATCCACGAGAATTCGGGCTCACCCATCTACACAAGGACATCCCGTGAGTGCAGCATCGAACAAGCAACTCGTCATCGACGCCTGGCAGGTCTTTGCCACGCGTGACGCTGACCAGGTCCGCGACGTCTTCGCCCCTGACGCGGAGTGGCTCGCCCCTGCCGACAACGCGACCTCCCGCGCCATCGACGGAACACACCATCTCGTCGGGCGGGACCGCATCGTGCGCTTCCTGACCGAGGAATTCTCCACGGTCTTCGTCGACAACGTGTCCATCGAGTTCGGCGGCTTTTACGCCGACGGCGACACCGTGATCGTCGAGATGCGACTGCAGGCCACCCTCGCCCACGGCGGCCATTACGACAACGAATACTGCTTCGTCTTCGAACTGGAGTCCGGCCTGATCAAGCGGGTTCGCGAATACATGGACACCCAACGCGGCGAGGCATGGTTCCGTTCACCCGCGTCGGCGGACCGGCAGGGCCGATCTGAAACGACGATCACCCGTCACTAGTCGGGAAGCCTGCGGGGGGAGGCTCTTTGCGGCGGACGTGGGCGACGGCGGCGCCTTTCGGCTGGTGCTGTGCCGTTCCCGGCCGCCTTGCCCGGCACGGCACCCCACACAGATGATCAGCGGGGCCGCCGCGCTTTCCAATGGGCCATATAGGCCTTCGGCCAGGAGTCGGCGGTTGAGCACGTAGAGGGCGAAGGGGTGCTCGAAGCGGCGGCCTCTGGTTGCAGTAAGCCGCCGACCAGGGGTTCAGCCGTTGTGGCGGCGCCCCGCGTGGGCCGTACGCAGCACGGAGAGGAAGGCGTCGGACAGGCCGCAACCGCAGTCGATGACCCGGTGATGCGAAGGTTCCGTGCCCGGCGGATGTCCGCTTCCACGGCGTCCGCTTAGACTCGGACCAGCCGGGTTCTCGTCCTCGGGGATGCCGAGCTGGGCCAGGACATCGGGTCCGTCGACGATTGCGCCCTCGATCAGATGGACGCGGAGTAGCCGCTCGGCGCATCTGCCCGTCCAGACCGTGTTCCGCCGCCAGGTGGGGTCAGCAGGTGGGCGTCGACGGTGTTGACCTTGTCGAGTGCTCAGGTCAGACCTTCGGCGGCGGCGAGGTCGGTGACGTGCTGGATCATCGACCGCAGCCGGGTGAGCGGGGCACCGGTCTTCTTGGCGAGGGTCTTGAGGACGGGCACCCGCCGGACGACGGCCTGCTTGACCGCGACGCGACCGCGGCCAGTTCCGCGACCCGGGGATCAAATCTAACCCCCTCGACACCGAGCCGCTCTGCGACATTGCGCGTGCTGACCGCCGTGACGCCCCGCCTCCTCGGCGACGGCCACCGCTGCCTCGATCCCGCCGCTGCCGGCTGAGCGGTGGGTGGGGTGTCGACACTCCGGGCACCCGGACCTCTTTCTGCGGCAGAACTCTTGCGGCCTTACGCATGTAAGGGTAGCGTCGGTAGCAGCCTTACGGGTGTAAGGAGAGGCGTGGCCGGCCCGCGCCGACATATACGGAAAAGGTGTGATGGATAAAAACAGGCGAGCAGCCGCAATTGCCGGCGCACTGGTCATCGTGGGCATGATTGCCGGTATGCTAAGTATTGTTCCCGTTCTCGAGGAGTCGCACTACCTCGCTCTCATTTCCGCACATGAGAACCAGGTCATCGTCGGCGCAGTTTCTCAGTTCATCATGATCCCCGCCTATGTCGGGTTTGCGCTATACCTGTATCCGACATTGAGAATGGAGAACGAAGCACTCAGTCTGGGTTTCCTTGGATTCAGACTGATCGCAGCCACGTTCCATTTCATAGGCGTGATTCTCTTACCTTTGTTTCTTGTGCTGGGTCAGGAATTCGCCCAAGCCGACACTTCGGGAGCATCCCACCTGGAGGCCTTGGGCGAGTTGCTGCGGACGGCGCGCGACCTGGTCAACCATGTCGCGCTAATCATCTCGCTGGGCCTTGGAGATCTCCTGCTGTTCTATATGCTGTACCGGTCGAGATTTGTACCTCGCTGGTTGTCCGCGTGGGGGCTTGTCGGGGCCGGATCAGCTATTTTGGCGAGCTTCTTGGTGCTGGTTCGCCTGACTGATGTCGTCACGCCGCTCTACCTGGCCATAAATGCACCATTGGCCCTGCAAAGCTTGGTCTTGGCCATATGGTTGATCGCAAGAGGCTTCGATACGAAGACGTTAGCGGGTTTCAAAGGCTGAGATTACGGCGGTTTAGCGTCCAAGCCGGTCTTGGCGACGAAGCCGCCGATCAACTGAGGCCGGCACTGCATCTTCTTCAGCCGGGTCTTGAGCAGCCGGGTGAGCTCGCTCAGCGTCGTCTTGACCAGGTTGGCCAAGAATCGTTTCAGGTGGGCCCAGCCGCCCTCGACCGGGTTGAGTTCCGGGCATCTGGATGACTGTCAGCCAGGTCCGATGCCCGACCAGCTCGCGCATGGCGGCGCTGGTGCGGATGTTGAGGTTGTCCCAGAACACCACGAGCGGGCCGCGTAGTTGCTGATGGGCGGCATCGAGCTCGGCCCTCGGAGAGGGACTTGCGTTCGCCCCTGCGCCCCCGCAGCAACCGGATGCAGTAGATCAGCCGGGGCGGCCGGCCGGGCTTGGTGGCGATCAGCGCGGCGATCATCACCGTACCCGAGCCACTGCCCGACACTGCCACTACCGGCGTGCCCCCGCGCCGTCTCCAGCCACGACCGCGGGTGGTCTCAGACCTTGACCGGCCTCATCTTCGCACTCATCGCGAGCGGCCCGCGCGAACAGTAGCTTCGGCATGGCGGAACCCTCCTGCCATGGGGATCCCCCTGCTCAAGGCTCCTGGCCAGGGGCAATTCCACACACTTCGAGGAACGCAGCACTAGGGAGCGCCGAGCACCGGCAGCGTGAGCGACGAGCCGTCCAAGAAGATCTCGAACCGCGTGGGCCGCGTCCGCACGGCCTGCCCCACCGGCTCGCCCGTCCCGTGGTTGCGTGCGAACCGAGGGAACGCCCCGCCCGCCACCTGCACCCGCAGCCGGTGTCCTCGCATGAACCGGTACCCCGTCGGATGCAGCTCGATCTCGGCCCTGACCACGCCCTCGCTTCCCGGGGGCAGCCGCAGGATGCCATCTGTGACATTGCGGGAGACACCGGACGCATCGACGTCGCAGAGCCGTACGAAGAGGTCGGCATGACCGGTGTCGGTACGAACGTGCACGGTCGCGGAGACGGGGCCGACCAGGTCGAGATGGCGGGGAAGCGGAGCCCCGGTGTAGACGAGCACGTCGGGGCGAGCCTCGATGTCCCGGTTGTCGCGCTGCTTCGACTCCCTCATGTCGAGCAGCGGCCCACCGACCGACCGCGTGGGGCGCGCAGGATCGTACGTGAACGTATCCGGACTACCTGCCCCGCCGGGCGCGTCCCAGCCGAGCCGGCGCTGGGGGAGCAGATAGAGGGGTGTGGGCGCGGACTGCGGGGGAGGCCAGGCGTCGAAGTCGAGCCACCGGTTGGCCCGCTGCAGATAGAGGCGTACGGGGGAGCGGTGGAGCTGCGCGGTGTCGCCGAGCAGCTGCGCCGACAACCACGACACCTGATCGACGAGAACCGCCCGAATCGCCCCCAGATCATGCCCCCAGGGCCCAATCACAATCCTGGCCCGCCGAGCACCCAAACCCCGCAACGCCCCCTGGCCCACCCACCCGCCACCAGCACCAACAACCTCGATGGCTCCACCAGCCTCAATGACCCCACTTCCCCCAGCCGCTCGGGCCGCCACATTCGCGCTACCTTCGTCGGCCGCTCGGGCCACCACACTCGCGCTACCTTCGTTGGCCGCTCGGGCCACCACACTCCCGCCGCCTTCTCCCGCCACTCCGGCCGGCGTGCTCGCGCTGCCTTCCTCCGCCGCTTGGCTCGTCGCGCCCCCGCCTTCTACCGCCGCACTCGCGCCGCTTCCCTCTGCCGCTCGGGTCGCTACACCCGCGCCGTCCTCCTCCGTCGCTCTGGTGGGCGCGTCCCCGCCACCCTCCTCCATCGCGCCGGTGCTCTTCCCCCAGTCGACGGCGGACCCTTGCAAAGCCACGAAGTCACGCAGTTGCGCGGGCAGGAACAGATCCCACCAGCCAGTGACCATACTGACCGGCGTGGTCATCTTGGCCACCACCGCGCTGTTCTCGGTGTCGCTCCAGAACCCGTCGCCCGGCTCGGCATGCGCGGCCACCTCACGCAGGAACGGCACCGCCTTCCCGATCGCGGCCAGGTCGGACGTCTCGATCGGCACGTGGGCCATGGCTCGCCGCAACCGGCGGGCCTGGCGCGGGTCGGGCAGCAGGCCGCCCAACCGGGCCTCCTCCTGGGTGCCGATCAGCGCGGACCAGGTCAGCATGTTGTGCAGGGACAGCACCCCGCCCGGATAGAACGTCGTGGTGAACTCGCTCGCCGTGACCCCCAGGCACATCGCCTCCAGCGGCGGATCGAGGTACGGCCCGACCGCCCACTGCGTGTATCCCAGGTAGCTGGCCCCCGCCGTCGCCAGCCGCCCGTCACACCACGCCTGCCCGCGCAACCAGGCGGCCGTGGCCAGCCCGTCCTCCCTCTCCTGGTGGAAGGCCGCGAACCGGCCACCGGATCCGAACGTGCCGCGCACGTTCTGCACGACAACCTGCATACCGCGCCTGGCCAGCACGCGGGCGGTGCCCTTGACGTCGAACTTGTGCTTGCCGTACGGGGTCCGTACGAGCACCACGGGCAGCGGCCCCGCACCGCGCGGTCGGTAGCGGTCGGCGAGCAGCACCACGCCATCGGGCATCGGAATGCTCAGGTCGTGGGTGATCTCGATGTCGGGTGTCGTGGCCTCGGGCAATCCGAGGAAACGGTCGAGCAGTCCGCTGAGCAGGCCCATAGCAGATCCCCTTCGGCTCCGGCCCCAAGCGTACGCGGAGCCGATGACTTTTCCCGGGCACGCGGGTCTGCATGTGAGAGAGGAGGCGATATGTGCGATCAAGAAAAGGCACTGGCCGCGGGGGTTGCACTGCTGGAACGGGCGATCGACTACGCGCTGGGCAGCCTCCGCGTCGTCACCCCGGCCACCCTCTGCCGTCCCACTCCCTGCGCGGACTGGAACCTCCAGCACCTGCTCGACCACATGGCCGACTCACTCCGAACCCTGAACGACGCCGCCTCCGGCCACATCCCCCCACCGCCGCCACGAATGCCCGTCATTCTTGCCTCAACATCCAGACCCCCAAACCCGCGCACGCCGCCCACCCCAGCCCCTCAAAGGCCGACCACCCCCACACCAGGCGACGGTGGTGGCGCTCCTTCACAGTGCAGCCTTCGCAGGCCGACGGCACCCGCGTCCGGCGGTGCAGACACCGCCTCATCGCGCTCCAGTGTTCGTGGGTCCGCTGCGTCTGCGTCGGGCGGAGGGGGCGGTGCCTCATCGGGCACTGGCCTTAGCGGGTCGGCCGTACCCGCGTCCGGGGGAGGAGCGAGCGCCTCTTCGCGTTCTGGTGTCCGTGAGGTGGGTGTGTGCGCGACCGGAGAAGGAGACAGGGCCGCTTTGCGCTTCGCTGGCTTTGCGCCGCGGAGGGAAAGGTGCGGGGCCAACCCGGCGCTCCTTCTCAGGGACCGCGCCACAGAGGCGCTGAGTGTGTGGGTGGGCACGGTCACCCATCCCGGGATGGTGTCCATAGGTGATCGCCACTTGACCGCCCCCATGGTGGCCGCCGCGGGTGCGATCGAGATCGCCGTGCACGGCTGGGACGTCGCCAGAGCCTGCGGCGAGCACCACCCCATCCCGGCCCCCATGGCGGAGGAACTGCTGGACCTGGCCCACCTGTTCGTCACGGACGTTGACCGGCCGCACCGGTTCGCCCCGCCGAGGACCCGGCCCGCGCACGCCTCAGCCCAGGACCACCTTCTGGCCTATCTCGGCCGTGACCCGAACTGGCCAACAACCCTCTGACCAGCTCAACGACCCCAACCTCAAGGACAGAACAATCCAGCCCATCCAGCATTTCCCGCTCACACGCCGTACGATCACCCTGTACCGCAACCACGTCGGGGACACCGACCACGGAGCCCAGCACACGTCCGGCCGGTCGTCAGCGGGGCGGCGACACCCGATCGCCGTGACCCGGCCGACCAACGTGGTGGCGACGACCGTTCTTCGTGCGGCCGTCGCCACCACCACGCCCCGCCCTTCCTGCACAAGGTGGATGGACGCACGCCTGAGGCCTGCACCCGGGCCGACGTCTGGGGGGGTATCACTCTAAGTGTGGAAATGATCACTCTGGGTAGATGATCGAAGGTAAAGATCAACCACACAGCATTCGGGGGAATGTGGATCATGTC